>NZ_LUUG01000102.1 GCF_001644035.1 Methylomonas methanica
CCTGAATCCGTGACTTAAAATGCCGCACACAGCTCTATCGTAATGATTTATAAGGCCTATTCTGGGATAATAGGCGCATTCCATTTTTCACCCAGCGAGTGAGTCATGAAGCGGTTTATCCTGGAGCAATCTGAAACTGAATTTTATACCAGCCATTCCGGATTAGCCTTGGTGGGTTTATGTTTGAATCGGTATGGTCAACTTAATCAGGCCTTGGAAAAAGGTATTCCGTTGCGACACGGCATTTCTCACGCCGATATTATCAAAAGCTCTATCGGTACCCTTTGTCTGGGCAAGAGTGATTTCGAAGCCATCGAAAACCATCGTAACGACGACTATTTCAAAGCTGCGCTGTCGATTCAGCAAGTGCCGTCCAGCGCTCGCCTCAGACAACGCCTGGACGAACACGCCGACGCCTTGTTGCCGATCGTTTATCAAAGCAACATCGATTTTCTGGCCCATGCCCAAGTGCCGGTGACGCCGCTGGCTACCGGTCATGTCGCGCTGGATATCGATGTCTACCCCATGAACAACGAAAAAACCCGCAAGGAAGGCGTGTCCCGAACCTACAAAGGTTTTGACGGCTACGCCCCGATTGCCCTCTATCTGGGCAAAGAAGGTTGGTGCATCGGTAATGAACTGCGCGAAGGCAAGCAGCATTGCCAATATGAATTTCGGTATTCACTGGAACGCGGACTGGTCGCCGCGAAACGCTTAACCGCTTTGCCTTTACTGGTGCGCCTGGATAGCGGCCACGACGCCCTCGACAATCGCATCGACTTACACGAAGCCGACCAGGTCGATTTCATCATCAAATGGAACCCGCGCAAACAGGATGTCGAAGTCTGGCTGGCCCATGCCGAACAACACGGCCAATGGACTGCACCTCGCGAAGGCAAACGCGTGGCGCTGTTTAGCGTCACCGAGCAACATCCTCGCAACGGCAAAACCTACACCTTTCGCCGGGTCATGCAAATCATCGAACGGAGCATCACGCCTCAAGGTCAACAGCTGTTGATGCCCGACATCGAAATCGAAGGCTGGTGGACTAGTCTTGATGGCGCCGCGCATGACGATGCGCGGATCATCGCCCTATACCGCGACCATGCCACCGCCGAACAATTTCACAGCGAATTCAAAACCGATCTGGACATCGAGCGTCTACCGTCTGGCAAATTCGCCACTAATGATCTGATCATGACGCTCAGCGCCTATAGCTACAACATTCTGCGCTGGATTGGCCTCATCGGCTTGCTCGGTGAACAAAGCCCAATCCGGCATCCCGCCAAACGGCGGCGTATCAAAACCGTGATCCAGGAACTCATGTACCTGGCCGCACGACTCATCCGCAGCGGGCACCGCCTCAAACTGCGCTTTTCACAGGGTTGCCCCGGCTTCATCGCCTTTGAATCCACCTACGCCAAACTCGCCGTAGGCTAGCGACTGATGGCCTTGCCGCTGACAGCATAACGCCGCAAATTGACTGCGGAAGGGGATGTTGCGGCTAAAATCCAGCCATTTGAACCGCGCCGGAAAAATACTCCGGATAATAGGCTGAATTTCTAGCTGTGAAACTCGATTCCAGGGACCGCACTTTTAAATTCAGCGAATTTTGGAATAGTTTGGCAACTAAAAGGGCTGGCAATATGTGGAGTCACGGATTCAGG
>NZ_LUUG01000103.1 GCF_001644035.1 Methylomonas methanica
TACTTAAGCAGTGAAGAGCCGCGCATTCTAACCACACTTCCTACTCTCGTCAAGATATTATTTCTATCCGCGCAAACTTTCTTTTACCTACTTGATAAACATGCTTGGCTGGCGCAGAAATTACCGCTTTGGGATCTTCCAGTTTTTCACCATCAATTTTTACCGCACCCTGCTTAATCAGCCGCAAGGCCTCAGAAGTGCTTTCCACCAACCCTGCATTTTTTAGCACATTAGCAATTGGCATTCCCTTGTCATCCACCCTAATTTGAACATCCTCTATATCGTCCGGCAATGCGCCACGCTGAAACCGCGCCTCAAAATTCTCCAGCGCCGTCTTTGCAGCGAGTAGCCCATGAAACCTAGCAACAATCTCCTGAGCAAGCGCTACTTTGTAATATCTAGGATTTTCACCCCCTTCGCAAGCAGCGCGCCAACCTTCTATTTCTAGCATTGACTTAAAGCTCAACAACTTAAAATAACGCCACATCAGTTCATCGGAAATCGACATAATTTTACCAAACATATCATCAGGCGCGTCCGCAATCCCTATATAGTTATTAAGCGACTTGGACATTTTCTGCACGCCATCAAGCCCTTCCAAGATCGGCATTGTCAACACGACCTGTGGTTTTTGCCCATAACCTTCCTGCAATTGCCGCCCCATCAACAAGTTAAACTTCTGATCGGTACCGCCCAGTTCAACATCGGCTTTCATTACCACCGAGTCATAGCCCTGTATTAATGGGTATAGGAATTCGTGAATCGCAATAGGCTGACCACCCTTATATCGCTTACTAAAATCATCGCGTTCCAGCATTCTGGCGACGGTATTTCTGGCCGCCAACTGAATTAATTCGGCACTCGTCATCGCCCCCATCCATGCCGAATTGAATTTAACCTCGGTTTTATCCGGATCAAGGATCTTAAAGACCTGTGCCTGATAGGTTTTTGCGTTTTCCGCCACCTCTTCACGGCTCAAAGGCTTACGCGTGACGTTTTTGCCAGTCGGATCGCCTATCATTGCGGTAAAATCGCCAATCAAAAATTGCACGTTATGACCGGCATCCTGAAACTGCTTCAGCTTATTAATGAGCACCGTGTGCCCCAGATGCAAATCGGGTGCTGTAGGATCGAATCCAGCCTTAATGGTTAAAGGCCGATTTTCCTCCAGCTTTTTGATCAAATCAGATTCCAGCAAAATTTCTTCAGCGCCGTAACGCAACTGAGCCAAGGTTTCTTGCAACAATTTATTCTCCCGATAGCCTTAAGTTTTGGGCGCGCATTATAAGTGATGCAATTGTACGGAAGGATAAAAAATGGCCTTTTGTTGGCCTTATGCACCAAAATTGCCTACAATGAAACGCTCGACAAACAATGAAGTGTGATTACTGTGAAGAACAGAATACTCAAGTCGGTGCTGTTAGGCACCTGCACCGTTGTTGCCGCAAGCGCAAGTTACGGATTGATACCGCATAAAGGTTTTGAAGACGCAAAGACCCTGGAGCAAGACAGACTGATCTCATCCAAGATCAACCAATACACCAAATACGTAGCACCACCCGAAGTACAACATCTCGATATAACCGAAGAACTGGAACATACCGTCAAATCGGGTGAAAACCTTTCCAGCATTTTCTCAGCCTTAAATCTTAGCCGAGAAGATTTGCACAAGATTATCCACGCCAACGCCACAGGCAAGCAGTTCGCCGATGTCGAACCTGGCCAAGACGTTGTCGCCACCCTGAATGCATCCGGCGAGCTGGAACAACTGACTTATAGTAAAAATCCTTTCGAAACATTGATCGCCACGCGGCACGATGACGGATTTGACGTGGAATTGCTGAGCAAAAAAGTCGATTACCAACTCGCCAGCAGCAAAGGCACGATTGATTCTTCGCTATTCGAAGACGGCAAGGAAGCAGGCCTACCGGAAAAACTAATCCTGAAACTAGCCGACATTTTTGCCTGGGACATCGATTTTGCATTGAATTTAAGAGATGGCGACCAATTTACTGTCGTCTATGAAAAACTGTTTGTGGACGGCAAAGAGTTTGACACCGGTGAAATTCTCTCGGTTGAATTCGTCAACCAGGGTAAAACATACACCGCCGTGCGTTTCGAAGATAACCAAGGCAATACCGGCTATTACACCCCTGACGGCAACGGTTTGCGTAAAGCCTTCCTGCAAACCCCAATGGACTTCGCCAAAATCAGCTCGCATTTTGATTTGCACCGCAAGCATCCGATTCTGAACACCATCCGCGCTCACAAAGGTGTCGATTATTCCGCGGCCATTGGTACACCGGTTAAAACCACCGGGGACGGCAAAATCGTCTTCCGCGGCGTGAAAAACGGCTACGGCAATGTAGTGGAGATCGAACACGGCCAAAAATACTCGACTTTGTACGCTCATTTGTCCGGCTTCAAGTCCGGTCAAAAACTGGGTAGTGCTATCAAACAGGGGGATGTGATTGGTTACGTCGGTAAGACCGGCTTGGCCACCGGTCCGCATTTGCATTATGAATTCCGCATTGGCGGCGAGCACGTTAATCCGGTTACCGCGAAAATACCGCGCTCTATGCCCATGGATAACGCTTTACTAGCAAAATTCAAAGCACAAACTCAGCCGTTTATAGCGCAACTGAAGCAAGCCAAAGGCGACGCGTTGGTAGCTCAAAACTAAAACAGTGTCCGAGCTTTATATTGGCTTAATGTCAGGGACCAGCATCGATGGTATTGATGCTGGCCTCGTCGATTTTAGCGACGGCAAGATACAACTTATCGCTTTCCATTACCAACCATTTTCCGCCGAACTCCGGCAAAAAATTCACCATCTTAGTCAACCGGGCCAACTTATTCTGCTAACGGATTACGGCTCGCTCGATAGCCAGATCGGCCGCCTATTTGGCGAAGCCGCGCAGGCTCTACTGGATAATGCCAATATTCCGGCCAGTTCGATCAAGGCAATAGGCAGTCACGGCCAAACCGTTTATCACGCGCCTGAGACTGACAATGGCTTTTCTCTACAAATCGGCGACCCGAATCGCATCGCCGAAATAACCGGCATCACCACCGTCGCAGACTTCCGCCGCCGCGACATCGCCGTCGGCGGCCAAGGCGCTCCATTAGTTCCAGCCTTTCATCAAGCAGTTTTTAACGATGTCACGCAAGCTAGGGTGATCGTCAATATTGGCGGTATTGCCAACATAACGGTATTGAACGATAAACCGGTCATCGGCTTCGATACTGGTCCCGGCAATGGCTTGATGGACTGGTGGTGTCAAGAAAACTGCAATCAGCCTTATGACCGCAATGGCAACTGGGCAGCCACGGGTAAACCTTATCCAGCCCTGCTCGACGCATTAAAAGACGACGACTATTTCCGACTGACGCCACCGAAAAGTACCGGTAAGGAATATTTCTCGTCAGCGTGGCTAAAACAAAAACTCCGCTTATTCAACAATCTTAAGCCGGAAGATATTCAAGCCACGCTCTGCCAGTTCAGCGCCGAGACCATCGCCGATGCCATTCGCCAATATGCACCCGACACCCTGCAAACATTGGTCTGCGGCGGCGGCGCGCATAACGGTCAATTGATGACTCTGTTGCGGAAAGGCCTGAATATGCCGGTAATTTCAACAGCGGAAAATGGAATCGATCCGGACCATGTAGAAGCAATTGCGTTTGCCTGGCTGGCACGACAAACCTTGAATAATTTGCCGGGAAATTTGTGTAACGTCACGGGCGCTAGTACGCCCGTGGTTTTGGGTGGGATTTATCCGGGTAAAAACGGATTAAGCTGAGAAAGACGAGCCGCAACCGCAGGTCGTCGTCGCGTTTGGATTGCGAATCACGAATTGCGCACCAGACAAGTCTTCCTTGTAATCGATTTCGGCACCGCTAAGGTACTGGATACTCATCGAATCGATCAGCACCGTCACGCCGTCTTTGACGATTTGCGTATCGTCTTCATTGACATCTTCGTCAAAGGTAAAACCATACTGAAATCCGGAACAGCCGCCACCGCTAATATAAACTCTGAGCTTAAGATTATCGTTACCCTCTTCCTGAATTAAACCCGCAACTTTATGAGCGGCACTGTCGGTAAAAACAATAGGATCGGACATATAAAACTCTATAAGCAATTGAAAGACTGAATGATTATGACTATACCCAGTAATTCAGTCAAGAATTATCAACTATATTTTCCAGGCCAGCGATTAAAGCCCTAACGAAGCAACAACTGAGCTAATATTTGCGCTAGATTTAGTTGGAACTTTATAACAAACTTCATAGCTTCGCCTAAAACCAGAAAGTGTCGATAGTCTAAAGACCCCAGTCAAAATCGTCCGACAAGGAGACGTACCATGCTTATCACTTTCCTCAGACACGCTACCGCAGAAGATGGCGGCTTATCGATACCCGATGCGGATAGAGCCTTAATCGATAAAGGCGAAAAGCAGGTGAAACGCTTGGCGGCATTTTGTTTAGCCAACGGCTTGGTTCCGGGATCGATTTATTGTAGCCCGCTGCTACGCGCTCAACAAACCGCAAGGATACTCAACCAACGCCTGCCCGACAGTCCTGCACCCCAGACCGTTGAGTGGCTGGGCATCGATACTTCTGCATCAACCATACTCAGAGAGCTTGCCAAACTAGCCGAGCAAGGTCTGGACGACGTTTGGTTGGTCGGGCACGAGCCGGACTTCTCGGTTACCATTTCCGGTTTGTTAGGCACCGCTACCGACAGCATTGTCATCAAAAAAGCCTCCCTAACCCGCCTGGATGCCGATTTATCGGATCAAGCGTCCGCTAAATTGCTGTGGAGCATCCCCTGCTCATTGATGCGCTAAGGACCAGCCCAACCAAATTTCAAGCCAATTGTTCGCCCAGTTCCTTCAGTGCTGCCAGGGTTTCGGCATCGGTAACCGACTCCGCAATCCGCGTATGCAATTTCTCCGCATAGCGGGCTGATGCCAAACCAGCCTTAACCAAACCAAAGTCCTGAACAAAGCTATCGATTTGCCGCCAGTCGTCGCCGGTCAATATAGCCTTTTCCGTAGCAGAAGCCATCCTGGTCCAGCCATCAATGTCCCCGGCAAATTTTTTGTAAATAGCAATTTTTTCCAGATTAATCATTGCTCATCTCAGACTGCGCAAAGCACTCTAAGCGAAGATCTCTTCGTCCGCCAGATAACAACCAGGATCCTCGGCCCAAAAATCGCCAGTCATTTGTTGAGCGCGAACGCGGGTATTGCCGTTGCAGATACTTTGATAATGGCAATCACCGCAGCGGCCTTTCAGCGGCCGGGGCGATGCTTTCAATCCTGCCATCAGTGGATCAGTGATGTCCGGCCAGATTTCAGAGAACGGTCTTTTGCGGACGTTGCCCAAGCCGTAATGCCACCAGAACGTGTCCGGATGGACATTGCCCAAATTGTCGATATTGGCAACGTTTACGCCAGAAGCATTGCCGCCCCATTGCTGTAATTTGGCCCGCATATGCTCCGTTCGCTCGGGAAAACGGCGCTTGACCCAGTGCAGAAAATACACTGCATCGGCGTCGTTGTTGCCGGTCACCACTTCGCGATGCAAACCTTGCTGCTCCCAGCTTAACGACTTTTCGAACAAGCTGTCCATGACCTTGCGGGTTAATTGAAACTCGGCGTCGTCCTTACGATTCTTATTGCCCCGACCGCCGTAATTTAAATGCGACAGGTAGAATTTGTCGATGTCTTCGTCGTCCATCAATTGCAACAGACCTTCGAAATCGTGAGCGTTGTCTTGGGTCAGCGTAAACCTGACGCCGGCTTTGATGTTGTGTTCCCGGCATAAACGAATACCGGCCAGCGACGCGTCGAACGAACCTTGTTTCTGGCGGAATGAGTCATGAGTCTGACCAATGCCATCCAGGCTGACGCCGATGTATTGGTAGTCGATAGCGGCGATTTGCTCGATGTTACTTTCGTCAATCAACGTACCGTTGCTGGACAAGGCCACATAAAAACCCATGTCGCGGGCCCGCTGCGAGATGGCAAAAATGTCCGGATGCAGCAACGGCTCGCCACCGGACAGGATCAATACCGGCACTTTGAAAGCCTTCAAGTCGTCCATCACCGTGTAAATTTCCGGCGTACTCAGCTCGCCAGGGAAATTGATGTCGGCCGACGTGGTATAGCAGTGTTTGCAGGTCAGATTGCAGCGGCGAATCAAATTCCAGATCACCACCGGCCCCGAGGGCTTGCGCGGTGCGGTCAGCGGGGTTGGATGCAGCAGTTCGCGCATGTATTGGCTCAGTCTGAACATACTCTATCCCCCGATTCGCAAACCGGTCTTTTTTAAAATTTTGGTGCTGTACAGCACCTCGTGGCGGTGCGCCTGCTCACCCAATAATTCGGCGATGATTGCTATTTGCTGTTCGGCGTCAGCTTCAACTTTGCCGTGCACCATGGCGAACAGATTGTACGGCCAATCAGGCCAATGTCGGGGGCGCTGGTAACAGTGGCTGACAAACGGCAGTTTTGCCACCTTTTGCCCAAGTTCGTCGACATAGCTATCGTCCACATCCCAAACCGTCATACCGTTGTAGCGATAACCCAGTTTGTAATGGTTGGGCACTGCGGCAATACGGCGGATGACCCCGGTCTGCTGCATCTCGGCAATGTGCAACATCACAGCTTGGGCAGACAAACCCAGTTGCTCGGCAACGGCTTGATACGGTTCGCTAACCAGCGGTAAGCCGGCCTGGGTGGCCTGGATAATTTGTCGGTCTGTCTCATCGATTGACATCAGGCTTCCAATTGCAAACCAACGAAATATTCGCTGATTTTCGGCATGTTGTAGACCGGCAATCCGGTCTGCCGCTCGATTTCGGCAATCACACTTTGCACCTGTTCCGGCTTTTCGGTAGCCAGCACAAACCACATGTTGAGTAAATGATTACGGGCATAGTTATGCGCCACTTCCGGGAAGGCGTTGACGATTTCGGTGACTTCGTCGAAACGTTCGTCAGGCACTTTCAGCGCTGCCAAAGTCAGAGCCCCACCCATTTGTTCGGCGTGATACATCGGCCCAAACCGCGATAGCACTCCGTCGGCCAACATGGCTTGCAATCTGGACAGCAATTCGGCTTCCGGAAGGCTCAATTCCTCGGCAACCCGCTGGTAGGGCGATGCGCAGATAGGAAAACCTTGCTGCAAGCGGTTGACGATGGCTTTGTCTATGGCGTCCATGATTAGGCGAAGTGCACGCCGAAAGACAGTTTGTTTTTAATCTCCTCAGCCCTACTCTGTCCAGCAAGAGAGGGGCTTAGCCCATCGCCATTTGCAATGGGGCGAGCATATAAAGCCCCGCGCTGCTTGAAGCAACGCCGACTAAACAAGACTTCAAATGGATATTCACATAAATTGCAGGCATGCCGCAGCTCTGCCCATTGTTCCAACACCACTTCCCGGCTCTTGCCGTGGATCATGCAATACAGGTTGTAGGGCCAGACTTCACCTTGGCGCGGGCGTTGATAACACAGATTCACGCAAGCCTGCTGGCTGATCAAAGCACCAACCCGAGCCACCCACTCGTCGGGCACATCCATCACGATCATGGCATTAGCCCGATAGCCGAGCTGACGATGCTTGACCACTACTCCCCAACGCTTGATCAAACCCTGAGTCTTCAAGCGTGCAAGGCGCTCGATTACGTCCTGCTCGGTGATTGCCAATTGCTCGGCTATCGCCGCATACGGCCTCGCTGCAATCGGTAATCCCGCTTGCACGGCGGCAATCAGTTGAAAATCGATAGCGTCAATCATGCAAATTCAGCTCAAATCCCAGGTTGATGAAATAGTCGGCCAACATCGGCAGCAACATCGCAGGATAACCGGTTTGGGTTTCGATATCCGCAATAACGGCTTTAAGATGGGGTTCGCTATCGGCAATCAACACAAACCACAAATTGAAACGATTTTCGCGCTCGTAGTTGTGATTGACTTCCGGATAGGCACTGACCAATTCGGCAACTCGCGCCAAGTCTGTGTCCGGCACAGCCATCGCCACCAACGCGCTGTTACCTATGCTATTGGGCGCGATCACCGGACCGATGCGGCTGATCATCTGCTGCTCGGATAAGGTTTGAAACGCATTCAGCACCTCGTCCTCGCTAACCCCGAGCTGCTCGGCGATGTCTCGGTAAGGGGTCGGACTCAACGGAAAATCCTGCTGATAGTCGTTGAGCAGACGTTTATGCAAGGGGGCTAGCATGTTTTACCAGCCTATGCGATTGGCGCGATCAGTGAAAAAAATCCCGCTGGGTTTTTGCACCGGCAGACGGGCCGTCTCTTGAAAAGTTTCGGTATCGTAGACCATCACCCTATCCTCATCGCGCACCGCCAGCCAGACCGATTCACCGCGAGGACTGAATTCCATGTGCAACACAGCCTTGCCGGGTTGCAGGGTTTTAACGACATTAAAGTCTTTCAAATCGATCACTTGCACGATCTGATTGTCCGGGAAGGCGAAATTCACCCACACCTGCCGCCCGTCAGGCCGCGACGTGACGAATACCGGCTGGCCGGCCACCGGGATGCGTTTCACCAACTCCCACTCGCGGGTATCGATCACCAACACTTCATGCAGCCCCACAGCCGGCACCAGCAACCAATCGCCGGCGACTGTCCAGCCTTCCAAGTGCGGCATTTTGTAAACCGGCATTTGCTCGTCGTCCTTGCCGTAATCTTCCAGAATATGTTCGACACCTTTTTCCGGTTGCCACAGATCCAGCAAGGACAAACCTTTTTCGCCGAACAAACCGGCGGCATAGAAATGACCGTCCGGCGTCAATAAAGCGTCGTAAGGTTGTTTGCCGATGTCTTTAAATTTTTTCACAACGGGCTGACGCGGATTTTTAGCGTCGATAAGCCAGATTTCGTTGCCTTCGAACAGACTGCACACGAAGCGCTGGCCCGGCGCATCGACCAAACCGACCACTTTGGATAATTTATTGTCTTCGCCATAAACCGCAGGAATCTCGGCCAGTTGCTCCAAGGTATCCGCCGAGAAAATCTTCACGCCGCCCGGTGTGTAGTTAGACACGGCGATTAATTTGCCATCCTGAGAAATTGCCCCGCCGATACTGTTGCCGGCCTGAATCACCCGTTTATCGATTTTATCTTGGAGTAAATCGATCTTGGTCAAGCCGCCGTCGCGACCGAAAACATAGGCATAACGCTGATCGCGGGAGAACACCACCGAGGCATGAGACAAGTCGCCTAAGCCTTCGATACGGCTCAACGAGGCTGGTTTGGTGGTATTGACAATCTGGATGCTGCCGGTTTCGCGTTCTATCACTACGCCGAGATCGCCGGTGGCTCTAAGCTCCGCATGACTGGGTAACGCAGACGACAACAAGAAAATCAGGAGACACCGGGAATAAGAAAGTTTCATAGGGCGCGTGTTATTTAGCGACGATCATTCAAGAAGTCAATCTGCCATTAGGTTGTTAACCTACTAACTGCGAAAACAGATACCGGCTATCAGCGCTTTCTTAGTTGTTGAATCAGCCAAGCAGTTTCATCGACTGTCAGAAAGTTCTTCCAGGGCGGCATCGCCGTCCCAGCTCGGCCGTTTTGGATAGCATCTATCAACAATGCATCGCTTTTGTCTGCCAATACTTCCGGCATCAACGATGGCCCCAAGCCGCCTTTCGGTGGCAGGCCGTGACAAGAGCCGCAATCATGCTTGAGCATATTCAACAACTCCTGCTGCCTTTGCGGATTAGGTTGGTCCGCAAAGGCGCAGGTTGACAGCAAGCCGAGCAACAGCCAGCGATAACCCATTATTTAAGGTTTAACGCTGCCGTAATACGCGGCGATGTCGTTGATTTCCGCATCGGTCAAGGAACCGGCAATTGCGTTCATGATGTCGGATTTCCGCGTCTTGTCGCGATATTGTTTGATCGCGGTTTTCAAATACTCGGGATCGCGGCCGCCCAACGGTGGAAACGGCGCGTCGGCGCTGGGCATCCGGATACCGTGACATTGCGCGCAGACCGCGCCAGCCTTGGCTTGACCGACATACAAACTGGTAGCCTGTGCGCTACCGGTAGCCATCAGTCCCGCCAGCAGCGACACGATAAAATGAGTCATCTTCATTTTGATTGCTCCATTTCGTCAGGTGACAAGCCGCGAGTCATGTATTTAACCCGGCCGCGGGAGAAGATACCCGCCGGACTTTCCATCGGCACGCTTGCGACTTTTTGCAAGGTGTTGGAATCGTACACCACCACTTCGTCACCGTTGTAACCGGCGCTGATATACAGGAATTTACCGTCGGCGCTATATTCCGGGAAGTAAGCGTGACCGCCAACATCCAGCGTTCTAGCAACTTCCAGGGTTTTCTTGTCAATCAACTGCACAGTGCGGGCGCGTCTGTCTTTGCTGATGATGTCAACCGCGACATAAGGCGCGTTGGCATGTGCAGCCGGCGATTCGGTGCCGCCGGAAACAGGTACTTGTTTGACTACTTCCATTTTGTCCAAATCCCAAACGCTGACCACGGTTTTATCGCAATCGCCGAAGTTGGTACCGAAGCCTAAGGTACGGCCGTCAACTTTCACCGCTGAACCGCCGCCAACGTGCGGTACGCAGCCGGCTTCCAGTTTTTTGATAATCTCGCGTTTTTCCAGATCGATGGCCGCAACGATGCTGTCGTCGTAGGACGCGATCATCAATTTTTTGCCGCCGTGAGTCAGGAAGGCGTCGTGCAAATGCCGACCCACTTTCTCGATACGGGTAACCGGGAAACCTTCTTTATTCAAATCAATCACCCAAACCTGACCGGCATTTTCCAACGCAATCGCGAAAATATCGGCATATGGTGTACCGATGATCATGCCGGAGTCGGAAGATACATGTTTACCGTCGGGATCGATGCCTTCCAATTCGAAGGTTTTTAGCGGCTCCAAGGTATCGGCATTCAGAATCACGGCGTTATGCGGTACGAAAGAACCGGCCATGATGTATTTACCGTCGCGAGATACGCCCATGCCCGGGCCGTTCCAGCCGGTTTTGATGCTGCGCACCGCTTGCATGGAATATAAATCCACTTTAAAAATCTCGGCGGTATCGGTTTTGACATAAGCCCAACGCGGATTGGCCGGGTTAAAGTCAATGATATGCGCGGCGGTGCCTGTGGGTACTTCCCCAACTTTTTGATGGGTAGAGCTGTTGATGAAGATGGCTTTGGAGCCTTCGCCGCGACCGTATTTGCCGCGAGCGGCCACGCCAATCAAGTTTTCGAATTTATCGTCGATTTGGAAGGTTGGCTTGGTTGGCAGCGTGCTTTCATCTTTAACATAGACTTTAAGCGACTTTTTCATGTCGTCGATAGTCCAGGCCGGGTTAGGCTGTTTGGGGGTTTCTTGCAGATGCTTAATCACGCCGCGAATTTCGTCGTCATCGAGCCTGCCGTAGAACGGAGGCATCAAGGTATCGAAGCTTCCGGCCATCACAATGGTCCGCAACGCGGTGGGACTGCGACCCTTCAAGGTGGCCGAGTTCAACGCCGGCGCCAAATAACCGCCGTGATCGGAACCGTGGCAGCTGGCACAATTGTCTTGATAGAGTTTGTGGAAGTCGTCGGATTTTGCCAGCGCCATTCCGGATGACAACAGCATGGCGATGGAACTCGCCAGTAGGGATTTATTCAGCATTTTTATAGTATTTTTCATTTAAAATTCCTGCCACCCGCAAGTTAAAAAAAAGAGCCAACTTGGTGCATTAAACCATAAAAGACCAGGACGAACAGCCACCCGATTTAGCATGGTAAAATAACAGCTTGTTGACTCCAGGCCGATGTTATAAAGTAAAGTTTCGATTCGCTATCAATTTACTCCTTAATCCATAGCCTTGTCAACCTAGTGGGTCACGATGAGAATGCAATTTATGCAACAAACTGATATTTACGAACTTATTGAGTGCATGACCACATTGATTCGCTCCGAGGAGCGAAAAAAATGTACGGAGCTGGGCTTGCAGCCGGTACACTTCCAGGTGCTCAATTACCTCTCGCGCTGCAATAAATACAGCAACACCCCTGCGGCTGTTGCCAATTATTTGGGTATGACTCGCGGCACTGTGTCGCAATCGCTGATTATTCTGGAAAAGAAGGGTTATATCGGCAAAACCCCGGATGCCAACGATAAACGCGTGGTGCATTTACAGTTGCTGCCGGACGGCGCAGCCATACTTAAGCAAGCGCGACCGTCTGATTTATTCCACGGCGCCACCGCCATCTTGCAAAGCAGCGATTCGCCGCCGTCAGACGCCAATGTCTTTCAGCAAGCTCTTACCGCGTTGCAAAAGGCGAATCAGTCGCAATCGTTCGGCGTGTGCAAAACCTGCCGCAATTTCAGCGAAAAAGACGGCGGATTTTTCTGTCAGCTTACTCAGGAAAAGCTCAGCACAGACGATAGCGAACAAATTTGCCAGGAACACAACCCTGTTTGACTATCCGAACGGACCGCAGATAGACAATAAACAAATCTTGGCGCAGTTTATAGTCCGCCATTCATGAGTTCGCTTTGAGATTTAATATGTCTATACCTCGCATCGCGTTGACTCCCGGCGAACCGGCCGGCATCGGTCCGGACTTGTGCATACAACTGGCACAGCAGGAACAAGCTTGCCAACTCATTGCCATTGCCGATCCGAAATTATTGCAGCAGCGGGCGGAACAACTCGGCTTGTCGCTGACAATTCAACTTTTCGACATCGATCAAAACGTCAACAAACAGCAAGCCGGCACGATAACCGTACTGCCAATCAGCTTAAGCGAATCAGCCGTTTGCGGACGGCTCAATCCGGCCAATAGCCGATACGTTCTGGAAACCATCCGCCAAGCGACCTTGGGCTGCATGAGTGGCACATTCGCGGCCATGGTAACCGGGCCAGTGCATAAAGGCGTAATCAACGACACCGGCATTCCCTTCAGCGGCCACACCGAATTTATCGCCGAAATCACCGGCGGAACCCCAGTCATGATGCTGGCCACACCCGGCCTGCGCGTCGCTTTGGCAACCACTCACTTACCTTTGTCAGAAGTAAGCGCGGCAATCACCCTGGATTCACTGGAGACGGTCATCCGTTTGCTGAACCGCGATCTAAGGCAACGCTTTGCGATAGAGAAACCGAAAATATTGGTCTGCGGCCTCAATCCGCATGCCGGCGAAAGCGGGCATCTGGGCCGCGAGGAAATCGACATCATCGAACCGACATTGGAACGCTTGCGCTGCGAAGGCATCAACCTTTACGGCCCATTACCCGCCGACACCTTGTTTACCCCTAAATACCTGGAAACCGCCGACGCCGTATTGGCGATGTATCACGATCAAGGCCTGCCGGTATTGAAATACAAAGGCTTCGGCCAGGCCGTAAATATCACGCTCGGCCTGCCCATCGTCCGCACCTCGGTTGACCACGGCACCGCTCTTGAATTGGCTGGTACCGGCAAAGCCAATCTCGGCAGTTTGCAGTTTGCGTTGCGGACTGCGCTGGATATGATCCCCCACTTATAAAACTAAAAATGACCCACACCGCCCGCAAACGCTTCGGCCAGAATTTTCTGCACGATCACAGCATCATTTACAACATTCTAGCCAGTGCCCATCCGCTGGCTGGCGAACATTGGGTGGAAATCGGCCCCGGCCTGGGTGCGCTAACCCTGCCCTTGCTGGAATCCGGCGCTAAACTCGATGTCGTTGAGTTGGACCGGGACTTGGTCAACCGTCTGCAAAAACAGTTCACCAGCCATAGCAACTTAACTGTGCACAGCGCGGATGCCTTGGACTTCGATTTCGCCGCACTGGCGCAAGCCGGCGAGAAGCTGCGCATCATCGGCAACCTGCCTTACAACATTTCCACGCCGCTGATGTTTCACCTCTTGGAAACCACCGATTGCGTGGAAGACATGCTGTTCATGCTGCAAAAAGAAGTCGTGGAGCGGATTTGCGCCGAGCCGGGCAGTAAGAAATACGGCCGGCTGAGCGTGATGATGCAGTATTACTGCGAAACCGAGTTGTTATTCGAGGTGCCGCCGGAAAGCTTCGATCCGATTCCGCAAGTGATGTCGGCCATTGTCCGGCTAACCCCGCACGCCCAGCCGCCGGTCGAGATTGCGGATCTGAAAAGCTTTAGCCAATTGGTGACTCAGGCTTTTTCGCAACGCCGGAAAACCATCCGCAACTCACTGAAAAACTTCATCTCAGAGCAGCAGATCATCGACTTGGGAATCGACGCCAATCTGCGCGCGGAATCGATCAGTCTGGCCGAGTTCGCACTGCTCAGCGCACACAGCCAAGCCAACACCACCAGCTAGATTCACAACGCCCCACGCCGCCGACTCGACAAGATTTGACGGCATTCACAGGGCAAGTGCGATAAAATGCCGGATTTTTCCGCCAGGCTCACGAACTGATGCGCTTGAGCCGGCTCTCTTTATATAGCAAGGCAACCAGCCTGATTCATACACTGGAGTGATTGATATGCGCATTATCCTGTTAGGCAGCCCCGGTTCGGGCAAAGGCACCCAAGCCCAGTTCATCACGGAGAAGTTCGCGATTCCGCAAATTTCCACCGGCGACATGCTGCGCGCCGCCGTCCGCGAAGGTACGCCTCTGGGTGTCGAAGCCAAGAAAGTAATGGATGCCGGCGGATTGGTGTCCGACGAGATCATTCTCGGGCTGATTAAAGAACGTATCGCCCAGGACGACTGCAAAAACGGCTTTTTGCTGGACGGTTTCCCTCGCACCATCGCTCAGGCTGAAGGCTTGGCGAACATGGGTGTGGAGCTGGATTATGTGATCGAAATTGCCGTGGACGATGAGGAAATCATCAAACGCATGAGCGGCAGACGCGTGCATATGGCGTCGGGCCGCACCTACCATGTAGTGTTCAATCCGCCCAAGCAGGAGGGCCTGGACGACGCCACCGGCGAGCCTTTAATTCAACGCGACGATGACAAGGAAGAAACAGTGCGCAAACGCCTGAGCGTTTATCACGAACAAACCAAACCGCTGGTCGGCTTTTATTCGGCAACCGCTCCCGGCGTTGCCCTATCTCCTGCATCCATGCAGTCGTCCGCACCCGGTCAAAACGCTAAATTCGCGTCGATTGCCGGCGTTGGCTCGGTCAGCGACATCACCACTAAATTGCTCGCCATTTTGGGCTGAGCAGTATTGTTAACTTCTTTATCGGAAACTTAGATGGCTGGTAAAACCTTATACGACAAACTCTGGGACGACCACGTCGTCCATACCGAAGACGACGGCTCCTGCCTGATTTACATCGACCGGCAGTTGCTGCACGAAGTGACTTCGCCGCAAGCTTTCGACGGCTTACGCCTGTCCGGTCGCCAACCTTGGCGTATCGCCAGAAACCTGGCGGTTGCCGACCACAACGTGCCGACCACCGACCGTGACAAAGGCATCGCCGATCCGGTTTCAAGATTGCAAGTGGAAACGCTGGAAAACAACTGCAAAGAGTACGGCATTACCGAATTTGATATGGCCGATATTCGCCAAGGCATCGTGCATGTGATCGGCCCGGAACAAGGCGCCACCCTGCCCGGCATGACCATAGTCTGCGGCGACTCGCACACCTCCACCCACGGCGCTTCTGCGGCGTTGGCGTTTGGTATCGGCACCTCGGAAGTTGAGCACGCGTTGGCAACTCAATGCTTGGTGCAGAAAAAAGCCAAAAACATGTTGATTAGAGTCAACGGCAAAACCGGTCCGGGCGTCACCGCCAAGGACATCGTACTGTCCATCATCGGCCAAATCGGTACGGCTGGCGGCAATGGTTACACCATCGAATTCGGCGGCGACGCGATCTGGTCTTTGTCCATGGAAGGCAGGATGACGGTCTGCAACATGGCTATCGAAGCGGGCGCTCGCGCCGGTTTGATCGCAGTCGACGACATTACTATCGATTATTACCAAGGCCGTCCTTATGCACCCAAAGGCGACGACTGGAACATGGCGGTACGTTATTGGCAAAATCTGCGTTCCGACAGCTACAGCGGCGAT
Organism: Methylomonas methanica; assembly: GCF_001644035.1. Lineage (GTDB taxonomy): Bacteria > Pseudomonadota > Gammaproteobacteria > Methylococcales > Methylomonadaceae > Methylomonas > Methylomonas methanica_A. The sequence goes on from NZ_LUUG01000103.1 coordinate 16,075, forward strand.
TTATTCGATAAAGTCATCGACATCGATGCCGCTGGGATTAAACCGCAAGTCAGCTGGGGTACTTCGCCGGAAATGGTGGTGGCAGTCGATGCCAATGTACCCGATCCGGCCCAAGAAGCCGATCCGGTCAAGCGCCAAAGCATTGAGCGAGCCTTGCAATATATGGGCTTGCAAGCCGGCCAGAAAATTACTGATATCAAGCTGGACAAAGTTTTTATCGGTTCCTGCACCAATTCGCGCATCGAAGACTTGCGTGCCGCTGCGGCTGTCATTAAAGGCCGCAAAAAGGCCGCTTCAGTGAAACAGGTATTAATCGTGCCCGGCTCGGGCTTGATCAAACAACAAGCCGAAGCAGAAGGTCTGGATAAAATCTTCACCGCAGCCGATTTCGAATGGCGCGATCCCGGTTGCTCCATGTGTCTGGCGATGAACGCCGACCGTCTGGAAGCCGGCGAGCATTGCGCGTCGACTTCGAATCGTAATTTCGAAGGCCGACAAGGCTACGGTGGCCGCACCCACTTGGTCAGCCCTGCCATGGCAGCCGCGGCGGCGATTGCCGGCCACTTTGTTAACATTGCGGAGGATGTCGCATGAAAGCTTTTACTACCTTGACCGCTTTGGTTGCTCCACTGGACCGCGCCAATATCGATACCGATGCGATCATCCCCAAACAGTTTTTAAAGTCCATCCGCCGTGCCGGTTTCGGCCCGTATCTGTTTGACGAATGGCGCTATCTGGATAGAGGCGAACCGGAAATGGATTGCACCAACCGGCCGCTTAACAAAGACTTCGTGTTGAACCAGGCAAAATATCAAGGCGCGCAAATCCTGCTGACCCGTGAAAACTTCGGTTGCGGTTCCTCGCGCGAGCATGCGCCTTGGGCTTTGGAAGATTACGGTTTCCGGGCGATTATCGCACCGAGCTTTGCCGACATTTTCTTTAACAACTGCTTCAAGAACGGCATTTTGCCTATCGTGTTGCCAGCCGAAACCGTCGATCAGTTGTTCAAAGAAGTGGTCGATGGTTATCAGTTAACCATCGATTTGCAAGCGCAAACCATCACGACGCCCAGCGGTCAAAATATTGGCTTTACCGTCGACGAAAACCGCCGCTTCCGCCTGATGAATGGTTTGGACGATATTGCGCTGTCGCTACAACACGCCGACAAAATCAAAACCTACGAAACCGAGCGCGCCAAACGCGCACCGTGGTTGTTCAAAGACGCGTAAGCTCCATTGAAAGGTAAAAAAATGCCCCAAAAAATTGCAGTCCTGGCCGGTGACGGCATCGGACCGGAAATTGTTGCCGAAGCGATCAAAGTCTTGAGTTTTATCAACACCGACATGAATCTGGGTTTGGTATTCGAGAACGCGTTGATAGGCGGCGCCGCTTACGACGCTTTCGGTACGCCGCTACCGCAAACCACGCTGAATCTGTGCAAAAACGCCGACGCAGTGTTGCTGGGTGCTGTGGGTGGTCCTAAGTGGGAACCGCTGGCACATGCGGTACGTCCGGAACGCGGTTTATTGGGCATTCGCTCAGAGCTAAATTTGTTCTCCAATCTGCGCCCGGCGATTTTGTATCCGCAACTGGTCGACGCCTCGACCTTGAAACCGGAAGTCGTCTCGGGTCTGGACATCATGATTGTGCGCGAACTGACCGGGGGCATTTATTTCGGCCAGCCGCGCGGCGTGCACGTGGCGGAAAACGGCGAAAGAGTCGGCATCAACACCAAGATTTACAGCGAATCGGAAATCCGCCGCATCGCGCATTCCGCGTTCAAGATTGCGCAAAAACGTCACAAAAAACTATGTTCGGTGGACAAAGCCAATGTGCTGGAAGTAACAGAATTGTGGCGTAGCGTGATGACCGAAGTGGGTAAGGACTATCCGGACGTGCAATTGAGCCATATGTATGTCGACAACGCCGCGATGCAGCTGGTGCGGGCACCGAAACAATTCGACGTGATCGTTACCAGTAATATGTTCGGCGATATTTTGTCCGACATCGCGGCGATGCTGACCGGCTCTATCGGCATGTTGCCGTCTGCTTCGTTGGACGCCAATGCCAAAGGCATGTACGAACCCATTCACGGTTCCGCGCCGGACATAGCAGGCCAAGGCATTGCCAATCCCCTGGCAACCATTTTGTCGGTGGCGATGATGCTGCGTTACACCTTTAACCAACCGGAAGCCGCCGAGCGTATTGAACGAGCGGTGAACACCGCATTAGATAGTAAAGTCAGAACTGCGGACATTTACTCGGAAGGGATGATCAAAGTCAGCACTTCCGGCATGGGCGATGCCGTACTCAACGCCTTAAAAGGATAAGCAATATGTCTAAAACTTATGATGTAGCAGTCGTAGGCGCCACTGGCGCGGTCGGCGAAACCATGATTTCCATCCTGGAAGAACGCAATTTTCCGGTCGGCAAAGTCTATGCCTTGGCCAGCGAACGCTCGGCCGGCAAACGTATACCCTTTAAGGGCGGCTCGCTAGTAGTGGAAGATCTGGCCAGTTTCGATTTTTCCAAAGTGCAGATCGGCCTATTTTCGCCGGGTGCATCCGTATCGGCGGAATACGCACCAAAAGCCGCAGCGGCAGGTTGCGTGGTGATCGACAACACTTCGCAATTTCGTTACGACGACGACATTCCGCTGGTGGTGCCGGAAGTCAATCCGGAAAAAGTCGCCGAATACAAAAATCGCGGCATTATCGCCAATCCCAACTGCTCGACCATTCAAATGTTGGTGGCGCTGAAACCGATTTACGACGCCGTCGGCATCAGCCGGATTAACGTCGCCACCTATCAAGCCGTTTCCGGCACCGGCAAGGAAGCAATCGAGGAACTGGCGACGCAAACCGCCAATCTGTTGAACGCCAAACCGGTAACAGCCAACGTCTATCCAAAACAGATTGCTTTCAATGTGTTGCCGCAAATCGACGTATTTATGGACAATGGCTACACCAAGGAAGAAATGAAAATGGTTTGGGAAACTCGAAAAATCCTCGGCGATGCCGATATCCAAGTTAATCCGACTGCGGTTCGAGTACCGGTGTTTTTCGGTCACTCGGAAGCCGTGCATATCGAAACTAAACAGAAGATCTCCGCAGAGCAGGTTCGCGAACTGTTGGCCGCAGCCCCCGGCGTCACTTTGTTGGATGAGCGCGAGAACGGCGGCTACCCGACGGCGGTAACCGAATCGTCCGGTAATGACGACGTGTTTGTCGGCAGAATTCGCGAGGATATTTCTCATCCGACCGGCATCGATCTATGGGTCGTTAGTGATAACGTCAGAAAAGGAGCTGCTTTAAACAGCGTGCAAATAGCCGAAGTGCTGGTAAAAAGCTACATCTAGTCTACGCTTAGCTCTGTGTTTTATAGTGGGTCAGTAAGTACCGAGGTATTACAAGTGAAGGAAAGCAATGTGAGCAATTTAACTAAAGCCTTAGCGGTTGTGTCGTTACTGGCACCAGTCAGTGCCCAACCCTTAGGTATCGGCGAAATTGAATTACATTCTGCCCTAAACCAAAAACTCAATGCCGAAATCAGACTGAGCGTAGCACCGGGGGAAAACCCGGCCGATGTCACGGTGAAATTGGCCCCGCCGGAAAAGTTCGACCAAGCCGGCGTGGTGTGGAATTATTTTCTTTCCAAGATCAAGCTGGAACCGGTGGTCCAATCAAACGGTTCTATCATTGTAAAAGTGTCCTCGCGAGAAGCATTGACCGAGCCGTTTCTGGATTTCCTACTGGAAGTGACGTGGCCGCAAGGCAGCATGATGCGCGAGTTCACCTTACTCATCGACCCGCCGACGGCTTATAACCAGCCGGTCACTCCTGTCGCGGAAACTAGCGGTTACAGCGCCGAACCCATTGAGCCATTAGAGCGCCCGGTAAGGAAAACTCGAACCGCACCCAAACGCGCAGTGCGTGCCGCTCCTGCCGACAACATTACCCCACAAACGCCCACCAGCGGCGAATTTGGCCCGATCCAAAAATCAGACACTTTGTGGAGTATCGCCACCCAAGTGGGCCAGGAAAAGAACATTCCGACCCAAAAAATGCTGACCGCTTTGTACAGAGCCAATCCGGACGCATTTAACAACGGCAATATCAATTCCTTGAAAGAAGGTGCAACGTTAAAGATTCCTGAGCCGGATGCAATTATGAATCCGGCACAAAGACAAGCACAAAATGAGCGAAAAGTGACCAATAAGCAGGTCAAGCCGGAAACCGCTCAAGCCGAAACGACCAAGAAAGCGCTTGAATTAGTAGCCCCCACCGAAGCCAAGGCTGCCGGTACCGGTTCGACAAAAACCGAACAAAACTCGGCTGCGGCAGCTAATCCGGCTTTAACTAGCGCTGCTGATCAAACCAGCGATGGGAAAGATCTGGAGCTGCAAGCTCGCATCGAAAAACTGGAACAACAACTGGGAATGATGCAACAATTGCTGGCCTTAAAAGATCAGCAACTGGCCACTTTACAAAACAACAAACCAGCACAGGCCGAGCCTAGCCCGCAGCCCGCGCAACCGACTCCTCAGCCGCCAGTCGTCAGCCCCGAGCCCCCAACGCCGGCCGTAACGCCCACGCCGCAACCACCGGTTTCCGAACCTGCCGTCGTGACACCACCGGCGCCCAAACCCATTGCTCCGCCCGCGCCTAAGGTTACCCCACCGCCACCTCCACCGGTTGTTGCGGAAGACGAAGGCTTATTTGGCTCGGACGCTTATTACTGGGTTGCCGGCACCTTAGGCACTGGTATTTTTGGCTTGCTGGGCTGGTTACTATGGCGCAAACGTAAAATCGACGAGCGCACCAACACCGAAAGCATGTTCGCCTCGGCCAGCCAAATTCGGCTGCCCGATTCGGAAAGCAGCCTTTCCGTACCGATTATGGACATCAGCAGTACCGACGAATACGACGTCGGCACTGTAGGCGAAAGTTCGTTTATCAGCGACTTTACCCCTAGCGATTTCGATGCCTTCGATACCGATCAAAACGAAGTCGACCCCATCTCGGAAGCCGACGTTTATTTGGCATATGGCCGCTACCAACAAGCGGAAGAACTGATTCGTCATGCGATAAGCGAACAGCCTAACCGCGACGAATGCAAACTGAAATTACTGGAAATCTATTACGCCAGTGAAAACAAAGACAGTTTTGCCAGTTATGCGCAAGAACTAGCCGATGCCGGTAAACAAGCAGATAAGCCATTCTGGAAAAAAGTCACGGACATGGCTAAAGAAATCGCCCCTGATTTAGCCTTGTTTGGCGGCAGTTTTGCCGCTACCGCTGCTCCCACCAGCAACAGCGATACTAGCTTGGGCTTAGCGAGCTCCACTGCGGCCGATACGGAAATTATCGATTTAGATAAAAGCTTTGCTTTGCTTGATGACGATTTGTCGGATCTGGATATCGATAAGGATTTGGCGCTCGAGGATAACGGACTGGATTTTGACTTGGGAAGCTTCGGCGGCAGCGCTAAATCACCGGATCAAAGCAAGCAAGCTGATGCGAATATCGAGAGTATCGATTTCGATCAGCCATCTGCTTCCAAATCTGCTGCGGATAGTGCCGAAACAATTGAAAGTATCGCGGTTTTCGGCAACGGCGACATAGAGTCGTTCGACTTCGACTTTGCGCTAGATACTGACTCGGAAAAAGCCGAAGCGGATTCGGCTGCCTTGGAACTGGAATCTCTGGATTTCACCAATTTTGCAGGAATAGGTGCAGATACTGAATCCGGACCTGCTGACAGCGCCGAGGACATAGAAACAAAATCGCCTAGTGCGCTGGACGCTTTAGAGAGTTTCGATTTTAACTTCGATATTGACAATGCCGACCACGTAGCAACAGCCGACAAAACCAACGCGGATGCCTCAAATGCCGAGACACCAACAGCTTTAGAGTCATTCGACTTTAGCGATTTCGATGACATCAAAAAGACCGCTTCAGACCTTTCGGATAAAAGCGCAGAAGCCCTGCCGGACGCAGAAAGTTTCGATTTCGACTTCGACAGTATTAGCTCCAAAACATCCGCTGACGATAGCCTAAGCGTCGAACCGGAGCTGAATTTAGAATCGCAGTTGAAACTGGAAACATTCGATTTTTCCGATTTTGACAATATTACCCCTAAATCAGCGCAATCTTCAGACAAAGCTTTGGAAACGCCTGCGCAATCAAGCGGCGAGTTTGATTTTAACTTCGACTTCGACGCGCCAATAATCAGTACCACGGACAACAACGAGTTTGAATTGGGAGTTTCCGATTTGACCGATATGGACGAATTCGAAACCAAAATCGATTTGGCTAAAGCTTATATCGACATGGGCGATACCGAGGCGGCAAAATTGATAGCTGAAGATGTATTGTCCAAAGGCTCAAAACAACAACAGCAAGCCGCACAGGCTTTACTTGACGAACTTAAATAAGCATCGATTACAAACCGATTTTTTTTGAATTGTTAGATCCCGTATTTTAGGAAAAATCGGTTGCTGCTTAGTTATTTCACAGGCTGATTACCACTAGCGTTTTATCCCCTAACTATCGCCGGTCTAAGCAGACCTCGCCAAAGCCGGCAACATAATTCACCCTGCCGACCTGATACGGCCTAGCGTTTTCAGCGCGAGGCCACGTTCCAAAACAGCTTGCAGTATTAAGTCGCCTGCGCTTGCCGACGTGCCACGAGCTGCTTCCAGCATCAAAATTGGTGCTATGCTGGCACATTAAACCAATCAAGACGCAATCCGCCATTCATAAGACATGCCCAGCATCGTTATCACCACTCTCAACGCCCGCTATATTCATACTGCTTTTGGCTTACGCTATCTCTACGCCAACATGGGTACCTCACAAACTGACACAGCCTTATTAGAATTCGGCATCCAGCAGCGCCCGATCGAAATTGCCGAAAAACTCCTGCAACAACAAGCGCGGATTATTGGCTTTGGTGTTTATATCTGGAACGTGGCGGAAATCAGCGCGGTGGTAGCCATCCTGAAACAAGTCGCACCGGAAATTATCATCGTACTTGGCGGTCCAGAAGTCAGTCATCCGCCGGATTTACCGAGCGTTGCCGAATTAGCGGACTATATCGTCACCGGCAACGGCGAAATAAGCTTTCCGCAATTATGCCGACAATTGCTGTCAGGACTTAAACCAGCAGAAAAAATCGTGACCGGCGAAATGGCCGCATTGGACATCTTGGCATCGCCATATCCACACTATACCGACACCGACATCCGTCAACGAATTATCTACGTGGAAGCGTCGCGCGGATGCCCGTTCAAATGCGAATTCTGCCTGTCGTCCCTGGACACCACCGCCAAACCGTTTAATTTAAAAGGCTTTTTGCGTGAAATGGAAATTCTATACCAGCGCGGCGCGCGACATTTCAAATTCATCGACCGTACTTTCAATCTAAAAGTAGACAGCAGCGTCGCTATCCTCGAGTTTTTTTTGGCACGCTTGAGCGAAGATTTATATTTGCACTTTGAAGTGATTCCGGACAATTTGCCAGAGCGTCTGCAGCTGGCCATCAGGCAATTCCCGCCTGGTGTGCTGCAATTTGAAGTGGGCGTACAAACCTTCGATCCTGCCATTCAACATCTGATCAGCCGCAAACAGGATAACCAAAAGACCGAAGCCAATTTAAGCTGGCTCCGACAGCATTCCAACGCCCATATTCATGCCGATCTAATCGCCGGTCTGCCTGGCGACACCCTTGCCGGCTTCGGTGCCAGTTTCGATAAATTGTTTGCGCTGAATCCGCAAGAAATTCAGGTCGGGATTTTAAAACGCCTGCGTGGCGCGCCAATCAACCGACACAATGACGGCTACAAGCTACGTTATGACCCACAGCCGCCCTATGCCATTCTCTGCACCCACGACATAGGCTTTACCGACTTACAACGCATTACACGATTCGCCCGCTTTTGGGATTTGATCGGTAACTCCGGCCGTTTTGCCGCAACTTTACCGTTAATTGTCGCCGATCAACCGTTCGTCCGCTTTTTACAATTCAGCGATGCGCTATACGCCTTAACGGACAGCACCTGGCAAATTGCTTTGAAGCGCTTGTTCGAATTAACCTATTCCGTCATGACCGACACACTGCTTGTGCCAGCATCCGATGCAATGGCAGCTTTAGATCAGGACTATCGAAGAAGCGGCGAAAAAAGCCCACCGGCGTTCTTGCAACAAGCCACGACAGTGAATGCAACAAAGCGCGGCGTGGCGAATAAGCGGCAAAAACAATACCTATAGCTCTCGCCTATTAACCCGGCCCGTAAATACCGTCGCTCCCGCGAAAGCGGGAGTCCAGCGACTATACTGAATTCGCTTCGCGGTCTAACGGCTCCCGCCTTCGCGGGCATGACGAATCCAGGGAATTTAAAGGCAATAATCTTGCATAGCATGGGTTTTACAAGGTGTTGACCTCAACCATCCGCACCCGGCAACGGACGTACGGTTGCATAGCCGTCCCGATAACTAGGATACAAAAAGCGGTAACCCAAAGCCTTGAGTCGGGTGTTGCGGCAGCGTTTGTTTTGCGGGGCATCCGGGGCTACTGACAACGGCGAAGGGTGAGGATAAGCAAATTGTTCGGACAACCAACTCATCACATCCCAAAGCGGGGCCGGCTCGTCATCGCTCGCCAGGTAACAAGGTTCCAAGGCTAAACCGGCGAGTTGTTTTTCCAGTAAAAATAGCAAAACCGCCACACAATCCTCGGCGTGAATGCGGTTGGTATAACTGGGCGGTTGTTGCTGAACGCTCTCCCCTTGCTCCGCTCGGCGCACCAACCAATCACGACCGGGCCCGTAAATACCGGAAAAGCGCACGACGCAATTGCGATTACTCGCAGCCCACAACCGTTTCTCCGCCGCTACCAGCCACCGGCTAGTCGCGCTAACCGGCTCAGCCATACTGGTTTCATCGACCCATTCACCGCGATTCTGCTCGTAAACACTGGTTGAAGATACCATCAACCAACTCGGTGGCTGTTCAGCCGCCGCAAAATGCGCCAACAAATTGCTCAGACCGACATCGTACAGAGTCTGATACTCTTCGGCCTGTCGGCTATCGGGAGCCACTATAAATATCACCGCATCAAAACTGCTTGGCAAGGATACCAATGACGAGGCCGATCTTATATCGGCAATAAAAATCGGAAACGGAGTTGAGATAGCCGGCGCGCTGCGCTTCAGCGCGGTTACCTGATGCCCCTGCTGATGCAAGCGCAAAGCCACCGGATAGCCGATATCACCACAACCGATCACTAGTATTTTTGCCATAGTCTTACCCGGGAGAATCTTCATATCGCCTATTATGGCCTGCCACAGCAAGATAAATCCTATAAAAACCGTGCCCCGATACATTCGGGTTGATTTCACTGGGGTACCCGATTTCGCGAGAGCGGGGAGAATCGTATCGTTGGAAGTTCGCTAAAAAGATTTTCCTGTAGTGAAATATATTGCCGGTTTAGCTCACAGCATTTTTTAAAACGCTTCTGGCAGACCGGCCTGGAATTTTCAATAGGCATAAAAAAACCGGATGGAGTACTAGACTCCAACCGGCCTAAAAGCCCAATGACAACTTGGGTTTAAACGACCTGTTTACGACGACCGATATACAAAAAACCCAACATAGCACTAGTCATAAACCATACAGAGGCAGGGAGAGGTACGCCTGAGACAGGGTTTTGATTGGCCGCTGCTTGAATATCGACGCCATACAGAAACACCAAGTTATTAGTCAGCAAACCAGGTTTAAGAAAGCTTAACAGGTAATCATCACCCGCTAATGCAAGACTACCGGATTCGCTGATCCAACCGCTTGTGGTCCAAAGAGCCAACTTAAAAGGACTGGCGGATGCGTAACTTTTAAAACCGGTAAAGGTTTCCAAAGGTGTAGCACTGGCCAAACTAGCTCCTTCAGAAAAGATACCGAAGGTCTCTCCTGAGGGAAATAGGGAACCAGGAGCGAAAAACTCGCTATCCCCTGAAGTCGATTCCCAAATGACGCCTGCCGAACTTGCAGTCGAAACGGCAAGCAGGCAAACAGCAAGCCAAAGTTTTAAAGATAAAAGCGTTTTCATGGATTGTTCTCCATTTTTACTAACGTTAACAAACGGCTATCCTTTAGCCACCTTATACTCCGAAGCCGATATCGCAGAGCGACATCGGCTTTAGCAGAGTTCTGTCTGCTTACAACGAGTCTTTAACTCTTGTAAGCATCTATTGCCGAACATTCTTTAATCGCAAGGCAATAGCTTAAAATGGTTAATCCCTGAAACAGAGATCAAGTTCAATAGATGAATTGATATATTCAAACGAATTTACTGAAACGGCGCTTTTTACCCAACTACTTGAATAACCACCCTCGGCTACCTATGACGTATCGTCGCAGCGCACTGTTTCACGCATTGCCGCGAATCTTTACTCCGGTTTCTCCCGAGACTTATCCATATTTCAACCGTTACAAACAACTCAGTGCGAGCTCCACTGCCTGATATAAATCGCTTCCGACTCTACCGCGCAGCGTAATGCGCCACACCCCATTGCTATAACAGAAACCACCTTCAACTCTCTGAAGAGTCGTGCATCTGTCCGACAAATCGGTTGTTCAAGACTAAAAACTGTACTAGGAAATTGGTTATGCGTAGATTCTACAACCGGCAACTTAATCCTTTATTAACAAAAGATTAAGTTTTGATTAAAGCCTTCAGGATATGAAGTCCACAACTCGCGGATTAACAAAAACTCAACATGGTAGATGCCCCTTCTGTTTGCGGAAACCTAGGGCTGGTGGGTAAGAAACCTTCCATCAATACTCTCCCTTGTTACGCGAGGTTCGCTTAGCATGCATGCACAGGTATCATGCCACTTTATTTTGTTCCCGGAAGGTCTAGCCAGCTGGACAACAGCATCACCACCAAATGGAACATGGACCACTCTACCCACAACAAAATCGTCAGTTTTATCTGGTCTATTGCCGACGACTGCCTTAGGGATGTATTTGTGCGCGGAAAATATCGCGACGTCATCTTGCCAATGTTTGTCTTACGCCGCCTCGATTAACTGCTAGAGCCCAGCAAACAAGCCGTGCTAGAAGAAGTGCGCTTCCAACGCGAAGACACCGGCATGGCCGATCTCGATCCGATTGGTTTGCGCGATGCCTCGGGCTATGTGTTTTACAACACCTCCCGCTTTACCCTGAAAACCCTGCTCGGCAACCATTCGTAACTGGAAGCAAATTTAAAGAACTGCCTGGACGGCTTTTCCGACAACGTCAAAGGAATTGTCGTGGCCTGGAGCATTCCAAGCTGAATGTGCAGATTGGCCTGGACGACAGTGAAACCGAATTGGACCCGCAAAATCCTATTCTGCGCGGTGCTCGCACGGGCGGCAGCGATAAAAATCCGCTGGACGAAATCATCAAAGCCTTTAACGAACGTTACTTTGCCGACTGGAAAGCCCCCCCGGAAGAGCCGCGGGTGAAGATCATTAACATCGCCAAGCATGTCATGGATCATGCCGATTATAAGGCGCAGGCGGAAGACAGTCCTGATGCACAGAATCGGCAGCTGGCATTGGAGAAACTGATTCAGAATACGATCAGCATCGAACGACGGGAATTGGATTTGTATAAACTCTACGCCTCAGGCCCTGATTTCAAGCAGGCATTTGATTTGACGAGCGAGGGTGTTGTTCAGCCAAGGAAGCAGTCTGTAAGAGCTTTTATGGCGTCCCGGAGACGATTCGAACGTCCGACCTGTCCCTTAGGAGGGGACCGCTCTATCCTGCTGAGCTACCGGGACCTGGGTTGAAATTTTACCACAGGGCAAAAGGCTAAGCTTTCTGTTTTCTAATCTCTACGCGTTCAAGCGACGTGATGAAATAGGACAGCTTGGATTGGCTTTTTGAAGACAAATTTTCGAATAGTCCGCCGATTTGCACTTTGGCTGATGACGCCGACACCGGCTTTACAAAGCGCACGGACAGATCAAAATCCATTACATAATCTTCAAAAGTAATTTGACAGTTTTTGACGGTATCGCCGCGCTGCACTCGCGCTCTGTTAACGGGAACGGTAATACCCGCTCCGCCTCTGGATAAATCGAACAGACTACCTCCGACCGAAATACCTGTGCGTTGCACAACACCGGAAAACGGAATATCGATACTGCTTATTTCCAGACGCGGGGTACGCCGCCGCTGGGGATAAAACACCCGATCAGGAAAGGGGGCTTTGTAGTAATTGATTCCTCGTGAATGACCGACTTCGATTCCCGTCAGATTAAACGATAAATGGATACCTTTATGAAATGTAGAGAGTTTCAACGAGCGACTAAGCAACAAAAAATCGTTACCGTGTTTAGGCATCAGCTCGTCGAGAATAATGACTTTCTTATCCAGTTTGACTGCGAGTACAGAGGAACTAAAGTCCTCGCCCTCCACCTGAACGGTACATAGCGGCGAACTATTTTCAATTTCACCCAGCAACTTGGCAATCTTGTCGGGATCAGTAATAAAGTTGGGGTTCTCAAAACTTAATAGCTCGTCATCATCATCTTGAGCGGGCTCCGGTGGCAACGGTTTTGAAAATAAATGCTTGAGTTTTCGCAGCATATGAGCGACCTGTCTGGTTATTCGTCGCTCAGTCTACACCGAAATTAATGTATGCGAAAACAGCTCGTTGCGGGTGACGCCATCGGGCCCGTAGGTGGCGGCTAACGGCGACTTACCTCTTAAGATTTGCAGTGATCTTTGCGTATGTCGACTCAATAACGCGATGCTGGCACCGTTTTGTTCGTTAATTGCGCGACAGGTTTGGGAGAGTCTAACGATGTGATTCCAATAACTCCAGGACTCGGAAATATTGATGCCTGCGGCTTTGGCTTTGACAAGATAGGCTTTGATGCCATCGTTACTCACCACCAATTGCTCGGTGGCGAGCACCTGGCCTAATTGCTTGGTAAATTGCTCAAGCTGGGCAACCAGATCTTTTTTGTGTGTAGCGATTGCCGAAATGGCATCCGCATCGGTTTTTTGCTTCAGGCTTGCGGCTTCGGCGTTTAGTAGCTCCAGCAAACTTTGCGTCGCTTTTAAACCGTTATTTAGTAGTTTCTCGGTGATTTGGTAAGTTTTCTCTATCATGACGTTATGTGCTATTGCTTAGTTGACCTTCAAATTGCAACATTTTCTCGGCAACGCGCTCGGCGTTAACTTGATAGCTGCCGTCCTGTACGGCGGCTTTTATGGCCGCCACACGGTCTTCGTTCACCACGGAGGCGGCAGCGCTTGAAGCTGTGGCCGATTTAATGTCCAGAGCGGTCGCGGTGATGTTGACTGTGTCCGTGGAGGCGCCGGCGACGGGCTTCTCTTTAAACTCGGCCGAGTCCTTAACCGCTGATTTTGCCGGTAGCGGTGTGCTAACAGATTTGCTGGTGATAGGGTCGATAGCCATGACGGAATTCCTAAATTAGTTTTATCTGTAGCATTTAGCGGCATCATCATAAATTCCTTTAATGCTTTATCAAAAATAAACCGATACCTGACCGGAATCGACCACGGTCGCCTGGATTACGCGTTGCGAAGACAGGTTTTTTACATTGATTTTCTGACCTTTGGCGCCATCAGCCATCGCCGTGCCAACCGCGCTAATCATTACTCCGGCCTTGCCTGATTGAATATTTACCCGCTCGCCCCGCTTGACCAATGTCAACTCGGTAACATGCAGCTTGCTTAACACGCTGCCGGCGGGAATATTGCGTACCGCCTGCTTATCGACGACGTCATCCAGCTCGGTCAGATATCCCTGTTGCAACAAGCCGATATCGCGGGTTTCCGCACTCAAATACTCGGCACGAATCACATCGCTGCGCTGTAAAGATCGATTCAGGACTAATACGTCTTTAAATGACCTTACCGATACCATGCTGTAAATCGTCCAGCCTTTTTCGCCGTGACAACGCACTCCCACCGTATTCCTACCCGGCTTTATCTCGCCGGATTGGGTAAATACTTGCAAAGGTTGTTCGCACTGCGGCAATTGCAAACGCGGATCGATTTGCGCACCGCCAATTTCATACTTGCCACCAGGAGCGAGATTGGTGTTGATGTACTGGCTAACGGCATCCTGTATTAACGGCACCGATTGCACCGGTCCCGCTAACGTTGTTTCGCAAACCAACAGCAAAATCACTCTCAAATTTTTGATCTTCATTGCAGTCGCCATTTTTTTGACTTTTGCAAGGATAAAGCACGAAACATACCAGTAATTTTATAAAGTAAAAAAAAGCAAAGTGTCTATAATTGCAAGCAGCATATTTCAGGGGGTTTTATGGCCGGAGTCTTAGACGGAGTCGATCAGCGCACCAAACTGGCGGGGCACAACAGATTCGAACTCTTGTTGTTTAAACTTGTTAGTAAACAACGATTTGGAATTAATGTTTTCAAAGTTCAGGAAGTGATTCAATGCCCACCCTTAACTCAAATTCCCAATTCACATTCGGTGATTTGCGGGGTCGCGCACCTACGCGGCAAGACCATTCCCGTGCTGGATTTGTCCATGGCCATAGGCATGAGACCATTGGTGCGCGACGCCGGCTGCTACGTCATCGTCACAGAATACAACCGTTCCATTCAAGGCTTTCTGGTCGGCTCGGTAGACCGGATCATCAACATCGGCTGGGAACAAGTAAAAGCCCCACCCACCGGCACCGGTAAAGAAAGCTATCTAACCGCAGTGACTGAAATCGACGGCGAGTTGATCGAAGTTATTGACGTCGAAAAAGTGATGAAAGAAGTCATCGGCGGCCGCGAAGAAGCTTCCGCGGAAGTCATCGACATGGAAGTAACCAGCAAAAATGATCACATCCTGGTGGTGGACGATTCATCGGTAGCCAGAAACCAGGTTAAACGTGTCTGCCAACAAATCGGCATTGAGTGCACGCTGTTAAAAGACGGCCAAGAAGCCTGGGATCATTTAAACGCGTTGGTGGCGGACGGCATCGATATTCAAGACAAATACTCGATGATCATTTCCGATGTAGAAATGCCGCGCATGGACGGCTACACCCTGGCCACCAAAATAAAAGCCGACCCCAACATGAAGAAAATCTATTTGATTTTGCATACTTCATTAAGCGGGGTGTTTAACACGTCAATGGTCCAAAAAGTGGGTGCTAACGAATTTCTGGCCAAGTTTGATCCCGACTCGCTGATGAACTCCATCCAGCATCAACTCAAACTTTATCATGCCGCCCATTCCTGACCGACAATCAACGCGCCGCCTGCCCTCAAAACTCAGATATGTTGAACCAGGCTGAACCGGGTAGTCCGGCGGGTAAAATTATCGACATTTCCGCCGCGGAGTATCAAGCCATACAACAGTTCCTCAGCCAAAGTTGCGGCATTGAGTTGGGTGACAGCAAACAATACCTGGTAAAAAGCAGATTGTTGCCATTGATGGGCAAATTTGAATTCTCAAGCTTCGCCGAACTGGCCAACAGCCTGCAATCAGCTTCATTTTCCGCGCAAAAAATCAAAAGCGCCGTAGTCGACGCGATGACCACCAACGAGACCTTCTGGTTTCGCGACGAACGGCAATTCGTCGAACTAAAAGACAAAGTCTTACCCGGCTTGCTAAATAGCAAAAACGGCAACGTAAGAGTTTGGTCCGCCGCGTGCTCATCCGGTCAGGAACCCTACTCGATAGCCATCTGCGCACTGGAAGCAATCAAAGGCTCTACCAAATCACGCTCCGTGCAAATTATCGGCACGGACATCTCCGAAGCCATTCTTGAGGAAGCCAAGAGAGCAGTTTATTCGGAAGCCGCGCTGTCGCGTGGCATGGATAGCGCCGCAAAAGTGCGATATTTTCACAAAAATTACGACGGCTACTTACTTAGCCCCGAAGTCAGCCAACTCGTGCGTTTTCAACAATTCAATCTGCTCAAGTCATTCACTGCCTTGGGCCGTTTTGACCTGATCTTCTGTCGCAACGTCTTGATCTATTTCTCCGATCAAGTCAAACGCGACATTCTCACCCGCATGGCCGACAGTCTGGAACCGGGCGGCTATCTGTTCCTCAGCAGCACAGAAGCGATGCCGATAGGTTTGGACAGCTTTGAATTGGTTCGCTCCGGCTTAACCAGCTACTTCAAAAAAATCGGTTAGCCCTCTCGCCAGTTTATTGACGACTTAAGCAAGCGGCAGCATTTTGCCGCCACGCCTGAAACACTGTTTTTTGACACTCACGTCAGCCATTAAAATTGCTATACAAATGAAATAAAAGCATATTTATTTTATGGCACATATACTGCTTTTAGGTTTAAAAAACCCAAAGGTGGCAATTATGGCTATTAATTTCGACAGTGCCTTAGGCATACATCCGCAAGCGTTAGCGTTGCGCGAAAAGCGCAGCGAGATTCTGGCTTCAAACCTGGCCAACGCCGACACGCCCGATTACAAAGCCCGCGACCTGGACTTCAAATCGGTGTTTCAACAAGCCCTGGCCGGGGACGGCTCGGAACTGAAGCGCAGCCAGCAAGGCCATCTACCTAGTCACAATAATGTACTCGGCGCCGACCTGCTCTATCGCAATCCGCAACAAGCTTCGCTGGACGGTAATACCGTCGAATCGCACATCGAGCAAGCTAAATACGCGGAAAATGCCGTGCAGTACGAAGCCAGCTTGCGTTTTATCAACAATAAGTTTTCCGGGCTGATGTCGGCCATTAAAGGGGAATAACCATGTCTTCATTTCGCATCTTCGACGTCGCCGGCAGCGGCATGAACGCGCAAAACCTGAGACTTAATCTGGTAGCCAGCAATATTTCCAATGCCAGCAGCGTCAGCAGCAGCATCGACCAGGTCTACAAATCCCGCCAACCGGTGTTTGCGGCCGAACTGAAAAACGCGATGGACAAGAACAGCACCGCCAGCGGCGTCAACGTACTCGGCGTCGTCGAAAACCAGGCGCCGCCGGTGATGGAGTACGCCCCCAATCATCCGCTGGCGGACGCCACCGGCTACATCTATAAATCCAACGTCAACACCGTGGAAGAAATGGCCAATATGATGTCCGCTTCCCGCTCCTACGAGAACAATGTAGAGGTGTTGAACACCGCTAAAAACCTAATTCTGCAAACCCTGAAAATGGGACAGTGAGGCATTTATGAGCAGCGCAATCGATACATTTAATAGCCTCGGCTTGGCCACTACCGGTTCCGGCACGGCAAAAGGCGTGCAAAAACAAACCTTGGGACAAGATCAGTTTCTGAAACTGCTGACCACGCAAATGACCCATCAGGACCCGATGAAGCCCATGGACAACGGCGAATTTCTCGGCCAAATGGCCCAGTTCAGCACGGTATCCGGCATTCAGGATCTACAGGCTTCGTTCAAGGATTTCGCCAGCTCGCTCAGCTCCGACCAAGCCCTGCAAGCCGCCGGCTTGGTCGGACGCCATGTTTCGGCTCCCGCCAAGGAAGCCCTGCTTGGCGCCGGCGGCAGTGTCTCCGGCGACTTCGAAATGCCCAGCAGCTCGCCGAATGTCAGCGTGAAGATCATAAACCCGCAGACCGGCGCCATCGTTAGAGAACTCGATATGGGCGCACAAGCGGCCGGTACTACCACCTTCGAATGGGATGGCAAGGATAGCAGCAAGCAACTTGCCGATCCGGGCGTCTACAAAATTCAAGCTGAAGCCAAAATTGGCGGCGTCAATACGGTATTGGCCACCAACATCAAATCGCTAGTGAAAAGCGTGACGTTGGGCGGCGGCAGCGGCGGCCTGCAAGTCAATCTCGATGGCGTCGGCACCGTAAAATTCAGTCAAATCAAACAAATCTTGTGAAGGAGAAGGCATCATGGCTTTTACAACAGCATTAAGCGGCTTAAACGCCGCATCCAACAACCTGGCGGTGACCGGCAATAATATTGCCAACGCCAATACCGTGGGCTTTAAAAAATCACGCTCGGAATTCGCAGACGTTTATGCGTCCAGCCTGGGCGGCGTCAGCAACACCACTGCCGGCGCTGGCGTCAGAGTTGCCAACGTCGCCCAGCAATTCAATCAAGGCAGTTTGTCGTTCACCGACAACAATCTGGATTTGGCGATCAGCGGCGAAGGCTTCTTCACCATGGCCAAAAGCCCAACAGAAACCAATGACATTACTTATACTCGCTCCGGCGAATTCAAACTGGATAAGGACGGCTATCTGGTCAACAATCAGGGCAAATCGCTGATGGTCTACAAACCCAACGGCACTGCCGTCGCGGATGGTTTCAGCACCGGGGTAACACAGCCAGTTCAGATCAATACCCTTACCGGCCTGCCCAGCGCCACGGACACCGTATCGCTGGCGGTGAATCTCAATGCCAACGAAACAGTTCCGACGGTGACGCCGTTCGACCCAACCAACAATAACTCCTACAACTCGCAAACCTCGGTGACCGTTTATGATTCGCTGGGCTCGCCGCATATTCTGTCTACATACTATGTGAAAGGCGCCTCAACCGCCTCAACTACGGATTGGAGCGTTTACCACTATATGGCCGAACCGGCCACACCGACAGCCAGAACCTCGATCAATGCCGGCACCTATGGCACTGCGGTTGCCGCTCCGGCCACCCCCTCCACATTGCCGACGCCGGCCGTGATGACCTTCGACTCCTCCGGTAAATTACAAACCCCGGTATCCGGTAGGTTCGCCCTGAGTGACTACACCATATTGCCGGCAACCGGCGCGGCACCGGTTAAGGTGGGTACCATGGACTTCTTCGGATCCACTCAGGTTCAGGAAAAGTTCAGCGTGAATACGATGACGCAAAACGGCTTACCGGCCGGACGCTTGACGGGCATTGATATTGACGATGAAGGGGTAATATTTGCCCGTTTCAGTAACGGCGGCTCACAAACCATGGGTAAAGTCGCATTGACACGCTTCGCCAATACCAACGGCTTGGCCAAAATCGGCGATACCGCCTGGGGACAAAGCGCCAACTCCGGGGAACCGATTCCCGGTGAAGCAGGCGCGAATAACTTTGGTCTGATTCAGGCCGGCGCGTTGGAAAGCTCGAATGTCGAGTTATCCGCGCAATTGGTCAACCTTATCGTCGCCCAACAGCATTACCAGGCCAATGCCCAGACCATTACTACGGAAAACAGCATCATGCAAACCATTCTGCAAATTCGGTAATTCATAGGAAACCGCCATGGACCGTAGCCTTTATATCGCGATGAACGGCGCCAAGCAGACCTTGCTGGCGCAAGGCGCCAACGCCAATAATCTGGCCAACGCTCAAACCACCGGCTTCAAAGCCGATTTCGAGCAATTCCGCGCGATGCCGGCTTTCGGTCCCGGCTACCCCTCAAGGGTTTATTCGATGACCGAACGCCCCGGCACCAACATGGCTAGCGGCAGCATCCACACCACTGGCCGCGACCTGGACGTCGCGATCAACGGCCAGGGCTGGATCGCGGTGCGGAATACAGAGGGCCAGGAAGCCTATACCCGCGCCGGCGATCTTCGGCTAACCCCCGAAGGCTTATTGCAAAACGGCGCCGGACTCTCAGTGCTCGGCGAAGGCGGTGAACCGATCACCGTTCCGCCCGCTCAAAAAATGGAAATCGGCACCGACGGCACCATCTCCATCGTCCCGCAAGGTGTCAATGCCACCAATAGCGTCATTGTCGAACGGATCAAGCTGGTCAACCCCGATCCGGCCAATCTGGAAAAACGCGAAGACGGCTTGATGCACGCCAAGCAAGCCGGCGCCATCCCGCCCGACGCCAATGTCACGCTGATTCAAGGCTCGCTGGAATCCAGCAACGTCAATGCTTTGGCGGCAATGGTGGAAATGATAGAACTCTCTCGAAACTTCGAATTGCAATCCAAAGTCATGAAAAACATCGACGACACATCCGGCGCCAGCGCCAAGTTGATGCAAGTGGCATAGTTTCTGCATTACTCCTGATAAGACAAAAAATTGTCAGATTAGGAGATTGTCATGACAGAACGAGCATTATGGGTCGCAAAATCCGGTTTGGATGCCCAACAAACCCGCATGGCGGTTATTTCCAATAACCTGGCCAACGTCAACACCACCGGCTTCAAGAAAGCCAGACCTATTTTCGCCGACTTGATGTATCAAAACGTCCGTCAGGCCGGCGCGCAGTCCACCCAAAACACCCAATTACCCACCGGCTTGCAGCTTGGCACCGGGGTGCGTACGGTGGCTACCGAAAAACTGCACACCCAAGGCAATATTCTGCAAACCGGCAACTCGCTGGATATAGCGGTAAGCGGACGCGGTTTTATGCAGATTTTAATGCCCAACGGCGACATCAACTACACCCGCGACGGCTCGTTCAAAATGGATTCGACCGGTCAGGTGGTGACCTCCAACGGCATGCCGCTGGAACCCGCTATCACCATTCCGCAGGACGCGTTGAGCATCACGGTCGGCCAGGACGGCACGGTTTCAGTGACCCAACCGGGCGCCGCGGCAGCCAATCAGGTAGGACAGATTCAGATTGCCGACTTCATCAACACCGCAGGCCTTGAACCGATTGGCGACAACCTGTTCCGCGAAACCGTCGCCAGCGGCGCACCGATCATCGGCGCGCCCGGCGAAAACGAGCTGGGCACTTTGATACAAGGCTCTCTGGAGACCTCGAACGTCAACGTAGTGGAAGAACTGGTCAACATGATAGAAACCCAGCGCGCTTACGAGATGAACTCCAAAGCCATTTCCACCACCGACCAAATGCTGTCCTTTGTCACGCAACAACTTTAATTCAGGACAAAGCTCATGACCAAATTCATCACACGGCAAGCAGGCGGCAAAATTTTGCTGGTAGCGGCAATCGCGTTACTGGCAGGCTGCGATACTTTGCCGAAACGCGACCCCGACTTCGCTCCGGTACAACCCGCCGACCTGCGCCCGCCCCAACAAAGCAACGGCGCGATTTACCAGGCCGGCTACGACATGCGCTTATTCGAAGATCATGCCGCGCGCCGGGTTGGCGATATTTTGACCGTAACATTCGACGAGAACACCAACGCCACCAAGCAAGCCAACTCCAAAGCCAGCAAGAACAGCGATATTCAAGCGTCGGGCAGCGCCCCCACCATTTTTGGTTTAGCCAGTTCCGCGCTGCTGGGTCACGACCTGGCAACATCCATTGACTACAGCATGGACCGCAGCACTGAAGGCAAAGGCGACGCCCGGCAAAGTAACAGACTGACCGGTGGCATCAGTGTCACCGTGGTCGACGTACTCCCTAACGGCAATCTGCGCGTACGCGGCGAAAAACGCGTCACGCTGAACGACGGCAGCGAATATATTCGCCTGTCCGGCATAGTGCGTCCGATCGACATCAACGTCGCCAACACCCTGCCCTCCAGCAAAGTGGCCGACGCTACCATCATGTATACCGGCGACGGCGCCTTGGCAGACAGTAACAAACCCGGCTGGATTTCCAGGGTATTATCCAGCCCATGGTTTCCCTTCTAGCCTGAGCTGACGGAGAATGCAAATGAACAAAATATGTCTAATCGCCATGCTCTTATTAGCCAACGCCGCCCAGGCGGAACGCATCAAAGACATTGCCTCCATCGCCGGCGTGCGCAGCAACCAATTGGTGGGCTACGGCCTGGTCACCGGTCTGGATAAATCCGGCGACAAAACCAAATTTACCGGCCAAAGCTTGCGCAGCATGATGGGTAAGCTGGGCCTGACCTTGCCACCCGATACGGACCCCAAATCCAAAAACGTCGCGCTGGTCAGCGTTCACGCCGATCTGCCTGCTTTCGCCAAACCCGGTCAAAAAATTGACGTCACTGTATCGTCTATAGGCGATGCGAAAAGTCTGCGCGGCGGCTCGCTGTTGATGAGTCCGCTACGTGGTGCCGACGGCAATGTCTACGCGGTGGCGCAAGGTAATTTGGTGGTGGGCGGCCTTAGTGCCAGCGGCCAGGACGGTTCGAAAATTACCGTCAATAACCCTCTGGTGGGCCGGGTGCCTAACGGCGCCACGGTGGAACGCATCGTACCTAGCTCATTCGATCAAAGCGCTGACCTGGTTTTTAATTTGAATTCCTCGGATTTCACCACCGCACAGCGCATGGCGGACTCCATCAACAAGGCGCTGGGCGCCGAAACCGCGCAAGCCGTCGATGCCACCTCGGTCAGCGTCAGAGCACCGGTTAACCCCAACCAACGGGTCGGCTTTGCCTCGGTGATCGAAAACCTGGAATTGGCGCCCGACGATGCGCCCGCCAAAGTGATTGTCAACTCCCGCACCGGTACGGTCATTATCAACAGCAAAGTTAGAGTACAACCGGCAGCGGTTTCTCATGGCAGCTTGACCGTGACGATCAGCGAGAATCCACAAGTCAGCCAACCCAATCCATTATCGGGCGGCAGTACCGTAGTAACGCCGCAATCCAACGTCTCGGTAAATGAAGACAAGAACCACATGTTTGTCTTCAACCCCGGCGTGTCGCTAGACGAGATCGTCCAAGCGGTAAACGGTGTCGGCGCCGGCCCCAGCGACTTGGTGGCCATTTTGGAAGCATTGAAATCCGCCGGCGCGCTTAGAGCCGAGTTGATAGTGATTTAAAGAACGCAACAAAGCAGTGATTAGATGAATTATTGGAGATTCCCATGTTAAACGTAGACAGTGCTTCGGTGTATACCGACTTCAACGGCCTGGCGAAACTTAAACAAGGCGCCCGCGAGCAATCGCCCGAGGCGATCAAGGAAGTCGCCAAACAATTCGAGTCGGTGTTTTTAGGCATGGTCATGAAAAACATGCGTCAAGCTAAATTGGCCGACGGTATATTGGACAGCCAGCAAACCCAGTTTTATCAAGACATGTACGACCAACAAATGTCCGTGCATCTGGCCGGCAAACCCGGCATCGGTTTTGCGGATTTAATTGCCCAACAATTGTCGCCCAAACAAAACAAGGACGAAGAAAAGGACGAACAACTGTCCGCTAACGATTTCCTGAATCGCGCGGCCGGCACCGGCGCCAGCAATAACCCCGACAATCACCAGTCGCTGCGGGCCGGCGAGGAAACCGAAGAGCAAATGCCGCTGGATGCCTCCGGCTTAAGTAGCCTGGAGCGCAGCTTGGCCCGCTTGGAACGCAGCCAGAAAGTCCCGGCAGACCAATGGCAAACCTTGGACGATAACGTGCGAAACGGCAGTGATCGGCCGCTAACCTCTAGAGACGAGTTCGTTAACCAACTGCGGCCGCATGCCGAACAAGCCGCGCGCAGTCTGGGAGTCGATCCCAACGTGCTGTTGGCTCAAGCGGCACTGGAAACCGGCTGGGGCCAAGGCATGGTGAAAAATGCCCAAGGCGATAACAGCTTTAACTTGTTCAATATCAAGGCTGATAGGTCCTGGCAAGGCAAACAAGCCAAAACCATGACACTGGAATATGCCGGAGGTGTCGCCAAAAAAGAAATGGCCGGCTTCCGCGCTTACGAGTCCTACAAAGACAGCTTCGACGATTACGTGAACTTTATCAAAACCAATCCGCGTTACAGCGAAGCCTTGAAGAAAGCCGGCAACGCCGGACACTATTTACACGAACTGCAACAAGCCGGTTATGCCACCGATCCACGGTATGCCGAAAAAGTCATGACGATCTACCACAGCCAAACCGCGGCCCAGGTAGCAGCTCTGAAAAGCGCGGGTTAGGAGGCGAACATGGCTATTGGCATTCTCGGAAACGCATTATCGGGGCTGACCGCATTCCAGCGTTCGCTGGAAACCACCAGCAACAACATCAGCAACGCCAACACCGAAGGCTACAGCCGGCAACGCGTCGAACTGGCCACGCGCCCCGAGCAATTTACCGGCAACGGCTATATGGGCAATGGCGTCGAAGTTGCCAACATCACCCGCAGCTACGACCAATTCATCAGCAATCAAGTCCGTTCCAGCACCGCCACGTTTCACGATATAGACAGTTTTTACACCTTGTCGTCGCAAATCGACAACATCACCGCCGACGAAACCACCGGTCTGGCGCCGGCCATGAAAAGCTTTTTCGATGCGATAGACAGCGTTGCCAACGACCCCAGCTCGGTGGCAGCCCGCCAGGTAATGCTGACCGAAGCCGAATCCCTGACCCAGCAATTCAACACCATGAGCGCCCGCTTCGGCGACTTGCGCAAACGCGTTAACGATAACGTGACCAGCTCGGTGCAAGAGCTGAATGGCTTTGCCAAAACCCTGGCCGAACTGAACGTGAAGATCGTCTCGGACATCGGCCGCTCGTCCGGCAAGCAATTACCCAACGAGCTAATGGATCAACGCGATCTATTGCTGACCAAAATCGCCGAAAAAGCCGACGTTACCTATGTCAGCCAGGCCGATGGCTCATACAATGTGTTTATCGGTAAGGGCCAACCTTTGGTGCTGGGCAGCGCGGCTTCTACGCTGTCCGTGGTCGGCGACAGTAACGACGTCAATCAAAAGCTGATCATGCTGAACGGTCAGGATATTTCAAAACAGCTGTCCGGCGGCGAACTCTCCGGCAATCTGCGTTTTAGAGATCAAGTACTAGACCCCGCGCAACAACAGCTGGGTTTGCTGGCAACCGGTTTGGCTACCGAATTTAACAACATCCATAAAGCCGGCTACGACATCAACGGCAATACCAATGTGGCGCTTTTTGATTTGAATTCGCCAACTCCGCAAGTCAAAGCCACGGTCAGCGACAGTAGTTTGGTGGTTTCCAGCGCGTTTGTGGCACCGACATCGGCATCCGGCCTGGGCGCTTCCTATCGGCTAGACGTTACCGCAACCGTACCGGCCACAACCTTCACGTTAACTAATTTAAGCGACAACACCGCGACTGCCGGCTTAAGCGCCGCCACCCTGGCGACCACCGCCGCAACTAACGGTTTTAGTATCAGCTTTAGCGGCGGTTCGCTGACCATTGGCGACTCCTTTCAAATCAGCCCCAACTTTAACGCCGCCGCCAAAATCAAACTTAACTCGGCCATCACCAATCCAAGACAAATCGCCGCCGCCAGCGCCACCGGCCTACCCGGCGACAACAGTAATGCGCTGAAATTGGCTAATCTGGAAACCCAGGCAAAAATGTTCGGCGGTAAAGCCAGCTTTACTCAAGTTTACGGGCAAATGATCTCCGATGTCGGTTCGCAAACTCATGCCGCGTCGGTTGGCCGCACGGCCCAGGAAACCCTGTTAAAGCAAGCCACCAGCGCTAAAGAAAGCGTATCCGGCGTCAATCTGGATGAAGAAGCGGCCAATCTCATCAATTTTCAAAATTCGTATCAGGCGGCTGCCAAAGCCGTTTCGGTGGCTAATTCATTGTTCGACACCCTGATCGGGGCATTCCGCTAGGAGATTATTATGCGCATTTCAACTTCATGGAATAATCAGCTCGGCGTTAACGCCATGTTGGATCAACAATCCAAACTCAGCGAGACTCAGCTAAAACTATCATCCGGCAAGAAATACCTGAGCCCCTCCGAAAATGCGGTGGCCGCCACCAACATGATCGACCTGAATCACAACATTAAGGAAAATCAGCAATATCAGGTCAATATCGGCGCGGCGCGGCAAAGGCTGAACCTGGAAGAATCCGCACTGGATAACGCCGGCAGCGTGTTGCATAGAATCAGGGAATTGACCGTACAAGGCTTGAACGACAGCAACACCGCCACCAACCGTAAACAAATCTCTATGGAAATCGACGAACTGAACAAGCAATTGTTAAGCATCGCCAATACCAAAAATGCCAACGGCGAATATATTTTTTCCGGGTACAAAACCGACCAAGCCGCTTTTACCGACACCCCGGCATACGCCTATCAAGGTGATGCCAGCCAACGCAGTATCGCCATCGGCCCCAGCCGGCACGTCACCGACGGCGACCCCGGCGAAGCGGCGTTCGGCACCGTATCAGCCGCGCCGTTAACAGCCGGTAGCATTAGCAATGTGTTTCAAGCCGTCGCGCAAATATCCGCTGATTTAAAAGCCAACACGCCCAATAAAAATTCTTTGAACGATATGGATACCGCGCTGGTGCGCTTCGACACTATTCGCGCATCGGCCGGCGCTCGCTTGAACGCATTGGACGACCAGGAAAACTTAAACGCCGACTACATTCTGGACAACAAATCCACCGCCTCGGACATCGGCGATCTGGACTACGCGGAAGCGTTGAGCAAATTTAATCTGCAACAAATATCCCTGCAAGCCGCGCAACAGGCGTTTACCAAGGTGCAAAGTTTGTCTTTGTTCAATTACATTTCTTAAGTTTTTTGGCGCGGGACTTTAGACAGTCAGGTGATCACTTATATGGCCCGCATCGCCTTCCGATGTTAAGATTTCTTAGGGCTGACCAAAATCAAGCGGCAACGCGATGTAGGCCAAATAAGCTGATTTAGTGACGGAAGGAATGAAATGGCAAAAACCATGAGTTGGCACCGCATCACACTCTCGCGCCAGGAATACGAATCCGGTGAAATTTACGTGCTGTTAGGTGCGTTCCGAGCCGCCTACGTGGCGAGAAACGGCCCCGAGGGCATGGCGATGTTCGGCGGCTGGTCAGACGACGATACGGCCTTCCTGGTTTACACCACGCCTAGATCGGTACGCCACATCACACCAATCTTGGACGCCTATTCGGCCAAACAAATCAAAATACCTGATCCGTCCGGCCTATCGTTGATATACGGCGACGAGTCGGGCTTCTCTTCTTTCGAGATTGGCTTTGAGGCTTGATGTAGTTCCAGGACTTTTTGAACGATCTTATATCCTGTCGTAAGCCTGATTTTCCTGAGGGAGTTTTGAGCGGATCGATGGGCAAGTTTTGGCCACTTTGCGACATTCAGATAGTTGAAAAACATTGTTCAACAGAGGCTGGTTATGGTTTCAAAGCTGACTTTTAGGTTCTTATATACTCCGGATGTATAAGCTTTAGCTCACATCCCGACTGAATAAATCAAGCTCCACCTCTATTACCGAAACTCTTAGCCCTTCTATCCGTTTTCCCGAAAACGCCAACATCAACGACACAGCATTTAGTTAATTTTCTAAAGCAGAGTTTAGAGCCAAGTACTTTTCAAGAAAAACCAACTCATTCTTACATTGTAAAAATCTATTCGTTAAATCCATATATTCTATTTTACTATCCTAAAAACAAGCTTTACTCTCCTGTCACAATAAATTCGAATGTAATTAGCCCACCAGATTTGTGAGGCTTCAGCTTCTTCGGCGGCTAGAGGCGCTTTAGTTACGATTTTCCGCTCTACGAGGACAAAAGCCAGACCACCGATGGCGGTGAGGCCCGCTTCGGAGTCAACATTCTATTGGGGATCGACTGCCGAATTATTGCACGAGACTTTCCCAGATCAGATGCCCAATCGAAAGTCAATTCTACGATGCCCTAGACACAGCCAGTCTGCAATGGCCGGAATCGATACCTCTGGGACTGCAAGGCCGACAAACCGAAACCGAACTGGCTTTTCAGGGAAACCAGAGTAATCCGGCCCTCGATTTACAAGTCATCAGCGCCAAGGACGTTGGATGCAGTAAAACCATAATAAACCGCGATGAACTGCATCTTGGTCTAAACGTGGATATATAACGAAATTTAACCCGCGAAAGACATGAAAATCATTTCAACCATCCACGATGAATAACACGATGAACAACTCGCCGCCACCAATTTGGCATCATCTGCCCACCGAAACGCTGCCGAAACATTTGGGCGTGGATGCCGCGTCCGGCTTTTCCGAGCACGAAGCGGCGAATCGCCGCGAAAAATTCGGCCTCAATCGCTTAACCCCAAAAAAGGGCAAGAGCGCCATCGTGTTGTTTTTGTCCCAATTCCATCACTCGCTGATATACATCTTGCTGGTGTCGGGGTTCGTGACCGGATTTCTGAAGAGCTGGCTGGATGCTGGCGTGATCTTCGGCGTGGTCCTGGTCAATGCCGTCATCGGTTTCATTCAGGAAATGAACGCGCTAAAGGCCATTGCCGCCTTGGCGCACGCGCTTAGCGTCAGTGCCGCAGTATTGCGCGATGGGGTTCGCATTGTCATCGCTGCCGAAGACTTGGTGCCCGGCGACATCGTGTTTCTGCAGTCCGGCGATAAGGTGCCGGCTGACTTGCGTCTTTTGCGCAGCAGGGAATTGCAGATCGACGAATCGGCCTTGACCGGCGAGTCCGTACCGGTGGAAAAGCAGACTGAGCCATTGCCGAGCGACACCCTTTTGGCCGACCGCAGCAATCTGGCGTATTCCTCAACCTTGGTGACTTACGGCGCCGGCGTGGGCATCGTGATAGAAACCGGTGATCGCACCGAGATTGGCCGTATCAACCGCTTGATTAGCGAGGCCACCGAACTGGAAACTCCGCTGACCCAAAAAATTGCCAAATTCAGTGAATTCCTGATGTGGTTCATCATTGGTTTGGCCGCACTGACCTTTGTGGCCGGCTGGCTTCGTGGCGAAGCGCCGATTGATACCTTCATTGCTTCGGTGGCCTTGGCGGTCGCCGCCATCCCGGAAGGCTTGCCGGTAGCGGTTACCATTACCCTAGCCATCGGTGTCCGGCGCATGGCCAGGCGTCATGCCATCATCCGCAAACTACCGGCGGTCGAGACGCTGGGTGGTACTTCTATCATCTGTTCGGATAAGACCGGCACATTGACGCAAAATCAAATGACCGTGCAGGCTATTTATGCTGGCGGAGCCTGCTTCGAGGTTCGCGGCGCCGGCTACTCGCCTGAAGGTGATTTTTGTCTTGATCAGCAAACGGTCAAGCCCGCAGACCACGAAACACTAGTCGAAATCCTCAAGGCTGGTTTGTTGTGTAACGATGCGCGTCTGGTAGAGGATGCGGAGGGCTGGCGCATCGAGGGCGACCCTACCGAAGGCGCATTGCTGGTTGCCGCGCACAAAGCAGGCTTGCACCATGGTCTCCTGCAACAAACCCATCCACGCCTGGATGCCATTCCTTTCGAGTCGGCCTATCAGTTCATGGCGACTCTTCATCACAATCAGGCGTCGGATACCCGGCACATTTACCTGAAAGGCTCGGTGGAAAGCATTCTGAACCGCTGCGCAACCGCCTTCGACGCCAACCTGAACCCCGTCGCGCTGGAGCCTGACGCGATTCAGCAGCAGGTCAATGAATTGGCTGCGCGCGGGCTGAGAGTGTTGGCTTTTGCCCGCGGCGAGCGCGCCGCCGACGATCTGTCGCAAGTCAATCATGAGCATGTGGCTGAGGGCCTGACTTTTCTCGGACTACAAGCCATGATCGATCCGCCGAGGCCTGAGGTGATTGACGCCGTGGCGCACTGCCGCCGAGCCGGCATCCGGGTAAAGATGATTACCGGCGATCACATTGGCACTGCGATTGCCATCGCCAAACAAATTGGCCTGACCGGCGAGAATGAACCTTTGCTGGCGCTTGATGGGCGAGCGCTCGCGGAAATTCCGGATCAAGATTTTGCGGAAATCACCGACCATACCACCGTGTTCGCTCGGGTAGCCCCGGAACAAAAGCTGCGTTTGGTGACAGCCCTGCAGTCGCGCGGCCACATTGTGGCTATGACCGGGGATGGTGTCAACGATGCACCCGCGTTACGTCAGGCCAACATTGGCGTGGCTATGGGCATTACCGGCACCGAAGTGTCTAAGGAAGCTGCTGCGATGGTGTTGACCGACGACAACTTCGCCACCATCGCCGCCGCCGTGGAAGAAGGGCGGGGGGTTTACGATAACCTGGTGAAGTTTATTACCTGGACCTTGCCCACCAATATTGGCCAAGGCTTGGTGATCTTGATTGCGGTATTTGCCGGCATCGTCTTGCCCATCTTGCCCGGACA
Source organism: Methylomonas methanica (assembly GCF_001644035.1). Lineage (GTDB taxonomy): Bacteria > Pseudomonadota > Gammaproteobacteria > Methylococcales > Methylomonadaceae > Methylomonas > Methylomonas methanica_A. The sequence continues at coordinate 45,985 of NZ_LUUG01000103.1, forward strand.
AGTGCTTTGGCTGAATATGACGACTGCCGTGCTGCTTGGATTGCCCCTGGCGTTCGAAACCAAGGAACCGGACATCATGAGACTACCGCCTCGTCAGCCGGAGCAGCCAATTTTGACCGGATTATTGATGTTTCGGACTTTGCTGGTGGGCTTGATGCTGGCGGCCTGTGCCTTTGCTCTGTTTGAGTGGGAACTGATGCACGACGAACCTGTCGAGAAAGCCCGTACCGCTGCGGTCAATGTGTTTGCCGTTGGGCAGGCCTTCTATCTGCTTAACTGCCGATCCCTGACCCACTCCATGTTCAAGCTTGGACTGTTTTCAAATCTTTGGGTCTGGGGTGGAATTGCCGCGATGATGTTGGCCCAGGTCGCCTTTATCTACCTGCCTACCATGAATTGGCTGTTCCATACCCAAGCGCTTGGCTACGAAGAATGGCTGCTGACGCTGGCCGGCGGGGTGGCAGTGTATCTAGTGATTGGGGTCGAGAAATTCCTTCGCGCTCGCTTGGCTAGCGCTGATCCGCAAGTAAAGCAAGTGAGTGGGTACCGGCATGAAGGGGGCGATCTTCTCGCGTATCGGGACAGCCTTATCGCATCGCAGCAAGCCCTTGTGTATTCGCGTTGGGCGCTGGGGTTTGCGGTGTTCGCGGCGCTGTTGAGCGTTGCCACGGCGATTTTGGTATTCCTGAACTGATACGGCACTAAGTCATGGCCTGGTGTGTTGCAGATTTCGATCTTCAAAATACGACGCACTGATTTACACCCAAGGCTTGCCGGCATAGGTATGTGGGGCAACCGAACATTTAAATATTTATAAATGCCTTAATGATCATGAAGATGCTTCATCACCCAAAAAAAGGCCTTTACCCAGGACTAGCCCTAGCCGCGAGTTAGGCCCATTAACGTTACAGTAACTTCAGGAGAGCCTCAAAAAGGTCCGGACAGTCCATCGCCCCGCGTCAATATAGTTGTCGCCCCAAATTTTAGAACCCTTTAAATTTGAGAAAAAATGAATCCTTCCAAGAAACTGTATTCTGACGAGTTCAGAGAGCAGGCCCTGGCAAAAGTCTGCAATCATGGGAAACGTCCCCATTAAAGAAATTGCCGACGAATCGAACCTCGCCAGTATTATTTTCTGGTCGTATGGCTACGGGGGTTCACAGGTTTTCGTAAATTGAAGGCACGAACCTATGCTGACAGATTAGTAATCTTTTTGACGTCGACGAATTCGTCGGTGCAGTAGTCCTTTGGCAAAGTAATACACTAGGATAAAACTGGGAACAGCCATCGTTAACCCCATGACTACTGCGCCCAGCCACAGGGGTTGCAATGCTTCCCAGAACTCAGCGGTGAGTAACGAAACGCCTTGATTCCAATCCATTTGATCGAAATTTTGCATTAATGCTTGAATTTCGGTATGGCTCAATGGTTTATGTTTACCGGGCATAATCCAAATACCCAGTCGATATCCAACATACCATATCGGCAGCGTAGTCAGCGGATTTGAGATCCATGTCCAAGGCAGACTGGCGATCACACTGGCTTTCAAGATACGAGCGGTGATCATGCCAATAAAGGTTTGACCAAATATGGGTAGCGCCGAACAAAAAATCCCACAGGCACAACCCATTGCAATGCGATAGGGGGTCTCATTTAGATGGATCAGCCGATGAATCCACCTATTAATCATGTATTGAGCGCGTCGGCTCCAATCCTTTTTCGTGGGCGGCGGAGAGCCCAAAAGCCTTCTCGGTACTAGGAGAGAAAACCTATGGATACTTTTAGACCAAAACCTTATTTCCATCTCGCTTAGTAAGGATCACGAAGACATATTAAGCATACACTAGAATCTTAAGAGGCGTTACGCTGAAACGCTAGCTACTCTGTCACGACTCAGACGAATGTGGGCTACAGTTTGCGAAGGTTAGTCATCTTCATCACTGTTGCGTTTTCCATCCCTATCGCGAATGTCATGTTCATTACCACTTCGGTGACACTCCACACAATTATCGAAATTGCGGATGCCTTCCTTAGACCGCTCCGATTAGCGATAGCGTAATCGGAGGAATGTTGGCTTCGAAATGTGCGATTACGCAAGCTAATCGCACCTTGTATTATCC
>NZ_LUUG01000104.1 GCF_001644035.1 Methylomonas methanica
ATTGTGTTGAAAAAGGCGGTTTTTAAAAAGTACGTTGGAAGGTCGTTTTGATTGATTGCTGTGGTTTTGCAGAAGCTGGCAGGTGAGTTTTTTCTTTCTGGTGCGTAAATACGGCTTATATTGCCGTTATGCGGGTATCAATTGGGGTACTGGATCATTGATGGCCAACCTCTTCGCCATTCGCCTTAGATTTTGGGCTGTCGCCGCCAATAGAAACTCATCTTTGGCATTACTGAAGCCTCGTAACCGCAGCTTATCCATTTTCAAGATGCGTTTGAGATGAGCAAACAGCATTTCCACCTTCTTGCGCTCCTTGCGTGACTGCTTATAAGCATCGGTTTTAGTAATGGCACGAGCCACATCACGGGCCGATTCGTGGGGGCTTCGATCGATTTGACGATTTGCCATGTTAGGACAACACTGCGCTTTGAGCGGACAGGTTTGGCAATCCAATTGGCTGGCGCGATAGCGATAAGGGTTTTTCTGTTTGCTGCGCCAAGCGATTTTCAGAGACTTCCCCGCAGGACAGATATACTGATTATTCTCCGCGTCATAAGTAAAGTCAGAGCGGCCGAAGGTGCCATCGCTGCGTTCTGACTTATCAAATACGGGTACATGCGGTTCTATGTCTTTTTCATCGACTAACCATCCGAGCATGGCAGCTGAACCATAATTGGTGTCGCCCACCAAACGTTCGGGCTTCAGACCAAAGGTCTCTTCTACCCGATCAATCATGGTCCGAGTCGCCTCCACTTCGGCGGCTTTATTGACCGCTGAGGCTCCTACGTCGAGGATGATGCCGACTTCCAAGTCGATCAAGTAATTGGTTGAATAGGCAAAGAATGCAGGTCCACCGGGTGCGGCCGTCCAGGTAGCCGCCGGATCAGTCAGTGAAAGCGTCCGGGTGGACTCTTTGGGGTCATTCGTTTCTTCTAGTGCCGCGAGATATTCACGGACCGGACGTTCTGCTTGAGCGGGATCGCCCCAGTCAATATCGCCACCATTTTCTACCCGACGTTGCCGTTGGGCATCGGCTTTGATGATGCTGGCGTCGGTGGCAAAACCTTCACCACGCACCAGACCTTCTGCCATGCATCGTTTCAGGACCGTTTCAAACACTAGCCGAAAAGCCTGACTGTCCCGAAAACGGCCCAGGCGATTCTTGGAAAAGGTGGAATGATCCGGCACGGGATCGTCTAAATCCAGTTTGCAAAACCAACGGTAAGCCAAGTTCACATGCACTTCTTCACACAGACGACGTTCGGAACGAATGCCAAAACAATAGCCGAGAATCAACATGCGGATCATCAGTTCGGGTGCAATCGATGGCCGACCGATAGGGCTGTAATACTCCGCCAATTGCTGACGAAAATCACCTAGGTCGAGAAAATGATTAATGCCTCGAAGCAGATGATCTTTGGGAATGTGGTTTTCGAGACTGAAACAGAAAAACAACTGCTCCTGGATCCCGGATTGTTGTCCCATCATGGCGTCACCTCATGATTGAGTGGCTGTTGGCGGTATTTTACTACGGTGGGAGCCGAATATCAGGGGACTTTTTCAACAGAATCGGCCG
>NZ_LUUG01000105.1 GCF_001644035.1 Methylomonas methanica
GACCTAGAACAGAGTATCTATCGGGCTGACCCGCCCAAACTCTCCGGTGCTCGGCGCGGCATAGAGGAATAACCTCGCGCCTTGAAAACTAAAGGCGACAGATAATTTTCTATGTTTGGATAGGTGTTCGGCTGTAGGATGCTGCCGACGTTAGGAGGCGCATCATTCGCGACCGATGCGCTTCACTTTGTTCAGCACATCCTACGGTCCTAAATTAATAAACTTATATGTTTAATTCTCTGGTTGCAATTGTTAATAACCCAAAAGTTAATGCTGCTATTACAATAATTGGTCTTGTTATTGGGGGTATCGGTCTACTTTTAACATTTTATTACACTAAGAAAACCGATATAGTATATCAATTAATTTCAGATAGCTATGTAATAGAAATAAAGGAAAAAATTAGTAAACTTGATGTTTTGTATGATGGAAGAAGCTTGAAAGCGAGCAATCAAACGTTAAGGATGATTGTTTTTAGCGTAACCAACTCAGGGGAGAATACAATTCGCATTGGGGATTACGATCAAAAACTTCCGTTAGGAGTTTCTTTCGACAATGGAGAAATACTTGAGGAACCGAAAATTTCTGGAAGCAAAGAGTATTTTTCTGAAAAATTAGAGCCGCACTTTTTATCAAAGTCTTCGGTATCATTTTCACCAATAATTTTGGAGCCTAGTGACTACTTCACCGTTACAGTCCTGGTGTTGGCTTCAGACAACAACCCCGTGAAAATTATCCCAACAGGTGTTATTGCTGGTCTTGAATCGGGAAGCCCTAGATTGCTTGATAATATTAAAAAAGAAGAATCGTTTTTTAATAAAGCAGTTAATGGAGGCTTCCTTGTTCAGGTCGCTAGGATGCCCATTTATACAATTGCATTTTTTGTTGCCTTAATTACTTTAAGCGGGTTAGTAAGCTTTCCACAAAGCATTGCTTTTTATCGAGAAGATAAAAGGTTTAGATGCGAAAGAATTGGCGTTGTAAATAAATATATTTCTGTCAATAAAATAAAGTATAGCGCGGCGCTGGAATACATTTTTTTAGAGTATTCCGATAGAAGATTGTTTTATTTTTCCGATACAGGGGATAAGCCTGGCAGTTTGTTTGATTTACGAGATTTGACTAATAAAATGACTGATTTATATTCAGGAATCGAACAAGTGCCCAACCCTGTAAAAGAAAAATTGGTTTCCCTTGTAGAGAGCCGAGGAGTTTGGCAAGCAGTGCTAAGGTTATGTAATGTACCTACACAGTTTAATGATCAAATCGCATTTGTTAAGGAGTTACAATTTGAATTAAATAAGTTTGTTGAATATTTGATTCAGAATGATTATCCAATTTTATATTCAATGCGGGATGAGAGCGGGGTTCGGTTTTTAGAGCCGTATAGTGGAAAGCCGGACTTTAATTGGGAGTCATAGCAAGTAGCCTGGTTGAAGATTACCGGAATCCGGGATGGTTTACTCCCCCTATGCCGCGCCGAGCACCGGAGGGTTTGGACGGATTAGCCCGAAAGGGGCGACGCAGGGATGCGTCGCGTTGCATGCAGGGGCTGGGAAGCCCCTTTCAAACCCTTCGGAGCGCAGGATATAAGCGGCATCGGGGTGGCTTTTTCTTTGGGTACTTTCTTTTGGCCAAGCAAAAGAAAGTACCTCGGCTGTCGGGCCGAGACCCGACCTCTAATTAACCCGTCGCGTTAGCGACACAAACTAAACAAGAACCATGACCGATACACCAGACATCCTAAAAACCATCCTAACCAAAAAAGCCGAAGAAGTAGCCCGCCGCAAAAGCAATACGCCGTTGTCGATGTTGCAAGAACTCGCCGGCACCGTGCAAGGCCCGCGCGGCTTTTATTCGGCATTGCGCAGCAAGGCCGACCAGAAAAAGCCGGCGATCATCGCCGAAATCAAGAAGGCTTCGCCCAGCCAGGGCGTGATCCGCGAGAACTTCAAACCGGTGGAAATTGCCGTCGATTATGCGTTTAGCGGCGCGACCTGTTTGTCGGTGCTTACCGACAAAGAGTTTTTCCAAGGTTCGGAAGCCAATCTGCAAATGGTGCGGCAAAATTGCCCGCTGCCGGCGATTCGTAAGGATTTCATGATCGATCCGTATCAAATCCATGAATCCCGCGCACTCGGTGCCGATTGCATCCTGCTGATCGTCGCCGCACTGGATGATGCGATGCTGAAAGAACTGGCCGACACCGCGACCGGCTTGGGCATGGACGTGTTGACCGAAGTACATGATGCGGAGGAACTGGAACGAGCGCTAAAGTTGAACACCAATATGATCGGCATCAACAACCGCAATCTGCGTACCTTTGACGTGTCCTTGCAAACCACACTGGATTTGAAAAACACCATTCCGGCCGACAAACTGATCGTCACCGAAAGCGGTATTCATACTCCTGCGGATGTGAAATTGATGCAGGACAACGGTATTTACACCTTCCTGGTTGGTGAAGCGTTTATGCGCGCTGAGTCGCCGGGGCAAAAAATGCGCGAGTTGTTTTTTTAGGGACGCTCTGATTAAGTCTTTCGACAGGACTACTCATAGCATCTCTGGCTGCGTTCCTACGCGGAACGTGGAAACGATGAAAAATCTTGTCTCGTCGTTCCCGCGAAGGCGGGGACCCAGGAAAATCAAAAGCGTGGTTCCCCGCTTTCGCGGGGAAGACGGATGTTTATCAGTACAACAGCAAATCTGTACCCGGTTAGAGATTACCCGCCCAATTCAATCTCACCAAAATACCGCGCCAAATCAATCCGAATCGGCATGAAATAGACGTTCAAGCCATTCGCCGCCGCCGAGGCGATTACGTCGTTGGCAAATTGGACGTTCCAGTCGTAATCAGGCCGAAAACTCTTCGGAAACTTGACCTTATTTTTGACTTCCCAGTAATTCATGGAGGCCTTGCTGGTGATCGGGCTGATGCCGATGTAAGTTTCCAGGTCTTGCATATGCTCGGCGTAGATGTCGATCATGCGGCTGTCGTAGAACGGCTGAGAGAAAAACCCGCCGGCACCGGCATCGACCTTGCGTTGGATGTAATCGCATTCGTCCTGAACACCGCTGCGGTGCGGATCGAAGCCGGCATAAATATGTAAGCTTGGGAAACGCTGACGCACGGCCCGAATCAAATCGACCACATCGGTATTGTAAAACGACCGTTTCAAACCCTCGGGTGGATCGCCAGATACCAAAAGGACGCTGTCTAGCGCATATTCTTCGATGATGCGGTAGAGATCACCGCTTTCGATTTTAAAATCAATCGCGCGAAAATGCGGAATAAAGCGGTATTTGCTTCGATCGACGCGGGTCGCTAATTCCCAGCTGCGGGTATCGAAGCGCTGGATGTCCGGGACATTGATGATGTTGATACCTTTGTCCAGAGTTTGCACAAAGCCGTATTGCTGGTCGAAGGCCTCTAAGCTGCGAGGGACGATTTCAAACGAAATATTCATCGTGTGGCTGGGTAGTTAAAAGAATTGACTGGAAACGAGCGCCATGCGCAAAGTATGGATTGTAACGCAGTAAAAACAAATCCCGGTGGGAATGACGGACTTCTTTGGTTTAGCTGAAACAGCTACCTGCAAAGAGGTCGAGTCAGTTTGCTCCAGCGGGTTCGCTGAATAGTTAGGTTGGCTCTAAGCCTTTGCTGCCAGTCAAATGCCGTGCGGTATTTTGCCCCAATTATTTTTCGGTTGCGGTGGGGATTTCGCCGCTTTGAACGTCTTAATCAATAGCCACCCCTATTCATCAGATTTATTTAGCCATTCCCGCCCCATCCCGACCTAATGCCCGCCAAACCCTACCACCCGATGTTATGGATTCTTTCAGCCCTATCGGCGGTATGGACCGTTGGCTGTGAATCGCCCGAGCCTCGGGACGCGCATACTTTGGCTTTTCAGGCACCGCAAAACTGGAGCAGTAACCGCCATTTTGCCGAACCGGCCGCGACTGGCTGGTTGGCAACCTTCAATGATGAGCAGTTGACAGTGTTGGTACGCGGCGGCCTGGCCGATAATTTTGATTTGAAAAGCGCTGCGGCTCGCGTCGATGCGGCGCGTGAACAGGCAGTCATCGCCGGCTCCGGACGCTGGCCGCAACTGTACTTAACCCCCAGCTATCAACGCGCAAAAACCAATATTGGAGGCGAAAGCAGCGAATACGGCGAGTTTATGGCAATGTTCAATCTTAGCTGGGAGCTGGATGTCTGGGGGCGGATCAAGGCCGGACAACAAGCTGCGGAAACCGAAGCCGAGGCGACTGGCGACGATTATCGCGCCGCGCAACTATCGTTGGCGGCACGGATTGCTCAAGCTTATTTCGAATTCAGCGAAGCGCAACTGCAAGCGGCGGTAGCGGCGCAGTCGGTCAAGGACCGAGGTGTGATCGTCGACTTGGTGCGCGGCCGCTTCAATAAGGGCTTGACTCGCGGCCTGGATTTACGTCTGGTCCTAACCGATCTGGCGAATGCCGAAGCACAGCTGGCGCAGGCTAGAAACGATGTGCAATTGATAGGCAAGCGCCTACAAACTTTGCTGGGCCGGTATCCGGGCAACGATCCAGCAAAGCAAGACGGGGCAAACGAATTCGATTCGGAGCTATCGTTGCCTCAGCCGCCAACCGCCTTGAGCGCCGGCTTGCCGGCCGAGCTGTTGGATCGCCGCCCGGATGTAATCGCCGCCTTCAAGCGTTTGCGGGCCGCCGACTCACGTTTGGAAAGCGCCGAAAAAGCCTTGCTGCCGCGCGTCACCTTGACCGGTGCCGGCGGTACCAGCAGCGCGGCCTTGACCGAGATCATCGATCCGCGCGCGGCAGCCTGGAATCTGGCCGCCGGCCTGGCCCAGCCGCTGTTTACCGGCGGTCGCTTGCAAGGGGAGATTCGTTTGAACGAAGCCAAAGTCCGGGAAGCGTTTAACCAATACCAAAGCGTGGCCTTGAACGCCTTTCGCGAAGTGGAGCAAGCATTGGCCGCCGAAGCCTGGCTGCGCACCCAGGAGCAGGCCTTGCGCGAAGCGGTGACGCAAACCGAGGCCAGCCGCAAGCTGGCCGTATATTCCTACCGGCAAGGCTTGATCGAAATCCTGACTTTACTCGACAGCTATCGCAGCACCCTCAATGCGCAAAGCGCGCATCTGGCCGTGCAGCGGCAACTATTGAACAATCGTATCAATCTCTATTTGGCATTGGGTGGTGCCGTTTGAATCCGCAAGTACTCAATTTAAAAATTCTGTTACCGATCCTGGTCTTGCTGGCGGCGGCCGGCGCGGCTTGGGCGATTATCGCCGCCAAGCCGCAAACCGTTCAGCAGAGCGCCGAACTGACTATTCCCAAGGTCAACGTGGTCCGCGTCGAGCCGCAAAGTTTGCGGCTGAACGTGATGTCACAAGGCGTGGTGGCGCCGCGCGAGACCATCGATTTAGTGAGCGAAGTCGGCGGTAAAGTGGCGCAGGTACATCCGGCCATGGTTGCCGGCGGGTTCTTTGCCGCCAACGAATTGCTGCTGACCATCGACCCGCGAGATTTCGATTACGCCATCGTCGCCGCCGAAGCGCAACTGGCCGAGGCCCAGCGGGTGCTGATCAACGAACAAGCGCAAGTCGAACAGGCACAGAGCGAATGGCAGGCGCTGGGCGAAGGCGAACCCAGCCCGCTGGCGCTGCGCAAGCCGCAACTGGCCGAAGCACAAGCCAAGCTCAAGGCCGCCGAGGCCGATCTGGCCGAGGCCAAACTCAATCGCAGCCGTTGCGAATTGCGGGCACCGTTTGCCGGCCGGGTGCTGAGCAAGCAAGCCGGTTTGGGGCAATACATCCCGTCCGGTGCGGTGGTGGCGCGGATTTACGCCAGCGACATCGCCGAAATCCGTCTGCCGATCAGCACCGAACAACTGGCGTTTCTGGAACTGCCTTTAGGGCAAAATGCCAAGACAGGCCGCTGGCCGGCGGTGACGCTGAGTGCGGAATTGGCCGGCAAGCCGCAAAGCTGGCAAGGCCGTATCGTCCGCAGTGAAGCGGCGCTGGACGACAACAGCGGCCAACTGTATCTGGTTGCCCAAGTGGTCGATCCGTTCCGGGAAACCCCGGATCGTCCGCCCTTGCTAAGCGGCTTGTTCGTGCAAGCCGAGATCGAAGGCGTGCGCCACGACGGCCTGTTTACCTTGCCGCGCACCGCATTGAACGGTTTGCAACAAGCCAAGCTGGTCGATGCCGAGCAGCGTTTGGATATTCGCCAGCTGCAAGTGCTGCGCCACGACGCCGAGCGCGTCATCGTCAAGGCCGGTTTAAATCCCGGCGACCGCGTGGTGGTGTCGGAACTGCCGGTACCGGTGGCGGGAATGAAAGTCAACGCAGTCGAAGCTCAGCCTGAAGCCGCCCAATGACGCCTGCCAATCAGCGTTTAGGTTTATTGGCCTGGTTCGCCGGCAATCCGGTTGCGGCCAATCTATTGATGCTATTGATTCTGACCGGCGGCGTGCTCGGCATCGTCGGTGTCGATAAAGAAGTCTTTCCGCGCTTCAGCCCCAATAAAATCCTGATCGAAGCGGTATTTCCAGGCGCAGGCCCCTCGGAAGTCGAGGAGTCGGTGTGCGTACCGATTGAGGAAGCCATCCACGACGTGCCGGGTGTTAAGCATCTGCATGGCGAGATCAGGGGCGACAACTGCAAGATCGGCGTGGAAATTCTGCCGGACCATGACCGAATTCAGATGATGGCAACACTGCAAAGCCGGGTGCAAGCCATTCCGCGCTTGCCGAAACAGCTGGAAAAAATCCAGGTGTTGCAAGCCGATCGCGAGGACGACGACGGCGTGATCTGGCTGGCTTTGCACGGCGCCACCGACGCCGCCACCTTGCAGCGCTACGGCGACCGGATTCAGGAACAACTGGCGGCGATTCCGGGTGTCAGTCGCGCCCGCAACTACGGAGAGCTGGCCTACGAAATCGACATCGAAGTGTTGCCGCAACAATTGCGCAAATATCAGCTGACGCTGGACGAGGTGGCGCAAGCGGTACGCAAGGCCTCGGTCGATCTGCCGGGCGGGCTGATCAAGAATCCGGACGGCGAGTTGTTGCTGCGCGTTAGTGGCCGCGCCCGCGATGCCGAGGCGGTCGGCGCCTTGATCGTCAAGACCTTGCCGGATGGCAACCGGGTGCGCTTGGAGCAGATCGCCACCATCAAGGACGGCCTGGAAGAACGCTTGTGGGCCTGGCATCACAACGGCCAGACCGCGCAGGGTTGGGAAATTCACGCCGAACAGGACAGCGTGGCAGTGGCGCGGCGAGTGAAGGCGTATGTCGAAGAGATGCGCGCGCAATTGCCGGAAGGCTTGCGCCTGATTACCTGGTGGGACGATTCGCAAGCTTACGACGAGCGCATCGGCACACTGCTGGAAGACGGTTTGAGCGGTTTCGTGCTGGTCTGTCTGGTGCTGACCTTGTTCCTGCGACTGCGGGTGGCGCTGTGGGCCGGCGTCGGCATCTTCACCTCGGTGCTGGGCGCGTTCTGGCTGATGCCGGCCCTGGATATTTCCTTGAACATGCTGTCCTTATTCGGCTTTTTGTTGGCGATGGGCATCTTGGTGGACGATGCCATCATCATCGGCGAAAGCGTGCATAGCCGGCAAATCGAAGGCCGGCAATCGCCGCTGCAAGCCACTATTAGCGGCGTGCGGGAAGTGGCACTGCCGGTCAGCCTGTCGGTGTTGATCGTGCTGGTAGCGTTTTTACCCGGCCTGTTTTTGCCCGGCTGGGCCGGGCAGATGATGCGGCCGATTTGCCTGGTGATGATATTGACACTGGTGTTCTCGCTGGTCGAGGCGCTGTTGATTCTGCCGTCGCATCTGGTCGGCGACATCGACACCGAGGCCAAACCCGGCTATTTACAAGGCTTGCGCGAGCGGATGAATCGAGGATTGGATCGTTTCGTCGCGCGTATTTATCGGCCGCTGCTGGAAACTGCACTGGCCTGGCGCTATTTGACCGTGGCCTTGTTCATCGCGCTGCTGGCAATTTGCGCTGCGCTGGTCCTTAGCGACCGGGTGCGGCAATCGATTAATCCGGATGTCACCAAGGACAGTTTTTGGGTATCGATGCAGTTGCCGCAGAGCGCGCCTTACAGCGAGACTCAGGCACTGGCGACCCAGGTGGAAAAAGCCTTATTTGCTTTGCGCGACGAACTGGATGGTATGGATCAGGCAGGCGTTAACAGTGTGCAAGCCGCTGATGCCAACGAGCAAAGCGTTATCGTCGGTGTGGAAACCATTATTTGGGAGCATGGCGCCGGTATCTGGCTGGAGTTCTCGGCCGAGGGTCGCCGGCGCTTGAGAGTCGAAGAATTCATCCGCGATTGGCGGCAACACATCGGCGATATTGGTCGGGGCAAGGTCGATTTTATTTATAAAGAAGGCGACGTGCCTTACGACATCGAGTTGCTGCTGGGGGCTGGCGATCCGAGTTTGCTGCCACCCGCCGCTGAGCAACTCAAGAGGCTGCTGCACGAATTTCCGGGCGTTTATGATGTGATCGACTCCGCCGAACCCGGCAAACCCGAAGTACGGCTGGCTTTGAAGCCGGAAGCCGAGCGCCTGGGTTTGCGGCTCGAGCAGTTGGCCGAGCAAGTTCGGCAAGGCTATTACGGTGCGGAAGTACACCGATTCCTGCGCGGCCGTCGCGAAGTAAAAGTGATGGTGCGCTATCCCTTGGAGCAGCGGCAATCGTTGGATGCGTTGAAGGCTCAACCGGTGCGTTTGCCGAACGGCAGCAGCGTACCGCTTAACGATCTGGCCGAGATCAAGCTGGTGCAAGGCTATTCCCGATTGAATCGCGAGGACCGGCACCGGGTTTTGAAAGTGCAGGCCCGCGTCGATCCGACCAAAGCTGACGTCAATGGCATTTACGCCGCGCTGGAAAGCGGCGCCTTGCCGCGCCTGGAACAGGCTTTTCCAGGCTTGAATGTGCAAATCGGCCAGCAGCGCCAGGAACAGGAAGCTATGTTGGCAGCCTTCGGTAAAAACACCTTGATCGCGCTGCTGGTGATCTATGCTTTGATCGCGGTGCCGTTTAAATCTTACAGCAAACCGCTGATCTTTCTGTTGGCGGCGCCGGTGGCCTGGAGCGGCGCGGTATTGGCGCATTGGGCGGCCGGCCTGCCCTTGTCGATGGAGTCGCTGGTGGGCATGATCGCCGCCAGCGGTGTGGTGGTGAACGACAGCTTGGTGCTGCTGGATTACATTCGCCAACACGGCGGTGAAGATACCTCGGTGGAACACCTGATCAGCGCCGCCTGCATCGCGCGTTTTCGGCCGATTTTGCTGGCTTTTCTGACCAACTTTGCCGGATTTTTGCCGACGCTGCTGGAGACCAGTCAGCAAGCGCAATTCCTGATTCCGATGACTTTATCGCTGTCGGCCGGCCTGTTGATCGGCATGGCCGCCAGCTTGATTTTGACGCCGGTCTGTTATGCGATTTTGGGAAATAGCCGGCCGCCGAACCGATAAGGGCATTGGGGCGCTGGCCTCGTTGCTTGAGCCTATCTGTAAAACGCTGCTTGTGGCTCGATACGATCAAAAATCGTGAATAGCAGCTATCTTTAGAATTTCATCTCCTGCCGTTTTGGAAATCGGATCGATTAGCGGCCACGCTTTGCACGTTTGGCGGCGATATTAGTGATGGCGCAGTTGAACCATGACAGGAAATATCCTTAATTTAACGGTGTTGCGACATGCGGCTGCGGTTTAAGAATCCCTTCTCGTTCGGTATGGTGAACGCCGCCGGTTTGGTCGGCGTGCTCGGTTTTGCGCTATTGATGGCGGTGAGTTTGTGGCAGGAACGCGAGCAGAGAATCGCTCATGCCCAAGTGGAAACCGAGAATATCTCGATGGTGCTGGAAGGCCATGCCCAGGCCACCGTCGACAAAATCGACCTGATCCTGACCGACGTGTTGGGGCGCTTGCATGCCGAGGATTTACGCGCCGCGCCCGCTCGCCATGCCGAGATCCGGGCCATGCTCAAGGAAAAAGCCGCTAATTTGCCGGAAACGGTCGCGGTGGAAATCGGCGGGATAGCCGTCTTCGACGCCAACGGCGATAGCCTGTACGACTCGGTGGATGCCCAGCCGCCGATCAATATTGCCGACCGCGAATACTTTCGCGCGCACCGCGAGGGCCGTAGCCGCGGCCTGGCCATTTCGGCGCCTATCCAGATACGGCCGTCCGGCGCCTGGGCAATCACGCTGAGCCGGCGCGCAAACTTTTCGGACGGTCGTTTCGCCGGTATCGTCAGAGTATTCGTGGAATTGGCCGAATTCGAAAATTTTTACCGGACGCTGAATTTAGGCCGCCACGGGGCCGTGGCCTTGCGCGACGCCGAGATGCGTTTATTGGCGCGTCATCCGAGCTTGCCTGCCAATCAAGGTCAGGCCTTGGAAGCGCATCCGATTCTAGCGTTTCTAGCCAAGGGCAACGAACGCGGCGTTTATATCGAGGTCAGTCCGGCGGACGGCGTCAAGCGGCTCTACAGCTTTCGCCGCGTCGGCAACTATCCGCTTTACGTGTTGGCGGCCATCGCCGAGCAGGATTATCTGGAGGAATGGCGCAAGCACTTGTTTTGGTATGGCGGCGCCGGTCTGGTTATCGTGTTGCTGTCGCTGAAGTTGATGCAGGTCGCACGCTACGGCTTGCTGAAATGGCGGAGCAACGAGCGCAAATACCGCTATATCGTCGAAAACGCACCGATAGGTGTGTTCCAGTGCGACGCACTGGGTAAGCATTTCTTCACGAATTCGACACTGGCACGCCAGTTCGATTGCGATTCGGTCGATGATTTCTTGGCTAAGTACGGCACTCCGGAACGGCGGTTTGCCGATCCGGCCAAATTAGCCGAATTCAGCGATTTGTTGCGCAACCAGAAAGAAGTCCGCGAATTCGAAGCCCGAGCGCTGCTGGATGACGGCACCGTCAAATGGTTTTCGCTCTCGGCCAGGAAGGACGAGCGTAGCGGCCTGATCAACGGCTTCACGCTGGATATTACCGGCCGCAAGCAAACCGAGGAGAAGCTACGCATTTCCGAGGAGCGTTTACGCTTGACGCTGGAGGTGGCGCAAATCGGCATCTTCGATTGGGATGTCAGGCGTGATAGCTTCGTGGTTTCGCCGATGTACTACAGCATGCTCGGTTATCGGCCCAAGGATGGCCCGGGAGATCGGGAGGAATGGCTGGACCGGCTGCACCCCGCCGACCGGGAAATGGTCGCGGAGAAAATCGGCAGCGTGCTGGCCAAACGGGCCGACGCCTACAGTTACGAGGCTAGAATGCGCCACGCCGACGGCGACTACCGCTGGCTAAGCGTCAAAGCTTTCAATGTCGAATGCGGCGACGACGGTTCGGTCAGCCGGATCTTGGGCATTCGCCTGGACATCACCGAGCGCAAGCGCAACGAAGAGGAATTGGAGCGCTACAAAAACGATCTGGAACGTCTGGTCGACGAACGCACCGCCGAATTGCGGGAGGCCAGACAACAGGCTGATGCCGCCAACCAAGCGAAGTCGGATTTTTTAGCCAATATGAGCCATGAGATTCGCACGCCGATGAACGCCATACTCGGGCTGACTCGGCTGGCCCTGGATACCGATCTGGACGAACGGCAACAAGATTACTTGCGTAAGGTGTTGAACGCTTCGCAGGCCTTGTTGGGTATTCTTAACGATATCCTCGATTACTCGAAAATAGAGGCCGGGCGCATCGATATCGAAGCCGTCGATTTTTGCCTGGAGGACATCTTGCGCGCGACCGGGGATTTGTTCTCCTTTCGCGCCGAGGAAAAAGGCATCGAGTTGTTCGTCGATATGGCACCGGACGTGCCGGAATGCCTGATCGGCGATCCGTTGCGGCTCAGCCAAATCGTCGACAATCTGGTCGGCAATGCCATCAAGTTTACCGAGCAAGGCGAAGTGCATGTGCGGATCGAAAAACGCGATGCGACGGCCGATTCGGTGTGCTTGCGTTTCGCGGTGCGCGACACCGGCATCGGATTAACCCCCGAGCAAAGCAGCCGATTATTTCAGCCTTTCGTGCAGGCCGATGCCGGCATCACTCGCAGATTCGGCGGCTCCGGACTGGGACTGACCATCTGTAAACGCTTGGTGGAAATGATGAACGGTCAAATCGCCTTGTCCAGCGAGCCGGGCCGCGGCAGTACTTTCGCGTTCACCGTCTGGTTGGGTCTGCCCGACTCCCAGCACCGCGAACGTAAAATCGGCCCGGGTTTGCAGGATTTACGGGCGATGCGCACGCTGGTTGTCGACGATCAGGACACTTCGCTGCTGATTTTGCGTTCGATACTGGAGAACTGGCGCTTTCCGGTGGTTACCGCCAATAAAGGCGAGCTTGGTTTGCGTTTGTTTGAGGCCGCCGAACAGCGTGGCGAACCCTTCGAATTGCTGCTGCTGGATTGGAAAATGCCGGGGATGAGCGGATTGGACTTCGCCAGGGCTATCGCCGGCCTCAAGCCCGACAACCGGCCGCCGATTACCGTGATGGTGACCGCTTACGGCCGCGACGAACTGGCCGGCGCGGCGCGGGAAGCCGAAATAGACGCACTGATCGGCAAACCGGTGACGCCGTCCGACCTGTTCGATGTGTTGCTCGGATTGCAGCGCCACGAAACTCGCCGTACCCTGCCGGTGGCGGCGGTGTTCAAAACCGCCCACGCCTTGCTCGACGGTATTCGCGGTGCGCATATCCTGCTGGTCGAGGATAACGAATTGAATCAGCAAGTTGCCAGCGAGTTTTTGCAGAAGGGCGGATTGCGGGTGACGGTGGCCAATCACGGCCGGGAAGCCTTGGCTAAACTCGAAAACCAGCGCTTCGACGCAATCTTGATGGACTTGCATATGCCGGTGATGGACGGGTTGGAAGCCACGCGCCGGATTCGCGCGCTGCCGGTCGGCAAGGATTTGCCGATCATTGCGATGACGGCGGCGGCAATGGCGCAGGATCGCGCGGCCAGCGCGGCTGCGGGCATGAACGATCACGTCGCCAAGCCAGTCGAGCCGCGCGAGTTGGCCGAAGCCTTGGCGCGCTGGATCCGGCCGGTCGGCGACAGACCTAGTTCGGAACCGGCCGCTATCGAAACGGCGGCCGATGCCGGCGCGGCGGATGGCGAGGCGCTGGCGCGCTTGTTGCCGGGCGTATCGGTGTCGGCAACGTTGTTGCGCATGGGCGGCAACGCCGATTTTTACCGGCGCTTGTTGTTGAAATTTGCCGACCGCCGCGCCGCCGCCGGCAGCGAATTTCGCCGTCTGGCCCAGGCCGGCGAGCTCGATTCGCTGTATCAGCTGGCGCATAATTTAAAGGGCGAAGCCGGTAATTTGGGGCTGGACGCCATCGCGGCTTTGGCCGGCCACCTGGAGCAATTGCTCAAATCCGGCACGACGGCCGGTTTATCCGAGGCTGTCGAGGAATTGGCTCGACAATGCGACGCAATACCGGCGCTACTGGGGGGATTGACGGCGGTCGAGCGGACGGTCGCGCCCGAACCCTCCAAAAGTAGGCACGACGCCGATTGGTTTTGGTCGCGCTTGACTTTGCTGGAACAGCAATTGCGGGCCAAGAGTCTGGACGCCCGCCGCTTGGCGTCCGAATTGGAAAGCGGCATCGCCGACCGCGAACTGCTCGGCGAATTCGCGCCTATCGCTCTATCGATCGGACAATTGCGGTACGATGAGGCATTGAGCGACTTGTCTCGGCTAATCGAGCGTTATCAATCCAGGAACTGAATATGACTACCAATCCCAACCGGCATCGGGTGTTGATCGTCGACGATTCGCTAAGCAATATCGAATTGTTGGATAACATCCTGGGCAAACAGTACGATACCAGCTTCGCGACCAACGGCGCCGAAGCACTGGGTTTGATTGGTCGCTGTCCGCCGAATCTGGTGTTGCTCGATGTGGTGATGCCGGGTATCGATGGTTACGAAGTCTGCCGACGCTTGAAAGCCGATATCGCCAGCCGGGAAATTCCGGTCATTTTTCTGACCAGCCTGGACAGTCCGGTCGACGAGGAATATGGTTTGTCGCTGGGCGCGGCGGATTTCATCCATAAGCCGGTGTCGCCGCCGGTGGTTTCGGCGCGGGTGCGCAGCCATCTGGCGCTGGCCGACAGTAGCCGGGAACTGCGCCGGCATAACGAGGGCCTGGAACTGTTGGTGGCCGAGCGTACCGAAGAGTTGATCAGGCGCAATCGGCAACTGATAGCGGCTCAGGGCTCGATCATTTCGGCGTTTTGCGCGCTGGCCGAAGTGCGCGATAACGAAACCGGTAACCATATCCGCCGCACCCAGCACTATGTTCGCGAATTGGCCGAGGCTTTGCGCACGCATCCGCGCTTTTGCGATTGCCTGAACGACGAATCCATCGAATACATGTACAAAACCGCCCCGCTGCACGACATCGGCAAGGTGGCAATTCCCGATGCGATTCTGCTCAAACCCGGCAAATTGACCGAGGACGAGTGGGTGATCATGAAACGCCATTGCGAGGCCGGCAAAAATGCCATCGTCTCGGCGGCCAAAGAGTTTGGCGAAAACGAAGGCGCTTTTTTAGGATATGCCGCCGATATCGCCTATTGTCACCACGAACGCTGGGACGGTACTGGCTATCCCCAGGGCTTGCGCGGCGACGAGATTCCGGTCAGCGCCCGATTGATGGCGGTAGCGGACGTGTACGATGCCTTGACCACCAAGCGGGTTTACAAACCCGCCTTTAGCCATGAAGAATCGGTGGCATTGATGATGGAAGGCCGCAGCAGGCATTTCGACCCGGACATGGTCGACGCCATGCAGTCGATAGTCGCCCGGTTTCAAGCTATCGCCAACCGTTACCGGGACGATGCCGCTTGATATGGTATTTGATTAACCCGGTTTCACCGGAATCTATACAGTGCCGTTTGACTTGCGGCCAAACGCGCGAACTTAATCGGTGCTGCTGAACGCCGTTAGCACTCCCGCTGAAAATCTTGGAGTGTGCCACAGGCACACAAACTGAAGCTGTAAGGAAATAGCGATCAGATGTGTATAAGCTCATTGGAAGATGATGGTAGGCCCATCAAAGTCTGTTGTCGGAAACCGGCTTTAAGCCACCTCAAGCTGCTTGTATTAAGAGTGCAGGTAGTGAGCGTTGAGGAAAAGCTAATTCATAATTAGTAGGTAGGGTACAGAGAGACGAGTTAAACCGAACCTATGTTGACGCGTCGTTATTCAGAGATTTGACAT
Organism: Methylomonas methanica; assembly: GCF_001644035.1. Classification (GTDB taxonomy): domain Bacteria; phylum Pseudomonadota; class Gammaproteobacteria; order Methylococcales; family Methylomonadaceae; genus Methylomonas; species Methylomonas methanica_A. The sequence goes on from NZ_LUUG01000105.1 coordinate 15,278, forward strand.
CAAAACCAGGGGCGTCCAAGACTCTTGGGATGAGTCTGCAAGCGAATCCGAAGGCTGTGCAGGCGGTGTCCGGCGTATAGTGGGCGTGACTCTGTACTGGGCTTTCAATGGGAACTGTGGGAACCAGTCATCATGATGTTAAGGGAGAAATGCAAATAACTCAATTTATGAGCATGAGAGTACCGATGCGTGATACTGGGGCGGAGTTGCCCGTAGTAGCGAGGAAACGTTTGTAATGAACGTGGAGCGAAGGAGCAACATCAGGCTGCCTTTGTTGATGTCACAACTGTCATATGGCAGGAGGATGAGGTGAGCAAGGCAAAGCCATTTGTCATTTCGAAAGGACAGGTCATGCGCGCATTTGAATTGGTGAAAGCCAATGTCGGTGCCGCAGGGGTTGATAAGCAATCGTTGGCAGATTTTGAAAGAAATCTGAAAGCCAATCTTTACAAGTTATGGAATCGGCTGTCGTCCGGCAGTTACTTCCCGCCGCCTGTGAAAGCGGTAGCTATACCGAAGAAAGCGGGCGGCGAACGGATTTTGGGCATTCCCACGGTGAGTGATCGTATTGCTCAAATGGTCGTCAAACTTGAGTTTGAACCCCAGGTTGAACCGCACTTTTTAGCTGACTCTTATGGCTACAGGCCGAACAAATCAGCATTGGATGCGGTGGGCGTTACGCGAGAACGTTGTTGGCGTTACGACTGGGTGCTTGAGTTTGATATTAAAGGGTTGTTCGACAATATACCGCACGATTTATTATTGAAAGCGGTCTATAAACATACGGATACCCCTTGGGTGAGGTTATATATTAAACGTTGGTTGACGGCGCCGATGCAGATGCCAAATGGAGAGTTGATCAGTCGGGGAAAAGGCACGCCACAAGGTGGGGTTGTCAGTCCCGTGCTCAGTAATCTGTTTCTGCACTATGTATTCGACAAATGGTTGCAAAATCATTACCCGAATACAGTCTGGTGTCGTTATGCCGATGATGGTCTGGTGCACTGCCGTAGCGAGGCGGAAGCCCAACACATGCTGGAAGTATTGAAACAACGCTTTCAGTCCTGTGGACTTGAACTTCATCCGGTGAAAACCAAGATCGTTTACTGTAAAGACGGTAGTCGCAAAGGGCAATATGAGCATACATCCTTTGATTTTCTGGGGTATACGTTCAGACGGCGGCTCTGTAGAAATCGCAAGAGAAACAGCGTGTTTGTAAACTTTACGCCCGCAGTAAGTAAAGCGGCGCTGAAGGCAATGCGGCAAAAGATTAGAACGTTACGGGTGCGAACACGTACCGAGTTGAGCTTGGGAGAGATCGCTAAATGGTTGAATCCCATCATCAGGGGGTGGCTAGCCTATTATGGTTGTTATACCCGCTCAGCGTTGTACGGACTATGTCGCCACGTAAATATGACTCTGGTGAGGTGGGCGAGGCGTAAGTTCAAGCCGCTCCGCCAGCACAAGATCAAGGCTATGCTGTTTCTGGAGAAGATGGCAGATCAATATCCAAACTTGTTCGCTCATTGGCGAGCAGGAATGATAGGTGCGTTTGTCTGATGGGAGCGGTATGAATCGAGAGGTTCACGTACCGTTCTGCGAGAGTCTGCGGGGGAAGTGCCTGCGGTCTACTCAACAACGGAGCGCTAGCACAGTGAAGATTTTTAGTCCCCGATAGCCGAGTGCCTGGGTTTGCGGCTCGAGCAGCTGGCCGAGCAAGTTCGGCAAGGCTATTCTCGGCTGAATCGCGAAGACCAGCGCCTTGCCGCACCTGGAGCAGGCTTTTTCGGGCTTGAATGTGCAAATCGGCCAGCAGCGTCAGGAATAGGAAGCTATGTTGGCGGCCTCGGCAAAAACACCTTGATCGTGCTGTTGGTGATCTATGCTTAGATCTGGGTGCCCGTTTAAGTCTTGCAGCAAACCGCTGATCTTTCGATTGGCGCCGCCGGTGGCCTGGCGCGGCGCGGTTTTGGCGCATTTGGTTGCCGGCCTGCGTTTTTAGATGGAGTCGTTGGTGGGCAGGATTGCCGCGAGCGGTGTGGTCGTCAACGACAGTGGATTACCGCCGCCAGCATTGTGTATCGTTACGTGTTACCTTGGGGTAAGGTCGGCGCCATTTAGTTTTTCCGTTCTTTTTAAAATAGCCACACTGATCTCAGAATTTTTCGGCACATTGTTCTTTACTTTGTCACCAGTATTACTAGCCTGTGCCTGCCAATTTTGAGAATGGGTACAGTGATCTTTCCACGCACGGGAGTCCACCATGAACAAACAGACATTCATCGCATCCGCCGTATTCACCACTTTAGTGGGTTGTGCCACGCCGCCGATTGAGCAGAAAGCTACAATCGAAAATGATTTGAGTACCGAATTACCTGCCTCCGCCGCCGGCATATCCTCAGAGCCACTGTACTTTGCTTCGCAACAAGAAGCTGAAGGCGCCTTGGTGGGTTATAACTACGGGCTGACCCTGCTTGCCGATGGCCGAGTTCAGGCATTCGTCTCCGGTTTAAACGGGTCCGGCATGGAAAATCCGTTCGACGTCGTTAGAGCGAAGTCGCAAAGCTCTTCAGCCAAGATTGCCGACTTGGCCGATGCGGAAACCGAAATGGCATTTCCGCACGTTACGCTGACGGAAAAAAAGAACGGTCAGGCGGCAATCGATGCATTGGGCGATAAGCTGGGGGACGTAGCCAAAACCTACGATATGTCCAGCGAACGCCTGGAAGATATCTTGCGAACCGATTCGTCGGCGTGGATCGATGAAAGCGGCCGCCTGCTCTATATCGACGAGCATACCAACGTTACTCAGGGGCAAGGCGAACAAGAAACGGCCACGGTAACCAGCGCGGGTGGCACCGTGGCCGGCGCGACAACGTCCGACCCGTTCGCACTGCACAGCAAACCTGGTTCGAATCGAGTTATCTATTTGGATTTCAACGGCCATGTAGCAACGAATACCGCGTGGAGCACCACTGCGCTTAATGCACAGGCCTACGATATCGACAGCAACCCAAGCGCTTTCAGCAGCACGGAATTAAATAACATTCGCGAGATATGGCAGCGCGTAGCGGAAGACTACGCACCATTCGATGTCGACGTTACCACGCAGGAACCCGTTTTGGATGCCCTGAGACGCACCAGTACCAGCGATGTGCAGTACGGCACTCGAGTAGTGATTACCCGCTCCATGCCGCAACTTTGCAACCAAACTTGCGGCGGTGTGGCTTACGTTAATGTGTTCTCTTACTATTCGGCCACCTACCCGGAACGCTATAGACCCGCCTGGGTGTTCTTCGACAAGTTGGGCAATGGTTATCCCAAATACGTTGCCGAAGCGGTATCGCACGAAGTCGGGCATAACTTGAACCTCAATCACGATGGCAATGCCTCCACCGGCTACTATGCCGGCCACGGTAGCGGTGCAACCGGCTGGGCTCCGGTCATGGGGGTGGGCTATTACAAACCCGTCGCACAATGGAGTAAGGGCGAGTATTCGGGGGCTAACAATCTGCAGGATGATCTGGCGGTGATAAATGCCGCGGGTGCCCCAGTGCGACCTGATGACTTCCCCGATACGACGGGCAGTGCGGCGCCTCTAGCCGGCAGTGCCGGCGCAGTTTCGCAAAATGGCATCATCGAACGTGCGACCGACGCCGATATTTTCGTGTTTTCAACAGGCGGGGGAAGCGCACAGTTCAACGTCACGCCCGATGCAATTGCGCCGAATTTGGATGTGTTGTTAAAGTTAATTGACGTGCAAGGCAATACTGTCGCCCAAGCCAATCCGGTGGATAGCTTGGCGGCATCCTTAAACGTTTCGCTCAACGCCGGAAAATATTTCCTGAAAATCGAAGGCGTGGGTAAAGGCGACCTAATTACTGGCTACTCTGACTACGGTAGCCTTGGTCAATATCAAATTACCGGCAATTACCCCATTATGGCTGCGATTCCTCCCGCAGCAGTGATCACGGCTCTGCCAACTGTCGGCGACGCGCCACTAAATGTGACGCTGAATGGTTCCGGCTCCAGTGCTAGAAACGGCTCGATCTCTTCATACGCATGGAATTTCGGCGATGGTTCCGCGGCAACTAGCGGCGCATCGGTCAGTCACATCTACAACACCCCGGGTGCCTATACCGCAACGCTAACCGTTACGGATAGCAGCGGTTTGAAAACCAGCACTACGCAAAGTATTAAGGCGGCGCAAAGTGTCGTGGCAATGAATATGAAAGTTGCCAGTACCGTGATGACTCGAAAATTGTTAAGCGGAGGTAAATCGCAATGCGTTGCTAACATTGCCGTTAAATCCGGAACAGCATCAGTTATCGGTGCCGGCATCTATGGCACTTGGAGCGGTTCAGTCGCCTCGGGTACTACAAAAACCAATGTGACCGGAGCGAGCTATTCCATTACCGGCACGAAAGGCTCGGCTGCCCTGAGCAGTGCGCTGCTGCCCAAAAATAGCAAGGGTACCTGTGCGTTTACAGTCACCAAGGTAGTCAAGAATGGCTACTTGTACGATGGTAGTGGTGCCATTTCACGTAGTTTGTCCTGGTAAAGTAATGCTAGGGGCGGCTGATTCTTAGCCGTCCCCGGCTTATTCCGGAGTTGTCCCGGTTGACGATAAGAGATCCGAAACCCGGGATAGCCTGAAAACTTTTCCACGTCTGCTTGCATTCCCTACCTGTTATCCCATCGTTCCGAAAAAATTGTTGCCTTGTTCAGCAACGAGCGCCCTAAATAGCCGACTCTGCGCAGTGACGCAAACTGCAAAAGACGCGCAACCCCCTCCCGCGCTAAAATTCCCCTATTGTGCGGCGTCGCACTCAGCCAACTTTTTACCATCATGCTCAATTTCAAAAACATCGCCATCCGTCGCGGCAACCGTTTGCTGTTTAGCGAGGCTTCTTTCACGATACATAAAGGCCAAAAAATCGGTCTGACCGGGGCCAATGGCGCCGGCAAATCCAGCCTATTTGCGCTACTGCGCGGCGAATTGCACGCCGACGAAGGCGATTTTTCCATGCCGCCGAATCTGGAAATCGCGCATGTGGCCCAGGAAACTCCGGCTTTGGAATGTTCAGCCATCGACTATGTGCTGGACGGCGACAGAGAGCTGCGTGCGTTGCAGGCAAAGTTGCATACGGCCGAGCAAGCGCATGACGGTATTAAATTGGCGGAACTACATGCCGCCTTGGATCATGTCGGCGGTTACACCGCTCAGGCACGAGCGTCGCGGTTGCTGAATGGCCTGGGTTTCAGCACCGAGCAGGAAAGCCGGCCGGTCAGCTCGTTTTCCGGCGGTTGGCGCATGCGGTTGAACCTGGCGCAAGCCTTGATGTGCCGCTCCGATGTATTGCTGTTGGACGAACCTACCAACCATCTGGATTTGGATGCGGTAATTTATTTGCAGGATTGGCTAAGCAAATATCCCGGTACTTTGTTGTTGATTTCCCATGACCGCGATTTTCTGGATACCATCACCGACCACATCGTCCACATCGAGCAAAACAGAGCCGAAATATACACCGGAAATTATTCCGACTTCGAACGCATGCGCGCCGAAAAACTGGCTCAGCAACAAACCGCCTACGAAAAACAGCAGCGTGAGATTGCGCATATTCAAAGCTTTGTCGATCGCTTCAAAGCGCAAGCCACCAAAGCCAGACAGGCGCAAAGCCGTATCAAGGCATTGGAGCGGATGGAGTTGATTGCGCAGGCCCATGTTGATTCGCCATTCGGTTTCAGCTTCCCACCACCGAAAAAAATGCCCAATCCGCTGCTAAAAATCGAAGAAGCCGACATCGGCTACGGCGATAAAGTGGTGATTAGAAACGCCAGCCTGTCGATTGCGCCGGGCGACCGTATCGGTCTGCTCGGGCCCAATGGCGCCGGCAAGTCCAGTTTGATCAAAGTACTTTCCGGGCAAATGCCGGCATTGACTGGTAAGCTACAGACCGCTCAAGATTTGCATATCGGCTATTTCGCTCAGCATCAATTGGAATTGCTGAACCTGGAAGAAAGCCCGCTTTGGCATCTGCAAAAGCTGGACAAGCAAGCTACCGAGAAAGATTTGCGCAATTTTTTGGGCGGTTTTGATTTTCGCGGCGACAAGGTCAACGATCCGGTCGGGCCGTTTTCCGGTGGCGAAAAAGCCCGCTTGGTACTAGCCATGCTGGTTTATCAAAATCCGAATTTGCTGCTGCTGGACGAGCCGACTAACCATCTGGATTTGGAAATGCGCCACGCTCTGAGCGTGGCCGTGCAGGAATACCAGGGCGCTCTGGTCGTGGTTTCGCATGACAGGCACTTGCTACGCTCGGTGACTGACCAACTATTGTTGGTGGCTGGTGGCAAGATGCAGCCATTCGACGGTGATTTGGACGATTACAAGCAATGGCTGGCAGAACAAAAGAAAGCGGGCGACGAACCGGTGGCGAACGACAATGCCGGCGGGGTGTCGCGCAAGGATCAGCGTAAACTCGATGCGGAGCGCCGGCAGCGTTTAAAACCGTTGTTGGACGCGGTTAAAAAAGCCGAAGCGGCGGTGGAAAAGTTTCATCAGCAACAGCGAGACCTTGAAGAACAATTGGCCGATCCGGCCATTTATGCCGAGGAATACAAGGAACAATTAAAGCAGTTGCTGAGTCGGAAAGGCCAAATCGATAGCGCGCTGGAACAGGCAGAAATGGATTGGCTGGCAGCGGAGGAAAACCTACAACAAGCGGAGTGATCATGTACCAACTGATGGTGTTGTTTTTTGAGATTTGCATTATGCGCAAAGGGCCGCAGGATGTGCCCGCGTCGCCTTGGTTAGTGCGGCTGATGTTCATACCCTATTTGCTGGTTAATCTATTGATTTTGCTGTTGGACAGCGATTGGTCACATGCTTTGCTGCAAATCAGCGCGGAGACCGTATTAATGGTCGGTTTCTGCTATCCGCTACTCTATTTTTCCGGGAAAACCGCACGTTTTCCGCAAACCCTGACGGCACTATTGGGCTCTGATGTGGTGATTAGTTTGTGTGCCATTCCGGCGGTCGCCAGCCTGAATACCCAGATCAGTCAGGTGGCATACATCGCGATGATCGTGCTGATGGGCTGGCATTGGCTGGTTAACGGCAATATTTTTCGGCATGCCCTGGATAGACCGTTAATGTTCGGCTTAGCCCTGGCATTTTTATATATACTCATTTCCACACAGGTAATGACTTTGTTGTTTACCGAGATTGCCGTTAGCGATTAGGAGGATGTATGACGATATATAAACATATTTTATTGGCTGCCGATTTTTTTGAACATGGCGGTCAAGTTGCCGAAAAAGCCAGGCAAATCGCCGCACAAAACGCTGCCCAATTGAGCTTGGTGCACGTGGTCGATAATTTGCCGATTACCGACCCCGCTTACGGCCCTATCATTCCATTCGATGTGGATTTGACCCAGGAATTGATGGAGGCCACCAAGAAACGCCTGCATGAGTTGGGTGAGAAACTACAGGTTCCCGCCGAACGCCAATATCTGGAAATGGGTAGTCCCAAACTGGAAATCGTCCGGGTAGCCGAAGAGATTCAGGCCGATTTAATCGTCGTCGGTTCGCACGGCCGCCACGGTTTTGCATTGTTGCTCGGCTCAACTGCCAACGGTGTGCTGCATCACGCTAAATGCGACGTACTGGCGGTGCGATTAGCGGATGATTGAGCTGGTTTTAGGCGGTGCTCGTTCCGGTAAAAGCCGCTATGCCGAGCAACAAGCTTTGGCCTCCGGTTTGCCGGTGGTGTACATCGCCACCGCTGAAGCCGGCGATGATGAAATGCACAGCCGCATCCAGCATCACCAACAGCGCCGTCCGCAGCACTGGTTAACTGTTGAAGAGCCTATGGCATTGGCGGATGTGATTAGCGAATACGCCGGCAAACAGCATTGCTTGCTGGTCGATTGCCTGACGCTTTGGTTGTGCAATGTGTTATTCGACAAACAAGGTAATCTGCAAGAACATCGCTATCGGCAACAAGCCGATGCTTTATGCGCGGTACTGGCGACCGGCGGGCAACACGTGATCATGGTCAGTAACGAAGTGGGCTTGGGTGTGGTCGCCGCCGACGCGATGACGCGCCGTTTCGTCGACGAAGCCGGCTTTTTACATCAAAGACTCGCACAAATCAGCGACAAGGTGGTACTGGTCAGCGCCGGTTTGCCGCAAATCCTCAAAAACGTCTAATGTCATTATGAACAGTTTATCCGCGCCGATTGCCGCGCCCGATGCGCGCTATTACCAACAAGCGTTGGACAGGCAAGCGCAATTGACCAAGCCGCCCGGCTCCTTGGGCTTACTGGAAGATTGCGCGGTTAGACTGGCGGCGATGCAACGCCGGGAAATGCCTAAGCTGGAAAAAATCCATGTCAGCGTATTTGCCGCCGATCACGGCATTGCCAAGGAAGGCGTCTCGGCGTTTCCGCAAGTGGTGACGATAGAAATGGTAAAAAACTTCGCGGCTGGTGGCGCAGCGGTGAATGTACTGGCCCGCCATGTCGATGCGTATTTCGAGGTTGTCGATGTCGGACTGATACAGCCGGTGGCTTTAGCCAATGTCATCAGTCATAGAGCCGGCGCAGGCACCGCCAATTTCAAGCGAACCGCGGCGATGAATGACGCCCAGTTAACTATCGCCTTGGCCGCCGGCCAAGCGGCCGTCGCCAGAGCCTTGGCGAACCAGGCTGATTTGTTTATTGGCGGTGAAATGGGCATCGCCAATACCACCAGCGCCAGTGCGCTGGCGGCCGCCAGTTTGCGGATACCGGCCGTTGACATTACCGGCGCCGGCACCGGCCTGAATGCCGGACAAATCAATCACAAAGCCAGCATCATAGACTCGGCCTTACAGCGCCACGAAGCCGCTTTGCAGTCGCCTTTGGCTATTTTAAAAACCTTGGGCGGTTTTGAAATCGCCGCGCTAACCGCAGCCTATATCAGCGCCGCCCAACAGGGTTTGCCGGTGTTGATAGACGGGTTTATCAGCAGTGTCGCGGCGTTGTTGGCGATGGGTATCAATCCCGGCTGCGTGGACTGGTTTTTTTACGGCCACTGTTCCGCCGAAAAAGGCCATGCCCGAGTCCTGCAAGCATTGAACGCCCGACCATTGTTGAATCTGGAAATGCGCCTGGGCGAGGGTAGCGGCGCGGTATTGGCGGTACCTTTGTTGCAAATGGCCTGTCATTTACACAATGAAATGGCCACATTCAGTCAGGCGCAAGTCTCTACCGGCTGAAATAGACTATCCATCGGCAATCTGCTTCAGGTGCAATGGCGGGGTCTTTGGCTTTCCCGTATCATTAGTCGCGAAAAATAAGCTTGGCTAACGGTCGAGCTTGCTTTCCGGCCAGCAGTTGCCACCCACGGCAATCTGCACATAATAATAAAAACATACAACTGATTTGGTAAACAACATGCTAGGACACATAGAAAGTTACGATGAAAGATGCCAGACCGGCGTGATCAAACACGAAGGTCAATTCTACGAATTCCACCTGGATCAATGGACCTCGGAAGCGCCACCCAAACCTGGCGACGATGTGGATTTCGATCATGAAGAAGATAAAGTCACCGACGTCAGCCTGGTCGGCGCTTACCTGATGGAAGCCAAGCCAGTCAAAAGCAAGATGGTCGCTGCCTTGTTGGGTGTTGCGCTCGGCGCGATCGGCTTGCATCGCATTTATTTGGGCTTCTATTTTCTCGGCTTCACCCAAGCCGTAGTCACGCTGATTACCGGCGGTTTTGGCGTAATGTGGGGTTTCATCGAAGGTGTGTTGATTGCCACTGGCCATATCTACAAGGATGCCAAGGGACGTCATCTGAAATAGCCGTGGATGCTTTTCTGGTTGCCTTGCAATTTCTGACCCGCATACCCGTTAGTTTTCGCTACGAGGCAGGCGCTTCCTTATTGGGGCGTTCGGTTTTGTTCTACCCGGCGGTCGGTCTGCTGCTGGGTATGCTCTTAAGCCTGCCGCCGACGTTGTTTGCCGGCAGCTCGCCTATGCTGCTGGCGGCTTTGACGTTGTCTGCTTGGGTATTACTGACCGGCGGTTTGCATCTGGACGGTTTGGCCGATTGCGCAGATGCCTGGGTCGGCGGCCACGGCGATAAACAGCGTAGCCTGCAAATCATGAAAGACCCGGCTTCCGGGCCGATTGCGGTCAGCGTGCTGGTCTTAGTTTTAATCCTGAAGTTTGCCGCGCTGACCGCCATGTTCGAACAAACCCGCCTCACCCCCTTGCTGCTGGCGCCCGTTTTAGGCCGTGCCGCCATTCTGGGTTTGATGCTGACAACCGATTATGTTCGCCCGCAAGGTCTAGCCGAAGCACTATTGCAACAACTGCCAAGGTCCCAGGCCAAGTGGGTGTTGGTGTCAAGTGTATTGATCGCACTGGTCTTCTTAGGTTTTCCGGCGGTGCTGTTTGCGGGCGGCATACTATTTTGGCTCCGGCAATCTGCCTTGTCGCGCTTGGGCGGGGTAACCGGCGATGTTTACGGTGCGGCGGTGGAGCTAACGGAAGCCTCCGTGCTAACGGTTGCAATGCTGCAATGACACAGCAATCGCCGCTTTTGCCGGCAACTCCCGAGCCTACGTTAGATATGAACGACGCCTCAACCGCGCACCGTTTTCCCGACCAACAACTTGCCGGCGTCTATCGCGCCATCGCCGAACGCCGCGACATGCGACATTTTCTCGCCGATCCGGTCGATGCCGAAATCTTGGCCCGCCTGCTACAGGCCGCGCATCAAGCCGGCAGCGTCGGTTTGATGCAGCCCTGGCGCTTTATCCGCGTCACTGATCGCCGTTTGCGCATCGATATTCACGCGCTGGTCGAACAGGAACGCCGGCTCACCGCCGAAGCGCTAGCCGAACGGCACGACGAATTCATGAAGCTTAAAGTGGAAGGGATACTCGATTGCGGCGAGTTACTGGTCGTGGCCTTGCCGGATAGTCGCGAACAACATATTTTCGGTCGGCGCACACTACCGGAGATGGATCTGGCCTCGGCGGCCTGCGCCATTCAAAATCTGTGGTTGGCGGCGCGCGCGGAAGGCCTGGGCCTGGGCTGGGTTTCGCTGTTCGATCCCGACGCGTTGGCGCAATTATTAAAAATGCCGGCCGGCAGCCGGCCGATTGCGGTGCTTTGCCTGGGCCATGTTGCCGAGTTTTACCCCAAACCGATGTTGGAACTGGAAAACTGGGCAACGCCGCAACCCTTATCTGCGTTTGTCTATGAAAACGGCTGGCCCGATGCATCCTAAGCCACCCTTCAAGGCCCTGATGGTGCAAGGCACCACGTCCGATGCCGGTAAAAGCACTCTGGTGACAGCATTGTGCCGTCATTACCGGCGCCAGGGCATCGCCGTCGCGCCATTCAAACCGCAAAACATGGCGCTGAATAGCGCGGTCACTATCGATGGCGGCGAGATCGGCCGCGCTCAAGCCGCGCAAGCCGCAGCCTGCGGTCTGCCACCGCATAGCGATATGAATCCGGTGCTGCTGAAACCCAACACCGATACCACCGCGCAAGTGATCATTCACGGCAAAGTCTTACAAAACCAGTCGGCCAGCCAATATCACGATTATAAGAAAGTCGCTAAACAAGCGGTTCTGGAATCGTGGCAACGCTTGAGTGCTCAGTACCAGATGCTTATCGTCGAGGGTGCCGGCAGCCCAGCCGAGATTAATTTACGTGCCGGCGACATTGCCAATATGGGCTTTGCCGAGGCGGTGGATTGTCCGGTGATTCTGATCGCCGACATTGATCGCGGCGGGGTGTTTGCGCACTTGGTCGGCACGCTGGAATTACTCTCGGCCAGCGAGCAGCAACGCGTGATCGGTTTTGTCATCAACCGCTTCCGGGGCGACATCGCGCTATTAAAACCCGGCTTGGACTGGCTGGAACAGCGAACCGGCAAGCCGGTGTTGGCCGTGCTGCCGTATTTGCACGATCTTTATCTGGAAGCCGAGGACGCCTTATCCACTCGGCATGCCCAACAGGGCCAAACCGGGGCTTTTCATATCGTCGTGCCGCATCTGCCCAGCTTCAGCAATCATACCGATTTCGATCCGCTGCAATTGCATCCCGGCGTTCAGGTCAGCTTTGCGAAAAGCCCCGACCAAGTAACCGGCGCCGACTTGATCGTGCTGCCCGGCAGCAAATCGGTGCGTGGCGATTTAGCTCGGCTTAGAGAACAAGGCTGGGACACGTTTATTAGTCGCCATCTGCGTTACGGCGGCAAACTGCTGGGGATTTGCGGCGGCTTTCAGATGCTGGGCAAGCACATAGACGACCCGCTGGGGCTGGAAGGTCCAGCCGGGCAATCTGCGGGTCTGGATTTGTTGGATATGCAGACGGTTTTACAATCCGAAAAATGCTTGAGACAAACCGCCGGCACTTTCTATGGGCAGGTCACGCCGGTAGCGGGCTACGAAATTCATCTGGGTGTCAGCAGCGGCCCCGCCTTGTCACAACCCTTATTTTCGCTTGCGGAAGGCAACGATGGTGCTGTCTCGGCCGACGGACAGGTAGCGGGCAGTTATCTGCACGGCTTGTTCGATTTGCCCACAGCCAGCGATGCACTATTAAATTGGGCTGGCTATCGTCAAGCTCAAGCGCCGGATTTCAACGCTTTGCGCGAAGCCGGTATCGAGCGCTTGGCCGATTGCTTGGCAACGTATTGCAATTTCCCTTTGCTGGAAGCGCGGACCGCATATTCCTCCCCAAACCACCCACCCATTCCGACGTAATTACGCCAGTATTGAATGACAGCTTTTGGACGAGATGAATTGTCGGAATCGACCCTTCGGAGACATTCAAAGTTTTTCCTCTAATGTCGGCAGCAATACATTTAGTTGCCATTCAACTCAAAGGTAAGGAGCTCGCCGGGGACAGACCATGGAAAAAGCCACAAACCGTTGATATTGAGCCAACCCACAAAAGCATCCTGAACCAGTGCGTCCCTTCGACCGCTGGGTTAGGTTTAGCTACGCGAATCTTGCAGCCGCAAGCCAAACCAACACATACCGGAATTCCTTCGATACCCATGCTGGAACAGCCAGAGAAAAACGTTTTAACACCAACATTCGTAAAAACTGGTCTAACATTTATACTTTGTCTCTATATTACCGCTTCAAAAATTTATGTGGAAAAAATCGATAACTTTACTCATCTTAATCGGCCAAACCGGCTGTGATATCGAGTGGAAACAGAAACCGGATAAAGTTAAATGGGCCATGGTGGATACTGGAAAACTGCGGACCACGTTTTACGATACCTTTAAAAAAACCGTTCCATATCCTCCGGAACTGCTTACCAGCGATGAAATCTCCCGAATGCAGGAACTGACCAAAAAACAAATCTCTCAGTTGGAACAGGATGGGAGAGAAAACTGCCGCAAAAACGTTGACGGAAGCGCAAAATCGCTACCGAACAGAACCGATGAAAACGAAACCATCATTATGCCATCCGGGGAAAAAATCATTCGTCCTAAGCGACATCAATACCCGTCAGAAGCAGTCCGGCCAACTGCCTCCGCGAGTAATGCATTTTATGAATGTATCGCGAATATTCAAAAAGACCCGTTAATTACCGAGCTGCAAAACAAACTACGAAGCGTATACGAAGCGAACATAGCCAGAGGGAAATTTGATCAGGAGACCCGAAAGAAATTTGACGATTTCTTAAAAACCGCGGTTGATAAATATGCGCAAAGCAAAGACTTTCAGCTGATACTCAACAACAATCCCGAGAATATCCTTTACAGTGCCGACAAAATTTATATACAAGCGACCGACGACGTTATTGCATTTATATCCGACAATCAATTGCTAACCCCCCCAGCCGATACCAACCTAGAAAACCAAGTCCGCTAAGCCAATGCATCGATCAATCCGAATCATGTTTGCGATACTTCTATTATGCGCCGCGTGCGGCAGAACCGAACGTACCGAAGCCCGGCTGCCTGCCGAAGAAGTATTGGGCGCCGAATCAGGCGGTTACAACCTGTTTTATAAAAACACTCGAGAAGGTGCGACGGCCATCGGCCAAATATTTTCCATCCCTAAAGGGCATCCAAATTTAATATACGTCGGATTTTTATATCGAAAGTATAAAAATATTAACCCAGCGCCGCAAGCCAATCTGAAACTGATAATATCGGAATGGCAGAATGATAGACCCGTTCGCCCTACTTTATGGGAATCTGAAATCAAAACGGTGATGGGGGAATCCATCGGCGACTGGTTGGAATTCAACTTGCCGAGCGTAAAACTAAAGCCAGGCGTCAAATATATCGCCTGGTTGACATTATCCGATCTGGAAAATGCGGATGACGCGAGTTTGTCGATAGTCAATATGGGGCCGAGGACCTTAACTCCTATGCCAACTACCGGAGAGCCATGGAATGCCGAATGGAAATTCGCCTACGCAGAAGGACAAAGGGCTATGTGGAGGCACGGCAATCCAGACGGTATCACCGATTACATGACGGAATATCCTTGGAAAACGGACGCACCCGGCCACAATTTGCATTTCAATATGCTATTTGAAAACCGGGCCAAATAACTAAAAGAGAATTGCCATACGATCCAAGACATAAAGCAAGTAGCCTCGATGAAATAGAGGATTCGAAGACCAATACCTTTCAATTGTCGATGTTCGTCTGATGAGGGATGGCCAGCAGAGACCCTCGATTCCGCTTGAGGCTACGTAAGACCAGCTCCGGTCGTGCAATGATAAACACTATCAGGCGGCTATCCATTCCACTGCGGTCACTGAAGCCAAAGCACGATGGTCAGGTTTTTAACCGATCCAAGCCGTCCAAAATCTGGCTGGATTTGTATCGGAATGCCTAGTGGTTGTTAGCCGAATATGCACAGTTTCGCTCAGGCCTCTGATTCCAGTCGTTCCAGCAACTGCACTATTTGCAGATTAGCTTCGCGTAACGTACTGAAATCCTCGCCGCCATTTTTGCCGTCCAATCGATGACGTTGGAGTTTTTCCGCCAGCTTTTGTTGTCGGGATTGGGCCCGCTCCAGTTGCTCCAGTAAACGCGCATCGATGCCGCGTTCGTGTTTGAGGCGTTCCAGCCACCTACCCAGATGCGATTTTTTCGAGTTCAGGATAGGCCAGCGCGGGCTGCTGTTGGCTGGTGGTTGCAGGCATTGTTCGAGACGACGCAGCCAATACTGCTGCTGAAGTTTCAGTAATTCCAATTGATTTTGCCAATTAGTCAGCGAAAGTCTGGCGCAATCAGTCCAGGCCGGATGGTTGCGATAACTGTTGACCCAAGCCGATACCGCATCGGCCGGCATCGCTTCGGCGATGGCGCAACCTTGGGCGATGCTGCATCCCAAATCGATCAGAAAAATGCCGTGTTCTATATCTTCCACGCCTTCGGCAACCGCTTCGCGTTTGAAGGCCTTGGCTAAGGCAATCACGCTTTCGACAATGGCCATGTCATCCGGGTCGTCTATCATGTTGCGGACAAAACTCTGATCGATCTTTACCGTGTTGATGGTCAAATGCCGCAAATGCGCCAGCGACGAATAGCCGGTGCCGAAATCGTCCAGCGCACAGGGCACGCCCAGGTCGTGATAGCATTGTTTCAGGGTCTCGCCCACCGAGATCAAATCCTCCAGTACGCTGCTTTCCAGTACTTCCAGCTCCAATTGCCGCGAGGGAATTTGCGGGTATTCCGTCAGCAAGGTTTCCAGGGTTTTGATGAAATCCGGCCATTGTAGATGGCGTGGCGATATGTTTACGCTGACTTGCAGATTCAGACCAAGATCATGCCAGATCTGCAATTGCTTGAATGCTTGTCTTAGCACCCAATTGCTCAGGTCGATTTCCAATGTGGTATTTTCTACTATCGGCAGAAATTCGGCTGGCGGCAGCAGACCGCGCTCCGGATGATGCCAGCGGATCAGGGCTTCCGCGCCGACAACTTGGCCGGTTTTGATATTGACCCTGGGTTGGTAGTACATGCAAAACTGGTTGTCCATCAGCGCCTGACCGACCTCGGCCAAGGCTTGCTCCAGGCGGCTGGGGCGATGATTGATGCTGCTCGATTGTCCGGGCAAATGGTCGTAAATGCGATAGCGGTTGCGGCCATCCAATTTAGCCTGATACATGGCTTGGTCGGCGTGACGCAACAGAATATCCGGATCTTCCAGATCAAGGGGATAGATGGTGACGCCGCTGCTGGCGGCAATCCGCACATGCCGGTTTTCCAACTCGAAAGGTTCGGCCATGGCTTGATGAATACGGGTCAAGGCATCTTCGCATTGCTGCACCGATTGCAAGTTTTCGAATAACAACGCAAATTCATCGCCACCCAGCCGGCAAACCGTGTCGCCTTCGCGCAGCTTTAACTTGATGCGTTTGGCCACTTCCACCAACAACTGATCGCCGGTCTCGTGGCCGAAGTTATCGTTGACTTGCTTGAAGCCGTCCAAATCCAGATAGCACACCGCCAGCAATGATTCGGCCCGTTTGCTGTGGGCGATAGCCTGAGCAAAGCGGTCGGCAAAT
This sequence comes from Methylomonas methanica, assembly GCF_001644035.1. Lineage (GTDB taxonomy): Bacteria > Pseudomonadota > Gammaproteobacteria > Methylococcales > Methylomonadaceae > Methylomonas > Methylomonas methanica_A. Next base: position 31,846 of record NZ_LUUG01000105.1, read on the forward strand.
AAGGCGCGATTGGGCAATTGGGTGAGTGGATCGAAATGCGCCAGTACTTCCAGCGCTTGCTGTTGTTGCTTGCTTTCGGTGATGTCCGAGAACAAACCCAGATAATTGATGATATTACCGGCGTCGTCGCGCAAGGCAGAAACCGTTAATAATTCGGCATACAAATCGCCGTTTTTCCGGCGATTCCAGACTTCGCCTTGCCAATGCCCGGTCTGGTTTATGACCTCCCACATGGCTTCATAAAACTCCGGCGCTTGCCGGCCGGATTTTAAAAAGCTCGGGTTTTGCCCAAGAGCTTCCTCGCGGCTGTAGCCGGTGATATCGGTGAAGGCGGCGTTGACATCAATGATAGACGCGTTGATGTCGGTAATGATGATGCCTTCGTGAGCGTCCGAAAATACCCGCGCCGATAGCCGCAGTTTTTCCTCGGCCGCTTTGCGTTTGCTGACGTCATGGACAATGCCGCGCATCCGCACCGGTTTGCCGTTACCGTCCCGCTCGACCTGACCGACCGAGCGCATCCAGCGCTTTTCGCCGCTAGGGGTTTGAATACGATATTCCACATCGTAATTGGCGCCGCACTCAAGGTGCTCCCGGGTTGCTTCCAAAATTAAATGCCTATCTTCCGGGCAAACCACGTCCAGGAAATCGTTCCAGGTATGCAGTGCTTTATGCGGAAAACCCAATTCAGTGGTGACGATTTCCGACCAGAACTGGCGGTTTTTCAATAAATCCGCTTCCCAGATGCCGACGCCGCCATAAATTTGGCTGATACGAAAGCGTTCTTCGCTTTCTTTTAGCGCCAGCTCGGTCTGTTTGCGCGCGGTAATGTCCTGCACCAACACCACAAAACGGTCGGGACCGGCTTTATAGCTATCGATGGCATACCAGCGGCCCAGATCGGCCACGCAGTTTTCGAAATGTTGGGGCTCGCCGCTGGTATCCAGACCGTCGAAGCTGCTGATCCAAGCACATTCGGTGTTGGGCAGCACTTGCTTGACGGTTTTGCCTATCCAGTTGTCGCGGGCAATGCCGGTCATTTTTTCAAAGGCCGGATTGATATCCAGATAGCGATAATCGACAATTTTGCCGCTGTCATCGCGTATCACCTGATGCAATGCAAAACCCAGCGACATATTGGTATAAAGTCTGGCTAGGTCAGCCTCGCTACGTTTGCGGGCCTTGATTTCCTTACGCAGCCTGAATACCCAGTAGACGAAAAACAACAGGGCCAGCAGGACCACGGCGGCGGATCGCAACAACGCGTCAACGCGAATGCCTTGCTCGACCTTCAAGGCCATCCAGCGGTTAATAATGGCATCGTGTTCGGCTTGACTGATACTGGCCAGGGCTTTTTCCAGCAGCGACAGCAATTGTGGATGGGATTTGAGTGCGGCCATCCGGGTTTCGTTGAGGTACCCTGGTTGGCCGGCAATATGCAGGTTTAAGAAGCCTTGTTGCTTGATCGCATAACTGGCCGAGGCCGCATCGCCGATATATGCATCCACCTTACCTTCGGCCAGTAGATTCAGCGCTTCTTGTACCGAGGGGGCAGTCAGCAGCTGTATCCCTGGGTAGTCTCTGTTTAGCAATTCCTGAATAAAATAACCTTGTTCGATAGCGACATGCCGCCCCGTCAGCAGTTGCAAGGAGTTAATATAACCACTGTTTTTGTCGCCGATGATCACAGTCGGCGTACTAATATAGGGCTGGGTGAAATTCAGATACTGCTCTCGATCCGGGGTTTTGGTCGCCCCGGCGATCATGTCCAGTTCGCCGCGCTTGGCCATGTCCAGCACTTCCTGCCAGGACTTGTCCATGATCAAAACGAACTTCACCCCCAATCTCTGCTCGATTAGCTTTAGATGCTCGGCAATCATGCCTTGATGCTCGCCAGCCGCGTCCAGCCATTCGTATGGCGGAAAATTTCTATCTATACCCACTCGAATTTCAGCATGTTCAGCCAGCCACTGCCGTTCCGCGTCGCTCAATTGCAAAGCGCTGGATTTACTACCACCATAAACAAAATCATTGAGCTGGCCATCGCTTAAAGGATGCGCTAATTTCAGGTTGGCATAAATGTCGGCCACCCGGCGTAAGCGGGCAGCCTCTATCTGCCCAAGCGGGATGTAGTCCGGCATGATCAGCTTACGGGTTTCCTCTGCTTCGTAGCGCAGTTGCTCCGGACTAAGTTTGCTTGGGTATTTGTTTTGGATGAGATCGATCAGCAAATTGGGGTGAGCCAGCGCATATTCCCAGCCTTTCAGACTGGCTCGGAGGAAGCGCTCGGCGCGGCCCGGATGCTGCTGTAGCTCTTTGCGACTGGTGAAAAGCAAGTCGCCGTAAAAGTCGATACCGTAATTTTGCGGATTGATAATGTTGAATTTGATGCCGGCGGCGCGAAAGCTAAAAGGCCGGTCGGTGATATAGCCGGACATCACATCGACTTTATCCGCGATAAAGTCTGCGTTGTTAAAGGTCTCGGCAATTTTTTGATAACGGCTTTCGTTCAGATTGGCTTCGGCCAGTAAGGCACGAACCTGCGCGTTATTCTCGCCGACCACATCGTACATAATGCGCTTGCCGGCCATTTCGTAAGGGCTGACGATGCCGGACGATTGTTTGCTGAACAGCACCAGCGCGTCGTGCTGAAAAATGGCGGCCAAGGCCGCGATAGGCTTGCCGTTGGCATACTGGGCGATGACGCCGGAATCGCCGATGCCATATTCGGCTTGCCCGGAGGCGACTTGTTCGATGTAGTCCTGATCAGGATTGCGCGCGCGTATCTCTACCTGCAAGCCTTCCTCGGCATAAAAGCCTTGCTCGATAGCCGCGTAATAGCCGGCAAATTGGAACTGGTGAAACCATTTTAATTGCAGCGCTACTGTTTCCAGCGGCCGATTTGCTGCGGGCGTGACGGCGACGCTGGACGTACAAAACAGTAAAAAAAATACCGCGGACAGTCCGAAAATGGTTTTTTTCATAAATGCCAGTGGTGGCCTGTTTTGAAAGTAGGGTTATTCTACATCCAAAGGCAAACGGGCCAGGCGGATTTAGTCGGCTGTCGCGGAAGTGAACAACGATTGAAATTTATTTTTGCCGGCGTTGGATTTACGCTGCTGGGTATGCGCCAGCGCGAGTTTAGCCTCGTTTTGCAACTGGCTATCGGCAAACACTTGCTGCTTGCGCAACGGAGCCTGGATGGCCTTGTGCAAATATTCCTCGGCTTCCGCGCTACGATCCTGTTGTAGTAAATAATCGGCGTAAAAGTAATTGGCGTCGATACCGTTAGGATTAATTTTCAAGCTGGCTTTCAACATTTGCTCGGCGAGCTGATTATCCCCAAAAGATACCGGCCAGCCAGGCACCATGTAATACAGCGTGCCCAGCGTGACATAAGCCGCACCATCCAAGGCACTGGGATTTTGGGCAATGGCTTCTTCCAACAGCGTCTTGGCGGTTTGCAGGCTGGACAAGGCACTCAGAGAGGATTGAAACGCCGCATTGGTGGCGATAATCGTCGCTTGCCAGATTTTCGGCTCGGCGGAATTCGGGTAGCGTTTGGTCAGTTCGGCGGCTTTTTCCAGCAATTGCGGATAGGTTTGTCTCTGCCGGGTTTCGTCGCTTTGATAATAAACGCTGGCCCAATCGCTTTCCAAATGGGCGATAGCGGTCGTCAGCTCCGAGGCTCGCAGCGGACCGGCAAAAAGTATCAATAAAACAACAATAGTAGCTTTGCTCATACATTCAATATAGAGCATTGCATTTTGGATTTCAATACGTCCTTTAAATTATTGTTTTAACAATGTATTGCCTATGACCAAAATTCGCTAAGCGCCAGGCTTTGGTGAGGATGGTTAGCTCTATGTTTGTAGTGCTGTAGCGACTCTGTGAATATCTTGTCCCAGTTTTGCAACAACCGGCGCAAAAACCCGAAAATGGCAGCTTTTATCGCGTGCCTGGATTGTTGCTTGTTATTTGCCCCAATCCTTGAACGGATGCTTGCAGAGATTATTGTTGTAGTATCGTAGATCGTCAGTAACTTCCATGCCGACCCAGTCCGGCTTAACAAAGGCCTCGCCCACTGCCGATAATTCGATTTCGGCGACAATCAAACCTTGGTTATCGCCCATAAACTCGTCAATTTCCCAAACATGCCGGTCGCGATAAACAAAATAGCGGATCTTTTCGACCAGCGGCTTGTGACATAGCTCGTCGAGAATACTATTGGCGTCGCTTAACGGAATTTCGTATTCGAACTCCTGACGATGGGTGCCGATAGTGGCGCTCTTGATGTTCAGCCAGGCCTGGCTGTCGGAAATCCGCACGCGCACCGAACTGAGCGGACTGCTGCTTAAATAGCCCTGCTTGTAATGTACGGAATGATCAATTTCACCGCGCCAGTCGTCGTTCGCCAGTAAAAACTTATGTTCAACTTCAAGTGCCATGCCGTTGCTCCTCAGGCTTATAAATATGGTTTGTTTGAGTGGCTTATTATGCCGGAATAGCGTCCGGCTTGGCTGTGCGGGCGTTGTTTGGCTAAAGTTAGTCTGATAACACTTGGCCCCATCAAATAAAAGGATTCATGAAAGCCATTAACTCGCGTCGCTTTTTTTCATACTTTTTATGCCTATTCGTTTTAAGCGGCATACCTTTGACGGGCCTGTCTGAAGTCAAACTTCAAGCGCCGGTCATTAGTCAAGGGGACTCACTGGTCCGCGCGGACCGAGTCCGAGCACTGTACGGATTAAATGGTGCGGGAATAACTATTGGTGTGATCAGCGATAGCTATAATTGCCTGCGCGGCGCGACTGCCGGCCAACAGCAAGGCGAATTACCGGCTGAGGTGGTTGTCTTGCGCGAAGCCGACTGCCAAAGCGAACACGCCATTGACGAAGGCCGGGCGATGTTGGAGGTGATTCACGATTTGGCGCCCAACGCCAAACTGGTATTTCACGCCATGGGCAATAACGCCATCGACTTCAACCAGGCGCTGAATCGGGTAGCCGACAGCGGCGCGCAAATCATTGTCGATGACGCCGTGTTTTTCCACGAACCGATGTTTCAGGACGGATTGGCGGCGCAGACTATCGATCAACTGGTATTCGAGCGTGGGATTGCCTATTTTTCGTCCTCTGGAAATGTCGGGCAAAACACCTATCAGGCCGCGTTTTCCGATAGTCAGACTTACCCGATGGGGTTGAAACAGGGTTCTGCCCACGATTTTAATCCACACCCAAAACAAATCGATACCTGCCAAAGCATCGCCGTCGGCGCCGATATTTTTACGGTGTTGAGCTTGCAGTGGGACCAACCGGCCAAATCCATTGCCGGCAACACCGGTTCGGCCAGTGATTTGGATGTCATTTTTTACGACGATCCTGCCTGCAAGCAACCCAGTACCGAGCGAGTGATTGGCGGCTCAACCGATAATCTGGGTGGCGATTCCATCGAAGTGGCAGGCTACGACAACAAAGGCAATCCTCAACGAAAGACCCTTGGTATCCGTATCTTCCTGGTCGCCGGTCCGGCACCGGGCCTGATCAAGTATGTGTTGAGCGGCAGCTCTTTGCCCAGCGAGCATCCTTCGATCCTTGAGTACGCGACATCCAATGCCCTGAGTTCGGCGTTTGGTCATGCGAATGCCAGCGGCGCTTTCATCGTCGGTGCGGTGGAAACGGCCTCAGCTAAAATTGGGTTATGGCAAACCAGCTATTACTCTTCCCATGGCGGCGTGCCGATAGTGTTTGATCAACAGGGCGCTCGATTAGATCAGCCGTTAATTCGCAGCCATGTCGATGCCGTTGCGCCCACGAATATCAACACCAGTTTTTTTACCAACACCCGGCCTGACCTTGAGCACGACGGTAAACCCAATTTCACCGGCACCTCGGCGGCGGCACCTCATGCCGCAGCGGTTGCCGCCTTGCTATTGCAGGCCGCCGCACAAAAAGGCCTGGAGCTGAAGCCGCCACAGCTTTATCGATCGTTGCGCGACAGTAGTGTGGACTTGGGCAAGCCGGGTTTCGACTTCGCCACCGGCTACGGATTGATTCAAGCCGACCGGGCTATCAAATTGTTATTCGGTGAACGATAACCCGCCGGTTTTGGTGCATTGGGAAAAACAAGCATTGAGCTGAATAGCAAGCGGCTTCAGCTAAACCAAAATTCCGTCGTGCCCGCTTCCTGGCAGGCATGAAGGTTAGCTGAAGCCGCTTACTAGTCAGGCTTTTCCTTATCCATCGCGGCAAAGATAAAGGAACCGCGAAATTATTTTCCCTATAACTTATTGATTTGCCGTGTGACAACGTTGCAAAGCCTGCATTGTCTATTGTGCAGAGGAATTCTTTATTATTACCCAGCGTGTCTTACGACTCCACCAATTCTGCGGGTTCATCCCATTGAAATCAGACGGTTATAATTTGGCCCCGGATTGGTTCACCCTCAATCCCACCAAAATTCACACCCTGCTGCCGCCCTTCAAAATTTATAGAAAATCCCCACCTCAATTCTTAAAAAGAATTGTCGGTAGCCCGTTGTCTTTCCTTATAAATCAAGGGATTGTGTACTCAAATTTCAACAACAAGGAGTACATAGCAATGATTACGAAACGGAGCAACTCAAAAAACTACTATTCGGAATTCACCCTGAACGGTCGGAAGTACATCAAGTCGACCAAAACGACCGACAAGAAGCTCGCCACCAAGATCGATCTGGAGTACTACAAACAAGCCGTCGAACAATCGAAGCTGGTAGGTAAATCCATTTCGCTGAAGGAAGGACTGAAGCTTCATCACAACTATTCCAAAGACAACACCGCCTACCAAAAATCCGTGGTCAGCGTTTCCAACTGGTTAAACGACAACTTCGACACGGACCTTCCGATGACCCGAATCGATAACAGTTTCCTGTATCAATTCGTCAACAAACGCGGCTTGGAAAGCAAGCCGTCCGCGGTCAAACACAACCTCGGAGTCATTACTCGAACCATTAAATTGTGTAAAAAACTCGGCTACGACGTCTGCACCGTCGAACCGCCCACGGTCAAGGTAAAAAATACCAAAACCCGCGTACTCACCAAGGACGAAGAAACCAAGCTGCTAGCAAGTTTTCTCGTCGATAAAGGTCCAGGCATCACAAAAGCCAATAGACTGACTTCACCTATGATGCGGAGAATAATCAGTATATCTGTCCAGCGAGTAAGTGTCTGAAACCCGCTTGGCGCAGCAAACAGGCAAACCCTTAACGCTATCGCGCCAGCCAATTGGATTGCCAAGGCCTGTCCGCTCAAAGAGCAGTGCTGTCCTAACATGGCTAATCGTCAAATCGATCAAAGCCCCCCATGAATCAGCCCGTGATGTCACTCGAGCCATTACCAAAACCGATGTTTATAAGCAGTCACGCAAGGAGCACAAGAAGGTGGAAATGCTGTTTGCTCATCTCAAACGCATCTTGAAAATGGATAAGCTGCGGTTACGAGGCTTCAGTAATGCCAAAGATGAGTTCCTACTGGCAGCGACTACCCAAAATCTAAGGCGAATGGCGAAGAGGTTGATCATCAATGAGTCAGTACCCCAATTGATACCCACATAACGGCAATATAAACCGTATTTACGCACCGGAAAGCAAAAAACTCACATGCCAGCTTCTGCAAAACCACAGCAATCAATCAAAACGCCCTTCCGACTTATTCTCAAAATACCGCCTTTTTCAACACAATCGGCCGAACTCAACCGACAAAATCAAGCACCCAACCCAAATTTTTCAGTCACCCCACAATAACTTCCCTCGGCAATCCCGGATTTTAGTAATCCAGGCAATTGACGCCCAGGCCGCGATCGCCGAAGATCAAGGCTTTTTCAGGAGCTGTGATGAGCGCCAACGACTTTATTCTCTCCTCCGCCGGCGTGCGCATGCCGGGCATTATTTACGGTACAGCCTGGAAGCAGGAGCGGACAGCCGCGTTGGTGGAACAGGCAATAACACTAGGGTTTCGCGGCATCGACACGGCTTGCCAGCCCAAGCATTATCACGAGGCCGGCGTTGGCGAAGGTGTGCTGGCCGCTTGCCGCGCATTGGGCTTGCAGCGCTCCGAGCTATATTTGCAAACCAAATTCACGCCTTTAAACGGCCACGATCCGCTGCGCATTCCTTACGACGCCAAGGCCAGCTTGCCCGAGCAAGTCGCGCGGTCCTTCCAAGTGTCGTTAAAAAATCTGCATACCGATTATCTGGATGGCTTGGTATTGCATTCGCCGCTGGCGGATCGCGAACAATTAATGGAGGTTTGGCAAGCGTTGGAAGTTATCCAGCAAAGCGGCGCTGCCAAGCAACTGGGCATCAGCAATTGCTACGATCCGGCCTTGTTCGAGTTTTTGTACGAAAACGCGACAGTTAAACCCGCCGTATTGCAGAACCGGTTTTATGCCGATACCGGCTACGATAAACAGCTGCGGGCGTTTTGTCGGCAACGGCAAATCGTCTATCAAAGCTTTTGGACGCTGACGGCCAACCCCAAAATTCTCGCGGACTCCGCTGTGAAAGCGTTGGCGGAAAAATACCAGCGCGGCCCGGCGCAGATATTCTTCCGCTATTTAACGCAGATTGGCATCGTGCCTTTAACCGGCACCACATCCGCCGAACATATCAGCGAGGATTTGGCTATTTTCGAGTTTGAGTTGACCAGCGCGGAATGTGCGTCCGTGACAGCCTTACTGTAAAGCCAAGCCGCTCGCAGTTCGACAGAGCTAAAAATCAATGGCCAATTTCCCGCTCCTGGCGAACTAGGGAAATTGCAATGCCTCTCTATTCATCCAGCCCATCATCAACTGATTTGCCCGGTTAATGGTCTAGGCTTTTATAATAGCGGCAACCTTGCCTCTCCAAGCCTCTAAATGTCATGCTGATTAACCGTTATCTGCGTAAATTCGCCTACTTATGCAGCGGGCTTTGCCTGGTGCATATGAACGTGCTTGCTCAAGGAAATCCGGCAGACATCGAAGCGACCAACGAATTGCTACCCTTAAGTTGGGAGGAACTTACCGAGCTGGAAGTATCCAGCCTGGCGCGGCAGGAACAAACGGTCAAGGACAGCCCGGCCGCCGCATTCGTGATCACCTCGGAAGACATCCGCCGCTCCGGGGCCACCAGCTTGCCGGAGGTGTTGCGCATGGTGCCCGGCATGAACGTCGCCAAAATCAACGCCTGGAATTGGGCGGTGAGTGCGCGCGGTTTTAACGACCTATATGCCAACAAACTGCAAGTGATGATAGACGGCCGTAGCATCTACGACCCATTAATCAGCGGCGTCTATTGGGGCCAGCAAAACCCGTCGCTGCCGGACATTGAGCGCATCGAAGTGTTACGCGGCCCCAGCGGCAGCTTGTGGGGCGCCAATGCCGTGAACGGCACCATCAACATCATCACCCGTTCGGCTCGTGATACTCAAGGCGGTTTGCTCAATGCCGGCGGCGGCACCGAGGAACGCGGTTTCGGCGGGATTCGTTACGGCCAAAAGTTGTCGGAATCCACCTTTCTGCGCGGCACGATCAGCACCATGGTGCGCGACGCCAGCATCGACTTGGCCGGTAGGCAAGACACGCACGACACCGGCGATACCGAAACCGCCAATTTTCGCCTGGATAGCCAACTCAGCGCCCAGGACAAATTGATGGTGGAAGCCAACGTCTCCCGCTACCGGCTGGGCGGCTACTACATCGGCAAAACCTCGACGACCGCGCCGCTGTGGCAAAACGACGATTTCGGCAGGGACGGTGTGACCGGCAGTTTGCAGGGCAACTGGTCGCATCGCACCGACAGCGGCCACGATTGGCGGCTGAATATGGCGTTTACCCAAACCGAATGGCAACTGGCGGTGAATCGGATGAGCCGCTCGCATTACGATCTGGATTTTCAACACACCTTGCCTGCCATTGATAACCATAAGCTGATGTGGGGTTTGAATTATCAAAACATAGATGACAGCTTCGACAATACGCTAACCCTGGGTTTCGAGCCGAATCAATTCACTCAGCATAATGTCGGCGTGTTTCTGCAGGATCAAATCGATTTGTCCAACGATCTGACCCTGACGCTGGGCAACCGGGTCGAACATTTCACTTTCACCGGCTGGGAAACCGAACCGAATGCCCGACTGCTGTGGACGCCCAACAAGCAGCACAGCGTGTGGGCTGCTGTCTCTCGGGCCGTGGTGTTGCCGAATCGGGCCCAACACAGCATTCGTTTGTTCAAACAAATCCCCGATACCAACCGCTTTTTCGAAGCCAAAGCCAACCCGGATATGCTGACCGAAAATCTGCTGGCCTACGAATTGGGTTGGCGCTGGCAAATATCCAATAGCCTGGATCTCGATAGCGCCTTGTTTTACAACATCTACGACCGGATGCAAGGCACCAAGTTTACCGGCGTCACCTATAACGACCCGACATACGGCACCATCAAACAGGCGACCGTGGCCAATTACCGGCAAGTGGACAGTTACGGCCTGGAATTGGCCGTCAATTACCGGGTAAATCACGATTGGCGGCTGCAAGGCTCTTACAGCGCCAACCAGTTCTCGGTCAATTACGATAAAAATCAGCCCTGGTTTCGCGATCCGCTCACCGAAGAACATTTCAATCCGCAACACAATGTCTCGCTACGCTCTTTGTATAACCTGACCAGCGAAATCGAACTGGATGCCTGGGCGCGGTATGTCGATGAAGTGTATATCGATAGACGCAGCATTCCGGCCTATATCTCGCTGGACTTGCGGCTGGGTTGGCACCCGCACAAAAATCTGGAGTTATCGATAAGCGGGCAAAATCTGCTGGATGATCAACATCCTGAATTCAGCGACGTGCTTTACATACCGGTCGCCAGCCAGATTCAACGCGGCTATCTGGCGCAAATATCCTGGCATTTTTAAGACGGTTGATAGCGCCAATGCGTCTGCTCACCCTTTTGCTACTCAGCATCTGCGTTTGGTTCGCCGGTTTCGCGCGCGCGGAAGAAAATAGCCAAAGCCGCGAGTTTCAATTAAAGACTGCCTATCTGTTTCATTTCGCCGAGTTGGCACAATGGCCCAACCCCGCGCCGGTGACGATTTGTTTGCAAGGTCGCAGCCTGTTACGCGCCTATCTGCCGGTTTTGGAAGGTCAGCAAATCAACGGTAATGCCGTTCATGTCAATCTGGCTGACGCCCCCGATGTCGCCCAATGCAGCATCTTATTTCTAAGCGACCTGGCCGGATTATCGCCGGTATTGACCGAGCAAGCCCGACAACACCATGTATTGTTGGTCGGCGACGTGGAAAATTTCGCTAACCACGGGGGTATGGTGCAATTTACGCTACGCGACAACAGGTTAAAACTGGTGGTAAATTTAGCCGCGGTGAAATCAGCCGATTTAAAGCTGAGTTCGAAATTACTGCGGATGGCCGAAATAATAGAATGACAGCGTCAACAGATCCTCGCATTTCCATCAGCCGCAAGCTGGGTAAAATCCTGCGAGTGATGGTGATGTTAAGCCTGATGGTGGCGACGGTATCGTTGTCGATTCGGGAATATTCGGCTTTGCAGCAGACCATAGGCCAGAAACTGACCTTGACCGCCAATATGATCGGCCAAAACAGCAGTTTTGCCTTGTTGTTCGACGATAATCAAACCGCCCAGGAAGTACTGGATGCGCTGGCCCACGATCCGGACATCATCGCAGGGCAAATCCAAACCCCCAGCGGCGTCACACTGGTCCGTTATGAAAAACCCGCCACCAATTGGCACGGCTGGTGGCCGACCTGGCTGTCGAAAACCCGGCAGATCACACAGCCGATTTTGCATAAAAATAAACAGATTGTCGGCCACATTACCCTAGTTGCCGATCTGAAACGCTCCTATCACTCCTTGCTGTTCAACACTGTGATTAACACCGGCATCATCTTGATAGCCCTCAGTGTGGTAGCGTTGTATGTACAGCGTTTGCAGCGTTCGTTTTTAGGTCCCTTGCTGAAATTGGCCAATACCGCACGGCAAATCGAGAAAGACCACGATTACAGCCGGCGCTCCGATTATTCCGGTAACGACGAAATCAGCGATTTGGCCGAAGCCTTTAATAATATGTTGGCGCAAATCCAGGCGCACGAGACCGATTTGGAAAGCCAGGTTCTCAGCCGGACCCAGGAGCTAGAGTTGGCCAAACAGGACGCGGAATCCGCCAATCAGGCCAAGGGCCAGTTCCTGGCCAATATGAGCCATGAAATCCGCACGCCGATGAACGCGATTGTCGGCTTGGTGGAATTGTGCCTGAACAGCGAACTGAGCTTTAAACAGCGCGAATATCTGAAACGGGTGGAGTCGTCCGCGCATTCCTTGATGACACTGATCGGCGACATTCTGGATTTCTCCAAAATGGAAGCCGGCAAGATGCAGATGGAAACCATCCCCTTCCTGCTGGAAGAAATGCTGGAGCACGTGTTTTCGACGATGTTGCAACTGAGCGCGAACAAGGGCATTCAACTGATCAGGCCGCCCGCAGGACCGGAGTATCATGCGGTGATCGGCGACCCGCAACGGCTGCGGCAGGTTTTGATCAATCTGATCGGTAACGCCATCAAGTTTACCGAGCACGGCGAGATAATAGTCAGCTTCAGCGAAATCAGCCGCGACACTCACTCGGTGCGCTTGCAATTCGCGATCAGCGACACCGGCATCGGCATCACCGCCGAGCAGCAAACCAAGCTATTCCAGGCCTTCAGTCAGGGCGACAGCAGTGTAACCCGCAACTACGGAGGGACCGGCCTCGGTTTAATCATCTCCAAACAGTTGATAGAACAGATGGGCGGCAGTATAGAAGTCAGCAGCAAACCAGGCATTGGCTCCACCTTTACCTTTAACGTGCTGCTTGGGGCCACCGATTTGAATACCATCCGCAATTTCCAAATCCGCCGTCACCGCACCAGCATAGACATCGGAAAATTGGCGCGGCTGCACGGGCGGCGGGTTTTGCTGGTGGAAGACAACGAAATCAATCGCATCGTCGCCATCGAGCTACTGGAACAAGCGCAATTACAAGTGGATATTGCCGAAAACGGCGAACTGGCCTTGGATAAGTTGCGGCATACCGACTACGACTGTGTGCTGATGGATGTGCAAATGCCGGTGATGGACGGCTATCAGGCTACTCGGCTGTTACGGCAAATCCCGGCTTGCCGCGACATACCGGTCATTGCGATGACCGCCAACGTGATGAACGGCGATCATCAACACTGCCTGGCCGCCGGCATGAACGACTTCATAGGCAAACCGATTCTGCCGGCCACGCTTTACGAGGCTTTATTGAAATGGATTAAACCCGTTGCCGGTCATCCTTTGGACATCGGATAGAGTTGTTCCAACGTCCTATTTTCCCCAAGGCATCACCGGCACCGTAGACACGCTGTTGGCCGGCGCCCCTTCAATCACTCTGCGGCTAATTGCCAGATAAACCAGGGTGTTGTGCTTGGCATCCCACAACCGGGTAATGTTGGTAGACTTGAAAAACAGCGAGGTGCTTTCCGAAAACACTGTTTCTTCCGAACCCAGTTTGGCCGGCAATGTGATAGGACCGATTTGCCGGCAAGCCAAGGAAAACTCCGACGGATCTTCCGACAGGCCCAAGCCGCCGGAAATACCGCCGGATCTGGCCTGACTGATATGGCAAATCACGTTGGGGATTTTCGGATCTTCGAACACATCGACGCAAACTTTGTGATTGGCGCCGATCAGTTTCCAGGCCGTGGTCACGCAACCCACTTCATCGGCCTGCGCCGCACCGGCCAGCATTAGCAATAGGCCGCAGCATAAGCGGCCGCCACGTTTTAAGGATATTTTCAGCATAAATTTCTCCCAGACAGTGAGTTGATGGAGGCAGACGGGCTCAGGGTAACAAGCGCCAGTCGCTAAAACAAGCCGCCTGACCGACATAGCGTTGCGCACTATCGTAAACATTCCAGACCACCGCCTGCTCGATCAAAAAGCGTTTGCCGGATTTGGCGATACGCACGCCGGAATAATTGTCGATATAACCCTGGCTGGCGACTTGATTCAGCAAGCGTTCGCGCTCTTCGCGGTTGACCGGTTCCGCCGAAAAACGCGACGGCATGCCGACAAACTCCGGCCAAGATAACTCGAATAAGTCCTGCGCAGTTTGGTTGGCGTAATTAAATAAGGGATCGGCGTCGGTGTTATGCGACAGCAAGGCGAAATCGGCCTGATAGACTTGCCGGCCTAGCGACAAGCTTGCGGACTTTTCCAGCAAGGGCTTGCCCAGTAACTGCCGATAACTGTGCAACAACAATTGGATATGGGTTTCGTAAAAATCGTTTTCCGGACTGGGTGCTGGCAAATCGAGCATGGCAATCGGTTACACACCGGGATGGTAAAGTTCTTTTTTATAAACCGCGCTGATTTGCCGGCCGTCCCACACATAACAATAATGCGCGCCTTGCTTGACCGGCGCCAGCAAGCGGGGTTTAAAGACCGCCACGCATTCGCCGCCCGCCGCCCGCACGCTGGAATAGACGATACCGTCTGCGCCGTCCGCGCGCAACTGCCTGGCCAAGGCCTGCGCGGCTGCATAATTGCCGGTGTCGGCATCGTAAATATCAGGCATTTCAACTTGCAGATCGCGAATATCGTGTAGATCGGCATTCAAATCGGAGGCATAACTGCGCATGTCGATTTCAAGCGGTGCCTGTTGAGTCGCGGCCATAAACCGTTTGCGATGAAAGCAGGTCTCGGCTATCGCGGTATCGATGTCTTTGGCAGCGTAATACACGCCGTAACTGCCGTCGCAAAACCGGCTACCCTCCGGATTCAGATGAGTAAACGCCGCCATGATCGGCGTAGTCCCCGGTCCGGAAATACGGTCCGCCGCCGCGACCAAACTAATTTCGCCGGCTTCGTCGCGCAAACGGTCGTTAGTCAGCGCTTCGATGGCAAACACCACGCCCAGATCGGCCGGGTTGGCCACTCTATCGAACAAGCCGGTCGGCGGAAACCGGCTGGGAATCAGTCGCCAGCAAGGTCGCCAGTCTATCCGGCTGATCTTGGGCACCGTCATTAGGCCCAACCGCACTGCGCATCCAGATACTGGCGCACCACGTATAAATCCGCCACCCGCCCGGACAACATGCGTTGCAACGCGGTTTGCCCGGAGAACAGCGCCGCGTGATTGGGCTGGTGCAACCAACCATCCGCCGCTTCGGGTTTAGGCAGCAAAATCTGCAAGGCCTTATAAATGCCGAAGATATACGACAGCCTTTCCAATTTATCGCCGTTAAGACTGGCCGTTTCCGGGTTTTTCTTCCATTTAAAATAGGTGCTGCGCGAATCCAGCCCCAATAGCACCATGGCCTGTTCGACATTCAAACGCCAGACGTCGGCGATATTGAAAAACGTCCGTAACGCGGCACCGGCCACCATCGCGCTATCGGCGGGTAATTGCGCATGAGCGGTTGACAACATAAGCCCTCCAAAACAACTTATCTAAACTTTACTTTAAAATAAGTCTATTTATGGACTTTGTCAACAACTGGGCGGAAGCAATATCAAACAAGCTCCCGAACCAACTCAGCCAATATCCGCAGACCACACTCGGCTTGTTCTTCATCAGCGTGACTGAAATTCAGGCGCAGCTGGCCACTGGTCTCTACGTCCATCGGCAAGAAGGCTTCGCCGGGCATAAACGCCACGCCTGCTTTTATGGCTTTGGGCAACAGCTGGCGGGTATCGACTTGATGGTTCAGCGTCAGCCAGAAAAACAAACCGCCGGGCGGGGTTTGCCAACTGGCCAGATCGGAAAAGTGACGGCGCAGCGCGGTTTCGAACGCATCGCGGCGCTGGCGATAATGTCCGGCCAATTCCACCAACTGCTGGGTTCGGGCTGGATCGTTCAGTTGTTGCAGCACCAACCATTGACTAATGCGATTGCTGTGTAAATCGGCCGCCTGCTTCAGCCGGGTCAAAAAAGGCATTAGTTCCGGCGACGCCACCAGATAGCCCAGGCGCAAGCCCGGTGCCAAACTTTTCGAAAACGATCCCTGATAAATCCACGGCGCGTGTTGCAAGCGGGCGCAAACCGGGGTGCGCTCGCAGTCGTCATAAACCAGATCGCGGTAAGGGTCGTCTTCAAACAACGGAATATTCGTCGCATCGCAAGCGGCAGCCAAGGCAGCACGCTCCGATGCATCCAGGCAGCGCCCGCTGGGGTTCTGGAACGTCGGAATTGCATAGGCAAACGCCGGCTTTTCCTGCTTAAAAGTATCCGGATCGGGCGTTCCAGCATCGTAAGCCACGAAGCGGGCGCCGAAAAAGCGAAACACCTGCAATGCCGCCAGATAAGTCGGCGCCTCCACGGCCACCGGCGTGCCGGGATCGATGAACAATTTAGCGACCAAATCGATGCCTTGCTGCGATCCTGACAGGATCAACACTTGTTCAGCTGAACATTGCAGCCCCAAGCTTTGCATGTCTTCGGCGATCCGCTCGCGCAATTCCACTTCGCCTTCGCTGGCACCGTATTGCAGCACGTGCTGCGGCATGGCTTGCAGGTTGAATTGAGGAAAGCTGTCCAGCGAAGGTAAGCCACCGGCAAAGGAAATCATGCCGGGTCGGTCGACGACGGCCAGGATTTCGCGGATCGGCGAAGGATGCAGATCTTGGGTACGAGTGGAAAAGCGGATAGGGTGTTGCAGTAAAAATGAGTTCATGGCAGGCGTTGATAAACGTCAATAAAGTTGACCTATAGCCATGCTAATAGCTACCTGCCTATAATGTCAACATGGTTGACCAAATATCCACTATCGATAATCCCCCTCTTGATGAAACATTGACGCCGGACATGCGCGAAGCAGCGTTGCGCCTGGCTATCGAACAGTTTTACTTCGGCTACCGCGCCTTTACCGTACAGCCGGACCGCATCCTGGCCGAGCGCGGTCTGGGGAGAGTGCATCACCGAATCTTGTATTTCGTCGGCCGCAATCCGCGGATTTCCGTGAACGCGCTGCTGGGCATGCTCAGCGTCAGCAAACAAGCCTTGAACGCACCGTTACGGCAACTCTTGGATATGCAGTTAGTCATGATAGACACCGCCACGCACGATAAACGAGTACGCGAACTAAGCTTAACGGCGGCCGGAGCGGAACTGGAAGCGCAACTCACCGGTACCCAAATGCAACAGCTGCAAACAGTATTCGCACAAGTCGGCGCCAACGCGGAGGCGGGCTGGCGTCAGGTTATGCGTAGCTTGAGCGGACAAGGCTGAAAGCCAATAGAGGAGAAACGACGGTGCGCGAGAAAATCGACGCCATCTACCAAAGCGAATCCCGCCACATACTGGCAACCTTGATTCGGCTGCTCGGCGATTTCGATGTTGCCGAGGAAGCGCTGCACGACGCGTTTCGCGCCGCACTCGAACAATGGCCGCGCGACGGCGTACCCGCCAATCCGCGCGCCTGGCTGGTCTCCGCCGGCCGCTTCAAGGCCATCGACGGCCAGCGCCGGCAAGCCCGCTTCGACATGCTGGAAGATGCCGATACTTTGGCCGATCCGGCCAGCGAAACCAACGATACGGATGACGAAGGTCTGGAAGACGACCGCCTGCGGCTGATCTTCACCTGTTGCCATCCGGCATTGTCCCCCGATGCGCAAGTCGCATTGACGCTACGCGAGGTTTGCGGCCTGGCGACCGAAGAAATCGCCCGTGCCTTCCTGACACCAACACCAACGCTTGCCCAGCGCATCGTCCGCGCCAAAACCAAGATCCGCGACGCCCGCATTCCTTACCAAGTACCCGCGCCCGCCGAACTAGCCGACCGCTTGGACTCAGTGCTGCGGGTGGTTTATCTAGTGTTCAACGAAGGTTACTCTGCTTCGTCCGGCGCTACGCTAACCCGGCACGATTTGTCGGAAGAAGCGATACGCTTGGGACGTTTGTTGGTCGAATTACTGCCGGAACCGGAAGCGCAAGGCTTACTGGCCTTAATGCTGCTGCACGAATCGCGCCGGGCCGCCAGAGCCACAGCCGACGGCGAACTGATTTTATTGGATGACCAAGACCGCAGCTTGTGGGATAGGGAACGCATCGCGGAAGGTTCGACACTGGTGCAGCGGGCCTTAGTGTCGCAGCGCTTTGGCCCTTATGCCGTGCAAGCCGCCATCGCCGCAGTTCACGCCAATGCCGGCCATGCCGCCGCCACGGACTGGCCGCAAATCGTCGCACTCTACGACGTCTTGTTGCGCATCGATGCCTCGCCGGTGATCGAATTAAACCGGGCTGTAGCAATAGCAATGCGGGATGGACCTGCAGCCGGGCTTGCTTTGATCGATGCCATTTTACAGAACGGCGACCTTAGCGATTATCACCTGGCACACGCGGCGAGGGCAGACTTGTACCGGCGTCTGGGCAGAACCGACGAAGCGATCACAGCTTACGAGCAAGCCCTGGCTTTAACGCGGCAGGAACCGGAGCAACGCTTTTTGGCGCGCAGATTGCGCGAAGTCCGTGCCGAGTGACAAGATTAGTGAAACATGGGTGATTGCTTTTAAAGTGGTATGTCATTATTTGCGTCGCGCACCAGACGCGCTTTTTGACACAACAAATGAAAAGTTTCGCGCCCCATCGTACTGATAAAGCAAGTTCGGCCAAAACCCACCCGACGTAAAAAAAATAGGTGCCACGCGCCACGAAATTGCGAAGATACGCCACCATCCCCATTCCTTGCGCCAATTGAAGTCGGGCCATTGTAGCCTCGATGCAGCGTTAGCGGAATCGAGGGCGTCGGCCTGCCGGCCATCAAACCCACATCGGCAATTAAAAGGAACTGGCCTTCGAAACCTCGATTCCATCGAGGCTACTTGCTCCTTTAACTCCCGCGCAATAGGCGCAAGCTTGCGAACGTCCTAATTAACGCGATTGTTAGCTGTTTCTGACGACGTTGAAAAAAGAGCATGGCATATCAGACCCAAGAAAAGTTAAAGGATTTTTGGGGCCAAGTACATATTCAGGCCACTTTTCAGATAGCTTTTGAACAGTTTGATCATCAAAATTGATAGAGCGATGAACCGTCATTGAATTCTCAGTAATATCGATCAGATAATCGACTATTTCACAAACCTTTTCACTGCCAATTATTGCAGGAATCGTTATTCGAGCTGAACTTGAGAATGTGTCTAGGCAGATATGAATTAATACCTCCTTATACTTACTTGTTTCTGTTAAAAATTTTGAATAGTCGAACTGTCTGTTATCTCGCAATTGGATATTAACGTCATATATATCCTGATGCTCCATCAATCAATGTCGCCTTTTCAGCCCACCGCCGCCTGAGTGAATTGATAGATACAATGTATCTCAGTGCTTGGGGAGCCGATCCGATTTTCGTCCACTCATTTGGAGCAACTTCTTTAAACGAAAATGGATCAAGATCAACATACTTCTTGGCAACAGCATCCCTCTCAGGAGGTAGTATTGGCTGCAAATCATTATAATCAGTACAGAACTTCCAGAATCCATTATCAATATCCCTCATCAGTTGCAACAATCGTTCAATGTCATCCGCGTGGCCACTTCTAAAATGGGCAACCCTGTTCCTTATATGTACAATCTCACCTAGTTTGACTTCCCATATCTGCTTCGGAGGTAAATACTCCGAAAACAGATCCCAGTTATTTTGAACTAGTCCAACAAGTTCAGTAAATGTAGTAAAACTTAGCGGGTTATCATCGGCTGTAGGTATATGCGTAAAAGCTTTATCTGCTTCATAGATACTTTTAGTTTTATTGAAGTTAAACCAATTCCTACCTTTCTTCGTCTTTAATTCAACATACACCATTTCCCTCAGCCATTTTTCAAGCTGCCAGAGGCGCGCATACAAAATGAGGGCGCCTTCGTCGACCTCTGATATTTTATCCAATTCTGAGAACATAGAACCTTATCCAGTTTGGCGACTAACTAGTAATTAGATGATTTCCGTATATTTATTGAAAATACTCTTTGAAACGATAATTTTTTGATATGCATATAATTGTCCCTTCTGTATATCATCGGTGACGAAAAAATTTTGTCTGGTAATGATCCAATTCCCGCCTTTGAATCACGTTAGGTGATAGGCAGAAACGGGTCGGCAAACGTTATTCAGCGTACCTGAAAACAGTCATTCCGGAACCTCTGCTTTCAGAAAACCCCAATGTCTAGTACTTGTAGGTTTCATGCCAGTACAGTTGCATACCAAGTCTCCCAATCAATCTCTAGTAACCAAAGCCAATCGGTTTTTTCATGAGTTGTGACAACCGGCAACCGGAGAATAGTTATCTGGCTTGCCGGGCTAAATACTGCATTTCTTTGGCCCCGGCCAGGTAATGGCGATGAAACTCCCCTAGGCTCGGTTCGGAAACGGTTTTCTCTAAATAACTGTTCAACACCGGCAGTTGCTGCCGGGCAATCTGTTGGGCATTGGGATGGCGAATTGCGGTAAGAAATGACGAGAGGCTGGTCACCACTTGTCCGCCTTTTGGTTTGAGCGACACTTTGGCGAGGTTATCGACCAGCTGCGGCGTGTACTTCAACATATAGTCGGCATAGCGGCGGATCTGCGGAATCTGTTCCTCCAATTCCTGCCGTTCTGCGTCGAAATCTTCGCGAAGCAGAATTTTCTTGTCGGCAAACACCACTGGCGCTGACTCCGAGGTATCGCAAGCCCAACCGGGTTGCGGCTTTAATAGCTCGGCTTGAAATTGCTCGTCACGATACGGGTAAAACGGCATGGTTCGGCAGCGTGAGGGTTTATCGGCGTGAATCCCGCAAAGATTATCGGGCGCCAGCGCCGGACACGGAAACGACGGTGGAATATAGGCGGTGGGTACTATCAATACCGCCAGTTCTTTCTTGTTGGCCAGCTTTATCGTGGCTCCCAGCCGCGACACCATCGCAAAGTCTTTACCGCCTTGCCGCACCGGTGTCCAGACCATGGCCAACGGAAAGCGGTCGGCATGCTTAAACGCATCGTTTACCGTCAGCGGCAACTGTCCATAACAGCATTTGCCGCACGCGGTGCAGAGAAAACGCTGCGTCATTCCTGCTCTAATTCAGTCGTGGTGCCGCAGCATTTTTTGGCTTTCTTGCCCGACCCGCACGGACAGGGATCGTTACGCCCCACTTTGCTGACGACCCGCTGAGTCACCTTGGGATTGAGATCGCCGCTGACATACAGCCACTCGCCGTTTTCGCGGCGGAAACTGGCCAACTCGGTTTGCACCCTATCCTGTTTGTCGCGGCGAAATTTTATGGTGAACTCGACTTGCGCCGTATCGCCGGTTTCCGTGGCGTTACGGATTTCCAGGCTGCGCCACTCGCATTCTTCCGCCATCCGCTCGGCTTCCGCCCGATTAAAGTCGTCTTTAATTTCCGGGGCATGAGTACGCTCGATATGATCCAGCTTTCGTTGTACGAAGGCCGTGTAACGCGAACGCATCAAGGCTTCGGCGGTGGGCGCCAGCGCACCATCGATGATAGGGCCGCAGCATTCGGCATATTCCAGTTTGGAGCCGCAAGGGCATAGCGTCATCGTTGATCTCCGGTCAGATTGTGAAAAATTGAGGTCGATTTGTTCATGGTAAGCGACAGCCGGCTTCGGCTCAACGCTAATGCGCGAGAAACTGTAACTATCACTACCACGGTTTTTCGTCAGTTAATCTCAGCAATAGGCTGATGCAAAGGCGCATTAACAAAAAACTTTTGTATCTATTCAGCAATTGTGAGGGGTAGGGTGGATAAGTCGTGCGCATCCACCAAGGTTGCCGGATGCGCACGACTTATCCAGCCTACGATTGCTTTAGGCTGTATTGACTGAATAATTACAAACTTTTTGTCTAAGCGCGTTTTGGCTGTCGAATTTGCCCAGACCCGAACGACTATTCGGTACAAACACTATTTTTAGCCCGAGGAATTGACTATGAAATACCTATGCCTGATTTGCGCCGAAACCGTGATGGAGGGAATGTCGGATGACGCGGCAGCGAAACATTTTGATGAATACACCGAATTTACCCAAGCCATTCGCGACAGCGGCCATTACCTGAGCTGCAATCGGCTGCTGCCGGCCAATGCCGCCATCACGCTGCGAGTGCGCGGCGGCAAAGTGAGCATTACCGACGGCCCGTTCGCGGAAACCAAGGAACAGCTCGTCGGGTATTATTTGATCGAAGCCGACGATCTGAACGAAGCCATCCAGGTGGCCGCGCGGATTCCCGGAGCGAAACTGGGTTGCGTGGAAATCCGGCCGGTAGCGGAAGATCCGAAAACCTTGGAAGCACTGGGGCTGGTTAAATGAAATGCGGCCCGGACCTGGCGGACGAAAAAAATTTTGACGCGTTGTCGATTTAAGCAACCGCCGTTCGACTAAGGATGCAAGCCATAGTTATCAAAACTCAACTCCAAACGAGGAAAACCCGATGACCACCATTAAACCCATACCCGACGGCTACCACTCGCTTACCCCTTATCTGGTGGTGCAAGACGCAGCACAGGCTCTAGAATTTTATAAAAACGCCTTCGCGGCCAGCGAGCTATCCCGCCTGAATACGCCGGACGGCAACATAGCTCACGCCGAATTCAAAATAGGCGATTCAATATTCATGCTTGCCGACGAAAATCCGCACTGTACCGATCATTCGCCGGTAACCCTGGGAGGCACGCCGGTCAAGCTGTTCTTGTACATCAACGATGTCGATGCGGTGTTTACCGCCGCGATCAAGGCCGGGGCCACGCAAACCATGCAGCCCACCAATCAATTCTGGGGCGACCGGATGGGTGCGGTGAGCGATCCATTTGGCCATCAATGGATGATTGCCACGCATGTCGAAGATGTCGACCCCAGCGAAATGCCCAGCCGCATGGCCGCATTTTTCGCGGCGCAAGCGGCGGGCGGCGAAACTGCATAACACCGGCAACCGGTATTTCTATCAATTTTGTAAAAGGAGCCGATATGGCCACACAAATTTTCGTCAACTTAGCCGTGAAAAATCTACCTAACTCCATGGCCTTTTTTACCAGACTGGGTTACACCTTCAATCCGCAATTTACCAACGACGATGGAGCTTGCATGATCGTCAGTGACGATATTTTCGTGATGTTGCTGACCGAGAATTTCTTCCAATCCTTCACGCCCAAAGCCATTTGCGACGCCACAAAAAGTACGGAAATGTTGCTGTGCCTATCGGCGGAAAGCCGGGAAAAAGTCGATACCATGGTCAGCACGGCCATCGCCGCCGGCGGCACGCTTTACAAGGAACCGCAAGATCACGGCTTTATGTATGCTCACGGCTTTCAGGATCTGGATGGCCACATCTGGGAATATTGTTACATGGAGCCCGGCGCGGTGTGCCAAGGCTGAAGGAGACCGGCATGAAATATATGTTAATGATTTATCTTGAAGAACACAGCCTGGACGAAGCCGAGCGGCAAGCCTGTTATGTCGAGTCCACCCAACTCGCGCACAAACTCAAAGCCGACGGCCAATATTTGGCCGCCAGCCCCTTACAGCCCACCGCCATGGCTACCAGTGTGCGGGTACGCGACGGCAAACGCTTCGTCACCGACGGCCCGTTTGCGGAAACTCGCGAACAACTGGGCGGCTACTATCTGGTCGACGCTCAGGATCTGGACGCCGCCATCGCTATCGCCGAACAGATTCCGATGGCGCGCAAGGGCACCGTCGAAGTGCGGCCGCTGATAGAGATTCCTGGCCTGCCCGGCGATTGAACCTACCAAGCTTTAGGAGAAAACCATGATCAAAGCCATCCTTATCGTTTTACTCGTAATACTCCTCGCAATGCTGATCTACGCGGCGACCAAACCGGATACTTTCCGCGTACAACGCTCAATCACTATCAAAGCGACCCCGGAAA
This sequence comes from Methylomonas methanica, assembly GCF_001644035.1. Taxonomy (GTDB): domain Bacteria; phylum Pseudomonadota; class Gammaproteobacteria; order Methylococcales; family Methylomonadaceae; genus Methylomonas; species Methylomonas methanica_A. The sequence goes on from NZ_LUUG01000105.1 coordinate 55,785, forward strand.
CGATTTTTCCGTTGATCAACGATTTGCACAGCATGCAGACCTGGTCGGCTTGGGAAAAAGTGGATCCCGGCATGAAGCGGACATACAGAGGCGCAACCAGCGGGCCGGGTGCGGTCTATGAATGGGAAGGCAACCAGGAAATCGGCCAGGGGCGCATGGAGATTATTGACGTGACACCGCCCGCGAAAATAAGCATCCGCATGGATTTCATCAAACCGTTTCCGGCGCAAAACACCCTAGAATTTGTTCTGCAAACCGAGGGTAACTCGACCCACGTCACTCAGGCGATCTTCGGCCCCAGCCCTTATATTTCCAAAGTAATGAGCCTGGTGTTCAGCATGGACAAGATGATAGGCGGGAAATTCGAGGAAAGTTTGGCCGAGCTAAAAGCCACTGCCGAAAAATAATCAGCTATTTCAATTACAGAGGAAAAGCCATGAATCCAACAGAACAAACAGCTGAATCGCGGGAACTTGGACTGACGCGTTTGATCGATGCGCCAGCCGAGAAACTCTATAGAGCATGGACCGAACCGGTGCTGCTCAAGCAATGGTTTTGTCCGAAGCCCTGGACCGTGGCCTCTGCCGAACTCGATGTCAGAGCCGGCGGCACCAGCATCATCGTGATGCGCAGCCCGGAAGGCCAGGAGTTTCCCAACCAAGGTATCTATCTTGAAGTTGTGCCAAACGAGCGTTTGGTGTTCACCGACGCCTACACCAACGCCTGGGAACCCTCCGCCAAACCCTTCATGACCGGCATCGTCACGTTTACGCCTGAAGACGGAAAAACCCGTTACACCGCTCGGGTGTTGCATTGGAGCGCGGTAGATCGGAAAACCCACGAAGAGATGGGTTTTCACGAAGGCTGGGGCAAGGCCACCGACCAACTGGCCGAGCTGGTAGCCAGTTTGTAAGCCGGGAAACCGGTCATTACTTTTTATATTTTACCGAGTAAACACCATGCCAAAAATCACCCCATTTTTATGGTTCGACGACCAAGCCGAACAGGCGATGAATTTCTACGTATCCATTTTTAAAAACTCGAAGGTCTTGAGCGTCAACCGTTACGCCGATGCCGGGCCGGGACCGAAAGGCAGTGTGATGACCGCCAATTTCGAGCTGGATGGGCAAGTATTTACTGCGCTCAACGGTGGGCCGATGCACTCGTTTTCCCCGGCGATTTCGTTTGTCGTACACTGCGAAACTCAAGCGGAAGTTGATTACTATTGGGAAAAGCTTTCTGAAGGTGGGAAGACCAATCAATGCGCCTGGCTGGACGACCAATTCGGCGTTACTTGGCAGATCGTGCCGAATATCCTGATCGAATTATTGAGCGATCCCGATCCGGTAAAAGCCGGACAAGTGATGCAGGCCATGCTAAAAATGACGAAAATAGACATAGACACTTTAAAACGAGCCTACGAGCAATCCTAAATGAAACATCTATTTGCCGCTCTGCTATTACTACTTGCCGGCCGGGTTGACGCTATCGAATGGCTGGACAGTCCGGAGCTTGGCAAACTATTCAGCGATGCCGGCGTGCACGGCACTTTCGTGGCCTACGATGTCGATGCAGATAGGCTAATCGGCCACGACCAGCTCCGCGCGGAAACCCGCTTCATCCCGGCCTCGACGTTCAAGATAGTCAATAGCTTGATCGGCTTGTCGGTAGGTGCGGTCGGCAACGTAGATGAAGCGCTGCCATACGGCGGCCAACCACAAATGATCAAAGACTGGGAGCGGGATATGGGCTTGCGCGAGGCGATCAAGCTGTCCAACGTACCGATTTATCAAGCACTGGCCCGGCGCATCGGCCATGCGCGGATGCGCGAAGGGCTTGTCAGCCTCGGCTACGGTAACACCGAGATCGGCGCTAAGGTCGATAGATTTTGGCTGGACGGTCCGCTAAAAATCAGCGCGGTGGAACAGACGGCATTTTTGGCTCGCCTGGCGCGGGATCAATTACCGCTCTCTGGCGATGTTCAAGCCAAAGTCCGGGAAATAGTCATGCTTGAGCAAAACGGCGAAAGGACTTTATACGGCAAAACCGGCTGGTTAAACGCTCCCAACCCCGGTATCGGCTGGTGGGTGGGCTGGGTCACGAAAGGCGGCCATCTATACAGTTTTGCGTTAAATATCGACATTATCCAGGCTGCCGATGCGCCCAAGCGCGTGAAGTTGGGCAAGGCCTGTCTTAAGGCGCTGGGTATATTCTAAGCTCAACTTATTATCAGGCTCGCAACGCCAGCGCCGCCTTAGCCAAACGCTCGCCCAACACCCAACACAAGCGTTTTTCATGCTCGGTGAGTTCAGAGTCGGTATCGGCGACATGGCTAGGCCCGTAAGGCGTGCCGCCGCTGACTGTTTCGCGCAGCGCAATTTCGTTGCACGGCAAACTCATCAACAACATGCCGTGATGCATCAAGGGCAGCATCATCGATAACAGCGTGGTTTCCTGGCCGCCGTGCATACTGCCGGTGGAAGTAAACACGCCGGCCGGCTTGCCGGACAAAGCGCCGGAGAACCAAAGCGCGGTCGTACCGTCCAGAAAATGCTTCAGCGAAGCCGCCATATTGCCGAAATGCGTCGGGCTGCCCAGCGCCAAGCCGTCGCAGGTTTCCAGGTCCTGCAAGGTCGCATACGGCGCGCCGGCATCGGGAATGCTGTCGGCGATTTTCTCGCACACCGCCGAAACCTCCGGCACCGTGCGCAATAGTGCTTCCGCGCCGGCCACCGATTCCACACCCCGGCCAATCTGTTGCGCCATCCGCATGGTACTGCCATCGCGGCTGTAATACAGGATCAGGATTTTCGCCATCAGAGTATCGCCAACACGTTTTCCGGCGGCCGGCCGATGGCGGCTTTACCGTCTTTCAACACAATGGGCCGTTCGATCAGTTTGGGGATTCTGATCATCGCTTCGATCAAGTCCGCATCGCTCAAGGATTTATCGTCCAGGCCATTGTCTTTATATTCCGGCTCTTTGGTGCGCATCAACTCGCGCGGCTTGACGTTGAGTTTGGTCAGGATGTCCTGCAATTCGGCGGCGGTGGGCGGGGATTTGAGATATTCAACCACTTCCGGGGTAACGCCTTGCGCTTCCAGTAGTTTCAAGGTGTCTCGGGATTTGCCGCAACGCGGGTTATGGTAGATTTTGACGCTCATGGTTTGCACCTTAATCATGACGGGTTGCGGCTATAATAGCACCCTTCGAATCACGGATAAGCCCCCAAAGCCATGCAATTACCCAACTATTCAACCGCCCGCGTGCTGGTGGTCGGCGACCTGATGCTGGACCGCTACTGGCACGGCCCCACCTCAAGAATTTCCCCGGAAGCACCAGTTCCAGTAGTGCATGTAAAGCAAGACGAATGCCGGCCGGGCGGCGCCGGGAATGTGGCCTTGAATATTGCGGCGCTGGGCGCAAAAGTATCCTTGCTTGGATTTACCGGCGAAGACCAGGCCGCAACTGCGTTGGAAAAGATATTGAAGGATGCCGGGGTATTGTGCTTATTTCAAGGCGTGCCCAATTTTCCAACCATCACCAAATTGCGGGTGATGAGCCGGCATCAACAATTGATCAGGCTGGATTTTGAAGACGGCTTCCAGCAAGTCGATAGCGATGCGCTATTGCATTTATATCACGCCGAGATGATGCAATCGCAAGTGACCGTGCTTTCCGATTACGGCAAAGGCACCTTAAGCCAAGTGCAACAATTCATCCGTCTGGCCAAACAACTGAACAAACCAGTATTGGTCGATCCGAAAGGCAGCGATTTTTCGATTTATCGCCAAGCCACGCTGATCACCCCCAACCTCAGCGAGTTTGAAGCGGTGGTTGGTCGCTGCACCGATCAGCAGCAAATCGTCGAACGCGGCATGAATTTGCTGAACGAACTGGAGTTACAAGCCTTGTTAGTTACGCGCGGTGAAAACGGCATGACCTTGCTCAGCAAAGGTACCGACCCCTTACACCTGCCGACTCACGCCCGCGAGGTTTTCGATGTTACCGGCGCCGGCGACACGGTGATTTCCGTGCTGGCCGCCAGCCTGGCGGCGAAAAAGCCGCTGGCGGAAGCCACGCAGTTGGCCAACATCGGCGCCGGCATCGTGGTCGGCAAAATGGGCACCGCCACCGTCAATACCGACGAGTTGAATGCCGCCTTGCAAGGTCCGCGCGCCCATCACAAAGGCGTATGCAGCCTGCCGGAATTGCTGGCCGAACGCGCCGCCGCCCAGCAAAACGGCGAAAAAATCGTCGCGACCAACGGCTGTTTCGACATTCTGCATCCCGGTCACGTCCGCTATCTACAACAAGCGAAAACCCTGGGCGACCGTTTGGTGGTATTGGTCAACAGCGACGCCTCGGTGCAACGCCTGAAAGGCCCGGAGCGCCCGGTCAACAAACTGGATCACCGGATGGAAATGCTGGCGGCGTTGGAATGCGTAGACTGGGTGGTGGAATTTGAACAAGACACCCCCAAGGAAGTCATCGACCAATTACTGCCCGACATACTGGTGAAAGGCGGTGACTACACCGACATCACCAGCATCGCCGGCCACGAAAGCGTAATGGCCAACGGCGGCGAGGTGAAGATTTTGTCGTTTATCGAAGGGCATTCTACGACGGCGATTATCCAGACGATTAAGGATAAAACTGGCAACTAGGCCACGCCACCAATACAATGTATGTATAAGACTGGCTTTCTATGATTTCATTTGGTCACGAGAAAAATGAATTGCTCAAGCAAAGTCCAGGCATTGGCTTTGAAGAAATTATCACGACCATCAATGCCGGAAAGATACTAGATGTGTTCGACCATCCCGATCAAACTAAGTATCCGCCCCAAAAAATCTATGTAGTTGAGGCCCTTGATTATGTTTATTTAGTGCCGTTTATTCAAAACGAAAATGGCATCTTTCTTAAAACCATTATTCCAAGTCGCAAAGCCAAAGAACGTTACAAAGGGGAAAACCATGTTTGATGACGAAGAAATGTCTATATTAAATGCGTTGGAAAATAACAAACTGATACGCAGCGTCAATGCGGATGAAGAAATTGCCTTGGCCAAACAAGCGGCTAAAGAATACTTGTCAAAATCGAAAAATGTCACGATTCGCCTTAGCTTGGGCGATGTGACATTAATTAAAAACCGCGCTCAAGACGTTGGTATTCCTTACCAAACGTTGACTTCTTCATTAGTCCATCAATATGCGACGGGCAAAATTCGTTTGGAAACATAGTGGTCCTACTACTGTCCGTAGGTCGACTGGTTTCAAAAGCAAGTCTAATGGCTCATAAGGTTATGAATTTAAAACTAAAGGTATTAGTGTGAGTAAAAGATACACTCAGACAGATAAAGACCATATGGCAAGAATTGCCATTAACGCAGCGAAGGAATTACAAGAGCTGGGCGGGCAATATCCGTCTTTCAAAAACTATGTTTGGGCGGCTCAGCATATTCTAAATGGTGGAACGCCGAATAATAAAGTTGACGAGTTTATGTTAGAAAAAATAAGAGAAGCCGGGCTTTTATAATTCGGCATAACTTTACCAGCAGAGTTTTTACCAAAATCTAATTCTTCCTATGCTAGCGTTTTCAGACCGTCTCCACCAATACTGGCTCCTGGCCCGCTTCGATAAACCCATCGGCATTTTCATTCTACTTTGGCCGACGCTGTGGGCCTTGTGGATTGCCGGCAACGGCAAGCCGGATTTATTGGTGTTAATCGTGTTTACGCTGGGTGTGGTGTTGATGCGCGCGGCCGGTTGCGTGATTAACGATTACGCCGACAAGGATTTCGATCCACATGTCGACAGGACTAAGCTACGGCCGATTGCCTCCGGCAAGGTAACACCGAAGGAAGCGTTGATTGTGTTTGCGGTGCTGTGTCTGACTGCGTTTGGCTTGGTGTTGCTGATGAACTGGTACACCATCGGTTTGTCGTTTATCGGTGCATTTCTGGCGGCCAGTTATCCGTTTATGAAACGCTTTACGCATCTGCCGCAGGCGTATCTAGGCGCGGCGTTTGGGTTTGCGGTGCCGATGGCGTTTGCCGCGCAAACCAATGAAATTCCGCTAGTCGGCTGGATTTTATATCTTGCTGTGTTGCTGTGGGCACTGGTGTACGACACCATGTACGCGATGGTCGACATTGACGACGATTTGAAAATCGGCGTGAAATCCACCGCGATTCTGTTCGGCAAGCGGGTGCGGGAAATTACGGCAGGCCTACAAGTCGTGATTATGGGACTGTTGGTTACGGTAGGCCTGATGCAACAACTGAGCTGGCCGTATTACGCCGGTTTGGCGGTTGCCGCCGGCTTGGCGATTTACCAGCAAAAACTGATTTTTCATTTCGATAAGCCCAGCTGTTTTAAAGCCTTTTTGAATAATAACTGGTTCGGTCTGGCAGTGTTTGTTGGGATTGTGTTGGCGTATTGGCTGTAGTGTTTAGGATGAATTACTGACCTTACGCTAGCCCCAATGGCGTAACAGAGAAGGTTAGAATGAGATGAAGAAAACAGGTAATTCGCTTGGTTTGATCTCCTCACCCCGGCCCTCTCGACAACTACTCCCAGCGTTGCCCTACCTCCTGCATCCGTGCAGTCGTCCAGCAGGAGAGGGAGCTTAATTTAAAGCCCTGATAGGGTTTTCAACCATGCCCAATAGATTTTAGGATTTGTGATGAACTATATCGAGATGTTGGCGATTGCATTTGCCGAAGCCCAAGCCGGTTTTGACGAAGGCGGCGTACCGGTCGGCGCGGCTTTATTCGATGCCAGTGGCAAGTTGCTGGGCCGGGGCCGCAATCGCCGCGTGCAAGATAACGACCCGTCCGTTCACGGCGAAACCGACGCTTTTCGCAAAGCCGGCCGGCAAACCAGTTACCGCGACAAAGTCCTGGTCACGACCTTGGCGCCTTGCTGGTATTGCTCGGGCTTGATTCGGCAATTCAATATTGGCACGGTGGTGGTCGGTGAATCGGTCAACTTTGCGGGGCATCTGGACTGGCTGAGCGACGCCGGTGTTAAGATCGTGGAATTAAACGACACAGCTTGTATCGATTTAATGGGCCGTTTTATTGTTCAATCACCACGGATTTGGTTTGAAGATATCGGTGAGGATTGTTGTTAAGGAAACTCTGAACAAGTTGATTCCATCCATCCATAATAACAGGCGCCCTCGCAACTAAACGTCCATTACAAAATGGCATTGCTCTATGCATTTAATTATTATAAAACGGGGGGAATGATGCGCTTGGACCTAAACGCTACATCATTCAATGTTAATCCCGCGAAGGTGGGAACAGAGCTTTTGATTTTCCTGGGTTCCCGCATTCGCGGAAACGACGAAACCCGATTTTTTGAAGTTCCCTTTTTGCTGGCAGTGCGAATAGCCAAACGGCTCCAGTCAATCGCAGCCTTTACTGAATGGGAAGTTGACAGCAGCTAACCCGGTTTTTATAAATTCTCGATCCTTAATCTGCAAAGGAGTTTTCGTTCATGAGTCTGACCTTAGTCATCGGTAACAAAAACTATTCATCCTGGTCACTGCGGCCTTGGCTGTTTTTGAAATATCACGACATCGATTTCGCGGAAATCAGAATTCCGTTATATCGCGAAGATTCGAAAGACAAACTGCTGCAATACTCGCCGACCGGTAAAGTACCGGTTTTGTTGGATGGCGAGCTTAAGGTCTGGGATTCCCTGGCAATCTTGGAATATCTGGCGGAACGCTTTCCGCAAACCCAAGGCTGGCCGGAGGATTTCGCCGAACGCGCAGCGGCCCGTTCGTTAGCCGCCGAAATGCATTCCGGATTTACTGCGCTACGCACCTATTGTGGTATGAATTGCAAGCGAACACCCGCAGCCAAACCTTTACCGGAAGCAGTGCATCCGGACATTGAACGCATCGGTGAAATTTGGCAACACTATCGGCAACTCCACCGCCACGACGGTCCGTGGTTATTTGGCCGATTTACGATAGTCGATGCGATGTTCGCCCCCGTCGCCTTACGTTTTCACAGCTATCAACTGGAAACCAATAAAGAGGCGCAAGCCTACGTAGACTCGGTGCTGGCGTGCCCGGCAGTAATCGCCTGGATGGAAGCCGGCAAGTTGGAAAGTGAGGTCATCACCGCGTTTGAATAAGCGGTGTTAAGACCTTGCCGATTTACCACAATAATTTAAAGATACTTTGCTACTACCTGAGCGTAGAATGATTCTCTTGTTATTTACAAACGGGAGAGCACTATGAAAAAAATCAAATTAACCGCTGTTTTACTGGGCTTATCAGTATTTTCCGGCCTGAGTTTTGCGGATATTCCGCTGCAATCCAATGAAGAAGTACAAGGCAGCTGGAAGTTGGTATATACCAAAAAATCGGTTAGCTCCACGGAAACCATCAAGCGCGAAGATAACTGGACCTTTAAAGACGGTAAAGTCACCATCACCCACATCCCGCGCGAAGGTACTTTTTACGACCAATCGCCAGTCGCTTACGAAATAGAAGGCGGTAAATTGAAAATCGCCATGTTGGGTAGACCGGATAAATTCGACGTCTTTGCATTGCAGGAAAAAACCGATAAATCCATGACCTTAAAAGGCAAATTCGGCGACGTTTATCACTTTAATAGAAACTGAAAATCACCATCCGTAATTTCTTAGCCTAAAAATACAAATAAAACTTGGCTAACCATTAATAATTTGTTCCCGCAAAGCTTTTCCCCTGTTCACGCCGGGGCGCGGGAACCCTGAAATGGCTTATACCCGCATAAACATTGCGATTTTGATCTTACACATTAAACGGCGATTCTGAACCAAGCTGCATACAAAGCCGGCAAAAACAGTAATGTCAATGCAGTCGCAACAGTCAAACCCCCCATAATCGCTACCGCCATCGGCCCGAAAAACGCGCTGTGAGTGAGTGGAATCATAGCCAGTATTGCCGCCGCCGCCGTTAATACGATAGGCCGGAACCGGCGCACCGTGGAATCGACAATAGCATCGAAATCCGAACGCCCGGCCAACTTATCCTGATCGATTTGATCCACCAGAATCACCGAGTTACGCATGATCATTCCGGAAAGTGCGATGGTACCCAGCATCGCCACAAAGCCGAACGGTTGTTGGAAAATCAATAAAAACAAAGTCACGCCGATTAAACCGAGCGGAGCCGTCAATAACACCAAGGCCATTCGCGAAAAACTTTGTAACTGGATCATCAGCACAGTCAATACCGTCAGAAAAAACAGAGGCATGCCGGCCGCGACCGAATCGCCGCCCTTAGCCGATTCCTCCACCGCACCGCCGGTCTCCAAGCGGTAACCCGGCGGTAATTGGCGCTTTATGTCGACCAGTTGTTCTTCTATCTGCGCCGACACCATCGGCGCCTGCATGTTGCCGTACAAATTTGCTCGTACAGTGACCGTAGGTACGCGGTTTCGCCGCCAAATCAACCCTTCCTCAAAGCCGTAATCCAATTCGGCGACTTGCGACAGAGGCACACTGCGTCCGCCGGGGATCGGTATCATCAAATTTTGCAGACGCGATAAATGCTTGCGTTCAATTTCGGCGCCACGCACCAATAAGTCGATACGTTCGATGCCTTCGCGAAATTCGGTGACATACAAGCCTTGCAGGGCGCCATTGATAATATTGGCAATGTCGTTGGAAGAAACTCCCAGCAATCTGGCCTTGGATTGTTCAACATTGACCCGCACAACTTTCACCGGCTCTTCCCAATCCAACTGCACGTTGGAAGGATAAGGATTGGCGCGCATCACATCGGCCACCTGGCGAGCAATAGTGCGTAGCGTCAGCAAATCCGGCCCGGAGACTCTGAACTGCACGGGAAAACCTACCGGCGGGCCGTTCTCCAAACGTAATACGCTGCCGCGCATATCTGGAAAGTCCTGTTCGAATAGGTGTATTAGTTTATCGCGCAGCTGTTCTCGTTCCGCGGGACCGTCGGTCAATATCACAAACTGCGCAAAGCTGCGTTGCGGCAGTTGCTGATCCAAAGGCAAATAAAAGCGCGGACTGCCGTTGCCGACATAAGCCACGTAATTATCGATGCCGCTTTGCTTATCCAGCCAGGCCTCCAGTTTTTTCACATCGGCTTCGGTAGCGGCATACGACACACCTTCCGCCAAGCGCAAATCGACAATTAACTCCGGCCGGGTGGAATCCGGAAAAAACTGTTGCTGGACAAACTTAAAACCGAAGATAGCGGCAAAAAACATCCCTATGGTCAAAAAAATCACCAGCCAACGGTGAATAACGCAGGCGGCAACCAATTTTCGAAAGCGCAGATAAAAGGGGGTTTGATAAAGATCGAGGGAGTGGTTCTTGGGCTGATCGGACTGCGGTTTTTTCCACAACTTGGCCCAAAACCGCGCCCAGCTAGACTCTTGTTCTTGGCCCTTACTCAAGTCCGGCAACAAGCGATAGCCCAAATACGGTACAAACACCACCGCCGCGAACCAGGATACTAACAAGGCTATGACAACGACTTGAAAGATAGAGCGGGTGTATTCCCCGGTGGAAGACGCAGCCGTGGCAATCGGCAGAAAGCCGGCAGCCGTTACTAATGTGCCGCTCAGCATAGGCATCGCAGTCGATGTATAGGCAAAGGCGGCAGCACGCGTGCGATCCCAGCCCTGTTCCATCTTAGAGGCCATCATTTCCACGGCGATAATGGCGTCGTCCACCAGCAAGCCCAAGGCCAAGATCAATGCCCCCAGGGAAATTTTATGCAGGCCAACGCCAAACAGATGCATCAGCCAAAAAGTAACCGCCAACACCACCGGGATAGTGATCGCTACCACAATGCCGGTCCGCAAGCCCAAAGACAGCAGGCTAACACCTAATACAATGACGACCGCCTCAGTTAGCGATTTAGCAAACTCGTTGACCGAGCGCTGCACTGCTTTCGGCTGGGAAGACACAGTATGCAATTCCAATCCCACAGGCAATTGGGCTTGGGTATTTATTACGGCCTGATCCAGATCGCGACCCAACTTGATGATATCGCCGCCAGCACGCATCGCTACCCCGATCAATAGCGCATCATGACCTTTATAGCGCACCCTGTCTTTGGGAGGATCTTCAAAGCCGCGACTGACTTTGGCGACGTCACCCAGCCGAAATTCGTTGTTATTGGCGCGAAAACGCACATCCCGCAGCTCTTCCAATCTATCGTAACGACCGGTTACCGCAATCCGAATGTGCTCGTCTGCAGAATCGAAACTACCGCTGCCTGTCACCAAGTTCTGCGCTTGCAAGGTGCGGAGCAAAGTGGCAATGTCGATACCGATGGTGGCTAATTTGGCATTGGACAATTCGACGTAAATGCGTTGTTTCTGTTCGCCGAAAAAATCTACCTTGGCGACATCGTTCACTCTGAGCAGTTCGGCGCGCAAGGTTTCCGAGTGACGCTTCAGTTCCGCATAGTCGTAGCCGTCGCCGGTCAAGGCATACAAGTTTCCGTATACATCCCCAAACTCATCGTTAAATGTAGGGCCTTCGACGCCGGCCGGCAGGGTGTAAGCAATATCGCCGACTTTTTTGCGAACTTGATAAAAAATGTCCGGGACTTGCGCAGCCGGTGTGGAATCCTTGGCCGACAGAAAAATTAACGATTCGCCCGGCCTGGAATAGCTGCGTAAATTGTCCAGCCAGGGCACTTCCTGGAGTTTTTTTTCCAGCTTATCAGTAACTTGTTGCTCCACTTCCTGGGCGCTGGCACCGGGCCAGCCGGTACGGATAACCATCACTTTGAAAGTGAAGGGCGGATCTTCCGACTGGCCTAGCCTGGTATACGAAAGCATCCCAACCAAGGTCAGCATCAACATGGCATATAAAACTAATGCCGGGTGCCGTAAGGACCATTCGGAGAGATTGAAGCCGGATTTCATGGTTGGCCCCGCAGCGGCGTTGCCCGGACTATCTGGCCGGGTACCAAAGTTTGCACACCGGCCACCACCACTTGCTCGCCTTTTTGTATGCCGCTGGCGATCAATACGCCGTCTTCACGAAACGCGCCGGCTTGTACCGCTCTCGGCTGCACCTCCCCGCTGGCCGGATTAACCACCCAGACTACTGATTGACCGTCGCGCTGGGTGACCGCTGTAGTGGGTAATAAAAAGTCATTGGTTTCTTGATGATAAAAACGGACGCCGGCAGTCATGCCCAAACGCACCGAAGCATCCGCTTCCAGCAACACCACACGTACTTGAAAAGTACGTGTGAGATTATCCGCGGCCGGCGCCACTTCCCGAACCTTACCTTTGTATACGGTGTTGGGATTGGCCCAAAGTCTTATTTCCGCCGGCACATCAACAGCAATGCCCAGCATGCGCGATTCGGGCACGGCAATTTCGACTTCCTTATTCTCCGGCACCGCTATACGAACAATAGGCTCGCCGGCGGCAACCACCTGGCCCGGTTCGGCATGAATTTGGGTAACCACCCCATCCCGCTCCGCCAATAAATGCGTGTAGCGCGATTGATTACCGGTTACCGCAGCTTGCGCTCGGGTCTGTTTTACCTTGGCCGCCGCGGCCTTGAATTGCGCCTCGTGAATATCCAAAGCCTGGTTGGAAATGAATTTGCTGGCATGCAGTTGGCGTTGTCTGTCCAGTTCGGCCTGGGCCAATGCCAAATCGGCTTCCGCCGCGCGTACTTCCGCTTGCGCTGCTTGAGTCGATAAACCGGTATCCATACTATCCAGTTTGGCGAGCAGCTGACCTTTCGTCACCATTGCGCCGGTATCGACATTGCGTTCGATGATTTTGCCGTTGATGCGAAAACCTTGCGCACTTTCATAGCGGGAGCGAATTTCACCCACCAATATGATGGGCGCGGCCGCGGTCTGTTCGCCTACTGTCACCACTAGAGCCGGTCTGGGCGCTGATGGCGTGGGCGCTGGTTTTTCGCAAGCGACCAGCAACAGCGGCAACATCAACCACAAATATTTCATCTTATCCCCTTTAAATAGACCCAACTGCATCCAGCGTTATTTATGCCATTGCCTTGCGGATCGACTCCAGCGGCACCAGCGAAATCAATGCTCTAAACACTAAGACATTATTATTGTTGACGAGGCCGTAACATTCGTAATCCAAGGGTGTAGCGTTCAAATCGCCAAAATCGTGCGCGGCGCAATCCGCTGCGGGTTTGATCAAAATATGCACCGCATCGTTACTTTTCAGCTGCGCCAAACAGCGTCTGTCGATACAGATTTTGTGCGAAGTATAGACCATCGGATTACGCTCAAAATCGTGCAGCCATTTCAAAGCTTTTTCCAACAAAGCGCTGGACAGCAGCGCGCACGGAAACATCTCCGGAAATATCACCTTCTCCTGCAATTCGTCGAAATATTGGGTTTGATCGCGTAGCGATGCGCAGAGAAAATTCTTGGCGTTGCTGGTCATCATGAACTTACGTTTTAGAAAAAAACCATTATTCAAAAAACACCGATCAGGCTGGATTTTTAATTCCCCGACCCGAGACAAATCCGGCTGGCCTAAAAACAACGGTTCGGCGGTTTCTTTTTTAGAGCCGCTCAAAGCTAGTTTGCCGTCAGCTTTGACAATGATCCGATTGCTTAGGCTAGGCGAGGGCTCGTGCTTAAATACCGATTCCTTGATATCCACTTCAATAGTCTGATTGGGCTTGATGGCATTGGCAAAGGTAAATTGGTAATTGCTGAAGTTCAAGCCATGTTCGGCCAGCAATTTTTCTTCGTCATGTTGCCGGCGATAGTCGGCAATCTTGCCTTCTATCAATGACTCCAATTGAAACCCCAAGGTAATCGGGCCGTTATACGGATTGCCATGAATGTTCTGCCACTTCCGGCTATCGTGAAACAAATTGAAATCGTCGGTGGAATTGCGGGCGATGTCGATATGCAGCTGACTGAAAACGTCCGGATTGATTGGATTCATTTGGGCGGCCTCCGCTAGGCTTTGAATATTAGGCGATTCAACTCGCCGCATGCTATCACCTATCATCGGCATCACAAACTTAGTAAAGACGGCATACTGCGATTGCAGTCTAGTCTAGCTGATCGCCGCTATCCAGGGCTCGCAGGCGAGCGCTTACCCAGGCCAGATCGTTGGCATATTGCGGAATATTGGGATAGGCTGCCGCCAGTTTCGCGGCTAACTCCATACTTTCCTTAAAACAGCCTCTTGCCTGGGGCAACCGTCCGACGGCTTGCTCCACCATGCCGACATTGTTTAGCGATATACTCAAGTCGCGCAGCGCTTGCGGACTGTCGCCCAGCGCCCCCCGCAATTGCCGGCTCAAGCCCAAGCTTTCGGCATAGGCCGCCCGCGCCTCTTCCAGGCGGCCCAGGGCATTATCCACATTGCCGATGTTGTCCAGCGACATACTCAGATCGCGCAGCGCTTGCGGACTGTCGCCCAGCACCTCCCGCAGTTGCCGGAACAAGCCCAGGCTCTCGACATAGGCCGCCCGCGCCTCTTCCAGGCGGCCCAGGGCATTATCCACATTGCCGATCTTCTCCAGCGATATACTCAGATCGCGCAGCGCTTGCGGACTGTCGCCCAGCGCCTCCCGCAGTTGCCGGCGCAAGCCCAGGCTTTCCGCATAGACCGCCCGCGCCTCCTCCAGGCGGCCCAGGGTTTCATCCACCGCGCCGATCTTGTTCAACGAAATACTTAAATCGCGCAGCGCTTGCGGACTGTCGCCCAGCGTCTCCCGCAGTTGCCGGCACAATCCCAAGCTTTCGGCATAGGCCGCCCGCGCCTCTTCCAGGCGGCCCAGGATTTGATCCACCGCGCCGGTGTTGTTCAGCGACACAAACAAGTCGCGTAGCGCTTGCGGACTGTCGCCCAGCACCTCCCGCAGTTGCCGGAACAAGCCCAGGCTCTCGACATAGGCCGCCCTCGCCTCCTCCAGGCGGCCCAGGGCATTATCCACATCCCCGATCATGTTCAGCGAGACACTCAAATCGCGCAACGCTTGCGGACTGTCGCCCAGCACCTCCCGCAGTTGCCGGAACAAGCCCAGGCTCTCGACATAGGCCGCCCGCGCCTCCTCCAGGCGGCCCAGGGCATTATCCACATCGCCGATCTTGTTCAACGAAATACTCAAATCGCGCAGCGCTTGCGGACTGTCGCCCAGCGTCTCCCGCAGTTGCCGGCGCAAGCCCAAGCTTTCGGCATAGACCGCCCGTGCCTGTTCCAAGCGACCCAGGACCTCATCCACCGCGCCGACTTTGTTCAGCGAAATACTTAAATCGCGCAGCGCTTGCGGACTGTCGCCCAGCGCCTCCCGCAGTTGCCGGCGCAAGCCCAGGCTTTCCGCATAGACCGCCCGCGCCTCCTCCAGGCGGCCCAGGGCGTTATCCACATCGCCGATGTTGTTCAGCGACACACTCAAATCTCGCAACGCTTGCGGACTGTCGCCCAGCACCTCCCGCAGTTGCCGGAACAAGCCCAGGCTCTCGACATAGGCCGCCCGCGCCTCTTCCAGGCGGCCAAGAGCTTGATCCACATCGCCGACCTTGACCAACGACACACTCAAATCGCGCAGCGCTTGCGGACTGTCGCCCAACGCCTCCCGCAGTTGCCGGCGTAAACCCAGGTTTTCGGCATAGGCCGCCCGCGCCTCTTCCAGACGGCCCAAAGTTTGGTCTATATCACCGGCATAATTCAAAATTATGCTGAGATTGCGCACGGCGTCGGGAGCGTCAGCCTTATTAGCCAACTGCCGCAACACCGGCGACATTTGCTCGACAACGTGCCCGGCAGCGACGTAATCCATTCTCTCCATAGCCGCGTCTAACGCAGCGAAAGCCGCATCGGCCGACAGCCGCTGTTTGTCGGTAGTGTTTTCCCACAAGCGTCGCCATTCCAGTTCGGCTGCTGACAATTCCCGACTGGCAGCCAAGCTGGCAAGAGCCGGCACATTCTCTGAGTAGTTTGCTGCTGGGTTTGGCTCTGGCGTCGGTAAATCGGCGGTAAAACTGCGGATACTCCATAGATCCGGCAGCATGCTGGGCACATCGATACGAAACTCGGCCGGCAGCATCACTATCAGCGGGCAAGCGACATCGCGTTCCAGCAAAAAGCGCCTTTCGTTAAGGCGGGCCAGCAATTGCCAAACAGCCCGGCGCTGGGTATCACCATCCATCCTTAGCTCCAGCCACAAGGGCGGGCGCTTGTCGCCCAGCGGCCGGGCAGCGAGTATCGCCGCCAAGGTTGCTTCAAGTTGTTCAGGCTGTTGTAAAACAAAATGCCGTAACGGCAGGGTATTGATGCTCAGCAAGTCTTGCAGGCGCTGTTTCAAGGCCTGGACCGGCGCGGGATGCCGGCTAAACAACACCGCCAACGTAAAGCCGCGCGCCCATTCCAGATGCGGGCGCAGCTTACGCCAAATGCTGTCCAGCTCGGTTTGATACTCGGTGTCAGTCACCTTTAGCAACGATGTCGCGCAACAGCGGATGCACATCAAACCAGTCGTCGCCGTTGCGGTAGTTGAGGATGTATTTGCCTTCGGTCAGGCGGGCAAAGTCCGGTAGTTTATCCAGGCTTTCCAATTGCCGGTCGTGCTTTTCCAAAACCCGCGCCAACACCTGTTTGTCATCGCGAGCCAGGGGCATGTCATTACGCAAGGCGCTTTCCGCGCTGGCCAGCACCGCATCGGGTAGCGGTAGCGATTCCTGGTACAGCGCTTCGGTGATACATAATCCGACTAGACGGAAAAAATCGCGCAAATCGCCACCGGAGTTGGCGGCCAGCCTTAGTAGTTGTTGTCTATGAAAAAACTGGCCCCATTCCGGAAAACGCCGACCGACAATATCGACCATCGCATTCAGGCCGGTTTCGGAAGGTACCGGCGCATCGCCGTCTTGCGGACGATTTTCGTAAACATGTACGCTGGGCAGCATATAAATTTTGCCGCCGGAATATAAAGCCGCCAGACTGCCGGCCAAGGCCGTCAAATACGGCGGAATGGTGCAAACCAAATACAGCGGCGGGAAACGCAATTTGTCGGCATGCCCGGAAAAAATGGTTTCCACACTCTTGAACACTTTGCCAATATCTTCACTGTCACCGACCCCACGCAGGCGTTCCACCGAGTCCAACAACAACACGACTTTTTTATCGGGCTGACGGGCTTTCCGGCGGGCGACAGCGACAACGTTTTCGACGAATTTGCGCGCTTCCTGTACTAATCTGGCGACGTGACCGCGTGTGCCTTCCTGGAGCTTTTTCTTGAAAGTAGGATTTTCCCGTAGCGACATTTTCAAACTGGCTTTGAGGTCCTCGCCGGCTTCCAAACCAAGTTCCTCGATTTTGACTTCGCTTTGCAGAAAAGTCCAAACCCGTTCGAAAAAGCCAATGTTGGCTGGATCGTGGCCGTAACGTTCTTCGATTTTTTCCGATAAACCACCGAGCATGCTGATCAGAAAATCGGTGATTTCCACAGCCATGGTCAAATTCAGGTATTCGGCCATATCGACGTAAAACACTTCGCAACCCTGCTCGCGCAGCATTTCCGCCAGACGCATCAGTTCGGTGGTTTTACCGGTACCTCGGTTTCCGGAAAATAAATAGGTACCGCCGCCTTCGTCAAAATCTATGCGATCAGCCAAAACCTGAACCAGTGCTCTGCCAGGCCCGTGCAAACCCTCCACGTAAAGATCTTCGCTAACACCATCCGAAATCAAGGGATGGTCGCCGAACACCACTGGCCGGGTGGCATCCAACGCATTGAGACAAGCTTTTATTTTTGGGCGTAATTCTGCCGGGTTGACCATGAGTATCTCTAGCCTATTTCAGTAAACAATCCAGTTTCGGAACTGTCGGCAATGTTAGCACGCTGCCTGGTTCTCGTAAGCCATTCCTGATGTTGTTTCCAGGCCGTTGTTGAAAACCTGTTGGCTAATCACCCAACAAGTTGTGGATAAGTTACCGTTAAAAAGCCTTATTTTAGTTATCCACAAACCGTAAACAACTAGAAAGGCCAATTTATAACAGTGTTAATTGTTGCTAACACTCTGACTTAAAATAATTAAACATGCTTTTCCACAGATTTTTCAGCACTAGTAGTAATAATAGTCTTAAGATCTTTATAAAGTTATTACTATTATTGCGACACGATTCTGTCCTTTGAGCCCCCAAAAAACATCAATCTTCTGCGGGCAGTTGTTCAGTTAGGCTTTTAGGCAGCTTCTTTTTGACTTTCACGCCCAATTCTTCTAATGCGCTGGCCTGACGCAGCAAGTTGCCGCCACCGCTACTGAGTTTGTTGACGATGCCGTCGTAGGTTTTTTGCACCGTGCTGAGTTGGTTGCCCAGTTTTTCTATGTCTTCGACAAAACCTCTGATCTTGTCGTATAAGCTGCCGGCCTTATCGGCGATCAAACGGGCATTTTCGTTTTGTTGTTCGTAGCGCCAGATGTTTTGTACGGTGCGCAAAGTGGCCAGCAAGGTAGTCGGGGTAACGACGACGATTTTGTGCTCGAATGCATCGTTGAATAACTTCTCGTCAGCTTGGAATGCGGCCATGAAGGCGGCTTCGATGGGCATAAACAGCAACACAAAATCCAGTGACCTTAGACCTTTTAAACTGGAGTAGTCTTTATTGCTTAAACCTTTGATATGGTTTCTGACTGCTTCGGTATGTTGCTTCAAGGCTTCGATACGCTGGTTATCGTCATCCGCCGAGCAATAACGCTCGTAAGCCACCAACGAAACTTTGGAGTCGATGATGACATCTTTGTTTTCCGGCAGGCGGACGATCACGTCGGGTTTGAATAGGCGATTGTCTTCGTCGCGGAATGAGCCTTGGGTTTCGTATTCGATGCCTTTGCGCAAACCGGATTGCTCCAGCACCTTCTCCAGAATCATCTCACCCCAATTGCCTTGGGTTTTATGATCGCCTTTTAACGCACGGGTCAGGTTCAGCGCTTCCTGATTCATTTTGGCGGTGTCTCGGCGCAGGGAGACGATTTCCTCGCGTAAGGAGATTCGATCTTTGGTTTCGTTGTCGTAAACGCTTTCGACGCGATTTTTGAATTCGCCTAATTGCTGCTTCAGTGGCGCGACCAGATTTTCGATGCTGGTTTTGTTGTGTTCGGCGAACTGTTTGCCGCGTTCTTCGAATATTTTGTGGGCCAGATTCTCGAACTGGGTTTTTAGCTGATTTTCCGCGTCTTGCAGCAGACGGATTTTCTCTTCGTTGTGTTTATGCTGTTCCTGCTGGCGGGTGTTAAGTTCGGCATTCTCGGTTTTCAATGCCAGTAACTGGTGTTGCAAACTTTGCAGCTCGGTTTCCTTTTGAGTCAACAATAGCGTGCGCTCCTCCGCTACCGCCAATTTGACTGCTTGTTGTTGGAGCTGCTGTTGCTGTTGCTCTAACTGACTTTGCAACTCGCGATGCCGCTTACCGCTCAGCCAGGCGCAAACGGCATAGCCAAGTAACGCCGCTAGCGGTAGTGATGCCAGCGCCATCCATATCTCTTCCATCAGAATCTCTTAGTGACTAAAACGTACGGGTTAACGCGGTTTAATGGACAAATCGCCGATGGTAAAGCCAATATCAAACCCCTTTCCTTTGCCCAGCATAACCAAGGAAATTTCGCCTCGGGTCAATACTTGCCTGTCCACCGAGTTTTTAAACCCAAAGTGATTGCCCAGCGAAACATAATTGCCGAATATTTCGCTGATATATTTGACGTCGGTGAAATAGGCTTCGCCTTCTATGACCGAATAACCGATCGTAAAACCGATGCTTTTTGAAGATAGCGAGACCAAGGCTTTCTGGCCGTTACGGCAGGTGATTTCCCCGGTACCGTCATATTGTTTATAAGCCAGCGAAAAGCCCTCCAGCTTGTAGGTCATGCTGCAAGTACCCAATTTCTTTTCGCCAAATTGCTCGTTAAAGTCAATCTCTGCTTGATTAGGCTGGCTGGTATCGGCGGCTTCCGGAACGGCTGGAGTTGCCGGTTCCGATGGTTGTGGAGACGGCGCGTCGGTTAGCGGATGGGTGACAAAATCGGCATGGCTCAAATTTGGCAACATTGCGAAGCTGAGAACCAAAAGTAAAGACCCGGTTAATTTGCAATGTCGATAAGCGTATTTCTCTTTACTGGCCGGTAAAATCGATTCAGCGTTTTTACTATGTTTATTCATCTGTTTTGACCTAATTCGGTTAAATCTTTCCCGTCATAATGCCTAATTTCGCTAGCAACTAAAACCGATACGGCGGAACTATTGAAATTCTACCTCTCGGCAACCACTTTCGCGCATATTCATATACCGCATTTATCTTTTGAAGATCACGGAGTAAATGGCATGAACAATCAAATATCGGGATGGCGAAAATTGGGTAAGGATTGGAATGCGTTGACGTTTTATCAACGCTTCGAAAGCGGCGTCGCGTTTGCGCTGACTTTTTTGGTGATGTTGGTGGTAAGCGTCGCATTGTTCAGGTTATTCGTCGGCGTGATCGGCGGACTGGTATTCGATGCCTTGAATCCTTTGGACCACGAAATATTCCAACAGGTATTCGGCGAGATTATGACCTTGCTGATTGCGCTGGAGTTTAACCACACCTTACAGTACGTCGTCACCCGCGAGCAAAGCGTCATCCAAACCAAGGTTGTACTCTTGATCGCCCTGCTGGCGTTGGCGCGTAAATTTATCGTGCTGGACATCGGCAAAATTTCCGCCGACGTATTATTAGCCTTGGCGGCGGTGACATTGGTGTTGGGCGTCACCTATTGGCTGATGCGCGAACGTGATGACCGGTTGGTTGAGGCAAATTCGTCTAAATCGGGTAATCAGATACCCGGATAGTTTCGTAGGTCACGTTGGCGCGATACGACTGTATGGATACAGGAGGTAGGGCAACGCAGGAGCAGTTGCCGAGCGGCTACGTGACAAATCGAGCCATGTTGTCAGGGAACGCTATCGCGAACCCTGACCTACCGGGCTACGTGGCCTTTTTTGGAGGGATCATTTCAACGAAAGGTCCCTTGCTAGTTGTTCAAGGAACCTGTTATAGGCTTGATCTTGAGCTAGTTTGTTGCGCTCCTTAGTGAATCTATCTACCCACTCAACTTGCCATTCTTTACTATGACTTTGACGATCACCATCGTTAGTCGAAATATCACTACGGATTCGGGCGTCTTTTCCAGACCCACCGTAAGGTGCAAACGCCTCCTCCATGAAAGTTTCGTAAGTATGAAACAACTCACTTGAAAAGAATGGTTTGTAGGTGTACATGGCTTTATCTACGGCGCGTTTTTTTGCGATGATTTCTACTGGTGTCATTTCTTTCCAACACCCGACAAATGCTAAGTAGGAGTATATGTCATTAAGATCGCCGCCCACTGTTTTGTAGATTTCGCTTCGCAATGCAGTTGCACGCTCGCTGGTCTTTATCGAGTTATTGATGATGATACCGAGTATTAGCACCAAGACTGGCGTCACAAGTGATACACCTAGCTTGGCGATTTCAAGACTTTCCCAAGGTAAATCCATGTAATCCTCCAGTCATTCGTTACAGAAAACTGATAAGTGTTATTTCCGTATCGGGCGAGAACATTGAGTTTTCGCCTGTTTCAGAAGCTATCAAATACTTCACCCGCGGCATCTAAGGTCATTTGTAAATCAGCATCCGTATGCGCGGCAGACACAAAACCAGCCTCGAACGCCGACGGTGCTAAATAAACGCCTTTATCCAACATCCCATGGAAGAAACGTTTGAAACGATCGACATCGCAAGCCATGACTTGTGAAAAACGGCTGACCGATTTTTCATTGCTAAAGAACAATCCAAACATACCTCTGACTTGGTTGGTGGTAAAAGCGATGCCGGCTTGGTCGGCGGCGGTTTGCAGGCCAGCCAATAATTTTGCGGTTTTGGCGGTCAGGGCCTCGTAGAAGCCTGGCTGATTGATCAGTTCCAGGGTTTTCAAACCGGCGGCCATCGCCACAGGGCAACCCGACAAGGTGCCGGCTTGATAGACGGGCCCCAGCGGCGCCAGATATTCCATGATTTTGCGGCTGCCGCCGAACGCGCCGACCGGAAGGCCGCCGCCGATGATTTTACCCAGCGTGGTCAAATCCGGTTTGATCCCGTACAAGCCTTGCGCACCTTGTAAGCCGACACGGAAGCCGGTCATCACTTCGTCGAAAATCAACACGCTGCCGTATTGATCGCAGACGTCACGCAGGGTTTGCAAGAAGCCGGGTTCCGGCGGGATGCAGTTCATATTGCCGGCGACCGGTTCGACGATGATGCAGGCGATCTTGTCGCCGAGTTCGGCAAAGGTGCCGCGTACCGAATCACTATCGTTGTAGGTCAGGGTGAGAGTGTCGGCTGCAACCGAGGCGGGTACGCCCGGCGAGCTAGGTACGCCGAAAGTCAACGCGCCGGATCCAGCCTTGACCAGCAGGGAATCGGAATGGCCGTGGTAACAGCCTTCGAATTTAACAATCTTGTCGCGGCCGGTGTAACCGCGCGCCAGACGTAGCGCGCTCATGGTAGCTTCGGTGCCTGAGCTGACCATGCGCACCATTTCTATCGACGGCAGCAGTTCGCAGACTGTTTGTGCCATCAATGTTTCGATCTCGGTGGGCGCACCAAAGCTCAAGCCTTTTTCGGC
Organism: Methylomonas methanica; assembly: GCF_001644035.1. Lineage (GTDB taxonomy): Bacteria > Pseudomonadota > Gammaproteobacteria > Methylococcales > Methylomonadaceae > Methylomonas > Methylomonas methanica_A. The sequence goes on from NZ_LUUG01000105.1 coordinate 78,439, forward strand.
GCTGAGCTTAACCGCGTCGATTACGGCCGGATGCGCGTGGCCCAAAATCATCGGCCCCCAGGAACCGACATAATCGACGTAACGCCTGCCTTCACTGTCGTAAACGTAAGCGCCAGCTGCGCGATCAAAGTATACCGGCGTGCCGCCGACGCCGCTGAAGGAACGCACCGGCGAATTGACGCCGCCGGGAATGTATTGTTTGGCTTGAGAAAATAATTCGGAAGATTGAGTCATGGAGATGAAAGATAGAGAAATCGTGTAGGTTGGGTTAGCGAAGCGTAACCCAACACGTAGGCCTTAAGACGTGGGGAACGTCCTATCGAGCGGTGACGTTATGGTTTGCCGAACAAATGCGGCCCTTTCGGTTGCGGTTTGTTTTGCAAACAGAAATAAGCCGCAGCGTCGAATTTGATCTGTAAGGTGTGGGTGTCTTCGTGATCTTCCAGATATTTCTCAGCATCGATTTCCGACAGATCTTTCATGATGTGTTCGGCGATGCAGTCGCAACTTTCTTGAAAACGTTTTTCGTCGACGTCTTTGTTATTCGAATTTTTCAGTTCCCGCGCTACACATTTGGCGGAAAATTCTTTTTCGAACTGGCGTTTCTCAGGTTCGGTAGCTTCGCCGCTATCAATTCTGTGTACCGCTTTTTTGGCAGTGCCGGCACTGGCTTTGGGGGCTTCTGCTTCATCGCTGGAGCAGCCGGCAATGGTCAACGCCGAAACAATCAACGTCGCAAAGAGATAAGAAGTTTTTCTAGTTTTCATAAGTGTTGTTAGTTTTATTAGTTAAGTAAATCTTGCAGCAATGGCGCCAAGGTGTTTTGTTGTTGGCTTTGGGTTAATCGATTTGCGGTAACAATGCTTTTTAGTTGGTGCAAAGCCAGACTGAAATCGTCGTTAACAATTAAATAATCGTACTCCGGATAGTGGCTCATTTCAGTCACCGCATCGCGCATACGTCGGGCAATCACTTCAGGATTATCCTGACCGCGATTTTGCAAACGCTGGCTCAAAACCTCGATAGACGGCGGCAGGATGAAGATCGACAGGCTTTCCGGCAACATCCTTCTTACCTGCTGAGCCCCTTGCCAATCAATTTCCAAGATCACATCCAAGCCTTTGGCCAGATTATCTTCCACAGTCTGCTGCGCGGTACCGTAGAAATTATCGAAGACTTGCGCGTGCTCTAAAAAGGCTTGCCGTTCGATCATGGCTTTAAACGCTTCGACCGAAACAAAAAAATAATCGACGCCATCCTGTTCGCCGCTGCGCATTGCCCGGGTAGTGTGCGACACCGACACGGCCAGATCGTCCATCTCGGCAATCAGTTGTTTAACCAGACTGGTTTTGCCTGCCCCGGACGGCGCGGAAATAATATAAAGTTTGCCCGAAATCATGTGTATTAATGAGGGTAATCCATGCGACCGTCATTCTTTTCTGATAACGTCCATAGAGTCAAGCCCTAAGCGGTCACTGTGGTATCATGCAAGGCCTTTCTAAGCCCCTTCTTGAATGCCGATGAGTGTGATTTGGAACAACTGCCTGGCCAAGCTTGAACATGAAATTCCCAGTACCGATTTCAGCACCTGGATCAGGCCGCTGCAAGCAGTGGAAACCGACAGCCAGTTAAAATTACTCGCCCCTAACCGCTTTATTATCGACCATATCAAACAGCATTTTTTCGCGATAATCGAAGATGCGGTCAACGAGTTTTCTAATGCGACTTTAGCGGTGCAGTTTGAAATCGGCAGTAAAAAATCGCCGGCCATCAAAGCGCCCATCCTCAGTAAGAGTCCGACACAAAAGAAGAACCAACCCAATTTTTTAAACAAAGCTTTCACCTTCGAGAGCTTTGTGGAAGGTAAATCCAATCAATTAGCCAGAGCCGCTTCGGTAACGGTTTCCGACAATATCGGCAAGGTTTACAACCCGCTGTTTATCTACGGCAGTTCCGGTCTGGGTAAAACCCACTTGATGCATGCCATCGGCAACGCAGTGTTATTGAAAAAACCCGACGCCAATATTGTCTATCTGCATTCCGAGAAATTCGTACAGGACATGGTCAAGGCGCTGCAACAAAACAGCATCAACCAGTTTAAAGAGTATTACCGCAGCATCGATATTTTATTGATGGACGATATCCAGTTTCTGGCCGGCAAGGAACGTTCGCAAGAAGAGTTTTTTCACACCTTTAACAACTTGTTGGATAACAAACATCAGGTGGTGTTGACTTGCGATAAATATCCCAAAGAAATTGATGGCTTGGAAGACCGATTGAAATCTCGCTTCGGCTGGGGCTTGCCGGTGGCGATTGAACCGCCGGATCTGGAAACTCGTGCGGCGATTTTGATTAAAAAGGCCATGCAGGTTGGTGTGGATCTGGATCAAGACATCGCCTTCTTCATTGCTAAACGCATACCTTCCAATGTTAGAGATCTGGAAGGTGCGTTACGGCGGGTGGTGGCCAATTCGCAATTTACCGGCCGCGACATCACCCTGGAATTTACCAAGGAAGCCCTGCACGATTTGATCAGCTTGCAAGACAAGTTAATCAGCATCGATAACATTCAGAAAACAGTAGCCGAATATTTCAAAATCAGAGTGGCCGATTTATCTTCAAAAAACCGTAAACAATCCATCACCCGGCCCAGACAGGTGGCCATGTGTCTGGCCAGGGAATTGACCTCGCATAGCTATCCGGAAATCGGCGATGCCTTTGGCGGACGCGATCACACCACGGTCATCAATGCCTGTAAGCGCGTGGCTGAGTTGAAAGACGACGATGTGAAGATGGCGGAAGATTACAAAAACCTGTTGAGAACCTTATCGCATTAATTGCGTGTAAGTTGTGGATAAAGTGTGCCGAAAATACGTCATTGAGGTTATCCACAAACCCCATACAAGCTAAAACGGTATCCGACAACAATGTTTGATACATGCTAAGATTTTGATTTAAATTAGATAAACTTGGTTTTCCACAGCTTTTTGTTTACATAGTAGTAACAATATATAAAAGATATTTATATGAAATTTATTATTAGCAGAGATCAAATTTTGCCGCCGTTGCAGCAAATTGTCAGCGTTATCGAGAAACGGCAAACCATGCCGATTCTGTCCAATGTGCTGTTGCAAGCCAGCGACGATCAGTTGGTGATGACCGGTACAGATACGGAAATTCAGATTGTTGCTAAGTTAAATATCGAATCAATATCGCATTCCGGGGAAATCACGGTTCCTGCCAGAAAGTTTCTGGATATTTGTCGCTTATTACCGAATGGCGCGGAAATTCACTTCGAGCTACAAGACGATAAAGTCAAAGTCGTCTCCGGCCGCAGCCGATTTTCTTTGAGTACTCTGCCGGCCGAGCATTACCCTGAATTTAATGAGTCCGATTTTGAGCATAGCTTTTTGCTGAATGCCGGCAAATTCAAGAAAGCACTGGATAAAACCGTGTTTTGCATGGCTAATCAAGACGTACGCTATTACTTGAATGGTTTGTTGCTGAATGTCAGTAATTCCAAACTAAAACTGGTGGCTTCCGACGGTCATCGTTTGTCGATTTATGAAGACGATATCGGCCAAGCGACCGGTTATGAGTCCCGCATCATCATGCCCAGAAAAGCGGTACAGGAACTTAGCCGCTTGTTGGACGATGCAGACGCTGAATTAAATATCCAGTTTTCCAGCAACAACATCCGGATTTATTACAAGGATGTGGTGTTCTCGTCCAAACTGATCGACGCGAAGTTTCCGGATTTTAGTAAGGTATTCAATCAAAGCTTTATGAGTCCGTTACTGATTCAAAAACAGGTCTTGAGAGATGCGCTGACCAGGGTGGCGATTCTGTCCAATGAAAAGTACAAAGGCGTAACTTTCGATATTTCCGGAGATTTGCTGAAACTCAGTACGCACAATCCCGAGCATGATGAGGCCGAGGAGGAATTGATCATCGATTATCAAGGCGAGCCCTTGAGTATTTCCTTTAACTCTCAGTACATGTTGGATGCGGTATCCAATCTCGATTCCGAAATGGCCGTGCTGACCATAGCCGGCAACGCCAGCAGTTGTTTCATCGAAGAACCCGAACAGCCTTTGTTTAAATTTATTGTCATGCCGATGCGGATGTAGGTCGTTTAGCGATTATGACCTTGTTAAAGCTGGATGTGCTGTCGGTCAGAAACATCCATTCCGCAAGCATCTCGCCGTCGCCCGCCATTAATTTGATCACCGGCGCCAATGCCAGCGGTAAGAGTTCGCTGCTGGAAGCTATTTTTATTTTGGGTCGATCCCGCTCGTTCAGAACGACTCATACCAAGCAGGCCATTTCGTTCGATCAATCGCAGTTGACCGTTTCCGCGCAAAATCGGCAACACTCCGGCTCGATCAGTACGCTGGGGATACAGATTGACAATAAACAATGCCAGATCCGTATCGATCAGGAAGATAGGCAAAAAGCGGATTTGGCGTACGCGTTGCCGGTGCAATTGATTCATCCCAAGAGTTATCGTTTGCTGGACTCCGGGCCGCAAATCCGTAGAGAGTTTTTGGACTGGGGGATTTTTAATCAACACAAAAACTTTTTGCCCTGTTGGCGCAAGTTTAATAAGGCCTTGCAGCAACGTAATGCCTTATTGAAAACGCGGCAGATTAAACAGCTCTCGGCTTGGGATAAGGAGCTTGTGGAATATGGGCAGGTGATTAACGATTTTCGTTTGACTTACTTGGCAAGCTTGCAACCGGTGTTTTTAGAAATGGCCCGGCATTTCTTAAGCAAAGAAGATGTCGATTTGCGCTTCTTAGCCGGCTGGGACGACAAGCAACCCTTGGACTTGATGTTAAAAACTGATTTGGATCGGGATATACGCTACGGCTTCACTCATAGCGGTCCGCATCGCGCCGATTTTCAAACTTATCTGAACAAAAGACTGGCGAAGGACTATCTCTCGCGCGGACAGCAAAAGCTGTTGGTATTGGCTTTGCTGTTAGCGCAAGTAACCTTATTGAATCAGGAAAGCCCGAATGCCTGTTGCATTTTAATTGATGATCTTACATCCGAATTGGATGCAGAAAACCGGGCAAAATTGATAAAATACCTCGTTGGATTGAGCTGCCAGGTTTTTATCAGCAGTACTGATGTAGCTGATTTTGGTGACTTAAGTGCAATAGAAAATTATAAATGGTTTCACGTGGAACACGGCGACGTAAAACAGCTTTAAGGTTTCACGTGAAACAAATAATAAAAAACAACAACAAATCCCATCACACACGATTGACTTGGCGTTTGTATAACGCAAAAGCTAGGCATCGTTGCGGTAAAACACAACACAATGGATATACCCATGAGTGAACAATACGATAGTTCGAATATCACAGTACTAAAAGGATTGGATGCGGTCAGAAAACGTCCGGGCATGTACATCGGCGATACCGATGACGGCTCCGGTTTGCATCACATGGTATTCGAAGTAGTCGATAACTCCATCGACGAAGCATTAGCCGGATACTGCAAAGGCGTTGATGTCGTGATTCATGAAAATGGCTCCATATCCGTTTACGACGACGGACGCGGCATTCCGGTCGATATTCATAAAGAAGAAGGCCGTTCCGCCGCCGAAGTCATCATGACTATCCTGCATGCTGGCGGTAAGTTCGATGACAACGCTTATAAAGTCTCCGGCGGCTTGCACGGCGTAGGCGTCTCGGTGGTGAATGCTTTGTCTGAAGAGCTAACGCTGAAAATTCGCAAGAACGGCAAGCTGCACATGCAAAAATATATCCTTGGCGAGCCCGTAGCGCCCTTGGCGGTTATAGGTGATTGCGAAGGCAGCGGTACCTACATAAACTTCAAACCCAGCCCTACCATCTTCACCAACATCGAATTTCACTACGACATTCTCGCCAAGCGTTTGCGCGAACTGTCGTTTTTAAATTCCGGTGTGCGAATTTCCTTGCGCGACGAAAGAACCGGCAAGGAAGATGTATTCGAATTCGAAGGTGGCATCAGCGCCTTCGTACAACATCTGAACAAAAACAAAACCCCGCTGTTTGAAAAAGTCTTCCACTTTATCGCCGAGAAAGAAGGCGTGGTGGTGGAAGTGGCGATGCAATGGAACGACTCCTACCAGGAAAATGTGTTCTGTTACACCAACAACATCCCGCAGCGTGACGGTGGTACGCATTTGGCCGGGTTTAGAGGCGCGTTGACTCGCACCATCAACCAATACATCGAAACCAACGGCCTGGCTAAAAAAGAAAAAGTTGCCACCACCGGCGACGATGCCCGCGAAGGTTTAACCGCTGTGTTATCGGTGAAAGTGCCCGATCCTAAGTTCTCTTCGCAAACCAAGGACAAATTGGTTTCATCGGAAGTAAAGCCGTTGGTGGAATCGACCATGAACGAGAAACTCCAGGAATTCTTGCTGGAGCAACCGCAAGTCGCCAAAGCCATCGTCAACAAAATTATCGACGCCGCCAGAGCGCGTGAGGCCGCTAGAAAAGCCCGCGAAATGACCCGTCGCAAAACCACGCTGGATATTGCTGGCTTGCCAGGCAAACTGGCCGATTGCCAGGAAAAAGACCCGGCCTTGTCCGAACTGTTCATAGTGGAAGGGGACTCGGCGGGCGGCTCCGCCAAACAGGGTCGTGATCGCCGCACTCAAGCCATCCTGCCGTTGAAAGGTAAAATCCTTAACGTGGAACGCGCCCGCTTCGACAGAATGATTTCGTCGGAAGAAGTGGGTACCCTGATTACCGCGCTGGGCTGCGGTATCGGTAAAGACGAATACAACATCGATAAACTCCGTTATCACCGCATCATCATCATGACCGACGCGGACGTCGACGGCTCGCACATTCGCACCCTGTTACTCACCTTCTTCTATCGGCAATTGCCGGAATTGGTCGAGCGCGGCCACATCTACATCGCGCAGCCGCCCTTGTACAAAGTCAAAAAAGGTAAACAAGAGCATTACGTCAAAGACGACAACGCCTTAAACCAATACCTGATTCAACTGGCTTTGGACAAAGCGCAACTACAAACCGATGCCGACACTCCGGTAATTCAAGGCCAAGGCCTGGAAAAGCTGGCGACGGAATTTGCCGACGTGATGAGCATCATCAACCGCCTGTCCAGACGCTACGACGACCTGTACTTAGAGCAAATGACCTATATGCAGGTGCTTAGCGACGACATCAAAGCCGATCAGCAAAAGCTGCAAGCCTGGTTGGATTTGCTGCAAAAAAATTTGAACGAAGGCGGTCACAAAGCCATATTCAGCACCCAGCTAAAATATCGCGACAGCGAAGACTTTGATATAGAAGTGAGTAAACGCCTGCACGGCATTACCAAAAGCTTTGTCCTGCATGCGCCGTTCTTCGCCGGCAACGATTATCAAAAAATCGCCCGCTACGTGGAAAAAACCCTCAGCATGTTCGGCGAAACCTCTGTCATGCGCATGGGTGAGCGCGAACAGCAAGTGGATACATTCAAACAAGCGTTCGAATGGATGATGAAAGAAGTCAAAAAAGGCCAGCACATCCAGCGCTACAAAGGTCTGGGCGAAATGAACCCGGAACAGCTCTGGGAAACCACCCTGGACGCCAACAGCCGCCGCATGCTGCAAGTCACCATCAACGACGTAGTCGCCGCCGACGAGATCTTCACCACCCTGATGGGCGATGTCGTGGAACCGCGCCGGGATTTCATCGTGAAGAATGCGCTGGATGTGGCGAATTTGGACGTGTAACGATGTGTCGAGTGACACAAAAAATGAAAAGTGTGCCAAATTAGTGAAAAACTATTGACACAAAAAATGAAAAAATCCGACAGTTCTTGCTCATTTATTTCAAACTGAGCACTCGCGAAGCAGGTACCCATTCTTGAGAGGGTACCTGCTCTCCTAAATTTATTTTGATTGTCAGGATTTTTGGTTTGATAGGGAAAAATCTAAGGGAATGGAAAAAATGCACATAGTGTGTTGGTTAATTCTGGCAAAAGCAGTCTACAGCCATATTGATTCAATTGTGCGCTGAATGCCACTGCATATTCCCGGCCTATACCAGCATAGTATTCCATCCCAAACCAGCCACCAATTCCAATATGATTGCGACATAACAGAACGAGAACTGTCGCTATTGACCCCAAAGCAACATTTACAGCTTTGCGATCAATGTAGGCTGGAATTTAATGAACTGCCGTTCAACTTAAAGTTTTTGTTAAACGCTCTTCATCTCGCAGCGTCAGAACTTCATAGCCATCTGCTGTAACCGCAATAGTGTGTTCCCATTGTGCAGAGAGTTTTTTGTCACGAGTAACAACTGTCCAACCATCACGCTTTGTTTTGATTTTAGCTTCGCCTTGGTTGATCATTGGCTCAATGGTAAAGGTCATACCTTCTTGCAAAACAATTCCGCTATTAGGTTTTCCGTAATGTAAAACCTTAGGCTCCTCATGCATTTCTTGGCCAATACCGTGACCGCAGTATTCGCGTACAACCGAATAGCCTTGTGAAGATGCAAATTTTTTAATCGCGTAACCAATATCACCAAGTGTTGCGCCGGGTTTCACTGCGCGAATACCCTGCCACATAGCCTCGTAAGTTTTATCAACTAGCCTTTGGGCTAATGGCGAAGCATCCCCAACCATGTACATTTTGCTTGAGTCGGTGATAAAACCATTTTTTTCAAGCGTTATATCCACATTGATGATGTCGCCGGACTTAAGCAATTGGGTGGTGGAAGGTATGCCGTGACACACCACATCATTGATCGATGTGTTTAGAACGAAAGGGAAATCATATTGCCCTTTACTGGCCGGTCTTGCATTTAACGTGTTGGTAATAAAATCTTCAACCCAATCATTTATGTCCATGGTTGAAATGCCGACTTTGATGTGTTGATCGAGATGGCTGAACACAGATGCGAGCAAACGCCCTGATTCACGCATCAAATCAAGTTCATTCTCACTTTTTAGGATAACACTAGCCATTGCTAACTTCATTTAACTCAACAGCAGCAAGGCGTAATTGTTCTCGCAAAATCTCTGTGTAAGTCATGTTGGGATGAGTTTCGGCGAGCATGCCGATTTTTATCCAAAACTCAGCCTGGGAATTGATCGAACGAACCATCGTGCCACTGGCTTTCCGGATCTCTTCATGTAGTTCATCACTGATTTTAACGATGCCCATAATTACCACTAATATACGAAACGTATATGTATTGTATATTAACGTAATGTTGCTCACAAGAATCTGCAAATAACGTTTCAAGCGAATGCTGGTTTCCCGCTACACCGGCACGGTTACCTTTTGTACGAAACCCATGTGCAGCAAGCCATTAAATTAGCCGTGCGCGGAAGCCGAATTGCCAAACACGCATCGGCGCATACTTTTCGCCACAGCTTGCTTCACAGCCGCATCTAACGCAAAAAGATGTTGAGCAAGCAATAAAAAATATTCTGGATATCTTGACCACCGCCTTAGCTTACCAAATGGAGATCGGATTAAGATTCGCGGCTTTGGAGGCTTTTCAACGACGCATCGCAATTCACGTATTGGTCGTGATCCCAAAGCCGGTGAATCGGTCAGTGTGCCAAGACGACGAACTTTACACTTTGGGCCAGGTTTCAATTTGCGCGTCAAGGTAAACGCATCAGGCGAACGATACAAAACTATTAAAGACGCCAAGTACCCCTAGTGGGGTCGTTGGGCATAAATCGGTTTAGGTTTGGATGGCGGCTTTGCCGCCTTGGGTAGTGTTATTTTCGCGGGCGCGAAAATCAGGTATTGGGGATTGGATTTAAGGCAGCGTTTGTTTGGATGCCTTCGGCGGTGCTACCTAGGATCTGCCAGTGGCTCCTTAATAGCGAGAGTGTAAATAGACGCCGCTTAGATTTTGTCTTCGCGTTGATTCATTTGGGCTTGCCCTTGCCCTTGACGAGTAAAGGTGGTGATCTAGGGAACTCGATACCTAGCTTGTTTATTACTAAAAATCAAAGCGTTATCAATGATAGGATCTGGCTTGGGGGCTTTGAAGCCTTTTTCGATGAAGTATCGTCGGCTTGTATCGGGACTTCACCTCACCCGCTACGATGACAATTCGTCCTTGGATGAGATGGATTGTTAGGACAGCAATCTTGATCTATGAATAAATAAAATCAACTTAATCTTTAGAGAATTGCAGCATCTCTGCCGGCGAGACCGATAAAGCATCCGCCAACTTGCAAATATTCAGCAAGGCTATGTTTCGTTTCCCCCGTTCCACTCCGCCCAAATAGCTTCGAGCCATACCGCACTCCAATGCCAGTTGCTCTTGAGACCAGCCGCGCAACTTCCTAAGTTGAACAATACGTTGTCCAAATAAGACGAGAGGATCAGGCGTGAGCTCAGACTGAATAGGCATTTCATGATGCTACTAACCAGTACTCTATGAGGCCACGCTCTATAAGTGACAATTTCTCACTATCGGCTTATATTTGGTGTTTTGCCTCCATATTCCGATGTCGTATTCTTCGATCCACGCCAAGTTGGCTCACCTTTCGGGAAGTCAGATAGATAACCTGATTGCCCGGTATTACGAGGGAGCGAGGATTGCCGATTTATTGAGTGAATTTGTTATCGATTGTCAGCCCGCTCAACTCTATAAATTACTACCACCAATTCTTCATGATTCGGTCGCTTGTCCAAATTGTGGCGCGACTATGATGTCGCAGCGTGCGGCAAGACATGCCAGTCCAAGCAAATCAAAAAAAAGCTTGTACTGTCCGGAATGCCGCCACCAAAGTGCGTTGCGTTGTAAGTGCGACTATTGTCGCGATCGTCGGAAGGTCAAGAATGGAGGAATTTCATCTATTCCCTCGGACAATCGATGTTCCGGAATTCAGTGCATAAATCGTCAGGAGATCAAACCGGCTGATTTGACTTTAGAACAAGCTATAGCCCTGTTAGCTCTCATTCGTTGCGATGATTTTAGTGATGGCAATGAACAGAGAATATTCGCCTCTAGTTTGATGTCCGTGCCGTTTGTTCCCAGAGGCAGTTATGCAAAAACACTAATCGAAAAGCTAGGTAAGGCGACGATACTTGGCTTTAGACCGGCGAGCTATTATGTTTTTGATACGCTTGAGGATGAAGGGATATCGACATTGCAATTTCCAATTATCTGGAATATCTCCATTGATGCACTTCTTGAGTTGGTCCATCAAATAGAACATTGTGCTCGGACTATGGTATGGCCCGGCCACTGGATAAATCAGCTTCCCAAAATGAAGCAATCTCTGGCCTTAGCCGAGTGTCAAGAGTACTACGATTTTTGTATTAAACAACGTAGCTTACCGTCATCGCCACAGCGAAGTACGACGCTGATGTTGACCAATTTGCTGCAAGATTATTCCGTAGCGCAGTGTTATAGGATTATCTATGCTGGAGCCCGAGCCGCAGCGGATTTTTTGGTCAGAACCTCTTGTACTGCTCAACATGCCTCCAATTACATGATAGGTGCTTGCCAGCGTTGGGTCGATCGAGCGCGTGCTGAAAAATGGCAGGTATCTCCGTTTTGCAGAGACTATGAACTTCCACGCAGTATGGTTAGCCATGTTTTATACGAAGACTTTTTGAAATGCGGGGATGATGGGTTAAACCTCGCTCTGGATAAGATTAGCTGGCCAAAAACCTAGTTCCTAATAATGAAATTGGTGCAAATTGCGTGTAGACGAGATTTTTTATTCAGGACTTGGTGAGGGCTGGTCGTTTTTTTTCTAAATTTTTAGGATAGTGATAATTGGTAAACATGCAGAATTGTTGACTTTTTTCATTTCCAAGCGACAAGTTGTCAACTGATTTTTGCTGACATAACTAATTGATAATTATTGATTATTTACTTTACTCTCCAATATGGTTATGCTCAGTCTTAACTTAAATATGTTATTGGTTTTAACCAACCATGAATCCATTTGCTTGTCTTTTACACACGATTCGAATGCAGCGAGGTATTCGCCAAACAGAGTTGTCCGATCTAATCGGGTATGAGCAAACTTACATCTCCGCACTTGAGATTGGAAAAAAAGGTCCGCCAACGCCAGAGTTTGTTGAAAAGCTGATTACGGCGTTGGACTTGAAAGGAGAAGAACGTGAGCACCTGCTTAAAGCAGTAGAAGCGTCCAATCGAAAGTTGGTAATTGATAGCGATATGCCACAGGACGTGTTTTGGATGCTTCAGGAGCTACGTGATCGTGTATCTGATCTAACCCTAGCGGAAATACAGTTGATTCGCCAGGTTCTCAAACTCAAGGAATCTTACGGCAATAGTTACGTCGAGCCAGGTTATCGATTGCATCGACGCAAAAAAATGGAGGCTCAAATGTAAAAACGGGACAAACCTTGCGGCTTGCCCCGCTGGGTGGAGCATCTAACGATACCCCGATTTGCATCTTCAGTATCGTCAAACTTCCCACTAGCGTCAAGCCCACTCTAATCACCAGTGTCTGCGCAACGTCGAGTTTAATTACCCGGCGCAGGCGTTGTTACGCCAGAAAGCAGCGCTATTCAACAATAGCAGTGGCTGTAGCCGGCAGCGTTTTGCCTGTTGTAGCCGTACTGCAGGAGAGTAATCATGTCAAACCATCTTTGGCGGGGGGCTTGGCGTGGTCGTCAGCCCGACGGCGACGTTCACAAACGAGCTCGAACTGTCATCACCCCATCAGGCGGCATTGTTCGCGGTAAATTCCCCAGCCGCAAGAACGGGCGGATGGTCCACCATGAGGGATTGCTAGAACTCGAAGCGATTTATCTGTTCGAGGCATCCCCCAATATTGTCCGCTATCGTGAACAACCCTTAACCCTTCAGTATCCCGATGGCGCCAAATTGCGCCGATATACCCCGGATTTCGAGCTGGTGTTGACCACCGGCGAAATCCTCCTCATCGAAGTCAAGCCGGTCAGTAGCCTTGGTCATGACGATGTGCAGCACAAACTTAATTGTGTCGCTGAGCATATGCGTAGATCGAAAATGCCCTTCGTTATATTGACCGATGAAGTAATACGGCAAGAGCCCCGCTTATCCAATCTACGCTGGATATATCATCGGGCTCGACGAATTCCACCATCGCCAGATGCTATGACGGTTGCCATTAATAAGATTCGTCATTGTTTTCCCATGTCGCTTGAAAAGACAACAGCCCTGCTTAGTACAACTGGTATTGATCCTTTTAGCCGATTTGTCGAGGTAAGTGACATTGACCCTTGCAGTCTATTGCTAGCAGGCCATCTACGCTGTTCCTTGGATCTGCCGATTTCTCAAGAAACCTTAATTGAATTGAATATGGAGGCAGACAATGGCTGGTTTTGCATTGCACAAGAACAGGGTTTTTGACTGGAACGGCACTGAATATCGCATTGACCGGATTCAACCGAATGGTGATGTGCTTTTGGAAAGGATGAGTGACGGCCATTTTTCGGTGATCAGTCGTGAGCAACTACTTTCTGAGTATGCGGAAGGCAAAATTTCTGCGAAGACAGTTGATGCAGTTTCATCGACTATTTCGTCAGTACCTTCATTTTCACGACCGCTCGATGAACTCTCTGAAGGCGTCAGAAACGCCATGAAGCGGCGTAAACATTATCTCGAACGCATTCTCGATCATGGTGATCGGATTTTTACACCGGAGTATTTGAAGCCGTTGATTGAGCAGGCCGCAGCGGAAATCGGAGATTTAACCCCGCCGGCCGTGATTACTGTATATCGTTGGTATCGCCGATTTAAATCATTTAATGACCCGCGAGCAATCATTCCGAGGACTGATCTTCGTGGTCCCAAGGCATTACGGCAAAATGATCGCATTCTCCAACTGCTAGCAGAGGCTTTGGAGGAGGCTTTCAAAATCTCACCACAGGCGACGTGCCGCAGTGTTTACACGCTCTTACTTGGCAAAATCGATATTGAGAATCAGCGATCGATCGGAGGCGAACTCACCAAACCACCTTCCTTACGTACCCTATACCGATTGGTTGAGCGTGCTGAGGCATACGAACTCGTGGTCTTAAAGGAAGGTAAGGCGGCTGCCGATAGGCGTTTTAGGATCGGTAAAGCCGGTGTAAAAACCTCTCGTATCCTTGAGCGCGTTGAAATTGATCATACACCGCTCGATCTATTCCTCATTGACGAAAGAACTTGGCTACCTCTGGGCAGGCCAACGTTAACCGTGATTATCGATCACTACAGCCGGATGTTACTTGGGTACTATTTGAGTTTTGATAGCCCTTCAACTGCGGCGGTGATGGGGGCATTACGGCATGCCATTCTGCCCAAAAAGTTGGCAACTGCGGTCATCGCAAACCTAAAAACCGTCTATACGTGGACTTGTTACGGTCTTCTTGAATTAATGGTGGTCGACAACGGCTTGGAGTTCCATAGCAATGATCTGGAAAGCGTTGCTTACGATTTGGGAATTCGTATCCAATATTGTCCCAAACATGCCCCGCGTTTCAAAGGCGTGGTCGAGCGCTATCTAAAAACGATCAACTACTTCTTTGCTCATCAGCTGCCTGGTACTAGTTTCGCCAAATTTTATCTGCGTGGCGATTACGATCCACAAAAAGCGGCGTTGTTAACCTTTGCGGAATTTAAGCAAATCTTCGAAAAGTGGGTGGTTGATGTTTATGCCCAGGACGAACATCGAGGACTCGGTAAAACCACGCCATGGGCTCGCTGGCAAGAAAGTATTGCGCATTACGAACTGATATTGCCGGATGATTTGCGCACGTTGCAGCGCCGAATTGGGTTAGTTGAAGAGCGTTCATTACGACGCGATGGCATTTTTCTGCATGGCATCCGCTACAGTGGCGATGAGCTCGGTCCCATCCTGCGTGGATTTGGTGAAGGGGTGAAAGTTCGGTTGGTCTACGACCCGGAAGACTTGGGTGAAATCCAGGTTTGGGGCCCCAATGATGCCGAGCCAGTTACGGTAAAGGCACTCGATTACGAGTTTGCTCATGGACTGACCGTTAAACAAAATGAATTTATTCGTCAATATCTGCGGGAGCAAGGAGCGGAAGTTATCGATAAAGCTGCTCTCGAACGGGCTCGATATGAACTGGCACAAGCCGTCGAAGCATTAATGACCAATCGAAAACATCGTGCTCGGCGCCGCAGCGCTGCGCTGCGGGGGATTAGTAGTAGTAAACCAAACGGGTCCGAGCTAAATACCGATACAAAACCCGATGTTATCGCGGTACCCAAGCCGCAAAAAAACAAAGCGTCAAAAGTGTTTGAACAGGGTCAAGAACAGACGGCGATGGAAATCATCACCTCCTTTCAAATGAAACGCTGAAAGGGGAACTACGATGAATTCCAACGAAATTTTCTCTGCAATACAACAATTTGATGAAGAATATATTCCATTTCCCCCGTTTGTCACAGCCATTGACGCTATCAAAACCAATCTTTCGCTCTATCGCGAGATCAAAATCCCTCGTCATTTATTGGTGCTTGGGGAAAGTGGAGCCGGAAAAAGCAGCCTTTGCAAATGGGTAAAACATCAATATCCTAAATTGACTTTGCCGGATCGTGATGTCACCCCGGTGCTGGTAGTATCGGTACCATCGGGAGCCACTATTTCGAGTGTGGCTTCTTCCATGCTCGAACAGCTGGGTGATCCAGCTGCAGCATTCGGAACGGTATCGGCGAAGACCTCGCGCGTGATAACTTTATGCCGGGCCTGTCGGGTTGAAATGCTTCTGTTCGATGAAGCCCAACACATTCAGGATAGAGGGTTGGCTGTGACGCATTACAAAGTGGGTGACTGGTTAAAATCATTGATAGATCAAACAGCGATTCCAACCGTTTTGCTGGGGACACCACGACTTGAAGAGCTGTTGCGCGTCAACGAACAACTGCGGAGGCGTTTTTCTAGGGGCTGTTGCCGTT
>NZ_LUUG01000106.1 GCF_001644035.1 Methylomonas methanica
ACTTGGATAACAGTATCTACGGTCCTGGAGTACATCCACGCTAACCCGGTTAAACGCGGTTACGTAAACTTACCGGAGCATTGGCGTTATTCCAGTGCTGCCAACCATGAAGGCTTGGCAGGGTTGATGGAGATAGATGTTGGGTGATGGACGCTGGAGCGTGGGAACGATGAATAGCCTTGAATTGTTTGGCTTTCAGAGTTTTTTATCAACCTGCTACGGACTATTTTTTCTAAATGCCTCAAGATTATTAATTAATATATTAAGATCAGCTGGTATTTCAGTCAAATCAAACTCATCCACAATTTGTACATCTGTAAGATTTACGCCATATGCAGCCTGGATTTCATCTCTGAGTGATTTAAGTGTACTTTTGCCAGGCACGATCTTCATCCGCAATTCCAAATTGCTCCAGATTTCCTCAAAAATATCAATTGCATCTCTACTAACCGTGCTTGAGTCATAACCTGAACTACGAAAATAATCTATGCGGCGTGCAATATACTGAGCCTGAATTGATGACTTATCCTTGGATGTGATTTCGTCGATATAGTCTGCTATTCCTTTTACGTGTATTATGTTGGTGCTAGATCGTTTATTTCTAATTTGTATCTGATGATTCAAAACTCTTTCAAGGACAGAAATATTTAATAAATAGTTTTCCATTTCTTTCCTTTCATGAATATGCGCATTAGTTAATTCATTTTTTAACTCTTTAGTTATTTTATCTATCTCTTCATTACAAAAGTAATCTCTATCGTAGATTGCAAATATTTTTATATTTTCTTCAATTGTATGCTTTACGCCCCAAGCAAACGACTTTATTTTCTCCCAAGAAGAAAATCCACCAGATTCAAACGCTGTCAGATCGTTTCCGGAAAACAGATCATGAAACCCCATATTTTTTGCAAATCTTCTTATGGTTTTGTAGTCATTCATTCCTTCGACAAATACTATTTTCTTTGTCCTTGCTAAGTGAGTAAGCGTAACGTTTTGTGCAGAGCCTAATGACTCTATTGCTAACTGCATACCTTCTACATCTTTCAAACGGTAAGCCGACTTTTTTTCTTTGTTAACTAGAAGTATTTCGGTCGGGTCCGCCTCGCCCATTATTTCAACTGAATGCGTGGCTAACAGAACATCTGCACTGAGCTTCCTTAAGATGCCAAGCAGTTGACGTTGAACATCTGGATGTAGATAAATTTCAGGCTCATCAATCACTACTAAGCTTGCGTCATTTGCACGGGATAAATGACTCAAAAGTTGACACCATATTTGAAATCCAAAACCAGCCCAATATATTTCCCGATCTATTCTATCCTCTGAAACAAACATACTCAGTTTTTTATTAGGTATATCTAACTCAGGCCTATTTATTTTCATTCCTGGCCAAGTATTTGAAATCATGCTTGAAAACTCGTCCCACCCTTCGTTATAGTAGTACCAGTAATTTCTAAAATGCCGGCAAGCTCTATGTGTATTTAGTGAGTTTTTAACTGTATCTTCATTCACGTATGCTTCTTGATGCTCAAGTGGGCCAAGCACTGGTACAACCTGCACAGAAATTGGAAAAGCACTCTTAAAACTTGTTGGAGTCGTTACTACTCCGTGTTCTGTTTCCCAATGGAGAGTACATCCTCCTCCATTAGGAAAGTAAAGAATCAGTTTATTCTTGTTAGTAAGCTTAAACTCAATTCGACTATCTTCGTCGTTGTAATCGGTGGCAACATTTTCAAGAGAAACACTAATCTGCTGTTCCGGAATTTTATGACCAAACCCGATTTTACCGGATGAAGTGGCAACCCTTTCTGGCTTCAGTCTTCTAGCTTTTTTAATTGCTACATCTAATATCCTAAATGCACTAATAATAGTAGATTTCCCGGCATTATTAGGCCCAACTAAAATGTTGGCATCATCTAAGCTTACTGAATAATTTTTCAGTGCTTTAAAATTCGTAAATTTAACTGAGCTAATTCTAACATTTGACACCTGATTATATCCTTGCTTTCAATTTAGATGGTTATTAATATTTAAACTCACGAAGATAGGTCAATACGCCTGCACCCCAAACTTCAACAACAACCTCGGCAAAATATCATCCAGATTCAACACGTCCTTGTCCGTCAACTCAATCAAATTGAAATTATACTTCTGGTAAATAGCGAGTTTTTCCTGTTTGCGGGCTAGATATTTGGCGTCGTTTTCATAACCCCAAAATTCGATATAAACTTTACCGGTGGGGATGTAAAAGTCGCAGTACATTTCCTCTTCGATCGGCAGTTTGCGTTCGTAGGCGTGGACGATTTCGGCCATGTACAGCCAGTTGTCTATCAGCATTTCCGCCTTGGAGCGGACGAAGTGGCCGTCGGTGGTGCGGTGGGTGGCTTCGAATTTGTGGCGGAAGCTGTCCATTTTGTCAGTGTCGGTTTTAGGTTTATCGACTCCCTTGATGTTGTCTATGCTGTCTTTCAGTGCCCTAATCCGGGTGATTTTCTCCGGCCAGTGTACGTAAGGAATGCCGGAGCGGCTGTCTTCACCTTGCTCTGCACCCATGGCTAAACCTTGCTCGGTAGCCAACCAGCCTTTCAAGCCTTTTTTGATCCAGCCCAATTCGGACAGGATGTAATTCATTTTGTTGGCGGGGAGCTCGAAATGTTGCCCCAGCACGGTGGCGGTCAGCAGCTTAGCCGCTTCCGGTTTGGCAGCGACGCTTGGTAATTGAAAATCCTCGGGCCAGGCCACGTATTGGCCGTATTTCCCGGTGAGATAGACGCCGCCGGCGGCAGCGCCTGCGTCAGTCAATTGCCATTTGTCATCTAGTTTTTCAATTAGTCCCAACGTCGTCAATTGTCCGAACATCTGCTCCTGGGTAATCCCGCGCAATTTGGCCAATTGGGTGGTGGATAGGCGTTTCTCGTCACTCATCGCTGTAGTTCTCTAGTTAGACCGAGCACAGTTTAGACCATTGTCTAAGAGCTGCTCTTAGCCTGAGTTGACTGGTGATTTGCCTCTTGCCGCCTTCAGATCGATAAATTGCTCGGTGTGAGAGCAAGAAAACTCCGCGTTTTTTCGGTAATGCGAGCAGCCCCAGAATTGGCCGTGCGGGCCTTGGCGCAGTACCATGGTGCCTTCACATCGCGGGCAAATGGGTTCGGCAAAGTCGCAACGGCGATTTTCACAAATGCGAAAGCGGCCTTGGGTTTTCAAACCACCACCACACCATTGGCACGCCCGCTCGGTGTGATTGCAGAGCGGGTATTGATTGCAACCAAAAAAACTACTGCGCTGGCTATCTCGGGGCACCAGCCAGCCGGTTTTGCAGGCTGGACAGGGAATATCCGCCATCTGCTCTTGAAAGCCTGGGCCGCTAAATTCGTCGATGCTGACGGCATAGGCGCCGTCAACTAATTCCCTGACGAATGGCGACGGGTTAAGGCCGTTGCTGACTAAGTACACATGATGCCGTGCCCGCGTTAGGGCCACGTAGAACAGGCGGCGCTCTTCCGCATGAGCAAAGGCTTCGGCTTGAGGCAGCAATAATTCCAGCAAGGGGTGGGTGGCTTTTTCCGACGGAAAACCGTGTGCGCCCTTGTCCAAGCCAAATACGATCACGTAATCGGCTTCTTTGCCTTTGGAGGCATGCACAGTCATGAATTGCAGTGACAGCTGCGGATAGCCGCGCTTTAAGGCGGCGACATCGGGCCGTTTAAAGTTGAAGCGAGCTAACAGCAAAACACTGGCGGATGGCTTGGCCTTAGCGGCGATGGCGTCGAGTGCGGCCTGTATCCCGGTCAAATCCTGAGCGGTTTTGATGAGGGATACGGCAGGCTGTTCGATACGCCGCAGGCTACGAATCTGCTTGTCAATCTGGCTGGGGTTTTGGGTGACGAAGCGTGACGCCACTTCACCGATTTTGTTGTTGAAGCGAAAGGTTTGGTCCAGCACGCTGGTCGCCGTGTCGCCAAAGTGGGCTTGAAAGTCTTTGGTCAGCGCGACATCGCTACCGGTAAAACGGTATATGGATTGCCAGTCGTCGCCAACGCCAAATAAGCTGGCTTCGGGTTGTTGCGCCATCAAGGCTTTTAGCAAGCGTGCCCGGCTGGCGGAAATATCCTGAAACTCGTCCACCAGTAAATATCGGTATGGCGAAGAAAAACGGCCGGATTCGACGTAGTCGATGGCGCGGCCAATCATGTCGTCAAAATCGATGGTGGCGTTGTCGCGCAACCGTTGCTGATAAGCTTGATAGATGGGCTCGAATAAATACGCGGCGGCGCGCATACGTTCCAGGTCTTCATGCTTGTCCGCCTTTTCGACCAGTTGTTTGATGCTGAGGTAAGCGGCTTTGAACAGGCTGAGGATTTGCGCCATCAGTTTGCTGAATTCGGATACTCGGCCCAGCTGATTCAGTTGGTCGAGTAACTCGTTTTGCGGCAAGGGTTTGAACTGAACGCCTGCAGCCAGTAATTTTTCGCTGAGAACTTCGGTCAGTCGCCCTTGTTGTTTCAGGTAGCTGTAGGTTTCGATCAACGGGGTTTGATACTTTTCGTGCAATGTCCGTTTCCAGGCCATGCCGGCCAGGTAGTCTTCTTGATTGATAAACGGCGGTGTTTGGTTGTGTTCGTTTACGGCAAAGTGTTCGATGTAAATGCCGTACGCCGGCAGAAAGAAATCCGGTTGGTAGACACGGTAATCCGGGCCGGAGGTGTTGACTTGGTAATTGGCTTCGTATTGGTAGGCTATGCCTTGTCGGTATAAGAAATTGGCAATCTCGCATTCCTCGTAGCTTTTAACCAGCTCGCCTTGCAAGGTGCGAATATCGTTTTCCTGGATGTATGCGTTGTAGGCACCCAAACTCTTGAAATTGAATTGGCTTTTATAGGGATAGATAAAACGCAGGAAGTAGGTCAGGAGCCGCGAGCGATAGCGTTCATCTTCCAGCAGACTCTGAATTTGACTATCGACAAATGCAGCGCGCAGAGCCTCGTCTTCCGCCATTTTGTCGATGGCCGGCACCACACCTTCAACCTGGCTGATGATGCGTAAGCCCAAGCTATGAAAGGTTTTAACAGTCAGGTTTTCAATCCCCAACTTGGACTGGATGCGTTGGTCCATTTCTTCCGCTGCTTTGCGCGCGTAGGCCAGCATCAAAATCTGTTCGGGGTTTGCCAGACCGGCTTTGATCAAATAACCGGCGCGGCCGATCATGGTGCTGGTCTTGCCGGTACCCGCGCCGGCCAGCACCAGATTGTGCTGTTCGTCGATGATGCAGGCCTTTCGTTGCGCTTCGGTCAGCGGATTGGTTTCGACCTGATCAAAAAAGTCTTTGAACAGTTGGGTTTGTTGATCGATAAATACTTGATTGAGCCTCGCAACCTCCTGGTGCGTGTCGTCCATTAGAGGGCGAATAGCCAGGTAATCCTGATGAAGCTCGGCTGGCAAATGCTGTAGACAATCCTTCAGCTTGATTCCCGTCGCCAACCACAAGTGATTACCGATCCACCGTTCGGCCACGGCGCGGCGAATATAACGTAGGCCGCAAAAGATCAGTCTGGCTTCTTGGGCCGCTTGCGCCAGGGCAGGGACAAACTGTTGGTAGAAGCGCTGGATATGTTGATTGATGTGGCGTTTCAGAGACAACTGCAACATCGTCGATTGCTCTTTATCTACGAGAAATAGTCAAATC
>NZ_LUUG01000107.1 GCF_001644035.1 Methylomonas methanica
ATGTATAGTGCCCAACTATGGGTAGATCAAAATGTACGTTGCTTGGAAGGCCCGATGTTATTGATATTGCCCCCCATCTTTATCAATTAGCTTGACATAGTTTTAGCTGTCTCCCGAAGTGGAATCTCACCCACCTCAGGAGATTCTAATGAAATCCGATCACCATACAAGCAGTTGGCTTTTTGAAAGCCCATTGGCCCCCTTTGTTGATGCATTTATGCTGCACTTGTTTGATTGCCGCTATGCCTCCAACACTATTGATAATTACCTGGCTGGCCTGACGCATTTTGCTCACTGGCTCACCGAGAGCCATATTGATGTCAAAACCATCGACGAAAGGCTAATCCAGCTTTTTTTGGATGAGCATTTGCCAAACTGTTGCTGCGAGCAACCGGCATTCTCTGATGCTAAAGATTTGCATGCGGCACTGGGACATTTACTAGCACTCCTGCGAGACGATGCCATCATCGCCGATCCCTCGATAGGTCAATCGCCGGTAGATGAGGAATTGAGGCGATTCGATGATCACATGAATCACGTTCGAGGACTTGCTGCCAAAACACGTAAACACTATCTTTCTATCGTTCGCTGCCTGCTGTTGGCGCAGTTTTCTGATCGAGCCGTGGTGATTGCCGCCATTAAACCCGAACAGATTCGCCAGTTTGTCGCCAGCCAAAGCGCACGATGTACTGTGCCTGCCAGTATCAGCGCACCGGTTTCGGCATTACGCAGCTATTTTCGCTATCGCGCCACGCTGGGCGATGCCGTTCATCATCTGATCGGCGTCACCAGTTTTCCAGCCAACTGGCAACAAGCCTCGCTACCGAAGACATTGACCAAGCATGAGGTCGAACGCTTGCTAAGCGCGCTGTTGCCTGATGGACCGGCGGCGCTCCGAACAGCAGCTATCGTCCATTGCGCATTGGATCTGGGCTTACGCAGTAGCGAGGTGGCTTATCTTGGCCTGGATGACATTGATTGGTCGGCGGCGACGATCACGCTGCGAGGCACCAAGGGACGACGTGAAGATGTCATGCCTTTACCAACGGCAACCGGTCAAGCCATTGCCGATTACCTGAAGTATGAACGACCACCCACCAGCAATCGTGCGGTGTTCGTGCGTAACGTGGCGCCACGCGATCAGCCTGTCGGCCCTGATTTGATCCGGAAGTCGATTCGCCAGGCTTATGCGCGAGCGGGTTTGCCCTACACGCGGTCGCATCTTCTGCGGCATACCATGGCTAGCAGACTTCTGGAAGGCGGCAGTTCCCTCAAAGAAGTGGCGGATGTCTTGCGGCATCGCTCCCTCAATACCACGTTGGTTTACGCCAAACTTGATAGTAAAAACCTGGCTGCGGTGGCCTTGCCTTGGCCTGGGAGTGTGTCATGAATGCAACCATCACCATGGAAACCCATGGTAAAAATTACCTGAACGAAAGGAGACAGTTGGGGTTTGGTTTACGCAATCCAGGTTATACCGTACTCAGTTTTGCGCGCTACATGGATACGCTGAATAGCCAAGAACCACTGACTACCGAGATCATGGCCGACTGGGCCCGACAAGACAAGGGTCACAGCAATCAGCCTTCAACATGGGCGCGACGACTGAAAAATCTACGCTCATTTTGTCGTTACCTACAACAATTTGAACCGCGCACCGAGGTACCCGACGACAGTATTTTTGGTCGAGTCGGCCAGCGGTTGGCCCCGCATATTTATAGTGAGCAGGAGGTCATTGATTTACTAGCCGCCGCGCATAACCTGGATTCCTTTATTCCAGGCTTACGGGGCGCCACCTACGAGACACTGTTTGGTTTAATAGCGTCCACGGGCTTGCGGATTTCTGAAGCTTTACATCTGCTGGATTCGGATGTTGATCTAAAGTCAGGCATGCTCAGCATACGGAAAACCAAATTTGCCAAATCACGCTATGTACCGCTCCATCCAAGCACTGTAGAGGCGCTGAAACAATATCGGTCACTTCGAAACGATCATATCCAGATCACGGAGGATACGACGTTTTTCATCAGTACGCGGGGCCGACTACTGGGGCAAAGACTGGATTCTCGGCAGGTTCGTCGGGTATTTATCCAATTGCGAAACCAACTGGGCTGGATCAATCGGGGTGGCCACGATGGCCCGCGCATTCACGACTTACGACATACGTTTGTCGTCCGCCGTGTACTGCTATGGCAGGCTGAAGGTATGGATGTCGATCGACAGATGTTGGCTTTGTCCACCTATGTCGGACATGCCATGATCACCAATACGTATTGGTATCTCACCGGCATTCCTGAGCTCATGGCCGTGGCTGCAAACCGGTTTGAAACCTTTACCCAGCTACCGGAGGTGAGTCATGACTGAAGCCACCGCCCCCCATCCTGTAACATTCTCTGCTTTGGTTCAGCAGTTTTTTACCGAATATCTGGTCAATCAACGTGCTATGAGTCCACGTACGATTGCGTCGTATCGGGACGCCATGTTGCTATTCCTGAATTTCGCGCAGCATCGCCTAGGTAAAATGCCAACAGCACTGAATTTGGCCGATATTACGCCGGATTTAATCCTAGCCTTCTTGGATTATTTGGAGCAACAACGTCACAACGCGGTACGTAGCCGGAACTTGAGGCTGACAGCCTTACGCGCATTTTTGAAATACGCCGCCCGACGTGATGTGTCGTCATTTTTTGTCATTGAGCAGGCATTAGGTATCCCCATGAAACGGTTCGAACGCCCCATGCTGGGCTTCTTGAGTCGTGAAGAAATGTTGGCGATCTTGGGTCAGCCGGGCGAAACCTGGACGTCCCAGCGAGATCATCTATTGCTGACTCTGCTTTACAATACCGGCGCGCGCGTTTCCGAAATCATTGGCGTCAAGGTCGGCGATGTCGTCATGAGTGTCAAACGGCTTTGAAAAGTTTCCAGCAAAGAGCGTCGAATAGTTTCCAGTTAAACCCTATGGTTATTGGTTTTCCACCGCCTTTTTCCGGTGTTTAAAACGATAAGAATCGTTGCCGGTTTCCAAGATGTCGCAATGATGAGTAATTCGATCTAGGAGTGCCGTTGTCATCTTGGCATCACCGAACACTTGTACCCATTCGGCGAAGTTCAGATTGGTGGTGATGATCAGTGAGGTTTTTTCATAGAGCTGACTGATCAAGTGAAACAGCAAAGCCCCGCCCGATGCCGGGAACGGCAGATAGCCCAGTTCATCCAGGATAACGGCATCCATCGCCGTCAGTTGCTTGGCCAGATTGCCAGTCTTACCCTGTTGCTTTTCCTTATCCAATTGGTTAACCAGATCAACGGCGTTATAGAAACGAACGCGTTTGCCTTGATGGATGGCGGCTATGCCAATGGCTGTAGCCAAGTGGGTTTTGCCTGTGCCGGTGCCGCCGACCAGGATCAGGTTATACGCCTGTTCCATGAAGTTTCCGGTCGCCAGTTGTTCGATGCGGGTTTGTTGCAACGGCGTTTCTGACCAATCGATTTTTAACAAATCCCGATGAATGGGGAATCGGGCCGCCTTGAGTTGATAATTAAGGCTTCGCGCTTGACGATCCGCTTGTTCAGCAGCGATTAAACGATCCAGCCAGACTTCGGGCATCATGGGTTTTTGCTGGTTGCTGTATTCGGCTTGCCATTCCCCCCAGGCTGCCGCCATGCCATACAAATGCAAGGTTTTCAGTTGCAGCGCACGATCAATGGACATGTCGTTCGCTCCGTAACGCATCGTAGCGACTGCAATCAGCCATGGGTTCGATTGTCAGCGTCGGTAGCGATACAGCAGACTGATCCAGAGCTTTAGGTTTGG
Source organism: Methylomonas methanica (assembly GCF_001644035.1). GTDB lineage: Bacteria > Pseudomonadota > Gammaproteobacteria > Methylococcales > Methylomonadaceae > Methylomonas > Methylomonas methanica_A. The sequence continues at coordinate 3,815 of NZ_LUUG01000107.1, forward strand.
CCTCTTCCGTCAGGCGGCGCATCTCGTTGAGGACAATAGCGGCGCTGATCACGCCGGTTTGCAGGGTAAGATCGCAAGCCACTTCCAAGGTATCCAATCCCGCATCGCCCAGGTCACGTGCCATTAACAGCAGATCGACAAAAGCTCTATCACCTTTGTCTTGCTTGAGAATGCGGTCACGTATGACTTTGATCGGCACCGGCAAATCCCAGGTCACAAACGGCGCACCGTGACGCAGTGCCCCAGGCTTCTTCTCCAGCACCGGTAGATAATGCCAGGGATCACAAATCAAATGATCACGTCCGAAGCGGCGCACGTGCTCAGCGATCACTTGGCCATTGGCCACCATGCGAATACGGTCAGCCGTTATCCTGACCGAGACGACTTGGTTGGCCCATTGCGCGGGCACGCTGTAACGATTGCGATGGATGTTGATTAGACACAATGAGGTCACGCGACGCATCGTTTCGACGTAGCCATCAAAGACGGCTTTGATCGGCATCAGTAACGGCTGTTCTTCAGCAAAAAGCTCGGCAGTCGTGCGCGACGACTGATCCGGATGCGGGCGTAACGCCAGTTCTCGGCAACGCTGGGCCAGCCAGGCGTTGAGTTCGGCAAAGTCGGAAAACTTGGGTGTCGGCGTAAACAGCCATTCACTGATATTACCGACCTGATTTTCAACCTGGCCTTTCTCCCAACCAGACTCAGGGGTACACGCCACGGGTTCAAACAGGTAATGATTGGCCAAGGTTAAAAAACGCCGATTGAATCGTCTCTCCTTACCCACAAAGATGGCGTCAACCACCGTCTTCAGATTGTCGTACACCATACGCTTGGGTACGCCGCCGAAGAAAGCAAAGGCTTGGTTATGGGCATCAAACACCATCTCCTGGGTTTCGCAAGGATAGGCGACCACAAACATTTGTCGGCTGTGGCTCAAACGGAAGTGGCCTACTTTCACCGTCTGTTCCATGCCACCAACCACCGCAATTTCATGACTCCAGTCAAATTGACAGGTCTCACCGGCAGGGAATAACAAGGGAACGAAGGCTTGCTTGATACTGGGCGTTGAGGAGCGGGCCTGTTTCCAGGCTTTGACGAAACGTTGTACCGCGCTGTAACCGCCCGCATAGCCTTCCACCTGTAGGCATTCATACAAACGCTGAGCGGTGCGTTTACGCTTTTTGCCCGGCAAGGCCGCATCGTTCTCCAACCACGTCGTCAGTTGTTCGATATAGGCACCGAGTTTCAAATGCGGTTGGTGTTGACGCGTCGGGTAAACCGGTTCTTCAACCGTGTTGAGATGCTTACGAATTGTGGGACGGGACAACTTGAACTGTTTGGCTAAGTCGCTGATGGTCACGCCTTCAACAAAATGCAGTCGCCTGATTTCGGGTAGTACATCCATTTTTATCACTCCAGGTTTCTCCGGCAAAAAGCCGGTCATTGAACAACCTGGGGTGGAAACTTTTCAACGCTCTTTTCCCCAGGACCCTGGAAAGTTTTGCACGCCGTTTTGCAGCCCTGAGTATTCGTTAACGATCACAAGCGCACCTGCGAGCTCGAAACTAAAGCGGTAAACATCGAATGTTGGGAGAAAGCTATTCGTAGTCCACAGGTGCATGTCCTGCCTTCACTGGCAGCTACCTACCAGCGTGATTAGTATCACTGAAAACAGGACGGAAGGACTATATTGGAGAGGTGCGAGAGGCAAAAATGGGGCTGCTGCCGACCATAAAGCGGAGAACTACATTTCGGCTAGCAAAGTCCGGAGTGGGCTTTCGCTACTACCCGCATTAGCACTGCAAGCTTTCAATGGCTAGCTTCCTCGCAATTTCCTCAGCCTTACAAGCAGCCTCTAGTCTAGCCAGTTCAACGCTTTTCTCCATTAGCTCGTAAGAATATGCATCAACTGGTCCGCTATACTTCATCTCGCGATGGGCTGCTAAACCGTCCTCTTTTGACCACAGCGCACCTTCAGTGTTGATCCCCCGGTCTTGGCTCATTTGCAAAATTGCCAGCAATTCTTTTGGCGACTTGTAAAAATAAGAACACTTCTCTTGCACCCATTCCAACGTATAAAAATCGGCATCTTCCGGGTCATGCCGTTTATAAATATCAGCTATCGCCTGTAAAATTTCACGGGACATAATATTTCCTCCAACTTATTTTGATCGGGTTTTTTCAAAGGCATAAATAAGGATAGCGTAACCCAACTCAGGCTATGTTTACGTGCTATCAATGATCGTTAATGGAGAATCGCAGCTGATCAAAGGTTCGAACATAGGTACCGATAGCGACGACCATGGGCAGCGTCACCAATACAACAAACCAGAGTCATGATTGTTCGATGTCTCATGTCCGTGTGTGACGCCCAACGTAAAGCTAACATGTTGACTGTCACCACATCCCTAGGTCAGGCGTTCGAGTCATCTTAATCTTACGTAATATTCCGTACATAACGCTTGGACTTTCAATAATAGATTAGATTTCTGACCCAACACCAAGCCAAATCATTGGTGACAATGAGCTAGTTTGCAGTCAGTGATCATAGATTATTCTTCGGCTACTCTTGGCCTGCTGCCGGAGGCCTAGAGAGTCGTCTTCGAAGAAGCGAGACTCTAAGATGCTTGGGCTTGCGTCTGCATTGACGAAAACGTATGTCGGGTGAGGATCGAAATAGCGAATACAAAAGCATAAGATTTTCTTCAAATTTGAACCGTCAGCAATTCCTTGATATTGGTGGTGTAAGAAGGCGATTTGAACTGTTGCCGCATCAGCCAACGCTTGCTAAGCATTTCACTCGCATAGCGAACACTGCGCTTACCATGTTTGCGGTTAATGTCGTCTAGTGCGGCCATCAGTTGATCAGATCGCAGGCTGCTTTGATCACTATCGAACAATGACAGTTGCGTAACATGGGCTGACCATAAGTCCGGCAACAAAATACCGGCACGTTGATACGAAAAGCCGCGTCTAAAAATCCGCTTCAAACCTTGTTGAGCGGCTGCAATCAATTGCGCGGTATCATTGGTTGGACGATCAAACGCTATGGTCGCACTGTTGGAGTATTGCGGGTTGCGGGTATCAAACGGACTGGTATGAATAAACACCGTCAATACGTGCGTGGTCAATCGCTGTTGTCGGCATTTTTCCGCAGAACGAGAAGCAAAGTGTGTCACCGCTGCGCGTAAATCATCATAGTCAGTCAATCGCTCACCAAAGCTACGCGAAGTCAGAATCTGTTTTTTCGGTGCGGGCATTTCTTCTAAGGCAATACAGGAAATACCGTTCAACTCGGTCACAATCCGTTCCATCACTACACCAAAATGTTGACGTAGCTGTTTTGGATCAGACTGTTTCAGTGCCAACGCATTATGAATACCAAGCTGATTGAGCTTATCTTTCCAGCGCCTGGAAATACCCCAAAGGTCATCCAGCGCAATGGATTTTAAAACGGCGTCAGAATCTTCAATGTTGCGCCAATCCAGAACTGGCCCATGTTGAGAATGACCGTTTTTTGCTAAACGATTGGCCAGTTTTGCTAAAGTCTTCGTCGGTGCAATACCAATTGAAATCGGAATTCCGGTCCATTGCTTAACAATCGTACAAATCTCTAAGCTGTAGTCCGAGAGATTGATTGGCATGCCGCTAAAATCCAAAAAGCATTCGTCAATGGAATACACTTCAGATCGCGGTGCAAAGCTACTCAGTATTTGCATCACACGCTGACTCATATCACCATATAACGCATAGTTGCTAGAAAATACCGCAATGCCTTCTTGCTTGGCATACTGCTCAATCTTGAAATAAGCGGCACCCATTTTGATGCCCAAAGCCTTGGCTTCATTACTTCTGGCAATCACGCAACCGTCATTATTGGATAGCACTACAACCGGTTTACCGTTTAATTTGGGCTGAAAAACCCTTTCACAGCTTGCGTAAAAATTGTTGCAATCCGCAATCGCGAATATGGGTGCTGGAGTCATCTAAACCGGTAGTGAACGAATCACGTTTTTGACCACACCCCAAATATGCAACTCCATGCCTTCTTTAATCTGGAAGTCAGGATAGTCGGGATTTTTTGATCGCAACCAAATTTCAACGGTAGAAGTATCCAACGCTTTAACGGTCACTTCACCGTCTATCACCGCAACCACGATACTATTGTTGTTAGGACGTAATGAACGATCAACGACCAACATATCACCATCGTTGATGCCTGCACCGGTCATGGAATGACCTTTTACTTTAACGAAGAAGGTGGCTGGTGGATTGCTGATGCAATGTTGATTGAGGTCTATCGTCGATTCTAAATGATCATCAGCCGGTGATGGAAAACCCGCAGGCACTTTAGACGTGAATAACGGCAATTCAATCGTACTCAATTGCTGTTGAGGTTCCAGAATCGGCAGTTCCAGATCGTCAGACCATAGTGCAGCACTATTCAATGGCTTCGTATTGCGTGGTTGATAGCTTGATATAGAAATGACGCTCATGCTTATATCCCAAATTCGTGGTTCTGATGAGGGCAAGCAGTGTACCTCAAAAACGGAATTGTTTTGTATTTGTTCTTATTATTTGTTGCGTTTGGTTGTTACGCATTTCTGACGTTTAATAGCATCAGTCGTATTCACGGAGGCATTGGCAATGTGTGGTCGTTATCAGCTAACAGCAACGCCGGAAAGCATTGCTGAACATTTTGAGTTGCCACGCTTGCCTCGCTTTCAAGCTAGCTACAACATTACCCCTGCGCAAAAAATCCTGTGCATCGTTGAGCTTGACGATAAATCGCTAAAATCGGTAAACCTGTTTTGGGGGTTAGTGCCGTCATGGTCTAAGGACGATAAAAACAGCCATCATCTGATCAACGCCCGTGCTGAAACCATTAGAGAGAAACCCAGTTTTCGTGCTGCCTTCCATAAGCGTCGCAGCTTAGTCGTCGCAAGCGGTTTTTATGAGTGGCAGAAATTGGAAACACATAAACAAGCGTTTCATATCCACCGGCAAGACAATCAGTTATTTGCCTTTGCTGGACTCTGGGAACATTGGGAACACGACGCGCAAACACTGTATTCCTGTACCATCATCACGACCGCAGCAACGCAACTGATGCAACCGATTCATGAACGTATGCCGGTGATCATGCCTGCAAACCATTACCGGGATTGGCTGGATAAATCAGCCACTGACGATGACGTGTTTCACTTACTGGATAATCAGGCGTACGCTGATATGACTACAACACCGATCAGTGATTATGTAAACAATCCAAGGCATGATGATGAGCGGTGTATGGAATAGCTTCTGGTCATGCAGTTTGGCCGTTCAAAGCTGAGTCTTATTCATTCTGCTCTACTGAAATTAACGGAGGCGTTATCGGTAGACAAGGCTAATAAAACACGCCTTTTTATTTCTTAGGAGCCATTTAGATGCTGAAAAGATGCTGGTTTGGTATTTATGTTGTATTGCTACCCAGTCTTGGATGGTCGAATGATTTCTCGACCATCCAGGACAATATCAAACCCGGCAACATTGTCATCATCGGCGAAAGCCACCAGAAACCGGAATCAACACAGCTTTTCGCTCTACTGGTTGATGCGGCGCTGGAAAGACATCAATGCCTGACTGTCGGACTCGAAATTAACCGCAATCAACAACCCGTCATCGATGCTGTAACCAAGGGCGAAGCACAGGTATCGGAGATTAAAATACCGTATGCCATCGATCATCCTGGTATGCGAAAACTGATTGATTATCTGGTCACGCTCAAATCGAAATTTCCATGCTTGGGCATCGAGGCCATTGACGCCGATCAAGACCGCGACGTAAATATGGCCAACCGATTATCTGAGTTCCCACGCGACAAGCCGATACTGGCTCTTTTGGGTGGACTACACACATTAAAAAAAGTTAAGTGGACTATCAAAAGCGGAGAACCCTTTGTTGCCGAGATTCTGGTTAACCATGGCTTGCCAGTTAAAATCTATCCTCAAAACTGGCAGCCTGAGAGGTGCAAGAACGGACAGGGAAGATCAAGCCGATACGTTAATGCCGACGATCCGGAAGCATTGCAGATTCTGAATGAGTCCTTCATGTCGCTGATCAACGCCCAACGTCACCGATCAACGCAGGATGTTGTCGATGGGTTTTTGCTTTGGGAATGCGATCTTTAGTTGTTTTTCCGACTAGTCAATCATGATGCTTGTGGCTGCAGCTCTCGAAGGCGCACTAATCGCACCACTGAGTGACTTTTTAACAAGCAATAATCCTCGCAGCCTGGCTTTTGACCATGACCGCGAGGGTATGCCAGCTGATTCAAGCCATTTCATGTAAATTCTGGGCGCTACATCTGACCCTCTTCCAAGGCCATCAGGCTGCCATCATCATGTTCAACCCAAACGACTCAGCATATAAAGAACGTTTGAGGCTCCTCTGGTTCCAATTGCCTGGACATCGATTCACAATAGTGATGGAAATTCCCCGTGAATTCGATGGCAGGAAGAAGATTGTTGTCAATCACGTGAGGAATATTGAGATTGGTCAGTAGCCCGTTGATGTCTTCGAATACTGACTTAGCGTCATCGGTTGTCAAGAGCGGCCAAACGTAAACGGTTGACAATTCTTTTTCACGATCAAAAAAAGCCGCCCGTATTTCCGTTGGTATGCCATCGACACCGTGTTTACTGAGCAGGACTTTTGACACGGGATAATCTTGGGCTTTCATATTTACCTTGTAGAAGATATCTAGTTCATTGTGTAAATGGATCCCGCGCGAGGCGGCAATACTGAGCGGATTGGGTTTTTCAATCTCCCAGACGTTGTGACCGGTTTGTTCATCCATCTCCTCTTTAAAGGGCTCTGACCATTCTTCGGCAAATCCGCCAAAGTCATCCGATTTGGGCTGTTCACAAAAAAGAGGCGTTAATGCCTGATCGTTAATCACCACACCCACCAGGAATCGCAAAATGAGCTCCCCCTCCGGACTCTCAGAGGGCTTCATAACAAAAGAACGGCGTGATTCCGATGTTGAAATTTCGCCTTCGGCTTGCTCGATCAACTGCTGGTTGATCTGGCGAATTTGGCTAGGTAACCAGTTGATGTCTTCAAGGGTGAATAATTCGTCATGAATGGCGAGGGCTTGTCTATCATTGATCAGCCCATGGCTTTGAAGCAATTGTCTAATGCGCTCGGAGTCTTCAATACGCTTAGGCAAAGCCTTTCCAGGATGTGTCTCGATGACCATCGGAATGGCGAATACGATCGCCTCTGCATTCGGCATAGACGGCAATCTCACCCGAATGCGTTCGGCGAGCGAAACAATGCGCTCATTTAATATCGAAAATACGTGCAAACCTTCCGATTGTCGTAAAGCGCTTACCAAAATATCGTCCTGGCCATTTGCAATACAGGACTCAATAAACGCTCGAAAAAGTGAATCGAGCTCAGGCGACGTTGGGTTCAGGGCGACTTTCTTAGCGGTTAAAGTGATGAATTCAACGAAAGAATCCGACGTAGCGGTGTCGTTAATAGAACGGTTTAACATGATAATGCTCCTGGGTTGTGTTGATGTTGAGGGGTAAAACAAGTTTGGGGTTTTGCCTGAGCCTGGGGTTATGCTCCGGATGTGTGTTGATCTTGCAGTGCAGAAAACAGATGACATTCATGGAACACCTACACCCGCTTTTGCGTATTGGCCAACAACACGTTGACGGCGTAAGCCACGACAAAAACGCCCACCGGCACGGCTTGCGGTGGAATCGGAAACGGCAGGGTCAAACTGACCAACAACAGATACAACGCCCCCAGAATCAGATAAAGGCTGTAGCGATGCGCCATGGGACTGGGGTAATCGAAGTTGGTCTGGCTGATCTTGCGCCGCACCAGTCCGTCGACGACAAACGGCAGCAAGGCAGCTGCCAAGTACGGTAACCAGATGCAAGCCGTGGTCAGGCGCTTGATCATTTGAAAGATCGTGTCCCACAGTACGTTGAGTCGACTTTCGATAAAGGGAAACAAATCGTTACGCCCCACATCCTCGAAGCCTTTGGACATCTGCCGTTCGCGCTCGGTGGGGATGAAGTAGCGGAACACGCTGTCGCGGATGCCGGTAGTGACGAACAGGCGATCAAACCAGCGTTGTGCGGTTTTGCTGATCTGTGATTCTTTATCGGCGCCAAAAAAACCGATCATCATTTGATCTTCGGCGCGCTGCAGTTCGCGCGTCCAGCGATCAGACACAAAACTGGCCACCAGGATCACTTCCAGTAGCCAAAGCATCAGGCTGAACAACAGATTGCGCGTCATGAGCTCGCGCCTCGACGATCTTGTGCCGATTGCAGTATCGGCAAGCGACCTTTGACGATGCGGCCGCCGGATAACTTGGCGATGTAATGCAAGTCAGGCAGTTGCCCCAATAGCTGGGGCGCAAACAAATCGCCTTCTTCTTCCATCAAGCGTTCACCAACATTGCCGGAAAACACCGTAGGATTGGTTGCACTGGTGGCCACGCCTTGGGTGCGCATGATGTACTTCAACCGCGTCTTCGGCAGATTGTCGGTGATGTACTGCTGGGTTTCGCTGTCCATGATCCTCAGCGCGATCAGGTTGTTGACGTTGCCTAGCACTTGCCGTGCTTTGTCTTGAGAACCGGTACGGGCGGCAAAGTCGGCAAAGGTCTGGGTGGCGATGAACAGGCGAATCTTGGCGCCCCGGCCTTTGTTCAGGACCTGAATGAAGGGATCGTTGATGACTTCGGCGGCTTCATCGACAAACACATTCACCGGTCGGTCCGTGACGCCGTAGTTGTAGCGATCACCGGCTACGGCCGCCAAGTCGGCCAACAGAATCGAGCCAATGGCGCTGCCCACCATGCCATCCGATAACGAGTCCAAACCGATATAAGCTACCTGGGCTTTTTCGATGATGTGACCGGTATTGGTGATGGGACGTAAGTCATCTACGTCGTGCGGATTCGGTGACAGCAAAGGCCCCAAAGAACCCGATGTCAACATGTTCATGATCGGAATCAAGGAGGCGACCATCTTGCTGAAATGTGCCCGGTCATGTTCGAACAAGGACAACAGGCCTTCCAAATCCAGGTTTGGCACTCGGTATTGGACGACCTCACGGTAAAATCGCACCAAGCATGCCGCTTTGGAGTCAATGTCCTCTGCTTTTTTGAAAAAGGATCGCGCCTCGTGTCGCCACTGCCCCAGGCTATTATCGAAATAGCGTTCCAAGGCCTGAATCACCAGCGTCGAAGGACCGCCTTCCAAATAACGACGCAGCTTGACCAATGTTGGCCGTTCCTCGATCACCATCAAGCCCTGAATCACGTTATCCAACGATTTTTGGCCAAAGGCTTTGAAGGGATCGTTACTGCTTTCACTCGGCGAAATGGCGCTGATGCGGCTGGCGATTTCCGAAGGTCGGTTGAAATTGTGCAAGGGATCGAGACGGACGCTGTCTTCCGGAAACGCCGGGTGGAAATACACGAAGCGATCCGGGCGCTTGGCCAAGGCGCAAGCCCGTTTGGCGCAGGCCATCAAATCCTTGTCGCCCTTGGGATCAATGATGATCACTGCTTCGCCACGCAACACGGCTTGTGTCACCAACACGTCAAAGGCGCGGGTTTTGCCGGCACCGGTGGTACCGACTAGCAGCGTATGGCCGGCGGTATGCTGTAAGGGCTGGCGAATGTCACTTTCGGATACTTCCAGGCCATGAATCCAGGCCGAGCCCATGCGTTGATGGTCGCTGGGTATCAAGGTCGAGACATCGCGTTTCAAGATCTCATAGGCCAACTGAGCATGCTTTTGCACCCAATCAAATCCCCAGCCGAACCACAAGGCCTCTGGATGCTGTTTCACCATGCCTACCAGCTTTTCGGCATCCAGATATTGGAACCGAAACTGCCGCAACCGGCGTTTGCGGTACCAAAGACTCAAGGCCGGCGACAACCGCCAACACGCCATGACCCCACACGCCGTCATCAACCAGTCGAACGGCTCACGCGGTAGGCCCGACCAGCGACTTGTGAAATACGCCAATCCGGCACCGCCTAGCCAGCCCGAGATGGCATACACCTCGAAGATGGGCCGCCAGGGAAACTGATAGTCGTAATCGGATTTCATGGCTTAACCCGTACTTTGATGCCTTGCCCACGCCCCAGCACTTGGTAGTCAGGATGCTGACTGATTTCGCGCAGGAATTCATAGCGTTTCAAGTCCGGATGTGCGTCGAGGTAGACCCCGAGTTCGTCATCAGAAACAGTGATCCACTCGTCTTGCTGATCTGGCGAGGTGCGCAGTGTCGAGATCCATGCGCTCACTTCTGGAAAATCTTGCCTAGGTTGCACGCTCGGAATGCCGTCGTTAATGCTTGGTTTGACTGAATCCATGACTGTTGTCGACGTTACTGGGGGTTCTGCTGGTTGCTTGTGACTGCGTGGTTTGGCTTTTGTGTTTCGCTGCTGGGTGGGCTTTTGAAGGGTCGATGGATTGACGGGATCGATACGATTGTCTGGTTTGACTTCGACATTTTCAGCAGGCAATGCAGTTGGTTTCGCATTCGATGCTTTAACCGGTAAATCGCCTATCATGCGCACTAGCCTCTGCGCAGGTTCCTCAGCCAGTTGTACGACGCGTTGCTGCCCTAAGGTTTGCACTTTCCGCATTGGAGACAACACATCGGTCACTAACCAGTTTTGATCGACCAAGCCTTGAATGAACACATCGCTTTCGATTTGAAGCTTTTGCGGAACGTCTGGAAACAGGCAGAACCATTTACCGTGTCTTTCGAAGAGCTCGCCGTTCCATGACCACTGCCCCTGAGCAATCCGGGTTGCGATCTCGATAAACCACGCGCCGGCCTGTCCATGATTGCTGAGCCATAAGGCTTCTGGGTCTTGGATGGATTGGGTTTGCTCCGTCACGATGTCCGCTTGAGGGTCGGCTGAAGACTTGGTATCGCCATCCACGCTCGGCGTGCATCCGTCCTCGACAAGGGTGGTGGGTTTGTCGGTATCACCGTTATCCGATTCAACCTGAATGACTGGGGATAACGGGACCTGCTCTTGGCTATTGTCATCGGGAATGACAGCCAAGCTTGGAATCTCGCGGTCGGTTAATGGTGTCTCCCTAGCCTGCTTTGGTTTGGTCGGTTTGCGAGATTTGACCGCTACTGACTTTTCGGGCAATGCCTGGTCGTTGGTTTCTGATTGGGTTGGTGTATTAGATTCCTCGTCCTCAACTTCAAATCCTTCGATCGCGGCCGGCGGCTCATTGCTGAATATTGATTCCAACGATGCCAAACGCAGCATGTAAAACACGGCGTCCAAGCCATCGGGTCGCATACGCCAATAGCGGTACTGGCGGCCTGCGGTATCGCGTTTGGGAATTGCCAAACCACGTTCGATCAAAATATCCGCCAAGGTATCTTCATCGCGCGGAATACCGGGCACCTTGTCTTTGGCCAGCAAACCGACGATGTCTTGCGCGCCAGTCCGCCAAACAATATGCACACCGGATTGAAATCGCCATACTCTGGCGCCTTTGTCGTTGACCAGCCACTGGCCTGATTTAATCAAGCGCCGCATCGCATCGAACAGATACCGCTCGACCGGCATCCCCAACGCCGCATCGACCGAATGCGCATGGGTTTTCAAATCGCGTTCCACGCTTTTGCAGTCTGCGGTAACCACTAACTCATAGAGCTTGCTGCCGCGATCCAGACCATGCAAGGTTTCCAGTAGCGCTTGCATGATTTCTGGTCCCGGTTCCAGCAGGTAAGCACGCGACTCACGCGTCAACACCCGCTCGATAACCAGTGCCGAAAACTGTTGGTGGCGTTTATGACGGTTCTCTCGCCAGCGCAAAAAATAGCGATCGATACCGTGTTGTGCCGCCCAGTCGATCAAATTTTCGTCACAGGGATTCCAGGTGTGCAGCCCCTGACTGTCGGTGACAGCGATGTCGGAGACAGGTTTGCCGATGTCGTGCAATAAGCCGGCAAAACACACGGCCAATCGCCAGCGCGGCTCCAAGGTTTTACGAGACTTGGGTGTGGCGTCGCTTGCAAATAGGCAGCCGTGCGATGCCAGCGTTGCCCAATGTGCGACTTCAAGGCCGTGCCTAAACAAACCACCGGCGCCGCGATGGTGATGTGATTCGGAGGCCGGCAACAAATGACTGAATGCGGCATAGCGTTTAATGACCGGTAGTGCAATCGCCTGATATAACGCATCGGGCAATGCCAATGCCTGCTCTATGGATTGAATCAGCTCGCTTTGGGTAGCCAGAACACGCGCTACCGATGCCGCCGGCAGCCCCTTCATGAAGGGTGGATAACGTGGAATCTCCTCGCCAGACGATGCCGGTGGTGCACTGACCAAAGCCGGTTTATCGCCCCAAAGACGCTGACTGATACGTTGGATGAAAGATGACGTGGCGTTTTCCATGGCGCCGCATCGTGACATAAAAATTTTGGACCCTTCGTACAATAAAGGTCAAATTCGACCTTTATTGTACGAAGAGCAGAAAAGTTTGTGATTAATGTACTGCGCTTTCTGATTCGTCTGGAGGCAGCATGAACATTGACACCATCCCCCCTCATATTCGCTCGTTTATCCCGATTGTAGGCTTGGCGCTGTGCACGGCTTGCGCATCGCCGAGTGCAGTGGATGAACACATTCACGAAGTCGTCATCGGATCGATGATGCTCGATTCCAAAAAGCCCTGGCACCTGGATAGTGCCTGGCAGGCTGGCGGAATAGGCGGTTCGGCGCTACGGACCGCGTCGATAGAGCATGTTGTCAGGCAAGTGGATCAGCCCTGGCGGGCCTTAAACGATGCCGATACCGTTGCAAAGCCCAAACACGCTGACAACAGCTTTGCGGATTCAATCGAATTAACGCAGATCGACGACCCATCCCAGTTGGAACGCGCCTGGCGAAAATATTGCCATCATCAGCTCGACCTGTCGCTTGAGGAACGCGCGCTGATCGACTCGACAGACATGCCAACCGCCTTACAGCATGCCTGCAATCCCAGTAGTCTGCTGAAATAAGGGGGCGTCATGAGTATCCCAACCAACGACGCGTTAGGCAATCTCGACGACCGCTTTCAAAAACTGGTGGCCCTTAAAAAATCCAAACCCACAAAAGTCCAACCCTTGGCGACTTTACCGCATTGGCCAGCCGGTATGCGCGGTACGCCGAATGCCTGTTTGCGCAGCGCCTTGTTTGCCGGGGTGCAGGGCAATGAGCGGATAGCGTACAAAAAGCGCACCCTATTGGCCGCAGTCGAGGGCATCGAAGTCCGTTATCTGGGCGTTCAACTCAATCAGTCCGATCTGGACGTCTGGATGCAGATCGTGCATCTATCCAGAACGCAATTGCCGGGCTTTAGCGTTACCTTCAGTGCGCATGCGTTGCTGATGGCTTTAGGCCGATCGACCGGCAAAAGTCAGCACGAATGGTTGAAGGAATCCATGGCGCGTTTAGGCGGTGCCTTTGTGGAAATCACCTTTCAAGGCCGAGACACCTTTGGCGAAAAAGGGTTCTTACGGTATCACCGTGATGAAGTGACCCATCGCTACGTGGTGGAAGTGACCGAATCCATGCTGCGCTTGTTTGAAGACGGCTACACCTACATCGAGTTCGAGCAACGTCGTAAATTACGTAAACACCCCTTGGCACTCTGGTTACAGGGTTTTATGTCGTCACATGCAGCGCCTTATCCGTTGAAAATCAACACCATCCACCGTTTGAGCGGCAGCAGTGCCACGACCCTGCGTGACTTCAAATACCGTTTACGCAAAGCATTGGAAGCCTTGGTCGACTGCGGTAGTCTGGAAAGCTTTGAGATCGGCGAGGATACCGTCAAAGTTAAAAAACACCCCACAGCGAGCCAGCAACGGTATTTACAGGGCAACAGCGGTTGAAAAAAGCACGGCATTCGACCGACGCTATTTTGGCTCGGTCGATACGGCATTCGGCCGACGCACTAACGGCATTCGACCGACACGGACACGGCATTCGACCGACGGTGGCACGGCATTCGGCCGACAGACACGGCATTCGACCGACAAAAAGCACGGCATTCGGCCGACGTTTTACACGGCATTCGACCGACGCTCAGTGCGTTTTTTTGAATCGCTGCAAGTCACGATTGGCGTGGCCTACAGCGATTTTCAACGACCTAAAAAATCGGGTGCTAATCTATTTATAATCTTTTTTTAATCTAAATATAGGGCCGCTGCCCTGTGGATAACTTTTGGCCTTGGTCTGCCCATCAGCAGCGTCATCGACACTCAGTGCGAGCCCGTTGCCATGGCTTTTTGAAACTGCCAATAGGCATCGCGCAGTGTACCCAGCAGGGCCACTTGTTTACGGATATCGGCGAATTCGTTTTCCAAGGTTTCCACCAGTTTCTGCTCCCAGTCTGGTTCACCCTTCAGGATCCGCTGCAGGGGATAGCGATAGCCAGGACCTTTTTTCAGGTATTGGCAAATCGGTTTAGTTTGACCATTTTGGCGCAGGGTGGCCATCCGGTACCACTCGATGCTAAACGACAAACGACTTTCACGACGACGAATCCGAACGCCAATATGCCCGCGCTCTTGGGTGGTCACATGTTGATGTCGCTGATTCATTTGTCGCCAGTAATCATCCACCAACATGCGCGCGTGGGCATGCAATTGCTCCGCTTTACTCTCCAGCCACACTGGGATGACTGCATCAGTCGGCAGTAAGGATTCTTTCTCGCTATCGTCGCTTTTCATGAATTTTCCTAATACTTAACTTCAGGGATTTAGAGTGGTCGTCCCTGAGGGATTTTGGGGGGGATTTTCCGGTTTGACACAGGGCTAAGGCCAAAAACCTGTACAGACATTCAGACGCCGCGTCCCTGAATACTTAGGGATATGTTCTGCGAAACATGGCCAGGTTGACATCGATGTTCCCTGATAACCGGTTTATCGGCCTGTCCCTGTTCAGACACGGCACATCGCCAATGACTGAAAACGTTCGCTGAATGTCCCTGATAGATCAGGGAATCGCCGTACGGAAATCCTGCACAGGTTTATGCGCTGAGTCTGATCAAAACCTGCCGCGGATTCTAGGCGAGGTAAAAACCGATGGACTGACAATAAAGGCCAAAATCGGCCTTTATTGCAACCAAGGTAAAAAAAATTGCCCTGTCGTACAAATTAGGTCGAATTTGACTTTTATTGCACACGAATAGCCAGGTGACTGGTGTAACAATAGGGCTATGAACCCATATCCCTTCGTATTGTTGATGTTAATGACGTTATTGCTGCAGGCATTGACCGCCTCGGCTGATGAGGCTGTCGACAGGCCGGCTGCGTCGTATTTCGAAGACAAACAACGCGGCTGGTTTTGGTATGAGGTGCTGCCGGAGCCGGTTAAAAATGCCCAACCCGAAACCCAAGCCGATCAGGTAAAGCCCAAGCCTGACATCAAACCGCCCAGTGTTGTTCAAGCTGAAGTTGATCACAAAGCTCAAGCCCAGACTGCTGTAGAACCTCAACCCCTCTCATCCGCCTGGTTCAAGCAAAACCTGGAGCATTACCTAAACCAGGCCATAGACGATCCGAGTCCCGAGAATGTGGCGGCGTTTTATTACCTGCAGCGGGTGATGATGGATAAAGCCGAGCGGTTTACCAATGCCGCGCGTTACGTGGTGATGTCCGATCCGCAACTGGATGAAACGGTGCGCCGGCCAGTGGCTACCTATGCCGCGAATGAAGCCAATCATCAAGCCAGCGTGGTGGCCGAGCGTGCTTTGAAAGCGATTGCCGCCCAAGCCGGTATTTTGTTTTTCTTCCGCTCCGATTGCCCGTATTGCCATGTGCAGGCGCCGATTCTGGCGATGCTGGAAAACGCTTACGGATTCAAGATTTATCCCGTGTCGCTGGATGGTTTACCGATGCCGAATGGCTTTTTCAATGAGTTCAAACGGGATAACGGTCAGGCGGCCATGTTGGGGGTTGAGCAAACCCCTGCGCTGTTTCTGATGAAACCGCCCAAGCAAATTGTACCTTTGGCGCAAGGCGCCTTGTCGTTGGAGGAACTCACCGGACGGATTCTGCTGGCCGCCAAGGAAGCCGGTTGGATCGATGCCACGCAATACCAAACCACCCAGGGCATTCGTAACACACCCATGTTGTTACCGGCCGCCGGTAGCATCAGCCCTGCGGTCACTCAAGATCCATTGTCACTGATCCAGGCATTGCAACGCAGTGCGCAAAGGGGGAGTACACCATGATGTCGTTTTCATGTCGATTTCGCTATCGCTACCAATATCGCCAGGTATTAGTATTGATTCTGTTGGTTGAGAGTGCCGTTCCAGCCTATGCCGACCTGCAACAGGAAATGGACAGCATGTTCGGCACCATGACCAACTACACGGCACCGACCGCGCATTTGGGACAGCGCCGTGGCGTGATTACCGGCGGCAGCTTGGTGACGCGCAATGGCATCACTAATACCAACCTGGTCTCGTTTGTACCACCGTCGTTCAGTGCCGGCTGCGGTGGTATCGATTTATTTGCCGGCAGTTTTAGTTTTATCAACTTCAACCAGTTCGTGCAATTGATGCGTAACGTGGCCGGCAATGCAGCGGGATATGCGTTTCAGTTAGCCGTTGGTGCCATGTGTCCCTGGTGTGCGTCGGTAATGACTGACCTGCAAAAGAAAATCCAGGAGATGAACCAGATGTTCAGCAACTCCTGTCGCTTGGCGCAAGGCCTGGTCAACGATACGGTCAAAGCTTTCGATCTGCAAAGCAAAACCAATCTGTCCAATGCCTCGTTTACCCAAGGCATCTCGGATGTATTTTCAAGCTGGACCAATACCAGTACCCTGGGTGATCCGGTACAGCAGATCAAACAGAACGATCCGACGGATATGACCAAGATCATCCAAGGCAATTTGGTGTGGAGGGCTTTAGTCAACCAAAACGCCGGTGGTTGGTTTAGGTTTGGCGGCAACAGTTTGCTAGAAGCGGCGATGAGTATTTCCGGCACGGTGATCGTCGACGCCCCGCAAGCCGCGCCCGACGGCAAAGGCGAAAACAATGCCATCAGCGCGCCGCCACCGGTGTTGCGTATCAAGGATTTGATGTACGGCAACGACGCCGACAACAGCTATCAAACTGTCAGGATGTACACCTGCAGTGATGGCCACGATGCCGATCAGTGTCTGAAACCTATGGTCCAAAACGTCAATCTGGTGGGCTTGAAGCAGCGGGTGATGGACATCCTGTTGGGTTCGGCGAATTCAGGCAACGGGCTGATCTACAAATTTTCGACCAACAGCGGTCAAATCACCGATAGCGAAAAAGCCTTCATGCAAACTGTGCCGGATGCCATCGGCGGCATGATTCATAACCTCGCGCGGGAAGACGCTGGTATTGCCAAATTGTGGGCTGAAGAAGCGGCACCGGTGATTGCCCTGGAACTGGCGCAGCTAATCGTCAACGATTTGCTCACTGCCGTACAAACCGCCGCACACATGAATGACCATGCCTACGCCAAGTTGCTGATGGATGCTCTGAAAGATGCTAGAGAGCAAATCCAGGACGAATACGTCACCATTGCCGGACGCTATGGCAATCCGCAAACCTTGATGGCGTTTTACCAGCAATTGATGACCACCGTGAAGCCTAAACACTATGGCACCGTGGCGCAATTGCCGGCGTCTGGCACCGCTTGGCCGACGCCTTAATGGAGTCCGCATGAGGCTCTGTCCGAACAGTACTACAAGACTCGCTTACCGGTGCTTTCTATCAATCGTAGGCGTGTCTTCGTTTTACCCTATTTCTTTAAAGGCAATCGCCCATGTTTGAAATCTTCTCGGTGGGCGATTCCGCCTATTTACAAGCCGTCCTCAATGCGATTGCGATGATCTCTGGCACCGGCGACTACAGTGCCGCTGCTGCCGTGGGTGGTTTGATTGGTGTGATCATCGTCATGCTTAGAGCCTTGTTGCAATGGGATGGTCGCGGCATTCGTTATCAGGATTTATTGTTGGCGTATGTGTTGTGGTTGATGCTGTATGCGCCGTCGGTGCAGGTGTCGATCGAGGATGCCTATACCGGCAGCGTGGTGGTGGTCGACAACGTACCACTGGGTCCGGCGGTGGTCGGCAGTGTGATGTCGAACATGGGTTATCGCACCACGCGCTTGTTCGAACAAGGCTTTGGCACACCGTCGATGACCGGCAATGGCTTTGCCGACAGCTTGCAGACCTTGACGGCGGTAAGGAAGAATTTGTTGTCGCGGATTAATCTGGGGGCGGCCAACGTGCCGAATGCCGGCAGTGACATGGAAACCTCGTTTGCCAATTACGTGCGGGAATGCACCTTGACCGGTGTCGATCTAAACCAGAAATCAGTAGATGCCATCTTGCGCGATGCCGATCCGTTGAATGCGATCAGGTTTGATTCCGACATCTACATGACCCAAATCTATGTCGGCGGCCAACCGCAAACCAAAACCTGCACGGATGCCTGGGCCGATTTGAGCGTGGTGGCCACCGGTAATTTCGCGACGGCGCTGGAAGGGTTGTTGCAACCGACCTTGGGCGTACCGGCGGCAGGCGATACGGTGCCGAAAATCCAGGATGCCTTTGATGCACTGGCCGGCCCTGGCGTAGTCGATGCTGCCGATTACATGCTGATGTCGGCGATCCTGCCGATGTTCGAGAAAGGCGTGATCGGCCGGCATGAAGACGGCTTGCATTGGAACAAAGCGGCGATGGTCGAGCAAGCCATCCAGCAACGCAACACCCAATGGGCCGCCGAACAAACCCTGTTTGCCAAGATCGTCCGGCCTATGATGGCGTTCATCGAAGGCTTGAGTTATGCCATCGCGCCGATCATGGCCTTCGTGGTGATGCTGGGCAATGTAGGCATCCGGATGAATATCGGCTACTTCTCAATGTTGCTGTGGATCCAGTTGTGGATGCCGATTCTGGCGGTGATCAATCTGTTCATCCAAATGTCGGCCGCAGGCAAAATGGCGGCACTGACCACCGCCACCTACAACTTGCCGTCGATGATGGGTATCTACCAGTTGGACATGGAGTTGCAACAATGGCTGTCGATTGGCGGCATGCTGGCCGCTTCGACGCCGGCCATCACCTTGATGCTGATTTATCGCGGGGCAGTGACTACTACCCATTTTTTGGGGCGGATGGACGGTGGCGATTACGTCAACGAGAAAATCGCCACGCCGGATGTGATCAGTCCGGCGCCGGTATTGAATGCGCAAGCGCAGCATCAATACAGTCCGTTGTCGGCGATTACGCAAACCGGAGTCGACAAAGTGCTGCCCACCTTTACCGCCGGGAAGGACATGAGCGCTGCCGTTTCATCTGCCTATTCAGCGTCCGAGCAAGCCACCAATAGCTTTATGCATAGCGTGTCGTCCACGGCGTCGAAATCGGCTAGCATCAGCAGCGATGCGTTTGATAGTCGTTCATTGGGCAATCAAATCGCCAGCAGTTCCAGTTATACCGACGCCTATAATCGTCAGTTTGGTGAAGCCTTCGCTAAGAAACATGCCGATACAGGCATCTCTGCCGATCACTTTTCGGCACTAGTGGCCGGTAGTGCAAACGCCGGCGGCAAGACCTCAAACGATAAATTGAGTGCGGCGATTTCGGGTCGGCTCCAGAATGACTTTAAAGTGGGTCAGGACAAATCTGATGCCATTGCCGCCGACATCAGTCAGACCGTCAACGACAGTCAGGGCTATCAGGCCGGGTTGGCGAA
The DNA here is from genome assembly GCF_001644035.1 of Methylomonas methanica. Classification (GTDB taxonomy): domain Bacteria; phylum Pseudomonadota; class Gammaproteobacteria; order Methylococcales; family Methylomonadaceae; genus Methylomonas; species Methylomonas methanica_A. The sequence goes on from NZ_LUUG01000107.1 coordinate 23,614, forward strand.
AAGCCTGGCGCTGGATGCGCAAACTGGAACTCGAAACGTCGCGTCAATGGGGCTACAAAATCAATCGTTGTCCTCGCTGCAACACAGTGCAACCGATGCGGTATCCGCCAGTGAATCCTATCAACAAACCCTATCGGCCCAACAACGCTTCGGAACGCAAGCCAGTTTCGGCGCGGCGGAAACGGGATACAAAATCGCGCATGATCCCGGCTTGATGGAACGCCTGGATCGGACATTGGATCAATACGGTTTGCGAGGCGATACGCAACGACTGGCATCGCAATGGAAAGCGGCAGGTTGGATCAGCGATGCCGATCAAGCCTATGCTGCCGCCGGCATGTCGTTATTGACCGGTTTTTCGTCACCCAGTTACCGCACGCTGGATGATCAACAATCGCACCAGGCGCACATCTCGGGTTACCAACTGCTGGGCGATGCCTTTAATGCGCCGCAGGCCGATCAAAGCTGGAATGCCAACCATAACGAATCGCTGAAAACCAATGCACCGGAAACTGGTAGGGTTCAATCAGTCGTCGAACAGGCCAATCTCAAAGACCCACGCGCTGAAACCGAATCGTTAAATCAACGAACACGGGCACAGATTGGTTCAGCGACGGGAAAAATTGCCGGTGGCGAAGCCCGTGTTGAAGCACAACACGATCGAAATCTGGCTGAGCGTGAACAAAACTCAAGAGAAGGCTTTGGGAAATTGGCGAATGTCAAGGCAGAGCATTTTAGGCAATCGATTGCGGCTGCGGCCAATGACACGCCTTCGGCAGCGGAGGCCTCATTTAACTACTTGGGAGGTAGTCTTTACAATTCAGCGAAAAATATTGAAGCCGTCGGCGCGGGTGCCAAAGGATCGCTGAATGAATTCATTGCGCATGCTGAAGAAGCGTATTCAAAAAAAGCGGACCATTGGGAAGCGATTAAATACGGAGCCTCTCAATCTCAGGCTGGATTTACTGAAGCCACCAAACAGTGGGCCGACCAACGTGTGGGTGCCGTTTCGGATCGACTAACCTCAAGCCAACAAGCCTATTACCGCGCCGCGATGATCGATACATTCGCAGGTATCGCTGTTTTTGGTGAGAAAGCTGGCGATTTGGGTGCCGCGAAACAGAAATTACTGGATGAGGAAGGGCAAGATAATGGCAGCAATATTGCCCAATTGCTAAAACAAGCGGCCGGTCAGAACAGAAAGGATCTGATTGACCAGATCGGGAATTACAACCGAGCCCTTGGAAGAATTAATTATTAGCCAAACCTTTAACGCTGCGGCGGGTTTTGAATAGCTGCAATAATCCAAACAGTAGGCCTCGGACTAGCATGATCGAAAATAAAAGCACCACATAGGAAGTCCACTCATGGATTTGCTGAATCAGGACCATGGCCAACACTACCAAGATGGCCCAGTAATAATTGCTTTCATGGCCAAGTTTAGCTGCCAGCTGTTCAATAGCTTGGTAGGCCAGTTCTGCTAAAGCCAACAACCCGAAGACGACGGTACCGTATAGGGAAATGTGTCCTAAGCTGCTTGAAAGAAGACCCTTCGAGCTTAGTAATCCGATAAAGCAAAATCCAATGATAGCAGTTGCAAAACCGTAAAAGGCCGAAAAGGACAACGTTCGAGTTTGAAAACGTCGTAATAAACGTCCAAAGCCGCTTTCGAATTTCGAGAAAGTACTGCCGCAAAACGGGCAAATCGATTTCAGTGGCTGGCCATAGTAAGTGACAACTCGTGGCACCATAGAGCGTTTACAGTCATGGCAATGTACAGTGGCATGATGTCCGCTAAAAACTGAATGGACGTTCGATTGCTGAATCGTGGCTCGGCCTTTAAATCGGTTTGATAGAGAGGATGACATCAATAGCTCCCGAATATCATAGTGCGATTATCGTACGTGTATATTGCAGGATTTCCAAGTCATAATATTGAAATTATTGGATTATTTTACCTTAAAGTTGATCTATTTACACCCTCAGTCCGACTCGGACTGAGAGCTCATTTATTTTGTCTGTAAGCGCTGAGAACACCTTGCTTCATTTGCAATTTGTTAGAAACGAATTTAGATTTCTGACACTCGATTTATAAATCAAAGTTTGCAAACAAACTCATCTTCAAGAATGGTACTTTGCTGTCCAAGGCTTGAGCATCATAATCTGGTCTGTTTCGATTTATGTCCATCAGCCCGCCAGCAATTCGATATATGACTGGTAACTGTAACTGCGGTTTTTTTTAAGCCCGGTAAATTCCACTACGATACTCAGCTCCTCCAAAACCTTGACCGCCGCCGTGGCGGTTGGGAAGGTCGTGTTCAATTTCTGGCGCACCTGTTCGATGCTGAAGCGCGGCATCATAGGCAGAACCTCGAACAAACGATAACTGGCCGGGCCGACTTTCGTCGCAGCCAGCAGGCGCCGCCGATCCGCCGTGATCAGGCTGGCAATTGCCACAATATTGCGTTCGGCATCGGTCGCGGCCACAGCCACCGCTTCCAAAAAGAACGATACCCAGCCTTCCCAGTCACCCTCGCTACGGATGGCCGACAAACGGCGGTAATACTCGCTCTGATGTTGTTTCAAGTAGCCGCTAAGATAGAGCAAGGGTTCTGGCAATAAGCCCCAATGCTCCATTAATGCCGCAATCAGCAAGCGACCAATCCGGCCGTTGCCATCCAGAAACGGGTGAATGGTTTCAAATTGGGCATGCACCAAGGCAATTTTTACCAATGGCAGTAACCCGTCAGACGGTGTTGCATGAATGAACCGTTCTACATCGGCTAACAAATCCGCTACCCGTTCTGCCGGTGGCGGTACAAACGCCGCATTGCCGGGCCGGGTACCACCAATCCAGTTCTGCGAGCGGCGCAACTCGCCGGGTTGTTTACCCGTGCCTCTTGCTCCGTCCAGCAGTAATTGGTGCGCATTGCATAACAATCGTACGCTGATTGGCAGACCGTCGGTAGCGCGTAAGTTTTCCTGCACCAGACGGAATGCTCTGAGATAGTTGGTTACTTCCTCCACATCGTCGGTATTACTGACGGCAAAGCCCGCTTCATCATCAAACAAGTCGGTTAACGTCGCTTGTGTGCCCTCGATTTGTGAGGTCAGTAACGCCTCCTTTCGGATCGCGCTATACAACAACCAATCCACCGACGGCACAAGGCCGGATACCCCCGACAACCTTGCCAAGGCCAACTCTGCGTTATGATTCAGCCCCGCAAAGCTTTCGACGGCCAAAGGGGGATTGGCCGGCGGTAAGGCATGCGGGACAAACGCCCGCACCGGCTCGCCCAAAGTTGTAGAAGTGATGTAATCGCCAGTGCTGCGCATGATATTTAAATTCTTTTTAATTATTCGCCAACATATTAAAGCATTCTTTAATTCAAGGCATAGCTTTCAAAGAATTCTTGAATTTGCAAAGTTTGCTCTACTGGGTTATCAAACGCTATAGAAGTCTTACATCAGCGAAGGGTTGCGCCATAAGGTAGAGAAGACGATCTCGAATCGATGCCCCAATGTCTCGAATGCTCATGCCAGGCTATCCAGATAAGGGCGCATCACATTGGCGACGCGGCATATCTTGACATAGCGCCAATTACGTCGCTGGTCATGCGCTTCTCGTGCCAGGCATCGCGTAGCGCTTCCAGGGCGACATCAAGGCCGATTTGCCGGGTAACACTTCTTGTTTAAACGATTCGGGTACGAAAACCTGACCAAATAACTGGGGTCGCCAAATTAAACCCTCAACCAACACCAGTCCGATCAATGGACTGGCGTCGACAACTACTTTCTTGGACATTGGATATCAGGCTTGGTTGAGCCACCGATCCAGTGTGTCCAAATCGTCCTCAACTTCGTCGGCCGTTTGATCGATGATTGGAATGCCCAGGCGCGAGACGTGCGCAATAAAGCTCGCCAACGGCATATCGGCCAGTTTCGCCGAGCGGGCAAGGGATAAGTTTCCGTCTTTAAATAATGCTGTCGTCAAGGCTTTGCGTACGCCCGGCATGCCGATGATTTTGGAGGCTTTGAGACCGACCATCACCGCGTCCGGTTCGTTTCGATTCATGACCAGTACTATATCCTCGTGAGCCATACGCAGCGCTTCGCTAGGATTGTTCTTTAGACCGCTGACATTCACTGTTTTCATAGCCAGACTATATAGGAAGATTCAATAGGTGGACTATAGCCCACTGAATTGAAAGGGGTACCTAAAGTTATCCGATGGGCTGTCTGGATAAAGACCCCTATGCGACCACCACTAATCTCATCATTCAAATGGTTGTCATGTACTTGATACGGTTTTCATGGCACACACCTGGCAGATGGGCTGATAATTGCTGTCATAGAAGATCACGAAATCATGATGACATCGACTGCAGTATCGCAATTCTGCCATGCCAGTTTGGATAGCCTCAGCAATCACCCAGGCCTCGGTGAAATTGGCGGGTCTGATTTTACTGAATGGTCGTCGCTCACTAATATGACCAGGAAAAGTTTTACAGAAACAATCCCAGGCAAACATCACAGCATTGATATCAATGCCGGTTTTCACGTTACGTTGACTGGCACAACGATAAATAGACGCAAATACTGCCACATATAAAAATGCTTCGCGGGACCGGGTGATCGAATCGAGGCTAGGGATCTTTCCGGGCAGCGGTCTTTCTCGGTGCAGCTTATAATAAATGTACTGTAAATCCTTGTCGCCCAGGCATGAAATGACTTTTTTGACGATCGAAGTGCGTAATTTTCGCTTTAGCAATTCATATAACAGCCAATGCTCGTACCACTGCAATTGGTAAGGGTGCGAGCGCCTCATGATGCGCCATCCTGGGCTAGTATCGATAATAATTCTTTGGCCCGATGTTCTGGAGAATCTGTGGCAAATGTTTGTATTTCAATAAATTCTCGCCAGTGACTGGGATTGATTCGAGGACTAAATTTTAGATAGTCGCTTCCAGCCAATGCTTTCAGCTGTTTGATCGACATATTGCGGAGTACTTCAATGGCCTCTGTCGGCAAACCAAGATAAAACTGAGCCTTATACGCATCGCCGGCGGCAATCATCCCTTTGGCCACCAGCAAGTAATCCAGGTTGAGGTTATACAAATCATTGTCCATTCAAATGACCTGTCTAAATGATCGTTCTGATATGCGCTGCTAGGGTAATGACATTTTGGCCATACTCGATGGCGGCAGGAATATTCTTCCAGTTGTAATAACGCCCTACACCTAAGGCGAAGTTATCTGGCGATGATTGAATCGCTTTGGCGAGCAACTCAGCGCCTATCTCGAGGTTGGTCGTTGGATCGAGCAACTGTTCGGGCTTATCAACCCGGTGGCCATGCCAGCGCAGATTGACTTGCATAATGCCGATGTCGACATTTCGGTTACCTTCCTTCAGCAGCTGTTTAAGCTGGATAATAGCGTCTTGTTTATTCGTTGTAATGATGGCTTTGCCGGCATGATTTAGCGCCCAGGGCCAAGGTGTTACTTGGTTTTTTTGATGATGATTTCTCGACTCGATCAACGCTACTGCATACAAGACATAGGGATCCAGTTGATGTCGTGCAGCGACGTCCCCCCATACCGTGGTTTGCAGTAAAGATTTGGCAGAAAGGATGCTGGCCGATCGCTCACTTGACTGGTTTTCAGCCGCCCAGCTTAACTCGTTTGAAAAACTGGATACCATGCCAATCAATAGCGCGATATGACTGGGTATAAGTGGTATTGGTCTGCCCCGACCTCGCGCCGGTGTGACTTTGGTTAAACTCAATAACATGACACGCTCTCAATTCAATGAAGATTAATGAAAGTGTAAAACCTGCAGCCTGAGAAAACTGGTTTGAAAAATCACCCGTAGGGTCGATATTCGTGGATTATGGATAGGGCATCAGCAAAGCGTTGGCAAACGCTTGGTGATTTCCGTGTGATCAACGCGATAGCATGACAATAAGTCTCCTTAAACAAGCATTAGGAGTTCGTCATGAATCAGGAAAATCCAAGCAATCGGAATCGGCACGCCCCTTGGAACAAAGGTAAGTTGATTGGCCAGAAATCGCCTTTAAAGTTGAAAGAAATCTGGGCCATACGCATCCGTTTGCAGATGACCAAAAACATACGTGAACTAGCATTATTCAATCTTGCCATTGATAGCAAACTCCGAGGATGCGACTTGGTGAAACTTAAAGTCTGCGATGTGGCTCAAGGTGGCCGGATATCATCTCGCGCAATGGTCATGCAACAGAAAACGCATCGTCCAGTTCAATTTGAGATAACCGAACAAACCAGAGACTCATTAGCAAACTGGATTAGCCAAGCTCAATTGAAATCCGATGAATATCTTTTTCCTAGTCGAATTCATGAATCACCACACATTTCAACCCGGCAATACGCTCGCATTGTTGAGCATTGGGTGACGTCAATCGGTCTTGATCCAGCAGCATACGGAACCCATACGATGCGACGGACAAAAGCGACATTGATTTACCGTCGGACAAAAAACCTGCGAGCTGTCCAGCTATTGCTGGGTCATACCAAACTTGAAAGTACTGTACGTTATCTTGGAATAGAGGTTGATGACGCATTAGAAATTTCGGAACAGACCGAAATTTAGCGTTAAATAATGAGGTAGCAGTCGTTTATTTTGACTGCTACCGATTTTGAGCCTGCTAATTCCCACCCATTTTTGACTGTCACGTTGCACCAATAAGGTCAATAGTTAGGGGTGCGGAGTTACTAAGGTTATATATCCAGTGAATCAGCCGAATGGCAGGTATTCGGTAAGCAAATCGACATTATGGCCGAGTCACAACGGCCATCAAGAGACATTCAGTAATTTCACGGCAAAGGCAAATTTATGCTGTATAGCTGTCGTCTAACGCGTCACACCACTAGACGAAACTTGAAAAAGCCCCCCGTTTTCTCGCAAAGCATGAATATGCCAGCCTGATTAAAGCGTTGGAGGCGAACCATGGTGATCATGCTCAGTATTGGTGCGATCAAATGAGTCAATAGGATTGAGTTTTATGAAGGGAGCGAAGTTTTTCATTATCTCTTTCAGCAATCGAGGGAATTGATCCCGTTCATATCGAAAAATCTTGTTTTGCATAATGGCGTAAAAAAAATAAGCGGGTACAGCAATAACCAGCCCCCACATGGTAGTTATTAGCGATTTATCAATGGCGGACACTAGCGCAGACATATCCCTTTTGCCGACTATGGCAAATTGCTCGAACGTACCCATAATGCCGATAGTTGTTCCCAATACACCCAGCAACGGTGCGATAACATAAGCCGTTGATAGCGAAGATAGCGATTGATAGAGTTTATCCATAACATCATCAATTGGAGTGGGATTCACATCGGGATGGATCGACTCACCGCGCTCGCCAGCCTCAATGTAGGCCAAAATGACCTTCGCTAGCGGGGAAGATAGTGTCGTCAGACGTTCACGGAATGAATCGAATGCCTGCTGATTGGAGATACTTTTAGCTTCTTCTATCAGATCATGCGGCATTACACGAGAGGATCGTAGCTCCAGGAACCTTTGCAAAATAATGCCCAGGGTAAAAATTGATAGCGGAAGTAACGCCAACATGGTAATCCCACCCTGAAGGACATACTCGTCAAAATAGTTTTCGCTCATTTCCATAGTTGTTAGTTTTAAATCAAACGAAAGGTTATGTTGAAGGTTTTTCGGTTTCGATTTTGACTTTTTCAATACCAGCCATTCTGCAGGCGCCCAACACGTCAACAGTGGCCTGTAAACTGCTGTTAAGATCGCCTCTGACGATTACACTATTAAATGTAGGTTCGCTTTGCTTTTTCTGCGACAACCATTCCGGCAAACTGGAGATCGGCATTTTCTCGCCATCGACAAGATACTGATTATCTTTGGTGATGAAAATAATTAATGCCTGTCTCTGCGTCGATGAAGTCTCGGAAAATTCTGTGACAGGCACTGCGACATCAATGGCGTCAAAAACAGCCAGCTCGGTCGCAAACACAAAGAACAACCTGATTATAAAGCTCCTTCAGCTGCACGAAGCGAGCTAAGTGGGCGGGGGCTGATATTGACGGCGGCCAGGAGTAAATGCAGGGGTAAAGTCTCCAAGTGGAAGCGTCGGTTAAAGCGATACACAAAGGCGGCCAAGTAGCGAAATCCATACTTGGCAAAGTCGAAGGCATGGTAAGCGCCGCCTAAACTGGTCTTGAGATTACCCAATACCGTGTTAATCCAACTAAACTCGGGTAAATCCTTGGGTTTGCGTCCGCCCACAACAAGGGGTTGATGGTGACAACCCGCCGCCGTGACCGCGGTAAAACAGGCTAGCCCATCGGACACGACAACGCATCCCGGGCTGAGATCGCGTTGAGCCCAGTCCGCAATGGCTTTGAGGGTAAAACCGGGCACCGGGGCCATTTTGATATAGAGAGGGTGGCCTGCCTGATCCAATGAAACCGCTGCGACGAAGGGGACTTTATTCTCGGAACCTCGCCCGGCTTTGCCGCCGGTCAGTTCACCGCCGAGATAGGCATCGTCAATCTGAACGTGTCCCTCCAGGTGATAAAGCGCGTCTCGTTCCACCATGGTTTGCATCAACTTCTGCTGCATCAGCCAAGCGGTGGGGTAACTGACGCCCAGTAAGCGTTTCAAGGCTAAGGCCGATAAGTTGGTTTTGGCCTGGCTGATCAGATAGATCGCCATAAACCAGACGGTTAATGCCAATTGGGTACTTTGAAATAAAGTGCCTGCGGTGAGGGACGTTTGTAGCCGACACGTTCGACATTGATACGTTTGATGGCTACCGACGCTGAGCAAGTAATGTGGCGCTTGTCCACAGCGCGGACAACGAAACCCATCGGGCCAACGAGCTTTTTCCAGTGCCGCCTCGCATTGCGCTTCCGTGCCGAACTGTTCGAGAAATCCAGGCAGTGACAAGCCCTTTTGAAATTGGATACGATTCATAGCCATGACAGCCTCCTTGGAGTTTGAGGCCAGTATGCGCGTTTTAATCTTTTTATACCTGGATTCAGCTGACAAGCTTGAGGAGCTTTCTAATCAGGAAGAACAATAAGATATTAAGGACCAAGTCCAAAAATGCGTTCAGGTTGATGCCAGGCTGATTGGTCCAGCGGGAAGATCGTCTGGCTCTAGTCCTCATGTTAATCTTTAAACCACAATAGCTGTGAGTGCAGTCAGCAACTTAAAAAAGGCCGGGGGAAGCAAGACTTGATTTGGGAATTAGCCGTTGCCTTTGTAATTTATAATAACATTTTATTTTAAGTGCCAAGTCCATTAGTGCAGCACGACAATCAGCCAAACAATCCCTTCTGGGGTTTAAGAATTTCTCTTATTTTTCACGTATTGTTTCTATGCGTGTTGGCTGTGATTAACAATACTCACCAAGCTGAGGTCAAACCTCCGCAGTTTGTCGAAGTTGCCACTATTGCCTTCAAACCGGAGCTTAAGGAACCGCTTGCTGCTATATCAAATCAAGCACAAGCTCAGCCATCACCTTTGTCAAAGCCGAAGCGGGTGTCAACTCCGGTAACGACCAAACCGAAAAAAACCGAAAAGCCGAAACCTAAAGCAAAGCCGCGGGTTTTACCAGAAGCTAATAACACATCATCTAATAAGCCTGAACCAGATTCACGTCTGACAGAGCCTCTCGAGCAGGGTAATTCAGATAATGCATCGACAACAGCCGACGATGGACAGAAACCCACCGGCGGATCTGGTGAAGGAAACGGTGGAAGTAATGGTGGTGGAGTTGGTAGCGCTGGGACATCCAACAGTTCTAGCCTAATCGTATTGTCGCGAGTACTACCCGATTATCCGCCCATTGCCAAGGCCAGAGGTATACAAGGTTGGGTGCAGCTTTATATATCCGTTACCACTGAGGGAACGGTTAGTGCTGCGAGAGTAGTTGACGCCAGCCCAAAGCAGATATTCGATCAAGCAGCACTCGAAGCTATTTACGGCTGGCGTTTCAAGCCGGCCTTCAAAGATGGTCAAGCCGTGGCTAGAGAAGCCACGCTAAAGGTGGTTTTTAGGATACAACCACAACGGTAAATCAATGTAAAAACCCGTGCAGGGAAAGTCTCCACAAAACTTTCATGGGTATATAATGAAATTTCCCTCCATTCGGGCGGGACTAGCGCTTGTCACGTAATTTAGGAGAGCCATCATGAACAAGATTCAAAAAATCCTCATCGCGAATATGGCATTCGCAGTATGTTTACCAGTCATGGCAGATATTAAAATACCGAAAACCAAGGTCAGCATGGAAACCTGTTTGAAGGCCGCTTTAGCAAAACGCGATGGCGAAGTTGTCAAACTTGAGTTCAAAGACGAGCGCGGCGTTCCCACTTATGAATTTGAAATTCTCGGCAAGGATAGTAAGAGCTGGGAACTAGAATGCGATGCCAAAAAGGGCAAAATAACCGAGGAAGAACAGGAAGTAGAAAATGGCGACGATCCGTTATTCAAAGAAAAAACCAAAATAAGCTTGGAGCAAGCCAAGGAAATCGCTCTAAAAGCGCATGCGGGTGAAGTTGTAGAAGTCGAGTATGAAATCGAATCTGATGGTAGCGCTTCATACGAATTCGATATCAAGACAGCCGATAAGGGTGAAATTAAGTTAGAAGTGGATGCGACTAGCGGAAAAATTGTAGAAGATAACGAGAAGGAAATTTACCAAATCGGCAAGGAATAAGTTAAACGATCTTTGTTGAGAAAAACCTCTAAGAATCACCTGAACCTTTAATTTGGTAAAAGGCGTGGTGTTTTTAGAGGTCCCGCCTCAGCTATTACCGCATTGCATGTGCCTCATTAAAACAGGGCGCGACTGATATGATTTTTTCTCGCTAGGTAGGCTTAATTTTCCTTTTTTCCAGGACCGATTGACAAGCTAAATCTAGTCGACCTAAACTGCAAAACATCCTGTTTTTCCGGTATTTAAAGCTGCATGAAGCGTTTAGTGTCTTTGATTGTTTTGTCCCTGTCGGGAAGTTTTGCCTTCAACTGGTTACCCGTGCGGGCGGCTGATTTAAGCCGAGAACAAGTGATTGAACTGAGTAAGGATAAGACGCACAAACTTAGTTTAAAAAAGAAAGATCTTTCAGGTGTCGATCTATCCGGCATTGATTTAAGTGGCGCAGATTTATTCTCTGCCAATCTGGACGGCTGCAATCTGGATGGCGCAAAACTAAACGGGGCAACGCTCGATCGGGCGCAAATTCGTAAGGCTAGTTTAGTTAAGGCCGATTTGTCATCTTCCAGCTTATACGCCGTGGTGTTGGACCATTCCGATTTAACCGAAGCGAACCTCAGCAACAGCCGTATTATCGGTTTGTTGAATCATGTCAATTTATCCCGTGCCCAACTCTCGGGGGCCAATCTGGGTGCAGATATGGCCAATCAAGGCATGGCGCCCGCGAGAATCGAAATGAACAATGCCGTACTAATCGGTGCCAATCTGAGCAACGTTAACCTGAGGCACGCCATCATGCCGAATGCCAATCTGCAAAACGCCAACTTGCACAAGGCGCAACTGCAATGGGCTGATTTATCAAGAACCGATTTCACCGGTGCCGAGATTTCCGAGGCCGACTTCAGCAACGCCATTCTGGATGGCGCGAAGCTGAACAAAGCCAACGGTCGTGACTCAGCGTTTGGTTTGAATAAAAGCGCTAAACCTTGATTGATTCCATAGCTTTGCAGCCTTCATATCTTAACTTTAACCTATTAGCCAATGTATCCATTCACTAAATGCACAACCGCTTTATTGCCTATCGCCACTTTTGTATTGGCACTAACCAACGTCAGTGTTTGCTCTGCGGCACCCAATGAGGATCAAGTGCCTAACCTTGTCGGCACCTGGACGGGCGAAAACCAAACCTACGCTGAGAAAAAAGGCTATTCAAACTGGAATAAGACCGTTGAAATTTCCGAGCAGAAGGGACGCATATTCAAAGGGCAATTCACCTACGCGGATGGCACCAAGCATTTTTTTGGAATCATCTATCCAGATAACATTTCGTTTACCTGGGTGGCGACGGATAGTAAGGGTTACAACCAAGGCCGCATTCATGGCAAGAACAGCATAAGCGCCTGTTACACGGAATCCGGTGCAGATGCGACGGTTGGTTGTGCTGAATTGACCAAAAAAGGTCAATAAGTCGTCATTTAAACCGCTGTGTTTACATTCATCAACAGCCACTTGCCAACAAACATTAAGGAATTACGAGCATGATCGGTATCTGGGGAAACCATTCCAGCGAATTCCTGTTCGTCGTAGGCGTGTCAACATTGTTGATCTTCGGTATTCCGATGGCGATCTGGCCGATTCAATGGGCAAAAACCCTCCGATGGCTTATTCCAAGCCAAACTGATCTAACCGTCTATTATGGCCGGTGCTTAGGTTGCGTTGCATTTGTAGTTGGTGTGTTTGGTGTGGTGGCCTCAGGGGAGCCGACTGTTCAGTCCTTTTATTTCCGGTTTTTGTTGAGTTGCTGGGTTCTGATGGTTGCAGTGCACATTTATGGAGCACTAAAAGGAATTCAGCCTATAACCGAAACCTATGAAATTGGATTTTGGCTTAGTTTGGCAATGCTTACCCTGATGTTCTGGCCAAATATACCCTCCTAACAGAGCGCTCCACCAGTACCAAGCCCACGAGTTGTTTTGCTTCTTCAATGTTCTTTGCAGACAAAATCAACGGTCGGCTTTCCGTGGGGAACTGGACGTTCAGTTATTTGGAGTCTATGACCGTTGTGGGTCGGTTTAACTCAGTGACGAACGACCGCTTTCCGGTATCGGAATTCAATGGCAGCTTTCAGTCGATGAATCAGAAGAGCGGACAGTCTCCAGGCGACCCTAAGCGGACTTACAGATATTAGTCGGAATGTCCGAGATTGAATCTATTTCAGACAGTGTGTCTATGGCTGAGAACCATGCTTTAGAGCAATCCTGGCTAAGGATATGCTTGGCTCCCAGCATTTCTTAAGTAACTCTAGGTGATCACTACCCTTGGTGAACTCACGTCCCCATTACCGAAAATAAACTTCAATATTTAAGTGCCACCCAACTTGAGTTGAACGCTAGCTTAACTTTGCCCCACGAAGTTTTGAATGACTCTAAAAGAGTACTTGCCAAACGATTGCTTCCACTGTGTGTTGATTATAAAAACGTTAGGTAACACGGCTTCCCAATGAGAAGCTTTTCTTCTCGCTTTAGATTCGGAAAGAATCCAACGGCTTGGGATTATCGGATCAGAATATAGAGAACTATAAGTTCTCACTTGATCGCGGACCATAAAGCACAACCCATTGATATTTATAATAATATTAATATGGCACATTCAATGCATCTTACATCTACGTCGGGCCACTACGGCCACGGCCAAAACAGCGGGTATGGGCAGGCTATTTGGACGTACCCAAGAACTAACAACTAATTCAGGAGATGTATATGTCATCGTTAAAAGACCAATTAACCACCCGTATCGCGGCCTATGATCATTGGGCCTCTCGTCGTCAATATGGGCCAGATGGTCACAACGACCGTAGTCTATGGGTCCTTGCTTGTATGGACGAGCGTCTACCGATTGATGAGGCCCTCGGAATCAATGTGGACTCGCCGGTCGGCGGTGGTGATGCTCACTGTTTTCGTAATGCCGGCGGGATCGTTACCGATGATGCAATTCGTTCAGCGATGCTGACATGCAATTTTTTTGGGACCAAGGAAATTGTCATCGTTCAGCATACTCAATGCGGCATGCTTTCCGCTAATGCGAACGATTTGGAAAAGATGCTTCGTGCTAGAGGGATCGATATTGATTCATTAACGCTAGACCCGACTTTATCAGAGCTTAAACTCGATAAAGGCGCTTTCGCTAAATGGATTGGCATGATGGATGATGTCGATGAAACCTGCATTAAAACCGTCGAAACTTTTCGCAACCATCCATTAATCCCGAAAGATGTCGTAGTTAGCGGTTGGGTATGGGAAGTGGAAACTCGCCGTCTGCGTGCCCCCACTTTTGATGCGCAAAAACGAGCTCGCACGGATGTTACCTCGGCTCAATTCGGTGTTACAGCCAAACAACCTCTTCGCTGGACGGCCTAACGCCGGTCAGTAAAACAAACGATTCACTCTAAGTTAGAAGTGCTTTCCCGGGCGAAAGCCCGGGATCGATCAAAACCCATGCGTACTTTTTACGTCTTAAATATTGGAGGTAATGTTCAATGCCAACTTATGATTACCATTGCGAAAGCTGCTGCTCTGATATGGAATTTCGCCATCCAGTCAACGGAAATGCACCGGAATGCTCCCGATGTGGAAGCATAATGAAAAAAAGAATTCTGTCGGCGCCTGCCGTTCACGGTTACATGGCTGCGGGAAGAAACCAGGCTATGGCTTCGCTTCATCGCCCCCTCGAAAAGGCTAGTCATCGCCACGGTCCAGGATGCGGATGTTGCGGAGCCCATCATCACGCAAGTAACAGCAAGGTTTCCTCTTCAACTGCCGACTGATGGGGCGTCGGGATCGCATCGCTGGTTCGAGAATAATTCAGGCCACACTTTCATGAGCACACTTGTTTGGATCATCATTTTCACCCTCACTGGAGGCCTGCTCAGTGTCGGGGCGGCAGGCTTATTTTTACTGATTCCAAATCGCTACCACCCACGAATTTTACCTCATGGGCTTAGCTTCGCCGTGGGAGCGTTGTTGAGCGTCGCATTTCTGGATCTTCTGCCGGATGCACTTCGTACTGCCGGGGAAAAGCATACTCAAAGTTTGCTGGCGACGGTTTTGGTTGGCATTATCAGTTTCTTCCTATTGGAGAAATTTCTACTATGGCGGCACTGCCATGCAGGCGATTGCGTTACTCATGGTAAGGTTGGCTCCCATCGGTCGGCCGGCACCCTGATTATCGTGGGTGATGCCATCCACAACTTTATCGATGGCGTCCTTATCGCGGCGGCCTTCCTTACGGATACCCATCTAGGGATCATCACCAGCATCGCGGTGACGGCTCATGAAATTCCTCAGGAAATAGGTGACTTTGCTATTCTGATTGAAAGCGGTTACGGTCGTACCAAGGCATTACGCTATAATCTGATGTCCAGTCTATCCACACTGGTCGGGGGAATACTAGCCTATTTCAGTCTGGCATATTTACATGAAATGTTGCCCTACATTTTGGCCTTGGCGGCATCAAGCTTTTTATACGTTGCCATAGCCGATCTTATCCCCAGTCTCCATCAACGCACCGCCATTGCAAAACAATCTGCATTTCAGCAAATTGGCCTCATTACGTTCAGTATTTTTTTGGTGTATTGGATTCATGGTCAAGCCGAGGCTTTCCATAACCGCCAAGGGGGTGAGATTAAAACGACACAACCATTAGAATCTCGACCTATATGGGATGCAAAGGTTGCTATTGCTCCACTACATGGCAACGGAAAGTACAACATTTGATAGCAATCAAATATTTTCTTTTTTTTCAATTTAAATCCTTGTGCAACCATGTCCGACACCTTATTGCCCGAGCTAAATGCCATATCTTTCCTTCAGATGTTTATTACCCAAAGCGTCAAGCTAGCAGGACAATACAACAGTGAACGAGGAACAGCCAATCACATCCAGGACTTAGGGTTGACTGCCAGCAGTTATCTTGAAGCCCACGCCCGCCGTCAGTTGGGACTGTCTGGTAAAATTTCCCCCGAACAATATGCGTCGATCATTACACATATCAAGCAACAAATTGGCGGGAGCTTCACCCAGGTTCCAAGCGGTTCGGCAGGTTGCGTATGCGTTGAAAATTTCCGTTGCCCGTTCGGCGAACGCGTCAAAGAAGCTCCAGAGCTCTGTCGCACCACTGCTTCAGTATTCGGCGGCATTGCAGCCCGAAATTTCGGTTACGCAAAAGTAGTGCTCAACAAGCGCATCGCCACTGGCGATGGTAAATGCGAAGTTACGATTTATACCGATCGTGAAGCTGCCCCGATTGAAGAAGGCGATGAATATCTAAACGAGGGGGGCATGATTGTTTCACGATCTGCTATTGCCGAGGTCGCCGCACGTGTTTCGGAAAAAATGGCTCGAACATGGAATCCAAAGGATGTTTCGGGTCAGAAGCGAGTATTGGATCGGCCAGAGCTAATCGCCGAATCTGAGGTAATGCGCGAAGCGCTACAAGCGGTCGAATTGGTCGCCCCGACTTCTGCCAATGTGCTGATTAACGGCGAGACCGGGGTTGGCAAAGAAGTGATCGCGCGGGCTATCCACGCGCTCAGTGATCGGAACACACAGAAATTTGTTGCTGTTAATTGTGGCGCCATTCCGGAAAGCCTGCTCGAAAGTGCCTTATTCGGCCATGAAAAAGGCGCATTTACCGGAGCACACGAACATCGTCATGGTTTTTTTGAAAGAGCGGATGGTGGTACCCTTTTTCTCGACGAAATTGATAGCTTGCCGCTCCTTTCTCAAGCCAATCTCCTTCGTGTCCTCCAAGAAGGCGAATTCGAGCGAGTCGGCGGCGCGCAGGTTCTACATAGTAATGTCCGTATCATAACCGCCTCCAACCGCCCTTTGCTGGAACTTGTCGACCAAGGACGGTTCCGCAAGGATCTATATTATCGGCTTAACGTCGTTACCATCCGCATATCACCTTTGAGGGAGCGTCGTGAAGATATTACTGCTTTGGTCAATTATCTGTTGAAACAGATAGCTCATCGTTATGGCAAGTTCCCGAAGGTTCTGAGTAACGAGGCCTGGCAACAGATCATGGCCTATGAATGGCCGGGAAATGTTAGGGAGCTGGAGAATGTACTGGAACGCGCATTTCTGTTTTCATCCGGGCAAATCATCACCAAGGTCGGCTTAGATGTAAGTCCTAAGGCTAGTGTTTCGGCGGACCAGGAAAACCTGCGCGGCAAAAAACGGTTGGCCGCTAGCCAAGTAGAGACCAAGACCTTACAAGATGCCTTAGTCAAACACAATGGCAATGTCACTGCGGTAGCCAATGAGATCGGCATAAGTCGCCGCGCTATACACCAGAAGTTGAAACACTACAATATCGATGCTGGAGTTTTTCGGAAGCGATAAATTGTCACTATCGATCACCCCAACCTTATTAGAGAGACGAATCATATGAAACATCTTAGCCACACTATTTATCTAGCATCTATATTGGGCTTTTACCTGTTGATGAATTCTGCCGTCAACGCCGATGAATCATCAGCAAAATTTTCACGCGAACTGTTATTAAAAAAATACGTTTCACTACCAGCTAATGAAATTGATACTCATGTTATACGGGTGCGCTTTCCCAAAGGCTACAAAACACCATTGCATACACATGAAGGCCCAGGACCGCGTTATGTACTCAGAGGGCGATTAAAAATTGAGGATAGCGGTCAAAGCAATGTTTTCGGTCCAGGTGAAGTATTTTGGGAAACCGGGGCTGAAATGTCGGTAGAGAATATCGGAAAAGGCGAAGCTGAAATTATTATATTTGAGATGGCTCCCGCTAAGACTGACGCACATTAGCAGCTTATAAGGGATAGCCGCAGAATTCGGAAAAAATAGTACGCTAAGACTTTTCAGTAGTTCGCAGCGGTCTGAATTGCCCTTCTTCAATCTTTCTATTCTGACGCCAAATGTAATCGCCCGTCAGACTGATGTGTTCCCAACCCAACGGCGACAAGTATTGCAGTAGCGCATCATCAATAGGCTTGTCCAATCCCCGCAGTTTTTCGACAGCCCTTTCCAGATATACGGTGTTCCATAACACAATGGCCGCCGTTACCAAATTAAGGCCACTGGCACGATAACGCTGTTGTTCGAAGCTTCGGTCGCGGATTTCGCCCAGGCGATTAAAGAATACCGCTCTGGCTAAGGCATTGCGGGCCTCGCCCTTATTCAGTCCCGCATGGACACGTCGGCGCAGTTCTACGTTTTGCAACCAATCCAAAATGAACAAGGTGCGCTCGATACGACCCAGTTCGCGCAAGGCCACAGCCAGTCCATTCTGCCGTGGGTAACTGCCCAGTTTCCGTAGCATCAACGACGCGGTGACAGTGCCTTGTTTGATTGACGTCGCAAGCCGTAGTATCTCGTCCCAATGCGTTTGGATGCTTTTGATATTCAAATTACCGCCGATCATGCTCTGCAACGCTGGGTAATCTTGGCCGTTTTTCGGTATATATAGCTTGGTATCCTTCAAATCGCGAATACGGGGCGCAAAGCGAAATCCCAGCAAATGCATAAGCGCGAAGACATGATCGGTAAAACCAGCGGTATCGGTGTAATGCTCTTCGATACGTAAATCCGATTCGTGATACAACAAACCATCGAGCACATAGG
>NZ_LUUG01000108.1 GCF_001644035.1 Methylomonas methanica
TTCCTATCCTTCCGGGCAACTCGACTTTTCGGCTGCTTGGGTGGTGGCCCAGGACATCAAAGATAAAAAAGTTCAGATTTCGACATGCCCACATTGTCGATTCTGGGTTTTATTGAATGCGAGAGAAGAGCAGCTTACTGAACGCTGTGAAGTTTGCAAATCACGGATTTGAGTAATTTTTTTATAGTAAAGAAATATACAGGTGAGTGATGATTGGAAAACAATTCCTGACCATCTCTGATTTAACACATAGATACCAGGTCAGTAAAAGAACGATCTACCGCTGGATGAAACTGGAAAATAACCCGTTCCCGCAACCAAAGATCAATCAGGTGGGGACAACCTGCCTATGGGATCCGGATGAAATTGAGGCATGGGAGAGTAGAGCCAGCAAGACGGCCTAGTGACAAATTGAGATATAATGCGACAAGACACGAAAGGATATGTACTTTGCAAATTTAGTACAAATTGACAATAAATCCAGATTCATACCTCAATGGAACTCACTGAATTCAAGCGACGACGCACTTTTGCAATCATCTCCCACCCCGACGCGGGTAAAACCACCATTACCGAAAAACTTCTGCTGTTCGGCGGTGCGATTCAATTGGCGGGTTCGGTAAAAGGCCGGAAAGCGGCGCGTCACGCCACCTCCGACTGGATGGAAATGGAAAAAGAGCGGGGGATTTCCGTAACCACTTCTGTAATGCAGTTTGAGCATAACGATTGCATCATCAATTTGCTGGACACCCCTGGCCACGAAGACTTTTCCGAAGATACTTACCGCACCTTGACAGCCGTTGACTCGGCGCTGATGGTCATCGACGTGGCTAAAGGTGTTGAGGATAGGACCATCAAATTGATGGAAGTGTGTAGGCTGCGGGATACGCCGATCCTGACCTTCATCAACAAGCTGGATCGCGAAGGCCGCGAGCCGATCGAACTGCTCGACGAAGTCGAAAGCGTACTAAAAATCCAATGCACACCAATGACCTGGCCGATTGGTATGGGCAAGCGTTTTAAAGGGGTTTATCAGCTGTATAAAGACGAGATTTTGCTGTTCAGTCCGCACCACGGTGGCCGTATCGCCAAAGCCGAGGTCATCAAAGGTCTGAACAATCCCAAACTCGACGAACTGCTGGGTTATCAGGCGGAAGAATTGCGCGACGAGATCGAGCTGGTCAAAGGCGCCAGTCATGAATTCGATCACGCTAAATATTTAGCTGGTGAACAAACCCCGGTGTTTTTCGGTTCGGCGATCAATAATTTCGGCATCATCGAATTGCTGGACGCCTTCGCGGAATATGCGCCTGGGCCGCGTTCGCGCCAAGCAGAGCAACGCGAAGTCATGCCCGATGAAGAAAAATTCACCGGCTTTGTGTTTAAAATCCAAGCCAATATGGACCCGGCGCACCGCGACCGCGTAGCCTTTTTGAGAATCTGTTCCGGTAAATTCGATAAAGGCATGAAGGTCAATCATGTGCGCATCGGTAAAAATATCCAGGTCGCCAACGCCATTACCTTTCAAGCCGACAGCCGTAAAAACGTCGAGGAAGCTTATCCCGGCGACATCATAGGCTTGCATAACCACGGCACTATTCAAGTCGGCGACACCTTTACGCAGGGCGAAGCCTTAAAATTTGGCGGCATCCCCTACTTTGCGCCGGAGCTGTTTCGCCGCGTGGTGTTGAAAGATCCGCTGCGCGCTAAAGCCCTGCAAAAAGGTTTAATTCAATTGACCGAAGAAGGCGCTACCCAGCTGTTCCGACCACTGAAAAACAACGATTTGATACTCGGCGCGGTGGGTATTCTGCAGTTTGACGTTACTGCCCATCGCCTAAAAAATGAATATAACGTCGAATGCGCTTACGATGTTTCGCCAATCAATACTGTGCGCTGGGTCAGCGCGAAAAATCCGGCCAAGCTGGAAGAGTTTAAAAACAAGGCGTTCGAAAATCTTGCCGAAGATGGCGGCGGCTATTTGGTCTATCTGGCCAGCAGCCGGGTTAATTTGCAATTAACCGAAGAACGCTGGCCGGATATAAGCTTTAGTCAGACCAGAGAGCTTTGATAGCACATTCAAAAGCCAATCTTTTAAGTCGACACATACGGAATCGCTTAGGCTAAGCGATTCCTAAAAAGCTTTTTCGCAGCCGATACAATCCCCCGCAGCCGTTGATTGCCAACGAAAAACCCTGCGCCGCTATACGCTAGCGTAAAAACACACCTCAATAACAGTTCGCTAAACACTTAATATTTATAGAAATATTTACGCAAGGGATATACACTGCCCCAGAAGATCCGATAAAGATACGACTTTAAGCAACATCCGCAGGAGTAAGCTTATGCGCACACTTTACTATAGTCACCCGGATTTTTTGGGCCACGACACCGGCGTCGCCCATCCGGAGAGCATCGACCGGCTCCATGTGATCGAACAAGCATTGTCGGCACCCAAATTTGCACAATTGCAACGAATCGCCGCCGATATTCCCACCGACATCCAAGACAAGATTGGCTTGATACACAGCAAAGCCATGATTACGAAAGTACTAACAACGATCCCTGAAGAAGGTTACGCAAATTTTGACGCGGATACCGTGGTATCGCCCGGTTCCAAGCAAGCGGCTCTGCGAGCGGTGGCCGCAGTGTGCGATGCGGTCGATAGGATTTGCACCGGCCAAAATGCTAGGGCCTTTTGTGCCACCCGCCCTCCCGGCCATCATGCCATGCCGGATTATGCGATGGGCTTTTGCCTATTCAACAATATCGCCATTGCCGCCGAATATGCCCGCAGCCGCTACGGCTTAACCCGGATTGCCATTGTGGATTTTGACGTGCACCACGGCAACGGCACCCAAGCGGCTTTTTGCGAACAGCCGCAAGTGCTATATGCCTCCAGCCATCAATGGCCGCATTACCCCGGCAGCGGTCATCCCTCGGAATGCGGTGTCGGGAACATTATCAACGTTCCCCTCCCCACCGGCAGCGCTGGCGATGTGTTTCGGGACAAATATCGCCAGTCCATTTTGCCGGCCGTGAAAACATTTAATCCGGAACTGATTTTAATCTCCGCCGGTTTCGACGCCCATCGGGACGATCCCTTGGCCTCAATCGGTCTTGTAGAAGATGATTATCGCTGGATTACCGATGAATTGATTAGCATCGCCGATGCCTGCTGCCAAGGCCGAATCATTTCAGCATTGGAAGGCGGCTACAATTTAAGCGCGTTGGCTAACAGCGTTGCCGCGCATGTCGGCAGCTTGATGGGGAGCCCAACTAGAGGCGAATGAACCGCCTCCCGTCTCAAAAAACTGCGTTTATTGTAGATTAGGCAGGGTATAAACGTAGTCGCTGTCTTTCATGGGTAAATGACAAGCAAAGCACGGTGCGGACTTTTCCTGGTCCAGCATTTTTAAGGTTTTACCTTCCCAAATGCCGAAGCCCCAACCACCGGTTTCCGCGTATTTCTTACTGTCTTTCACCATCGCTTCAGCGGCGGTGAATTCGCCCGGTACGGTTGCTTGTTCCCAGTTGGGATGTTTTCTTTCCGCCCATTTGATTTTGGCGATGATGCTGCCGTCCGGCCAAGGTTTTACTTTACCTGCACGAGCGGCATTGATAGCCACATGGTTGCCGACGATAGCCCGTATGCTGTTTTTGTCGTGGCGCAAGGATACGCCCAGCAAACGCCAGTCGCGGTAGTCGCCATGTTCCAGCTTTGTTTCTGCGTAGGCCATGTTAAACGGCGTTAAAACGGCAACGGCCAAGCATAAGCTGCTGAAAAAAGTTTTGTTCATCTTCTCGTCCTCCTTTATCTGTAATGGATACCAAGCCTTAATTATACGCCGGCAAGTTGCGACTAACGCGTGTTCAATCAAGCTGAATAAAACTACGCAATGACGATGGCGAATTAGCGGCAAAATCGGCCAAAGCAGCGGGTTTCCAAGCTAATCCGCCAACAGCAATTGACACTGACATGCTACCATTTTGCGAACTTTATCACGCAATACACCGATTACTTTCGAAAGGAATTCGCCATGTCCGGCACCAATAAACAATTACCGTCCATTTTTTTCTGGGCTTGTGTCGCCCTGACCGGTGCCTTCGCCGTCGGCGGCATTGCCTTACAGCGCGGTGAAAGCATTAATAGTATGTGGCTGATCGTCGCGGCGATTTGTATTTACGCGCTGGGCTATAGGTTTTACAGCGCCTTTGTCGCCAGCAAAGTGTTGGTATTGGAGCCCAGCCGCGCCACACCTGCCGAACGTTTCGACGATGGCCGCGACTTTATGCCCACCCACAAATGGGTGGTGTTTGGCCACCATTTCGCGGCAATTGCTGGCCCCGGCCCTTTGATCGGGCCTACACTAGCTGCCCAATTCGGCTATTTGCCGGGTACCTTGTGGATTTTGATTGGGGCCGTTTTAGGCGGCTGCGTACAAGATTTCGTCACGCTGTTTTTTTCAATTCGCCGCGACGGCCGTTCCTTGGGACAAATGGCCAAGGACGAATTAGGGGCGATCGGCGGCACCGCAGCCATGGTAGGCGTGATGATGATTATGGTGATCCTGATCGCGGTACTGGGCCTGGTGGTGGTCAATGCGATGAAACACAGCCCATGGGCGACCTCCACCGTGGCCGCAACGATTCCGATAGCCATACTGATGGGTTGCTATCTACACCACTTGCGGCCGGGCCGAGTTTTGGAAGCCACTTTAATCGGCGTATCCCTGCTAATTTTTGCGGTCCTGGGCGGCGGCTGGATCGATGATAACCCGACCATCCGGAGCTGGTTCGATTACGACGCCCCGCAACTAGCATTAATGGTGATTTTGTATGGTTTCGCGGCGGCGGTATTGCCGGTCTGGCTTTTGCTTGCACCGAGGGATTATTTATCCACGTTCATGAAACTGGGCACCATCGCCGCGCTGGCGATTGCGATAGTAGTGCTGCGCCCGGAATTGAAAATGCCTGCCCTCACCCAGTTCATCGATGGCACAGGACCGATCTTCGGCGGCAAACTGTTTCCGTTTGTATTTATCACCATCGCTTGCGGCGCGATTTCCGGCTTTCATGCCCTGATTTCCTCCGGCACCACGCCCAAATTGCTGGCTAATGAGCAGGATGCTCGCTTCATCGGCTACGGTGCGATGATGATGGAATCTTTCGTCGCGATTATGGCGATGATCGCCGCCTCGGTACTGGAGCCAGGCGTATATTTCGCGATCAACAGTCCGGCCGGCATCGTCGGCAAGGAAGCGGTCGATGCGGTTGCCAAGATCAGTGGCTGGGGCTTCCCGGTGAGCGTAGAGCAGATGCAAACCCTGGCCAAAACGATGGGCGAATCGACGCTGTTCGCCCGTACCGGCGGCGCGCCTTCATTGGCGGTGGGCATGGCCAGCCTGTTCGCCCAAGTGTTCGGCGAGCACCTACTGGCAGCTTGGTATCACTTCGCGATCATGTTCGAGGCTTTATTTATTTTGACCACCCTCGACGCCGGCACCCGCGTCGCCCGTTTCATGCTGCAAGACATGCTGGGCAATGTGGGTCTGGCTAAATCCAACAGCTATCCCAGCATTTTGTTAACCAGCGGTTTGGTGGTGGGTGCTTGGGGCTATTTTCTGTACATGGGCACGATAGACCCATTAGGCGGCATCAACAGCCTGTGGCCCTTATTCGGCATCGCCAACCAAATGCTGGCGGCGATTGCCTTGTGCGTGGGCACTACGATATTGGTGA
Source organism: Methylomonas methanica (assembly GCF_001644035.1). Lineage (GTDB taxonomy): Bacteria > Pseudomonadota > Gammaproteobacteria > Methylococcales > Methylomonadaceae > Methylomonas > Methylomonas methanica_A. Next base: position 5,743 of record NZ_LUUG01000108.1, read on the forward strand.
AGTCGGATAAGCTTAAATACGTTTGGGTCACCGCATTGCCATTGGCCTGGTTAATTATCGTCACCAGCACCGCCGCCTGGGAAAAGCTGTTTGCCGCCGACTTACGGGTAGGATTTCTGTCTCACGCCGCCGATTTATCCGCCAAACTCGCCAACGGCGCACTACCGGCCGAACAAATCAAAGCTGCTCCGCATCTGATCTTCAACGACTATTTGAATGCCGGCTTGACCAGCCTGTTCATGCTGATCACCTGGCTATTGCTGGCGGATACCTTGCGGGTCATATATTGCATCCTCGCAGGCAAAAGCTACCCGGAATCCAGCGAGTCGGCGCATATGCCTAGCCGCTTGGTGGAGGAATGGGTGAGGGATTAAAGAAAGAAAAATGCCGTCCAATCCGTTGCTATGTAAGGAATAGACGGCATGCGTTATACCCATATTCAGCAAGAAGAATTTGCGGCAGCTTTTAAATCGTTCTTTGCATGTTGTAACCAACGCTTATCGACGATCCAGTTCTTATAATCCTGACGCCATCTACCATAATAACGTTTTGCAATAGCCTTGACGATGGCATTAACTTTTGGATTATAGGCAACTACCTTTATGGCCAAGTCACCAAAGGGTAACTCCCTGAGAGAAACCCAAATACCATCGATCGTTATAATTTCTTCGGCATAACTTTCGATTTTATCGATTAAAATCTCATGGCTAACCAACCATTTTTTAATCTCGACATCATTGATAATCGCTTCCTGTACATCCCGAGGATTGAAATTTTCCTGGTGAAACTCTCGCAGATCGATTTCTAGCGTCCAGATTCCAAGATCATTTAATTTGCCCTGTTTTTCATAGCCAACGAATGAGCTATAAGCAACCTCGATTATTACCGGTGTATTCGCAGAATAGCCAATCAAATCGGGTATTACTCCTCCTAATGGCTTTTCAAGATCAATATTATCTAATATTAACCAACTTGGTTTCAGACCGTTTAAGTTCAGGGGATGCGATGCATCGTGGTATTTGACAAACGGGACAAGAAGACCACCTGACTCTTGAATAACCCGTTTGGCGAACTGATGTAAAACAGTTTCATGATTTACCACGCAGGCAATCTTGTTAGATTCATGGGCAAAATGATGCTCCCGCTCGTCGCCTTTTTTAGCAACCATCCGCTCCCCGCAAACTATGCAGCTACAATTACAATTGAGTCCACGTTCTGTTTCGGATATGTGAGTAATACGATTTGCTTGATCTACTGCGAACTGAGTACTCATAGTTACCTACCTGTTAAGTGAGTTAAAGGAGACTTCAGTTTCATGATTTTTATTTTATTGCAACAGATACAAACACCCGTTGACCGGGTCCGCGAGGGCCTATGCAACTGGTAATTCAATGCCTTAGTGAATGGTTGAGAGACAACCCTAGCGATACAAAAGCCCATCGCATTTTGTCTGCAATGGCTAAAGAGTCATTAATCAGACAAAGTGACACTGAGGTTATTCGGTATTTGGAGTCGCTAGATATTACAGAGGCATTAAACGAAAAAATGCGTAACGTTAGCGAAGCAACTGAATGGATCGATTGGAATCGGACAGTATTACGCTATTGGAAGTCCAGAGAAAACCAGATTATTGAGTTTGCGCGGAAATGTGGACTGGATACTTATCCATATCCAGAAAGAATCAGCTCACTTGGCGGCCCAGACAAAACTAACTACGTTATAAAAACAAAACCAATACCAAATATTGACGATGATACAAGCAATCAAAATAAAGAACCCGATAAATCCAAGTTATCTGATTTCGATTCAAATATTATCGTTTATGAAATAGCCGAAAATGGTGACGTCGAACCCGCCTGGATAGTAAAATGGCTACTAAGAAATGGGCAAATACGCCTATCGAGTCGGCGAATGTTAATATTAATCACATTTTTGCTACTAATTGGAGGTATTGCAGTAATTATAGCTTTACTGGATTGGATTATTTTGACAATACCAAAACCAATCACAACAAGGGAATTAACTGCATTCCTCAGTGTTTTTCTTATCCCCTATAGCGCCTGGCTGTTTGTCATCAAACCGTGGTTCGATTTATTCGATCGGCGGATTGTAAAAGCATCCGAATTACTAGTATCCATGAATGAGAAATCCGCGCAAATTGAGTTATTCCGCGATGGTGATTTAAGAATGATTCGATTGGTTCGTTATACCGCACCGTGCCCAATTTGCGGTTCGACCATTCATCTCGATAAAGGCGAACCTGATTATCTGCACCGCTTAGTCGGGCGATGCTACGAAAGCCCCATGGAGCACGTCTTTAGTTTTGACCGGGTAACCCGACGCGGTATAACGTTGAGAGGTTCGGAGTTAAAACTGTAACTTCGACTGTTACGCAATTGGACATGAAAAATTTAATCCTCATCCTGCACCACCACTGTCCAAATCAGCTTCAGCGTCAACTCGGTTTTTAAATCGTCGTCGAGGTGGTCGTAGCCCGAAGATGCGGTAAACAACATGCACCACATCGTTCACGATTGGTGCAGTTCGTTAACTCGCCACACCGCTCTCAATAGAAATCCACCTCGCTCAGATAACCTTGGAAAACTGCTGCTGTTTCTGCGCCAGATATTTGTCGAACACCATGCAGATGTTACGGATCAGCAAGCGCCCGGCGGAAGACACTTTGATGCTATCGGCAGTCAGTTCCAGTAAGCCGTCTTCCTTCATCAGACGCAAACTTTCCAATTCGGCCGCGAAATATTCGGCAAAATCGATATTGAATTCTGACTGGATTTTGCCGAAGCTTAGCTCGAAGTGGCAAATCAACTGGGTAATCACCGCTCGGCGTAACTTGTCGTCTTCATCCAAGTCCACACCGCGATACACCGGTAATTTACCTTGCGAAATCGCCGCGTCGTATTCGTCCAGTTCCTTGTAATTTTGCATGTAGGCATCGCCAACCCGACCGATCGAGGTGACGCCCAAGCCGACCAGGTCGCAATCGGAATGGGTGGAATAACCCTGGAAATTGCGGTAAAGCTTGCCTTCGCGTTGCGCCACGGCCAGTTCGTCGTCCGGTTTGGCGAAATGATCCATGCCGATGTACACGTAACCGGCGTCGGTCAGTTTCTTGCCGACCATCTGCAGGATTTCCAGTTTCACAGCCGCTGTCGGCAGATCGCTGTCGTTGATTTGCCGCTGTGTCTTGAAGCGGCTGGGCATATGCGCATAGTTAAAGATCGAAAAGCGATCCGGCGCGTAGGCCAGCACTTGTTCCAACGTGGTAGCGAAGCTTTGTTCGGTTTGCAGGGGCAAGCCGTAGATCAGATCGATATTGGTGGAACGAAAACCTTCCTTACGCGCAGCTTCCAAAACCGCGAAGGTTTGTTCCTTGCTTTGCAGGCGGTTGACGGCTTTTTGCACATCCGGATCGAAATCCTGCAAGCCTAAACTGATGCGGTTAAAGCCCAACTCGCGCAATTGGGCGATGGTCAAATCGTTGGTTTCGCGCGGATCCACTTCGATGGAATATTCGCCGCTGTCGTCGTCGCGCAAATTGAAATGCTGACGGGTAGTATCCATCAACTGCTTCATTTGCTCGTAACTTAAAAACGTCGGCGTGCCGCCGCCCCAATGCAATTGATTGACCGGGCGGCTGTTGTCAAACAACTTGCCCTGAATCGCGATTTCCTTGCAGAGGTTTTCCAGATAGGGTACGGCGTGCGCGCGATTTTTGGTGACTATCTTGTTGCAGGCGCAATAAAAACACACCGTGTCGCAGAACGGGATATGAAAATACAGCGACAGCGGCCCGCCGGCGGCATTTGATTTTTCAATGTGTTGCAAATACTCGGCCTCGCCGAAGCCTTCGTGTAATTCCAGTGCGGTGGGATACGAGGTATAGCGCGGGCCGGACTTGTCGTAGCGCTTGATCAAGTCCAGGTCGAATTTGATTGATTGATCCATTACTGCACTTCTTGATTGATGGTAATGCTGACGCTGGGATTAGCCGATACCGAATCCAGCTGCGCCGCACCGATCAAATCGCCGGGTTGCGGCATCGCGTTACCGGTTTTGGAAATGCGCGCGACGATACGCAGTTGCTTGAAATCGGCCAGATGGGTTTGCGGCTGCATCGCTACGCTGTCGTTCAGTATGACACTGGCCGGCAAATCGGCTACCTGCTTACGAACAATAGCCAGCGGCATTTTCGGACCGTTCACTGCCTGCGCATAGATAAACACGGTATGTTGCGGTTGGACTTTGGTTTTGAGCGCCGCATCCAACTCGACTTTGACAGTAATATCCACAGCCGCCGCAGACGATGCCGCCGCTTGCGGTTTTTGCTGCTCCGCTTCGGCCATTTGAATCATTTTCTGGACTTGTTGCTGGCTTTCGTTATCAGCGGGCAGCAAGCCGGAGAGTTTTTTCCAGTAGCTGATGGCCTCCGCAAAATCCCCAGCTTCGGCCTTGGCCATCCCGGCCAGCCACAAGGCGGTATGATCTTCCGGCAGCAACTTTAACGCTTGAAACACCAGTTCAGCCGGTTCGCCAGCCATTTGCCCGTTACGTGCCATCGCCAAGGCATCGGCGTAGTGCAGCATCACGGCTGGATCGTTGGGTTTACGTTTGTTCAATTCGGCGAAGACATCGGCAGCGTTTTGGTATTGCTGCATGTAGACATACGAGCGGCCTAGCATCAACCAGCCTTCCAGATCATCGGGCTGTTGTTTGAGTCGCTCAATTAACTTGGCGACCATGTTTGCCACATTGTCGGCCGCTTTTTGATTGGTAGCCACTAACTCGGCCTTAGCCAATGCCTGCGGTTCACCTAACATGCCATACAAAAACAGGCTGATGAGCGGCAAGCCCAGCGCGATGATCGGCACGACCCAACGCCCGGTTTTAGCGTTTGCGGTTAATGCAATAGGTCCTTCCAAGTCATCCAGCAAGGTTAACTGCAACTCGCGATATTGAGCCTCGTACTGTTCTTGCGACAATACCCCATTCTGCAATTGCAGTTTAAGCTCAGCCAGTTGTTGACGGGCAATCGCGGTGTTGCGTTGTTCGCCATCGGCAGCGCGCAACGGAGTGCGGTTAAACAAAGGCGGCAATAGCACCAGCAGAGCCAGCGCTATTAATACGGCTATCACTAGCCAAAACTCAAGATTCACGCGTCGTCACCTTTGTCCAGAATACTGTCGAGCTTGGCCTGCTGCTCCTTGCTTAATGGCTCGTCAATCACAGCCGTCTTGCTGCGTAGAACCCAAACCGTCGCCAAACCAATCACTAGGAACAGCACTGGTCCCAGCCAAAGCAGCATGGTTTTCAGTTTCAGGGCCGGCTTGTACATGACGAAATCGCCGTAGCGGTCGGTCATAAAATCAACGATGTATTGGCGGGATTTACCTTGTTGTAGCATTTCATAAACCTGGCGGCGCAAGTCCTTAGCCAGATCGGCGTTGGAATCGGCGATGGTTTGATTTTGGCAAACCAGGCAGCGTAGCTCGGAAATCAGGGTTTGATAGGCCTGTTCCTGCTCGGGTTGCTTGAAATCGCGGTATTCAATGTCGGCACGAGCTTGATATACCAGCAGCGATAAAATCACGGCGTAAAGAAATTTCATACGTTTTCCGCTTCCAATTGTTGAATCCACGGCAGAAAGATTTTTTCCAGATCGCCAGGCTGCACGGGCCCGGTATGTTTGTAACGCACGACGCCGCGTTTATCGATGACAAAGGTTTCCGGCACCCCGTAAACGCCGTAATCAATTCCGGTACGGCCGTCTGCATCCATCACGCTGACGTTGTAAGGATTGCCGTGTTTACTCAGCCAGGCGTTAGCAGCCTGCGCTTCGTCTTTATAGTTTAAACCCACCAGCAACACCTTGTTTTGCTTGGCTAGCTCGATCAATAAGGGGTGTTCTTCTCGGCAGGATACGCACCAGGACGCCCAAACATTCAGCAGCCAGACTTTGCCTTTGAAATCGGCCTGGCTCAGGCGCTGCTCCGGCGTGGCCAGAATCGGCAGGTTAAAAGCCGGCGCCGGTTTATCGATCAGCGGCGAGGGAATTTCACGAGGATTGAGTTTTAAGCCGATCGCCAAAAAAATCGCCAAGGCGATGAACAAGAAAAGCGGTAACAGATACTTCATTAACTTTGTGAAAGAGGTTTGTTAAGCAAACGATAGCGGCGGTCGCTGGCGGCAATCAGGCCACCCAAGGCCATAAACACCCCGCCCGTCCAGATCCAGCGGATGAAGGCTTTGTAGTAGACCCGCAAACTCCAAGCGCCTTGTTTATCTAAAGGCTCGCCCAGGGCCACGAACAAATCGCGGAATACGCCGGCATCGATTGCGGCCTCGGTCATCGGCATGGTTTGCACCCGATACACGCGTTTTTGCGGCGACAATTCGGCGACGGTTTCGCCGTTGTGGCTGACCGTTAAATAGGCTTGCTCGGCGCGGTAGTTAGGACCCTCGGTACTTTTTACGCCATGAAACTGAAACACGTAACCAAACAAATCCAGGGTTTCTTCCGGCGCCAAGCGCACGTCGCGTTCGATGCTATACACCGAGGTAAAGGTAATGCCGATCACAAACACCGCGATACCAAAGTGCGCTAAGGTCATGCCGTAGAAACCGGCCGGAATTTGTTGCAAGCGTTGCCAGGACCAGCTTTGCAGGCGTTGTTTGAAAGCCATGCCGGTAATCGCCAGCGTCCATAACGCCAAGCCGGTACCCAAGGCGGCGCCCCAGGAATAAAACGGCATCAGTAGTGGCGTCAACAGGGCTAAGCCCACACAAGCGGCAATCAGCCGACGTACACGCAAGCCTAAAGCCTTTAGATCGTCGCTCTTCCAGCCCATCAACACGCCCAGGCCGACCACCAAAGCTAATGGCGCCATCAACGGAATGAACACGGCGTTGAAGTACGGCGGGCCAACCGACAGTTTGCCCAAGCCCAACGCATCGACCACCAGCGGATACAAAGTACCCAGCAAGATGCTGGCGGCGGTGACTACCAAAAGCACATTGTTGACCAGTAATACCGATTCTTTGGAGACCAATTCAAAGCGGGCGTGACTTTTCACCTGCGGGGCGCGAATTGCGTACAGCAGCAGTGAACCGCCGACCACCACGGCCAGGAAGATCAGGATAAATAAGCCGCGCGCCGGATCGCTGGCAAAGGCGTGAACAGAAGTCAACACCCCGGAACGCACCAGAAAGGTGCCCAGCAAGCTCAAGGAAAACGCAAAAATTGCCAGCAGCACGGTCCAGGTTTTGAACACCCCGCGCTTTTCAGTAGCAGCCAGTGAGTGAATCAATGCGGTGCCGACCAGCCAAGGCATGAAGGATGCGTTTTCCACAGGGTCCCAAAACCACCAACCGCCCCAACCGAGTTCGTAATAAGCCCACCAACTCCCCAGGGTGATACCCAGCGTTAAAAACATCCAGGCGATATTGGTCCAGGGCCGCGACCAGCGCGCCCAGGCGGCGTCTAAACGCCCTTCCAGCAAGGCGGCTATGGAAAACGCGAACGCCACCGAAAAGCCGACATACCCCATGTACAGCATCGGCGGATGGATGGCCAAGCCGGGATCTTGCAATAGGGGATTGAGGTCGCGACCTTCCATAGGTGCCGGAAACAAACGGTCAAACGGGTTTGAAGTCAGTAATAAGAACAGGATGAAGCCGATACTGACCAAGCCCATCACACCCAATACCCGCGCCCGAGTAGCATCCGGAATATGCGTGCTAAAGGCGGCAACCAAGCCGGTCCAGATCGATAAGGTCAGTGCCCAAAGTAACAAGGACCCTTCATGTGCACCCCATACCCCGGAAATCAGGTAGATCAGCGGTAAGGCGGTATTGGAGTTTTGCGCTACATAAGCTACCGAGAAATCGTGGCTGATAAAGCTGCTGGTTAAGCAGGCGTATGACAAAACCATGAATAACAGCTGACCAAATGCAGCGGGTTTAGCGACATGCACCCAACCTGTGATGGATTTGGCCGCACCAAAGATCGGCAAAGTGCCTTGCACCAGTGCCATGCACAAGGCTAGGATTAACGCAAAGTGGCCTATTTCCGGGATCATGGCTGCGCCGCCGGTTTTTTCAGGCTGCCGGCTACTTCGGGCGGCATGTAGTTCTCGTCATGTTTGGCGAGCACTTCCTCGGCAACGAACACACCGCGACTATCCAGCGCACCCTTGGCGACGATACCCTGCCCTTCCCTGAACAAATCCGGCAAGATGCCTGAATATTCCACCGTCACTTCCTTTTCGAAATCGCTGAGTTTAAAGCGCACCAATAAATCGGCGTTGGGGCGTTCCACACTGCCTTTCACCACCATCCCACCCAAGCGAAATACCGCGTTGGTCGGCGCTTTGCCGGCGGCCACATCGCTGGTGGAAAAAAAATACATCAGGTTTTCGTTGAAGGCTTTTAAAGCAAAGGTCGCCGCCAAGCCCAGACCAGCCAACATCAGGATGATCAGAAACAAGCGTTGTTTTCGTATCGGTTTCATCGAGCTTGTGACCGTTTTTGTTTGATAGTGAGCTCACGCAGCAACTGCTTGCGTTGCAGGACCGGCAATACAATATTAACGACCAACACCAAGGCCGTCACACCATAAGCCGGCCACACGTAGATGGCGTAACCGCCCATGTATAAAAAGCTTTCCCAGCTCATGCTTGTTTCTCCAACAGCGCTTTCACCCATTGCGAGCTAGTTTCGCGCTTCAGTAATTCCAGTTTGGCGGCCTGCAATACCGCAATCAGATAATAGAACTTGAATGCTACTGCCATCAGTAACAAGGGCACCAACATGCTGACGTGTATAGACGGTTTATCCATTTTGCTGACGGTAGGCCCTTGATGCAGGGTGTTCCACCATTGCACCGAGTAATGGATGATCGGAATGTTCACCACCCCTACCAGCGCCAAAATCGACACCGCTCTTGCCGCCGCCCGTTTTTCTTCGATGGCGCCGTACAAACTGATCACACCCATATACAGAAACAACAAGATCAATTCCGAAGTTAAGCGCGCATCCCACACCCACCATGTGCCCCACATGGGCTTGCCCCACAAGGAGCCGGTCACCAGCGCGACGAAGGTAAATCCGGCGCCAATCGGCGCACTGCTGATCAACATCACCTCGGCCAGTTTCATGCGCCAAATCAACGCGATCCCGCCCATCACTGCCATCAGCACGTAAATAAACAAAGACATCCAGGCGGCCGGCACGTGGATGTATATGATCCGGTAACTATCGCCCTGCTGATAATCGGTAGGCGCCAGATACAGACCGCCATAGAGACCGGCACCGAGCAACACTAGAAAAATGACCGTTAGCCAAGGGATGAAACGATCCGCCAATGCATAAAAATACGGCGGCGACGACGTACGATGAAAAAACCGGCTAACCGGCGCAGGGATCCAAGACATCAATTCACACTCATTTTTAACGCGGCCGCTGTTGGCAACGGCACCAATACCAGTGCCGACAGCAACATAGCCAATAAAATATTTAGTTGGGCGTTGACCGGCAAACCGCTGGCTGCCCTGTCCACAGCGCCGCTGGCGAAAATTAAAACCGGCACATACAAAGGCAATACCAATAAGGACAACAACATGCCGCCCCTGCGTAATCCGACCGTGAGGGCCACCCCGATGGCGCCAATCAAGCTGAGCAAGGGCGTAGCTAAGATCAATGTCAGCCATAAAGTTCCCATGGCCTGCTCAGGCAAACCCAAAAACACCGCCAGCAACGGCGCCACCAGCAACAAGGGCAAGCCTGTTACCAGCCAATGAGCGATGATTTTGCCCAGTACCAATATCGATAAGGCATGCGGACTGAGCAGCATTTGCTCCAGCGAGCCGTCCTCAAAATCGCTGCGAAACAAACCATCCAAGGATAATAAAGCCGCTAATAAGGCCGACACCCAAATCACTCCAGGCGCCATCGCCCGCAATAAATTGGGTTGCGCGCCTACGGCCAATGGAAACAAAGCCACCACCAGCACGAAAAAAAATAGCGGATTGGCCATTTCGGCGCGGCGCCGAAACGCCAGCAATAAATCACGGCGAATGATCGCCCAAAAAGCCTGAATTATTGGCATGCTTGCAGATGAATGCGTTTCAGATTGAGATCGGCCATGCTTAGATCGTGATGAGAGGTCAACACCGCCATACCGCCTTGGGCAATGTGTTCGGCCATCAGCGATTCTATCAATTTGATGCCTTGTCTATCCAGCGAGGTGAACGGTTCATCGAGTATCCACAGCAAGTTATGCGTAATCAGCAAGCGAGCCAGCGATAGGCGCCGCTTTTGTCCGGCCGACAGGGTATGCACGGGATTGTCGTCGAATCCGGCTAATTGCACTTTATCCAACGCTTGTTCGATGTCGTATTTGCCCGCGCTCCCCAGCGCCATTGCAAACTTTAGATTTTCCAACACAGTCAGTTCCTTTTTTGTGCCGTCAGCATGACCGACATAAGCCATGTCGTTGTAATAGCTACTCTCGGCGATTTTGCTGCCGCACCAATAAATCTCGCCGGCGTCGGCTTCTCTAAAGCCGCACAGAATACGCAATAGCGAGGTTTTGCCGCTGCCGTTGGCTCCTTCCAGCAATAACACTTCTCCGGGGTACAACGTAAAACTCAAATCAGAAAACAACAAGCGCTCATCGCGAAAACACGATAATTCACTGGCTTGCAGCGAAGCGTGTTGCGAGTTTTCCATTCATCCATCCTTAGGTTGACACATTACAAGGGGCGCTATCTTATCATTAAGCCCGGCATAGTTCGCAATTTGCCGACAGAGAAAATCTCCCCATTTATGCGATAATCGAGCCGTTTTGATTTATCGCAAATACCGGAGATTTTGCATGACCGCATTGATAGGCATCATCATGGGTTCCACATCCGATTGGGAAACCATGCAACATGCAGCGCAAACCCTAGAACATCTTGATATTCCGCATGAAGTGGAAGTGGTTTCGGCCCATCGCACTCCAGACAAGTTGTTTAAGTATGCGGAAACCGCGGAAGGCAAAGGTTTGGAAGTCATTATCGCTGGCGCCGGCGGTGCCGCGCATTTACCGGGCATGACAGCCGCGAAAACCGCGCTGCCGGTATTGGGTGTGCCTGTGCAATCCAAAGCGTTGAACGGTATGGATTCTCTATTATCCATCGTACAAATGCCGGCCGGCATTCCGGTGGGCACTCTGGCTATCGGCAAGGCCGGCGCTATCAATGCCGCACTGCTGGCCGCCGCGATTATCAGCAATAAACATCCGCAATACCGCCCTGCTCTCGATGCTTATCGTCAACAACAAACCGACAGCGTAATCGCCACCCCCGACCCAAGACAGGTGACCGGATGAAAATTGGCATTTTAGGTGGCGGTCAGCTCGCCAGAATGATTGCGTTGGCTGGTTACCCGCTGGGGTTGAAATTCATCGTGCTCGATCCCGACGTCAACGCTGGCGCTGCCGGCTTGAGTGAACATTTGCTGGGCGCTTACGACGATCCGGATTTACTGGCATCACTAGCCGAAAAAGCCGACATCGTGACTTACGAATTCGAAAACGTGCCCGCCCATGTGGCCGAGTTTTTATCTAGCCACACCCAAGTTTATCCGCCGGCAGGCGCACTGGCTGTTGCGCAAGATCGCTTATTGGAAAAGAATTTTTTCAAAGATTTAGGCATTCGCACTGCGCCCTTTGCGCCTGTCAACACTTTAGAGGACTTGCAGCAAGCTATGCCGGTAATCGGCTACCCCGCCATTCTAAAAAGCCGGCGCATGGGGTATGACGGCAAGGGCCAAGTAGTTCTAAAATCGGTAGATAAACTGGAATCAGCCTGGGACAGCATGCAGGGCGCAGCGTCTATTGTCGAAGGCTTTGTGCCGTTTCAGCGCGAAGTATCCATCATCGCCGCGCGCAGCCTCTCCGGCGAGATTGCTTACTATCCGCTATCGGAAAATCAACATCGCGGCGGGATTCTGCGCGTTGCCGAATGTTGTGCTAACGATTCCGAACAAGCCATTGCCGAAAACTACGTCAGTTTATTGCTGGAAAAATTGGATTACGTCGGCGTGATTGCGCTGGAATTGTTTGATCTGAACGGCGAACTACTGGCCAATGAATTCGCGCCGCGCGTGCATAACTCCGGCCACTGGACCATAGAAGGCTCGGAAACCAGTCAATTTGAAAATCACTTGCGGGCTATTCTGGATTTACCGCTAGGCTCCACAAAGCCACGCGGTTACGCCGGCATGGTGAATTTTATCGGCGGTCTGGCCGACGACGCGGCACTGCTAAATATTCCAAACGCGCATTTGCACCTGTATGACAAAGCTCCGCGCAAGGGCCGAAAAGTGGCACATGCCACGGTCAGAGCCGATTCTGAAACCACCTACCGGGAAGCGTTGCAGCAATTGGCTGATCTGGCTTTGGCTGTCGACGAATCATGATCTCTTAGCTTGAATCAGGGCGGTTTTGGCATGCAAACCCAAACCGCTCCGCAGAACATAGAGGCCACAACCATGAAAAAAATTTTGTTCTTGTTGTTCATATTGGCCGGCATCGCGATCGCGGCGTTTGTAATTTTTAATCCGGCTCCTCCGGTCTATAAATCTCAGGGCGATATTCCGTATTCCGACTTCATCCAGGATGTACGCGGCAAAATGGTTGCCGAAGTCGTGATCGACGGCAGAGCCATCGATGGTCTGAGGCATAACGGCACACGTTTTACCGCATACAGCCCTGGCGATGTGACGGTGATAGAAGATCTATTGCAGAATGGGGTGAAGATCGTCGTGCAAAGACCGTTGACGCAATCGACGTTTATGCAGGTATTTTACTCCTGGGCGCCGACCTTCTTGCTAATTGGCGTATTGATTTATTTCATGCGCAAACAACTGCTTGGCGCCGGCGCGCAAAGCAATTTCGGCAAAAGTCGGGCCAAGCTGATGACGGAGAATCAGGTAAAGGTTCGTTTTAACGACGTTGCCGGCGTCGAGGAAGCCAAGCAGGATGTCGCCGAATTAGTCGATTTTCTGAAAGCGCCGGGCAAATACGAAGCCTTGGGCGGCAAAATCCCCAGAGGAGTGCTGATGGTTGGCCCTCCCGGCACCGGTAAGACCTTACTGGCACGCGCGATTGCCGGCGAAGCCGGTGTGCCGTTTTTCTCGATCTCCGGTTCCGACTTCGTGGAAATGTTTGTCGGGGTCGGCGCGTCCAGGGTGCGCGATCTGTTCGCACAAGCCAAAAAACACGCGCCATGTATCATTTTCATTGACGAAATCGATGCCGTTGGCCGACAGCGCAGCCCGGGCAATATGGGCGGTACCGAAGAGCGCGAGCAAACCCTGAATCAACTATTAGTCGAAATGGACGGCTTTAGCGGCAACGAAGGCATCATCGTCATCGCCGCGACCAACCGCATAGACGTGCTGGATAAAGCCTTGTTACGCCCCGGCCGATTCGACCGGCAAGTGCAAGTCAGCCTGCCGGACATCAAAGGCCGCGAGCAAATTCTCAGAGTTCATTCCAGCCGCGTACCTTTAGCCGATGACGTCAACCTCAACGATCTGGCGCGCGGCACGCCGGGTTTTTCCGGCGCCGAATTAGCTAATCTGATCAACGAAGGCGCCTTGTTCGCCGCCCGCAATAATCAGCGGGAAATCACGATGAACGATCTGGATAAGGCCCGCGACAAAACCATTATGGGCGCGGAAAAACGCACGATGATCATGAGCCGCGAAGACCTGTTGATGACTGCCTACCACGAAGCCGGCCACGCCATCGTCGGCCGCCTGGTGCCGGAGCATGACCCGGTTTACAAAGTCAGCATCATGCCGCGCGGCGGCGCTTTAGGCATTACGATGTTCCTGCCTGAACGCGATGAATACAGCGCCAGTAAGGACAAATTGGAAGGCCAAATCTCCAGTTTGTTTGGCGGCAGGGCCGCGGAAGCGCTGGTTTACGGTAAGAATAAAGTCACCACCGGCGCAAGCAACGATATTCAACGCGCGACACAATTAGCCCGTAATATGGTCACCAAATGGGGATTATCGGACAACCTCGGTCCGTTGGATTATGGCGATAACGAAGGCAGTTATCTGGGGCCGCAAGCCAAACCGATGTCGGAACACATGGCACGCTTAATCGACCGGGAAATCAGGTTAATTGTGGACAACAATTATCTAAGGGCCGAAACCCTGTTAAAGGAAAATATCGATATTCTGCATAATATGGCACAAGCCTTATTGGACTGGGAAACCCTGGATAAACATCAGATCGACGAATTGATGCAAGGCAAAACCATTGCGCCGCCTGCGCTTGATGAAAAACAATCTCTGGACGCTGGAAACACACCAGCGCAGTAGAGCAGGGATTTATTTTCAACGAGCATAATCGGGACTGTCAGATGTACAGAGGGGCCATTCTGCGCCAATAATGGCCTTGATGCGCGCGCCCTTCCCATTCATACAAGGCATGTCGAATACCCTTGGCAGCTAATATGTGACTTAACTCATGATTGTTCTGTAAAAACGGATCTTCCTTACCAATAACCAAAGTAATTTCCATTTGCTGCAAATGTTTTAATTGGGCTTCGCAATTCAGATTGGGTAGAAAGTGGGTTGGCGTATGATAGTAAACATGATCGTCGTAATAACCGTCGAACAGGTTTTTGAAACACTCCACTTCCAGCGTCAAATCGAAACGACCGGAAAATGCCACTAATTTTTTAAATAAATGCGGATGCCGGAAGGCGATATTGGCGGCATGATAACCGCCCAAACTACAGCCGTGAGCGATGATGCACGGGTGCGGATTTTTCAAGGCCATGAACGGCATGATTTCGTTCAATATGTAGTCTTCGAAAAACATGTGCCGCTGAATACGGTCTTTCGGCCGCCGCCAAAAACAGTAAAAAGTTTCGTGATCGATACTGTCAACACAGTACAACTGTATGTGTCCCGCTTCGATTTTATTGCGTAACCGTTCGACAATACCCAGGTTCTCGTATTCGTAAAAACGGCCGTCACGCGTTGGAAAAATCAGTACTTTGGCCCCGGCATGACCGAAAACCAGGAACTCCATGTCGCGGCCCAAGCGCGGACTGTACCAGTGATGATATTCGCGATTCATAATCTAAAGCGACGATTCTCCGAAAAAATGTTGCAGCTCCGCAATCAATTGCCGCTCTTGATCGTGCTGACGGGGGTAATCGAAATGTCCAGCATCCAAGATAAATAACAGCTTATCCGCTGCCCAAGCGTTGTATATAGCAAACTGTCCAGGCGGCGCTACGACCGGATCGAATAAGGCAACCGCAGCATGCAACGGCTGTATTGCATAACGCGCAGAAACAGCGGCATCATAATAGGCTAATGTGTCAAACACATTATGATGGTTTTGACTATAGGCTTTCAACGCTGCGGCACTGCCGCTGGTGGGCAAGCTTAAACGCAAGGGCTGATTGCCAAAGGTGGGAACGTTCAAGTGTACTCGCTTAATTCTTGCGTCCCATGGTGCGGCCAAAGCGCCGATACCACCACCGAAACTAATGCCCATATAGCCGATCTTATTCGCGATTGCAGGATAACGCTCGCCTAGAACGGTCACAGCCAGCCATAAATCTTCTACGCACCCGCCAATCACGTAATGATTAGGATCGTCGATGCCCTGCACGACATGTTGATTCGGTTGGTCCGGCAAGCGCTCGCAGCGGCTGCGAGATATGCCGCGAAAGCAAGGAAAAAGTAAGGCGGCGCCAGGTATGCTGAGATGAAAATCCGGTTGTTCTCTGCCACCATAACCATGACCGACCACTATGCTTCGAGTAATTGGCTGTGCATCCGGCTCAAGCAGCCAGCCGGCTATACGAAAACCATCAGTAGACTGATAGCTTATGTCGTAGACCCGGTAGCCAGCGCGCAGGCATTGGTAATTCAGGGAAAACTGTGGAGAAACCGTTAAGGTTTTTTGATATTTATCTCGCCAAAACCGACTAAAATCGGCAGGCTCTTGTGGCGCCGGAACGCTTAACAAATCGTCAAGACTGTAACCATAGCCAGGATCATAGCTGTAATAATGATCGAATAAGCTCACTGGCATCCGGCCTGATTAAATTCTGCCTAGGTCCTTTATTGGGAGCCTAATTCGCAATAGGGCAATAATTTTAAAGTGGCGGACACTGCCGCCACGAGAAAGTCATCTAAAGTACAACGCTATTCCCATATTGGGCAGCTTGCATTGGTATTGTTAGTTCAAAAGCTATCGTCAATCGACGATTTTGAATTTTTCCCTGGAAGCATCAACCATATCCCGCAATTCCTTTCCCGGTTTAAAATGCGGCACGTGCTTCTCTGTTAAGGACACTGAATCGCCGGTCTTGGGGTTACGTCCCAGTCGTGCTGAACGATGGTGTAGTGAAAAACTGCCAAAACCTCTGATTTCTATCCTATCGCCACTTGCCAACGTATCGCTCAAGTGGTCAACAACGCATCTGACTGCCAATTCAACATCTTTAAGCGCGAGATGAGGCTGCTTTCGTGCCAGCATCTCTATCAATTCTGATTTTGTCACATCCAGCCCTGAATAATCAAAAAAGGGTGACATGACCCAGTCATGTCACCCTTGGAGATGGTTTTACTACTTGTCCATTTGTTTAAAGATATCGCCTAATGTGGCTGTGCCAGCATTTTGTGACGAGTAATCTTTAATGGCATTAGACTCTTCTTCGACATCTTTCGCTTTGATAGACAAAGAAATAGATTTAGTCTTTTTGTCAACACCGACAAACTTAGCTTCGATTTCTTCGCCTTCTTTCAACAAAGTACGCGCATCTTCGACGCGGTCACGTTGAATTTCAGAAGCGCGCAAATAGCCTTCGACATTATCGGCCAAAGTTACGATAGCACCTTTAGCATCGATTTCTTTGATGACGCCTTTAACTAAGCTGCCTTTTTCATGCACAGCAATGTAGTTTTGGAAAGGGTCTTGCTCTAACTGTTTGATACCCAGAGAGATACGTTCCCGCTCGGAATCCACAGCCAAGATGACGGTTTCGACTTCGTCGCCTTTTTTGTAGTTGCGAATGGCTTCTTCGTCGTTTTCATTCCAGGAAATGTCGGACATATGCACCAAACCGTCAATACCGCCATCCAGGCCGATAAAGATACCGAAATCGGTAATCGATTTGATTTTGCCGGAGATTTTGTCGCCTTTGTTGTGTGTAGCGGCAAACTCATCCCAAGGGTTGGAGCGGCATTGTTTCATGCCCAGTGAAATACGACGGCGTTCTTCGTCGATTTCCAAAACCATGACTTCAACTTCATCGCCCAGTTGCACAACTTTGGATGGGTTGACGTTTTTGTTGGTCCAGTCCATTTCGGAAACGTGCACCAAGCCTTCAACGCCTTCTTCGATTTCCACGAAGCAACCGTAGTCGGTCAGGTTGTTGACTTTACCGAACACGCGAGTGCCGGCTGGGTAACGACGGGCGATGTTTTGCCATGGATCTTCATCCATTTGTTTCATGCCCAACGAGACGCGAGTTTTGTCTTTGTCGAATTTCAGGACTTTAACTTTAACTTCCTGACCAATTTCTACACACTCGGATGGGTGACGTACACGGCGCCATGCCATATCGGTAATGTGCAACAAGCCGTCGACGCCGCCCAAATCGATAAACGCACCGTAGTCGGTGAGGTTTTTAACGATACCGGTAACGATCGCGCCGTCTTGCAGAGTTTTAACCAACTCTTCGCGTTCTGCGCTGTATTCGCTTTCGACGACCGCACGGCGTGATAACACGACGTTGTTACGTTTTTGGTCGATTTTGATGACTTTAAATTCCAGGTCGCGATTTTCCAGGAAAGCGGTATCGCGGATAGGACGAACGTCAACCAGAGAGCCTGGCAAGAAGGCGCGTAATGCACCAACTGCAACGGTGAAACCGCCACGTACTTTGCCGTTGATACGGCCGACGATGGTTTCTTGCGTTTCAAAGGCTTTTTCCAGTTCTGCCCAAGCTTTACTTTTCTTGGCTTTATCACGGGAAAGAAGAGTGGCACCCAGGCCATCTTCGAATAAATCGAGAGCAACCTCAATTTCGTCGCCTACATTGACCTCAAGGTCGCCGTCGGCATTCAGAAATTGCCATTTAGGAATGACCCCTTCTGATTTGGCTTGTGTGCTGACGATAACAAATTCGTTTTCGATATCAACAACTGTACCAATTAGCATTGCGCCAGGACGCATTTCGGTCTTGGCATAACTCTCTTCAAACAACTCTGCAAAGCTTTCGCCCATCTCTTCTTTCCCAAACTTGCTAAGACTCAAGCAAGCTTTCTCTTCTCTGAAATTAAAATAAAGTCACCGATAATAATTCGGTAACCGCCATTAGTCCTAATCGACTAAATTTACTACCTGATCAATCACTTGCTGAATAGTCAAACAGGATGAATCGATATAATGCGCACCTTCCGGCACAGTGAGCGGAGCCGCAGCTCGCTGCTGATCGCGACAATCGCGTTCTTCTATTTCCCGAGTGATTTGTGGAAGGTTAGCATCAATCCCCTTTTCAATCAACTGTTTATATCGCCTAAGCGCCCTTTCCTCGGCGCTCGCGGTTAAATAAACCTTGATTTTGGCATCTTGAAACACCACGCTACCCATATCTCGCCCGTCGGCAACCAAGCCCGGAAGTCTTTGAAAATCCTTTTGTTTTTGCAATAACACCGCCCTCACCTGCGGATACGCGGCGATGATAGACGCGGTATTGCCGGTGGTTTCTGTGCCAAGCTGGCTCGTGATGTCGCTGCCGTCTAGCTTAACGACCAACTCCTCGCCGCAATCGAATTCTAACGACATAGCTTCAGCGACTCGGCAAATGGCAGCTATATCAGACAAATCCAAGCCTGATTTTAAAACAGCCACCGCTAATGATCGGTATATGGATCCACTATCCAGATAATGCCAGCCAAGAAGTTTTGCAACAGCGCGGCTCACTGTACCTTTGCCGGCGCCACTAGGGCCGTCTATCGTCAGTACCGGTACTCGCATATTAAAAGCTCGTCAGAGCTAAACCTAGATGGGTGGCCAAAGCACGGAACTCGGGGAACGAGGTATTCACGTTCGCACAATCCCTGATAGTGATCGGGCCGTTAGCACGCAAGCCGGCAATCGAAAACGACATCGCAATTCGGTGATCGCCATGCGACTCGACTTCACCACTACCGATATGTCCACCGCCGTTTATCACCATGCCGTCCTTGGTTGGTTGTGCATCGACACCGAGGATTTGTAAACCATCGGCCATCACTTGGATTCGATCAGATTCCTTTACTCGTAACTCTTCAGCGCCAGTCAAAACGGTTTGACCTTCCGCGCAAGCTGCGGCCACGAACAATACCGGAAACTCATCAATAGCCAGCGGCACAAGATGTTCTGGAATATTGATGCCTTTTAAGGAAGCAGAACGTACGCGCAAATCAGCAACTGGCTCACCGCCCACTTCCCGCTCGTTCAACACTTCGATATTGGCCCCCATCAGACGCAAAATATCGATTACACCGGTGCGCGTCGGATTGATACCAACATGACGCAAAGTCACATCGGAATCCGGGGCGATACTAGCACCGACTAAAAAGAATGCCGCCGAAGAAATATCGCTGGGCACATCAATACGCGCAGCAGTTAGCTTGCCTTGATTGCTGATACGGGCGGTACTACCTTCGCGTTGCACCGGATAGCCAAAGCCATTCAACATGCGCTCGGTATGGTCGCGAGTCGGCGCAGGTTCGGTGACGCTGGTTTCGCCTTCCGCATACATACCCGCCAGCAATAAACAGGATTTGACCTGGGCGCTGGCGATGGGCATATCGTAATGAATGCCCTGTAATTTGCCGGCCTTGCCTTTGATATGCAGCGGCGCCGTGCCATTTTCCTGCGTAATAATCTCGGCACCCATCTGCGCCAATGGTACGGTGACCCGTTTCATCGGCCGCGATTCCAGCGATTTGTCGCCGGTCAAAACCGTATCGAAAGGCTGACCGGCCAACAAACCGCTCAGCAGTCTCATTGAGGTGCCGGAATTACCCAAATACAAAGGTTTTGCCGGTGCCTTCAAACCGTGCTTGCCAACGCCGTGTATCGTCACTTCACCGTTGACCGGACCTTCAATCTCCACACCCATGGCCCGAAAAGCTTCCAGGGTCGAAATAGCATCTTCCGCATTCAAAAAACCGGTGACATGCGTGACGCCTTCCGCCAAAGAGCCCAGCATAATGGAACGGTGCGACATGGATTTATCGCCTGGCACACGGATTTCGCCGCGCAAGCTACCGCCAGGCTGCACTTGAAAAGTAATGGTTTGTGACATGTTAATCTTCTTAGTCTTCTTGTTGATCGAGAAAACGCTGCCGGGCATTTCTGGCATACGTAAAGGTTTCGAACAGTTGCGCGGATTGATCCTCAACCAGCAATTGTTCTATTTTGCTTAATTCCGCTTGAAACTGCCGGATCAAGGGCACGATTTCCTGCTTGTTCGCCAGACAAATGTCCTGCCACATGATCGGATCGCTGGAAGCGATACGGCTGAAATCCCTGAAACCGCCGGCGGCGTATTTAAATATCTCGCGCTGTTCGTCCTTGCGCCCCAACAGACCCACTAATGCAAAGGCCAGTATGTGCGGCAAATGACTGGTCGCCGCCAGAACGGTGTCATGATGCTCCACCGACATCACCGAAACACTGGAGCCGATCTTTTCCCAAAATGAATGAATTTTTGCCAGTGCCTGTTTATCGGTATTTGCTAACGGCGTCAGTATCAGGCGGCGATTAACAAATAAATCGACGGTCGAGGCATCCACCCCGCTACGCTCGGCACCGGCAATCGGATGCGCCGGCACGAAGTTGCTGGGTACGGCGCCGAAAACTGCTTCGAGTGCAGACACCACGCTACCCTTTGTACTGCCGGCATCGCTGTAGATTGTTTCCGCGTTCCAGTAAGGCTTAATCTGTTCGAAAATGACTTGCATACTGCCGACAGGCGTCGCAACAATCACGCAGTCGGTGTTTTCCAGTGCTGAGGCTATGTCGGTGTAAAACTGGTCGATGACGCCGAGTTGTTTAGCCAACTGCATATTCGGCAGATTTTTTTCCCGGCCATATGCCACAACCTCATGGCATAAACCTTGGGCACGCGCGGCTCTGGCAATAGAACCGCCTATCAATCCAATGCCGATGATACACAGGCGGTTAAACACCGCTCAACACCTCGCGCAATGCGTTTATAAATATCGAGTTTTCGCGCTCGGTACCGATGCTCACACGCAAGTGATTAGGCATTTCATAATTCGCTACCGGCCGCACGATGACACCCTTGCGCAGCAAGGCGTCGTAAATCGGCAAAGCCGCTTGATTAACGTCGACAGAAACGAAGTTGCCGGAGGAAGGAATCCACGGTAAATCCAATTTCCTAAAGGCATCGGTCAACTGCGCCATTCCGGCGTTGTTAAGCGCCACGGTTTGATGCAGATAATCGGTATCGCCCAGTGCGGCTTCCGCTGCGGCTAAAGCCAGCATGCTGCAATTGAAAGGCTGACGCACGCGATTTAACAAATCGGCGATATCCGGCGAGGAAATCCCGTAACCGATGCGCAAGCCTGCCAGGCCGTAAGCCTTGGAAAACGTGCGAGCGATGATCAAATTCGGATAACGATTCGGCCAATCCAATGATTCTGTTCTAGCAGCAGGATCGACAAACTCGTAGTAAGCCTCGTCCAATACGCACAACACATGGGCCGGCAATGACGCGATAAACTTTTCCAGTTCGTTTTTATCCAACAACGTACCGGTCGGATTGTTGGGATTGGCGATAAATACCAGACGCGTTTTATAGCCAATCTGTTCGCGCATCGCCGTCAAATCATGACCGTAGTTTTTAGCCGGCACGACTTTGGCTTTGGCCCCGACGGCCTGCGTTAGAATCGGATACAGCGCAAACGCATGCTGGGAAAACACTACCTCCAATTCCGGCGTAACGAAGGTGCGCATGACCAGTTCGAGGATCTCGCTGGAACCGTTACCCAGGGTAATTTGCTCTGGCGCCACGTTTAATTTAGCCGACAATGCAGCTTTCAACGCAAAACCGCTACCATCCGGATAGCGGGTTAATTCGGGCAATGTCGCTTGAATGGCTGCGGCGACTTTAGCGCCGGTACCCAGAGGATTTTCATTAGAAGCCAACTTAATGACTTCTTCTATGCCCAGCTCGCGCTGCAATTCATCAACCGGTTTACCCGGCACGTAAGGCACCAGCTGTTGAACGCCGGCAATAGCAAGTTCTAAAAATTTGTTCATCGACCTAAGATTTAAATGACGGCTTTTGGATAAGAGCCGAGGATTTTCAACATTTTGACGTTGTTTTGCAGGGTTTCCAGCGCCTTGGCGACATCGGGATCGTCGCGATGACCGTCAATATCGATAAAAAACACGTATTCCCACAAGCCCTGCCGCGATGGCCTGGATTCTATGTGCGCCATGCTGATGCCGTATTCGGCAAACGGCCCCAAAATCTTATGCAAGGCGCCGGCTTGATTGCCGGTGGACACCAAAATGGAGGTTTTATCGAGTCCGGTGGATGCCGGTTGCTGTTTGCCAATTACGATAAAGCGCGTGGTGTTGTTTGATTCATCCTCGATATGCTGTTCGATGATGTTCAATTCATACAATTCGGCCGCCATTAAACCGGCAATCGCAGCCTTATTGTGATCCAACGACGCCAATCTGGCAGCTTCGGCGTTACTGCTCACCGCCGTGCAAGGCACGCCAGGCAAATAAGTATTTAGCCATTGCCGACACTGCGCCAAGGATTGTTGATGCGAATAGACTTCGTTAATAGCCGCCAGAGTATCCATTTTACCGAGCAGATTTTGATGCACCCGAATTTCCACTTCGCCGCAAATTTGCAGTGAGGTGGTCATAAAACGGTCCAGCGTATGCGCGATCACGCCTTCGGTGGAGTTCTCAACCGGCACCACACCAAACTGGCAATGTCCGGTTTCCACCGCCAGAAAAATCTCCGGGATAGTCGCAACCGGAATGCCCTTTACGGCATGACCGAAATGCTTGAACGTGGCTTGCTGGGTAAAAGTGCCGACCGGACCCAAAAACGCCACTTCCAAGGGCTTTTCCAAAGCCAAACATGCCGACATCAGCTCACGAAACAGATGCACTGAAGCATCGTCACTCAAAGGCCCTGGATTCAACTCCTTGATTTTGCGTAACACTTGGGCCTCGCGATCCGCACGATAAAAACTACCGGTTTCGCCTTCGGCCATTTTGGTTCTGGCTACTTCGATCGCACATGCGGCGCGTTGATTAATCAGTTGCAACAGCTGCCTATCGATAGAATCGATACGTTCGCGTAACTCGGACAGAGGAATAATTGCCGTCATACCGGTAACTAGTGAGTGCGCTCGAACTCGGCCATAAAGTCGATCAAGGCATCGACCCCGGCTTCCGGCATGGCGTTATAAATGCTTGCTCTCATACCGCCGACCGAACGGTGACCGGGCAATGAACCCAAACCGCTTTTGTCAGCAAGCGCCAAAAATTCTTTGTCTAGCGCAGCATCAGCCAACACGAAAGGTACATTCATTCTGGACCGGTACTCTTTAACGACAGGGTTACTGTATAGAGTGGATTGATCGATAGCTTGATATAGCTTGCCGGCTTTACGAATATTTTGCTGCTCAATGGCTGAAATTCCGCCTTGTTGTTTCAACCATTGCAAAACCAATCCCAAAAGATACCAGTTGTAGGTAGCCGGTGTGTTCAACATGGAGTCGGCTTTCGCTTGCTGCTGGTAATCGAACACCGAAGGTACGGTTTTCGGTGCCAAGCCGACCAAATCATCGCGAACGATGACTACTGTCACGCCGGAAGGCCCCATGTTTTTCTGCGTACCCGCATAAATAATGCCGTAGCGGCTGACATCGACCGGACGCGACAATATGTTCGATGACATATCGCACACCAACGGCAAATCACCTGCATCGGGAACTTCGGAAAATTCCACGCCATGGATGGTTTCGTTGGAGGTGTAGTGCAGATAAGCAGCGTCTTTATCAATATTCCAGGTATCGAACGCTGGAATAGTGGTAAATTTTTCGGCTTCTGAGGTAGCAGCAAGCTGTACTTCGCAATATTTGCCAGCTTCCTTGATTGCACTGGTAGACCAAGCACCGGTATTTACATAACTGGCTTTGGTTTTACCGTTCAGAATATTCTGCGGAATCATCGCAAACTGCGCGCTGGCACCGCCTTGCAGGAATAGCACTTTATAATTGGCCGGAATGGCTAGCAACTCAATCAGATCGTTTTTCATCGCTTCGGCTATGGCCATGAAATGCTTGCCGCGATGGCTCATTTCCATCACCGACATGCCGCTATCTTGCCAATTCAACATCTCTTGTTGAACTTGCAGCAACACCGCTTCCGGCATCATCGACGGACCGGCGCTAAAATTGTAAATCCTTGCCATGCTTATTCCTCTTCTCCGCCAGATTCGGCGCTATCTGCTGGGACATCGGTTTCGTCAATATCGCCTTCGGCGTCGTCGTCTTCATCGCCCAGACCATCGATTCGATCCACGCCAACGACTCTTTCTCCCTTATCCAGACGAATCACCGTAACGCCTTGGGTATTTCTGCCGACTACGGAAATTTCCTTGACCCGAGTGCGAACCAATATGCCGCCGTCGGTGATCAACATAATTTCATCAGTATCGTTGACCAATACCGCGCCGACCACCGCGCCATTACGTTCGGAGGTTTGAATCGAGATTAAGCCCTGACCGCCGCGTCTATGCTGGGTAAACTCTTCCAGTTTGGTGCGTTTGCCGTAGCCGTTTTCGGTGATATTCAGCACCGTGCCTTCGGTTGAGATGATCAGCGAAATGACCTTTTGACCTTCCTGTAAGCGAATACCGCGCACCCCGGTAGCCGTTCGGCCCATCGAGCGCACGTCGGTTTCGTTGAAGCACACCGCTTTGCCGTCACTGCTGAACAGCAATACGTTTTGCTGACCGTCAGTAATCGCCACACCGACCAAGGTGTCGTTTTCATTCAAATCGATGGCGATCTTACCGTTGCTGCGCTGGCGTTCGAATTCGGGCAATGGGGTCTTCTTAACGGTGCCCGATGAAGTCGCCATGAAAATGTATTTATCCGCGCTATATTCACGCACCGGCAACATCGCGTTGATTTTCTCGCCCTCTTCCAAAGGCAGCAGATTCACAAAGGGCTTACCGCGCGACGCCCGGCTGGCAACCGGCAAATTGAATACCCGCAACCAATAAACTTTACCCGCCGACGAGAAACACAGAATCGTATCGTGGGTATTGGCGATGATTAATTTCTCGACGAAATCGTTTTCCTTGGTCGCCGTCGCCGATTTGCCGCGGCCACCGCGGCGCTGAGCTTTATAATCGCTGAGCGGCTGGGTTTTTACGTAACCCTCGTGCGACATGGTCACCACCATATCTTCTTCGGTGATCAGATCTTCAGCGGACAGATTGGAATAATCCTGAACAATTTCGGTGCGGCGGGCATCGCCGTACTGGGTTCTGATTTCTTCCAGTTCTTCGCGGATCACTTCCATCAAGCGCACATCGTTACCCAAAATATGCAAATATTCGTCGATCAATTCCAGCAATTGTTTGTACTCGTTGACGATTTTTTCTTGCTCCAAACCGGTCAAACGATGCAGACGCAAATCCAGGATGGCTTGCGCCTGCGCTTCTGATAAACGATAGGCGCCGTCGGCCAAGCCAAATTCAGCGGATAAATCATCGGGGCGTGAACGATCAGCGTCGGCCCTATCCAGCAAGGCGGCAACCAAGCCGGCTTTCCAGGTCTGTGCCAGCAAGCCCACTTTCGCTTCTTGCGGGTTAGGCGAGGCTTTGATCAGCTCAATCATTTCGTCGATATTAGCTAACGCAACCGCCAACCCTTCCAGGATATGCGCCCTTTCCCGCGCCTTCCGCAAGTTATAAATGGTTCTGCGGGTGACGATTTCGCGGCGGTGATCGACAAAAGCCGCCAGAATCTCTTTCAACCCCATCAAATGCGGGCGACCGTCGTACAACGCCACCATATTGATCCCAAACACAGTCTGCATTTGGGTTTGTTTGTATAGATTATTCAAAACCACGTCCGGCACTTCGCCGCGACGCAGTTCAATGACCATGCGCATACCGTCCTTGTCGGATTCGTCGCGCAGGCCCGAGATACCATCCAGTTTGCCTTCTTTAACCAATTCGGCGATTTTTTCCAGCAAGCGGGCTTTATTGACCTGGTAAGGTAGCTCGGTGGTTATGATGGCTTGGCGACCGCTATCGCCTATGTCTTCAAAATGGCTACGGCCGCGCAAATAGATACGTCCGCGCCCGGTGGCATAGGCTTCAAAGATACCGGACGCGCCGTTAATAATGCCGGCGGTCGGGAAATCAGGCCCCGGCACGATTTGCATCAATTCCGGAATTGTCAGATCGGGATTTTCGATCAAGGCCAGACAAGCGCTGATAATCTCGTTTAAATTATGCGGCGGAATATTGGTGGCCATACCGACCGCGATACCGGAGGAACCGTTGACCAACAAGGTCGGCACCCGGGTGGGCATAACCGTGGGTTCGGACTCAGACTCGTCGTAGTTGGCGACGAAATCCACGGTTTCCTTGTCCAGGTCAGCCAATAATTCATGGGCAATTTTAGCCATCCGCACTTCGGTATACCGCATCGCCGCCGGCGAATCACCGTCCACCGAACCGAAGTTGCCTTGACCATCTATAAGCATGTAGCGCAAAGAGAAGGGTTGCGCCATCCGCACCATGGTGTCGTAAACCGCGGTGTCGCCATGCGGGTGGTATTTACCGATCACGTCACCGACGATACGCGCCGATTTTTTATAAGGCTTGTTCCAGTCGTTTCCAAGCTCGTTCATCGCGTACAGTACGCGACGGTGCACCGGCTTGAGGCCGTCTCTAACATCGGGAAGTGCCCTACCGACAATTACGCTCATGGCATAATCGAGGTAGGATTGTTTCATCTCATCTTCGAGATTGACGGGGATAATTTCTTTAGCGAAGTCTGACATGGGTCCGTGGTTCCAGTGCAGTCGAAAGCTTATCGATCGACGGGTTAGCCTGAAGCATCAATTCCATTTAAGCATTGCTAACAGGTTTATAAAGCCGTCGATTATAGCAAACGCCAACGACCGCCGTCAGGCAAAAATCTCGGTCAAAAAGTTTTGCATGGCTTGCCAGGAACGACGGTCGGCAACCGGCTGATAAACTGTGCCAAAACCGGGATTGTTAGCCACCGGGTTGGTAAACGCGTGCATCGTATGACCGTAACTATGCAACTGCCAATCCGCACCAGCCTTGGTTAATTCGTTTTGCAAGGCAAGAACTTGCTCGGCGGACGCCATTGGATCGTCGTCGCCATGCAACACCAACACCTTCGCTTTGATACTGGGATTAGGAATGTTTTCCGGCGCACCCAGCAAACCGTGAAACGATACTACCCCGCAAATATCGACACCCGTCCTTGCCAAATCCAGCGCGCACAAGCCGCCAAAGCAAAAGCCTATCGCCGCAATCCTAGCGTTGTCGGCCCACGGCATCAGTTTGACTGTGGAAAGTGCCGCCAGTAAGCGCTGTTGCAATTTTGCTCGATCATGAATAAAAGGCTGCATCAACGCCGCATTTTCTTCCGGGCTGCTTCCCAGCACACCTTTACCGTACATATCGGTCGCGAACGCCAGATAACCTAATCCCGCCAACTTAAGAGCTTTGTCAGCTACAAACTGGTCTCTCCCGCCCCAAGCATGGTGGATCAGCACCACCGGTCTCTGCCCGACAATCGCATCGTCATAAGCAAAAAAACCTTCCAGCACCGTATCGCGATCCAAGTAACTGACTGTATTCGAGATTATCGCCATAAACTATTTCCTACCCTATTAATCACAACTCGCCAGTTTGTTGCAGTGTCTGTAAAAACCCAGCGGACGCTTCTTCCACCATGTCCAGCACCCGCTCAAAGCCGTAGCTGCCGCCGTAATAAGGGTCAGGCACTTCGCGTTGATTCAAGTGCGGCGCGTAATCAAGAAAGTGCCGAATTTTATGACTCAAATCAACCGGACAGGCTTCTTTTAATATGGCGTGATTCTCGTCGTCCATTACCAGTATATGATCGAACGCTTCAAAGTCGGCGGATACAACCTTGCGTGCCCGCAGATGTTTCAATTCAACCCCCCTATCGCGAGCAGCTTTTTGCGCGCGTAAATCTGGCGCGTCACCAATGTGATAAGCATGGGTACCTGCGGAATCTATTTGAAAGCGTTCCGCCAGGTTTCTTGTAGACACTAAATTTGAGAAAACGCCTTCCGCGGTGGGCGATCTACAGATGTTGCCCATACACACAAACAAAACCTTGATTTTCCGCATAGTTGTTAAGTTTTTAGAATAGATGACGCTAAATTGTAAGCTATACTCGGTTGGCATGTCTTCAGGATGGTACTGGAAAGACGGTTAATACAAGAAATTTAAAGCGTATTTAGGGGAGTTTCGGATGTTGATGATGAACTGGCATTCTGTAGGGGTAAAGGTGGTTTCTATAACCATGTCGGTGCTAACGCTTTTAGGCATAGCGATTTTGGTTGTTTACTCAAGCTTTGAGAAACAAAAGCTGATTGACCGGGAAATCAAAGCCTCACGGCAATTACTCACGCTGTCCGAATCAATCCGCGACAATGTTGTAAAAAAATGGGAATCAGGTATCTACACGCCTGAGCAACTAATGCAATTGGTCGAACAAAAAGGTAGCTCAAAAGCCAGAGAACTGGTCGTCGCCACCGTGCCAACCGCCAATGCCTGGGACGTCATCGAAGCAGAAGCAAAAGAGCACGGCTTTCGCTTCAAAGCACCGTCTCTTAACCCCAGAAACCCTCGAAACGCAGCCGATGACATCGAACGTCAAGCTCTGGAGTTTTTCAGAAGCAATCCTTCCGCGCAAGACTACAGCTACGTAGACGAAGAAAAACAGGAAGTCCGCTATTTACGCCCCGTCAAATTGGTCAAGCAATGCGAAATATGCCATGGCGACCCCAAGACATCGCAAAGCCTATGGAATAACGAGAAGGGCCAGGATTTGTTGGGTTATCCGATGGAAAATCGCCGCGCCGGCGACTTACATGGCGCATTCGAAATCGTCACCCCATTCAGCGTGGCCCTTGCCGAGCTTAAAAGTAATACCGTTTACGCTATCGGCTTCCTGTGCATAACGCTGATCATCATCGGCTTCACCGGCTACTTTACGATGAGCAAAATCATCATAGGCCCACTGACAGCATTGGCTTTGAAGCTGCAAGACATAGGCAGTGGTGAGGGGGACCTGCGGGCTCGCCTGGATGCGAGCGGCAAATCGGAGTTTGCCTGGATCGCATCGAGTTTTAATACTTTCGTTCGCAAAATAGCCAAAACCATCGATCAGATCAGCTCTACCAGTGAAAAGCTGGCCAGCTCTTCACACAAACTCGCCAATATCACCCAATCGACCCAAGCCGGTGTCGAGCGGCAATTGCACGAAACCACCTTGGTAGCCAATGCAATGAAGCAAATGACGTCTACGGTGCAAGAAGTCGCCAAAAATGCCGTTAGAGCATCGGAAGCCGCGGAAATTGCTGATCGCGAGGCGTCTTCAGGCAAAAACATCGTGAAAGACGCCGTGCATGGCATTAACAGCTTGGCTTCTGAAGTGGAAAACGCCGCCAACGTCATTCACGAACTGGAAAACGACAGCAACAGCATCGGCGAGGTATTGGGGGTCATTCAAGGGATTGCCGAGCAAACCAATTTGCTGGCATTAAACGCCGCGATAGAAGCGGCCCGGGCTGGCGAGCAAGGTCGCGGTTTTGCAGTTGTAGCCGACGAAGTCAGAACATTGGCTAGTCGCACCCAAAACTCGACGTTGGAAATCCAAAAAACCATCGAACGTTTGCAGGACCGCGCCAAACAGGCCGTGGCAGTGATGGAAAACGGTAGAAGCCGCGCTAACTCCAGCGTGGAGCAAGCCGCATCCGCCGGCGGCTCCATTACCACTATCAGCGAACGTATCGACACCATTAACGATATGAATAACCAAATAGCCAGCGCTGCCGAGGAACAAACTGCGGTTGCCGAGGAAATCAATCGTAATATCAGCAATATCAGCCGGGTATCCGAAGAAACTTCGGTAGGCGCGAAAAATACCGCAGATGCCTGCCACGAGTTACTTGACCTGGCTAACCAGTTGCGCTCCATGGTTGGAAACTTTAAGACCTAGCTATACCTTTATCGGCTTGGCTCGGCGTAACCCGCATTAGGGCGGCGCCGAGCCCTGAACCGGTGTTAAATTTATAAGGTTTGTTTGCCCAGGCTGGCTATAATTCACTAAGAATAATTACAATTTCGTAGCTTAAGGATGAAGACATGCCAACAAAAATGAACCAACTGTTCGACCAAATCCACAAAATTCCGCAAGTACCCGAAGTCGTAAGATCCATCATAAATCAGTTAAACAATCCCAATGCTGATATGCTCGACATAGCCAAAAACGTGGAAAAGGAACAAGTAATTGTTTTAAAAATCCTGCGTTTGGTCAACTCCGCGCATTTTGGTTTATCTCGTAAAATTGGCTCTATAGACGAAGCCATCACCATGCTGGGCATGAACCAGCTGAAAACATTGGTGGTCGCATCCGGGATTGTCAGCGTAGTACCGCAATTGGATAATTTCGATGTCAAACAAAGCTGGCGGAATAGTTTTCGCACAGCAGGTTATGCAAAATGGTTCGCGGCCCAAGCATGTCTGGCGACCGACATTGCCTACACCGCCGGGCTAATCAGCAATCTGGGTAACCTGCTGATTCACATCGGGAGTCCGCGAGAAGCCAACGAAATCGATCAGCATGTGAAAAACGGCAACGTTAGACTGGAAATTGAAAAAAGGCGCTTGGGCTATACCAGCCCGGCGATCTGCGCGGAGCTTTGCCGTCGCTGGAAATTTGCTGACGAATTAGTCGAAACCATTGAACAATCGGCTGAACCTTTGGCAGCTGAGACGCCTAATAAGTTAGCTTGCGCGGTTTTCCTTGCCCATGCAATCAGCGATTACCAAGATCAGGATTTGAATGAAGATCAGATTATAGCCTCGCTACCCAATCAAGTAACCGCACTTTTAGGACTATCTGAGCAACTTCTTAAGGAAAAATTGCCGGATGTACTAGCGGCTAAATCTGAGCTCGACGGCCTTCTGGATTAAACAACATAATTCTCAATAATCGTTCAGGCAAATTTATTTGCCTGAACGATTGCTTTTTACTAGGGGCTGTTGCCATTT
>NZ_LUUG01000109.1 GCF_001644035.1 Methylomonas methanica
AAACGGCAACAGCCCCTAGTATTTATATCAAAAAACCTCAATCAAGCTAAAATTGAAACCACAAGGAGCTGTCTTTTTAAACAACTAGCGTAGGAGGTTTTGTGGCCAACTGTAACAGATGTCTGATATCGGATGATGTACCTGATGTCACTTTAAATGCAAAGGGCGTTTGCAATCTTTGTGAAGCATTCAACCCGCAAAACAATATCCTTGATGAGAAAAACCGAATTGACAGAGAAAAAGATCTAGAGCAAGCCCTCCAATCCTGCAAGAACCAAGGCGAATACGACTGTTTAGTTCCGGTTAGTGGCGGCAAGGATAGCATTTACTTACTATACAAGTTAAAGGTCGAATACGGACTGAAAGTATTGGCTTTTACCACAGACATCAATATCCCACCGATCGCTTGGGATAATATTGTACGAACACTAGACAAGCTAGAGATCGATCACGCGATATACCGACCATCCAAAATATTTTACAAAAAACTGTTTCGGCACTTGTTAACGAATCAAGAACGAAGAGGTGCTGTTTATACGGTTTCATATGTCTACGCACCGCTTTTCGAAGGTGACGCTATAAAACTGGCTATTGAAAAGAAGATTCCTCTAATACTTGCCGGATATTCTCCCGGGCAACCCGAACCCGAACGAATGTTTTATGAATTTTCCAGAAAACTTATTTGCGAGGTCGATTGGACTCCTCCAGCCCTCAAAACCTGCGGCAACTTTAACAGTCAAGAATTGGCGCGTTTTTTCAACCCCAAAAACTACCCCAAAGACACCCAGTTTCCGCGCTACTTAGCCCCCTATCATGCTTGGCAGTACAGTCAAGAAGACGTTATGCGTAAAGTGGTTGAGTTAGGATTAGTAAAGTCAGGAAAACACGCCAGCCCAATTTTCAGCAATTACCCGATCAATTGGTTGTTGATGTATTCCGACTTAAAACATTTTGGCTTCAACCCTTATCTGCCCGAATTTGCGGCGCTGATCCGCGAAGGTAAAGCTAATCGTCGACAATGGAAATTACTAATTCCTATCGTCGATTTCATGATAAGAAATAAGCTTTTTTTAGGGGCCGAGGTAAAAAACAGCCTGGAGTGGCTGAATCTATCGGAACATGAATTAACCATTAACCAATCCCAAGGTGCTTACGATCCACCCATGCCGGCATAAAGGAGACTGCATGACTCGACAAGCGACAACACTGCCTGAATTACTAATAATCAGAGCTAACGAAAGACCTAACGACATTACTCAGTGGTATCTCGATGATAACGGCCAATGGTCCCCGGCCAGTTTTCAAGACTTTTATCACCAAGTCGTTAACCTGGCATGGACACTTAAATCGTTCGGCATCGACAAAGGCAACGTTGTCGCCATCATGGCGGCAACCGGACTGGAATGGGAATTGCTCCACCACGCCGTGCTGGCCCTAGGCGGCATTGTTGTTGGCATAGACCCTGACGAAGCAACGGAGCAGCTTGAGCTTATCGTCAACATTGCCGGCATTAAAGTGTTGATTATCGATCATGCGGAACATCTCAATAGGTTCAAGACGGAGACAACCGAACGCTTGCAATCGGTGATCCACTTCGGTGACCGGTCAACCGCTAAGCCTATCGAGAATTTAACCTTCTTAGCCGTTCCCGGTATGCCACCCAACGGACCGGAGCCCATGCCCCTACCGAACGTCATAAGCCCCCACGACATTGCCACCATCGTCTTCACCTCCGGCACCACCGGCACCCCTAAAGGCATAGCTTACCGCCACGAACAGATTATCGCCGCGATAACAGCGATATTGGATACCTATCCTGAACT
Source organism: Methylomonas methanica (assembly GCF_001644035.1). GTDB lineage: Bacteria > Pseudomonadota > Gammaproteobacteria > Methylococcales > Methylomonadaceae > Methylomonas > Methylomonas methanica_A. The sequence continues at coordinate 1,824 of NZ_LUUG01000109.1, forward strand.
AAGCCAACTGCCCTGCCATTTAGTGTGCTGGTTACCCTTATCGAATTTATTCCAACGGATTATTAATCTCTGCGCGATCGCCAGCGGCGCCGAAGTGTATTTCGTCAACAAGCCGCAGCGGGTCGTCGATTATCTGCCGCAAATCAACCCTCATATTTTCATTGCCGTCCCGCGCTTTTACGAAAAGTTGTACCAAGGGCTGGAAGCGAAACTCGATAAGCAACCCAGGTTAGTCGCCAAACTGCTCAGGCTTTGCCTAAACGCCGGTGAAACCGACTCCAAGCCAGGCCGATTGTTCAGAGCAATCAATCGCAGGCTGTTCCGTGCGTTCATCGGCCTATTTGGCAATAACCTCCGCTTCGTGGTTAGCGGCTCCGCCCCTATGCCGATACGTTTGTTACGGCGCTTTTACTCTATGGGCATCATCGCTTTGGAAGCCTACGGCCTTAGCGAAAACGTCGTTCCGATCGCGGCAAACCGATTTACGGACTTTCGCTTCGGCTCGGTCGGCAAGCCCTTGAAAGGCAACACCGTGGCACTGGGGAATGACGGCGAATTGCTGGTCAAAGGCCAAGGAGTTTTCACCGGCTATCTCGCAAACCAAGAGCCCGACCGCCACTTGACTGCCGATGGCTACCTAGCCAGCGGCGATTACGCACAAATCGATTCGCTAGGCTACATTCGACTGCTAGGCAGAAAATCGGAACTATTCAAAACTTCGACCGGCCGAAAAATCGCGCCGGTTGCGATTGAAACGCTACTCAAGCACACCCCGTCGGTCGAGCATGCGGTCGTATTCGGCGAGAGTAGAAAGTTTTTGGTCAGTTTGATCACCACGGCAATGCCTAGCCCGCTCGACGACACTTCCGCGATAGTCAAAGCACAAGAATTAGCCATGAACTTGGCCGAGTGTATCGCCGAATTACCAAATTACAAGCGTCCTGCCGGAATCGTTTTAAGCTTTACCCGCCTGTCATTCGAACGCCAAGAATTGACCGGAACACTTAAGGTTCGACGGAAAAACGTTTATCGGGAATATAGCGCGTGGATAGATACACTCTATCAGGCGCTGGACGACCCCCGCTCAGCGATTCATAAACACCCCATAGTCGTCAAGCGGGAAATAGTATTGTTAAAACTTTAACCGACAGCATTCAGAGGCAATCTCGCGCAGATTCGGGCATATTTAACTATTCATCAAAATTGGAAAAGGTAGTTTAATGGCATACAGATACTTCGTCACCGGCGCAACCGGTGCTATCGGTAGCGCGTTGCTCCCGCTGCTATTAGAGGAACCGGATAGCCGAGTTTGGGCCCTAATGCGCGCAGACAGCAAGGAGCATTTGACAAAACGCCTGGAAGAACTCATTGCTTTTTGGGAACTGGGTCCGGCCCAAGCACAAGACGCCCGGACTAGGATCATGGCCTTGCGAGGCGATACCGATCAAACCCGGTTTGCTTTGCCGGACGACGTATATTCCGAAATCACCCGACAATGTACGCATATTATTCATTGCGCCGGCGTAGTAAAAATGAATCTGCCACTGGAAACGGCGCGGCGACACGCACTAGGCGCCGCCGAAAATATCGTCGAGATGGCACGAGCCTGCCAAACGTCCGGGGTACTACGGAAAATCGAATTTGTCAGTACTGTCGGCGTTGGAGGAAAAATGTCGGGATTGGTACCGGAAACCTGGATTACCCAACCCAGGGAATTTCACAACACTTATGAACAGTCCAAGGCCGAAGCCGAGGATTATTTACGCGAACAAATCGAACTACACCAACTGCCTGTTACAGTACACAGGCCAAGCATGGTAGTGGGCGACTCAAAAACCGGCAAAATTATCCATTACCAGATTTTTTACCATATTTGCGAGTTTTTGGCGGGACGGCGGACGTTTGGCTTCTTACCCAATCTCGGTGAGGTAAAGCTAGATACCGTGGCCGTCGACTATGTTGCGGCAGCCATAAAATACAGCTCGGAACGGCAAGATAGTGCCGGAAAAATTTTCCATTTATGCGCGGGACCAGATGCAATTAAGTTGACAGAATTACAAAAGCTAGTTCGACAGACTTTCAAGGAAGGAGGCATCAAAACACCAATGATTATCCATCTGCCGATAGCCGCGTTTAACCGCTTGATAGATTTGATCGTCCCGTTACTGAGCGAGAAAATGTCTCGAATAGCGAAAACATTTCCTTTCTTTCTAGATTATTTATCAGACAAACAGATATTCGATAATTCTCTCACCCAACAATACTTAAGTCGCTCCCCAGACTTTAGTAACAATCAACTTGATGTGGCAATCAAGAAATATCTACAGAAAATCTAACCATTCAGAAGTCCTCCTCAAATCTTTGGATCAATTTGTATTTTAACATTGACTTCTAAACCCACCGGGGCTTGAAAAGCCTTGTCTGGTTCTATGAATATCTGGATCACATCAATATCTTTGCGTTCGGTAGCGGTTTTGGCAAAAACGGTTTTTTTACCCATGACCTGTTTAACCAACCCTACATGCCCCGGAATCTCCTTCCCCCCCAAGCCTCTACCAAATATCAACGCCGTCTGCCCTTCACGCAATGCGAAAGCATAGTTTTCATCTATTTCGGCTCTCACCCGCAAATTGACCAAATTTCCCATCAACAGCGCTGTTTCAGGACTACCTGCCGCATAAGTAGATTCACCTACGCGCAAAATATTTTCCAATACCGTGCCATCAATAGGAGAAACCAAAAACGTTTCAGCCAAACGTTGTTTCGCCGCATGCAGTTCCGCTTCAGCTAGCGCCACACCAGTCGTTGCTAACTGTTTATCGACTTCACGCACAAAATTGGTCAGATATTGAGTTTCCGCCGCTAATCGTTGACTATCTGCCTGCTTAAGTTTGGCCTGCGTTCCGGCAAGATCAAGTTCATCTTCCGACGCAAACCTACCTTTCTGTAAACGCTCGATACGCTCCTGCTTTCGTCGAGCATACTCCGCGTCTAGCACAGCAAAGCGTTGCGCGCTTTTTTTCGCATTGATTTCAAACTGGTTGACACCAGCTAAGACTTTATCCAATTGAGCTTTAGCTGCCAACACACGACTTTCCGCCACAGCGACATTCGCTTGCTCTTCGGTGTTATTTTGGACCGCGAGTATGTCGCCAGTTTTGACGTGCTGCCCAATCTGCACTTTATATTCACCCAAAATCCCAGGGTGCTTGAACGCCAATCGGCGTACCTCACTGGTTGGCTCGACATAACCTATACCCTGTATTGACCGTTGCTCCATGCTGGCCTGTTCGGCATAAACCCATTGGCAGGGCCATACTAGTGTAAAAACAACCAACAGGTAACCGATATGTTGCATACTATTTTTTATAAGCCAGTTAAAATCAGGATTGAGTAATTAGAGTAGTAGCAATCGCGGCTGTTTGATACTGTTCCGTCAGAATACCGTCCGCGATCGATAAAACTCGATCAAATAACGGCAGCATGCGGGTATCATGGGTCACCACCACCAATACGGCTTTTTCAATACGAGCCTGTTCCAGCAAAAGCTCTACTACAGCCCTACCGGTGTTCCAATCCAGTGCCGCTGTCGGTTCATCAGCCAGAACGATTGACGGACGGTGTAGCAACGCCCTTGCAATAGCCACACGTTGTCGTTGCCCACCGCTCAATTGGTTCGGAAACTTTTTGCGCATTTGGAATACTTCTAGCCGGTTAAGCAAACTATCCAGACGCTGGGCTATATCCTCGGATGACATTCCCGCATTTCGCCCAATAAGCGCCAAATTCCCTTCAATAGATAAAAACGGCAATAACTGTGCATGTTGGAAAATGAAACCTAACTTTTGTCGACGAACTTCAGTCAAACTGCTCTTGTCGGAAAAATTTACAACTGAATTTTCAATCAGTAATTGTCCATCACTGGGTGCCAGCAAACAGCCCAAAATGGAAAGCAGAGTAGTCTTACCCGAACCGGACGGGCCAATCAGCACAGAAGCCTGACCTTCAAAAAACTCCAGGTCGACTCGTTTTAATACGCGTTCGACAATATTGCCACTACCATAATCTTTACTAATTTCCTGGCAGAATAAAACTCTTCTCATCCGTGAAATACCATCACTGGGTCAAGCTTGAATATCGCGCGAATTGAAAACCAAGATGCGCCAATACAACACAGCAAAGAAAAAACGATCAACCCAAGAGATATCAAAGGTGTAGTTTCTAAAGGAATCGGACTACGCTCAGAAGCCTTACAGGCGAGCACGAACAAAACCAAACCAACAATAATGCCTAACCCCCCCAAACTTAAGCTCTGAGCCAAAACAATCTGTCTCAAGGTTTTATGATGAAACCCCAACGCTAACAAAGTAGCGTAATTAGCGATGTGGTCTTGCGTAATCGCAAAAAGGGTTTGACTCATGATGACCGCACCAACCAACAAACCCAATACTGCGGTAATGATCACAGTAATCCCCACTCCGGTCTCCAGCATCCAGTATTTCACAGAGCGCTCGGCAAATTTATCGGTGGTCAACACTTCCACATCCAACACCTCCGCAGCAATACGATCCCGAACCGCAATCAAGTCGGTATTGGATTCGATACGCGCCAAAACATAGGATATTTCATCGTCACGATAATAGGGGATGTATTCAATTGCATTTTCCAGGGATGTAAAAACAAATGGTGCAGCAGTAAAGGTTCGAACACCCTGCGAAAAGCCACCGACAATAACGCGTTTGCCCTCCATTTCGGCTTCATCCCCAACAACCAGCGTGCCCAGTGCCTCTTTTGAAAGCTCATCGACCACTACCGTTTCAGGCAAATGAACCGACTCTACGCTTCCCGATCCCATTGCCCAAGGGCCACCGGCGTTACTCTCATCAAGGCCTATGACTTCAACAGTAATGCGCTTGCCTTCAGGATGCTGCCAATTCACCCAACCGACTAACATGCCTTCTGCCCACTTAACGCCTTCTACACTGCTGACCTGTTGAATGCGATGCCTGGGAATGGCCGTACCATAGTCAAGTGTCCGCGTTTCTTTTGCCATCACCCAGAGATCCACATTGGCATGTTTGATGATTGCACTATTGGTATTGACCCAACCCACCAACAAACCGATTTGCGCCGCGGCCAGAAAAAACGCAATGGCAATACCTACCACAGTCATAGCGAAGCGTAGGCGGTTGTGGAAAAGCATTTTGGTTGACACCGGAATGACGACAGATTCCATTTTTAATAGCTAGATTCAAATAAAACTAAAACGCCCGCACTTGATCAAAAAGAATTGCAAGCAATTTGTTCTGTAAATTATTCACTCGCGCTGTATGGGTTCGCAAAACCAAAAATCCGCACAAATTTATACACCCGAGAAATCGCGGTTGACAGTATAGCATCGAACAAAGTACAACCGACCAACAAGAGAAACAGGAGCCTGTCGTGACAACATCATTTAATTATCAACAAGCGTTCTCCCGAAATATCGGCTGGGTAACGACTGAAGAACAAGCCGTCTTACGCGGCAAAAAAATAGCCATTGCCGGCTTAGGCGGCGTGGGTGGTAGTCATTTATTAACTTTGGCGCGTCTGGGCGTCGGCGCTTTTCATATAGCCGATTTCGACAAATTCGAATTACCTAACTTCAACCGTCAGGTAGGCGCCACGGTTTCCCATCTGAATATCCCGAAAGCCGATGTAATGGTCGAGATGGCCATGGATATAAATCCAGAGTTAAACATTACCTCATTTAATCAAGGCGTGACAACTGACAACCTGACTGAGTTTTTTACAGGAGTTGATTTGTATGTCGATGCGCTAGATTTTTTTGCCTTTACTGCCAGGGAAAACGTATTTGCTCATTGCGCAGAGCACGACATTCCCGCAATTACCGCAGCACCTTTGGGCATGGGGGTGGCTTTACTAAATTTTTTACCCCGAAAAATGACTTTTGAACAATATTTTCAACTCGACGGCAAATCTGAAACCGACAAAATTCTTAATTTTTTATTGGGTCTATCACCAGCTATGTTACAACGCGGTTATTTGGTCGATCAGACTGCCGTCGATTTGATCAACCATAAAGGCCCATCCACGCCTATGGCCTGCGAATTGTGTGCAGGCGTTGCGGCAACGCAAGCGTTAAAGATTTTACTCAAGCGAGGCAAAGTGTTGGCTGCGCCGTGGGGGCTGCATTTCGATGCCTATCGGAACAAATCGGTTAAAACCTGGAGACCGGGTGGAAATAAAAACCTAATACAAAGATTGGCAATCGCCGTGGCGAAACGCCAATTTATAAGTTTGATAAAAACTGATGTGCGAACTTAATTAATACAAAATAGCGAGAGAATGATGGACAAGCAAACTTTACAAAAATTAATAGAAGCCGGCATTAGAGCCCCATCCGGTGATAATGTTCAGCCATGGCGCTTTGAAGTAAAACATGAGCTCGCCCAATTAGACTTGTTTAACCTGGCAGAAAAAGACGATTCCTATTATAACTACCAACAAGTCGCATCTTACATAGCACATGGTGCTGTTGTAGAAAACATAAAAATTGCCGCTGGGGTTTTGGGATTTAACGCTAAGGTAGAATTGTTTCCTAATCTCACAGATATAAATCACGTTGCACGGATTAACTTTAGCCAAACAACTGCTAAATTAGATCCTCTTTACGAAGCTATTTTTACTCGTTACACCAACCGATTTCCTTATGACAAACATGAATTGTCATCAGGGGATATCGAAAAATTTTCTAGTTCCGTAAAGCCTATTGGGGACGTCAAAGCCTATTTTGCCCATAACCCAGAAACTGTCAAAAAATTAGCCAAGGTACTAATGATTAATGACCAGATAGTTTTTGAACATCAGGATATTCATCGCTTTCTTTTCGATAAAGTTCGGTGGAATAAAACTCAAATCGACAACACAAATGACGGTATGCCCGTCGAAACATTGGGACTAAATGCTATGGAAAAGCTATTTTTCCCCCTTATGCGCTTCTGGTGGTTCGTGAACAACGCCAACTATTTGGGCTTGTCTAGGATCATTGGCATGAAATGTTGGAATAACTGCCGTAACGCCTCCCTAATCGGTCAAATTACTGTAAAAAAGGCTGACAGATACAGTTTTATTCACGCAGGTGCAGCCATGCAACGCGTGTGGCTGGAAGCGACCAATCAAGATTTGGCGTTTCAACCCATCATAGGATTGCCACTGCTTCACTATCGATTAAGGCATAACGCTTTGGATTCATTTTCGGAGAAGCATAGCCGGATGATTGAACAGTATGCAAAATTAATCAACAACTTATTCGGAATAGATCAAACTGAAATATTGATTGTCGGGTTTCGGATTGGCAAAGGTAGAGAAGTTCTGAAAAAAACTCACAGAAGGCCAATTATCTTGTCCTGAAATAAAGAGCTCATCAAACAGAACCTTTGGTGTTTTGGCTAAATTGCCCGTATTCACAAGACTGAATATGTATTTATGCTATGGTTTTTCTACTTCTGGCTGCCGGATCTTCACCAGCCACCATGGTTTAATTCTATCAAATGGAAAGGCTCATACGCCAAGACGTATGAGCCTCATCTAACAGGTATCTAAGACTAATTTAAGCTACACGTCTTCTAAAGCTTGCACCTAACAAGCCTACACCTATTAAAGCCAAAGTAGCAGGCTCAGGCACTGTTTCAAGTTTAAACTGACCACCGTTGGTTACATAAAAATAGTCAGGCGGCAGGCTTCCTGCATTACCCCCCAGCGCAGCTTGCAAATTTGCATCTGGATTTGGCAAATTAGCTGCGTTAGAAGTAACGAACCCAAGAGTCAAAAGAATAGGTAAACTAGTACCCAAACTATTTTTCCATACATTTTGATCTAGGAAAGTTGATTGATACAGCAATGTAATTTGACCATTAGCAGTAGGCGTACCATCAGGGTTAACTAAACCACCGCCGCCAGCCAATTGTGTGAAACTAGCAATAAGAGCACCGTTAGTTGTACCATAAGTATTTGAATTTGCACCATAATCTTTATCCGCACCAGACGCGAAATAAAGATCTAGTGTACCACCCGCATTAAACGAAAATGCTCCACCCAGGGTACCAGTGCCGGTAGCACTAAAATTTGCCGTCAGTTCATTCGTACCTACCCAGCTGAAGAATGAGCCGTTATTGTATTGACCTACATTGAAAACCCCTTTATCAGTGAACGTGAATGCCGTTCCAATCGGATCACCCGCATTCGCATTGGTATCAATATAGCTGGCGCCGTTAAATGACAAATTATTAATGCCAGTTTGATTCGAGCCACCTATTCCCGAGGTATCTAACTGCCAATTAAGTAATTGGGCAGCTGAAGCATTTGTAGAGAACATACTACCGGCAAGCACTATTCCTGCTACCGCAGAACTAATTTTGTTTTTTACCATCATGACTATAACTCCTAATAATTGATTACAAGGATGCCAACACTTGACTCCTGTCTTTAACAAAGCACACACCATGCCAAAATATCAAGCCATTGTTTTTCATGATATTTATTTAAGAATCAAATCGCCAAATAAGCTCCCTTGTAAAAAATTTCGACAGCTTAAGGGCATGGCAGGTTAGTGAGAAAATTCACTGCTCGCACGCACCCTAAGTTTTGAACCGCCGACTCAAGTAAATTAGCGCATTTAATCTCCTGATTAGCAAGCGGCCTCAGCTAAACCAAAAAGTCCGTCGTGCTCGCTGGGATGTGGCATCCGGCGCCAAGGATAGCAAGCTTCGAACTACCCGAATTGGCGACTTGCGGGACCCACCTTCTAATTAGTTGAAGCATCTTGCTAATCAACAGGCTAAATTTTAACAGGCTATAGTGGCCAACTTTTTTCGGACACCCAACTAGGTTGTTGATCTGCCATTTTCATCTCAAGCCATTGGGCTGTAGGTAACCTAAAGCCCAATGGAAGTGCCGACTGTTGTAGAAATTGACGATATAGTCGTTAATGTCGCGGATAGCCCTCGCTATGGTTGGCATAATGGTGCTGCCAGACGTTCTCCATTTTCAGGTTGAGAAAGGAGCGCTCCATCACCGCATTGTCCTAGCAGTTGCCCTTACGACTCATACTTCCTTGAACAAATCGGCTTGTTCGGGTGATATGAACGAAAGCCCGGTGATGAGTGTGGACGCATTCAGCCGTATTTGATGATGCTGGATTCGCCGAAAAGCCTCCAGAGCCCGGTCCGGGGATTTTTTCGCGTTGGCGGCTTTCAGTCTCATGTGCATGACGCGGTAAAGATTCAGCGCCATGAAACACTGGGCAACATGAGCGCGATCGAGAAATAGTCAAATCTGGTGTATGGCTGATTTGAATCAGGCGGCCATCTGCTGTGTTTCTTCTGTTTTCTCCGGTTCCGTTTTGATTGCAATGCCGTCCTGAAAACGGATGCCCTCAATCACATCCGGCAATCGTTTAAACCCCCGTATTTTGCGCCAACTCTTCTCGGCGGTTAACGCCAATTGGAACACCAACCCCAACAAGGTATTGCGGGACACGCAGTTCTTGGTGCGGGTCGTCCGATGGCGAATCGTCGCAAAGCTGGATTCGATCGGGTTAGTCGTCCGGATGTGTATCCAGTGCTCGGCAGGAAAGTCGTAAAAGGCCAAGAGTAATTCACGGTCTTTTTCTAACACAGCTACCGCCTTGGGATACGGTATTGATCACCAACACTCCGGATTTAAGCCCCGAAGAGGTTATACAGTGCTATAAGTCACTGGCGGATATTGAACGCGGTTTTAGGGTGTTCAAATCGGAACTGGAAATCGGGCCGGTTTATCATCGGCTGCCGGACCGGATTCGCGCTAATGCTACCCTGTGTTTCATGGCGCTGATTCTTTACCGCGTCTTGCGCATGAGTCACTGAAAGCCGCCGACGCAAAAATATCCCCGGATCGGACTCTGGAAGCATTACGGCGTATCCAACACCATCAAATACGGTTGAATGCGTCCACACCCATCACCGGACTTTCGTTCATCTCACCCAAACAAGCCGATTTATTCAAGGCGCTTCATGTAAAGAAACCGACTTCAACCTAGCCGACATAAGACTAAAATTCAATTTGTGGTGGAGTGTTTTAAAATACACTTATTTTGAATCAATTCGTTACGCGCTGAAGTGTCGAACTCGGGTGCCCGCCATCTTATGCGGTGCCGGCCACAACATTCGTATTATCCTCAGGCGGTTGAGGATTTTTTTGCCTTATTTTTTACTACCGCTGTCTCGGCTTTGGAAAACTTTATCAACCGATCAATTCTTATTGATTGCATGAGAGCCGATCTCTACCAAAAATTTCGGCTTTTTCAGGGACGACAAATCACTACTGAATAGCTCGCAACAGTCAAATTTCATTCAGTGAAAATAGGGTCGCGAACGTGGCCCTACAACATTAACCGCCAATAGACGGCAACTCATTGCCAAAAGTTCATTTGTTCTATACCGTTGGTCATCCTGCTCTTGATGCCGGATATACTCCTCAATCATTGTTTCAACACAACCCACGGTCGACACAAAATAGCCTCATACCCTGAAGTGCTAACCAACAAAACTCCGTTTCTTTTCACCATAAATCCGAGTCAAATGAATGGTGCTCTTACCTTTGATGTAGCCAATGCCCTCTGACACCGCATATTTCCCCAGCATCCGATATCAGCATATGCACATGATCAGGCATCAAATGTCCTTCCAATATCCGGCTTACCTTTTGGCTGGCCGACCTTCGAAAAATCTCACCCAAATGCCGACGCAATTCCATATATTAGGTCCGCCGACGGGACTTCGGAGTAAACACTACGTGATTTTTGCACCCCCACTTTGGAGTGGCTTAAGCTCACGTTCTAGTCCATCAGGCTCACCTCTTGCGCTTGCTTGGCGGCTCACACTTTCGAGTTTCTTGATGGACTCATCTAAATTCAAACGTCCGCAGTCTCCCCGGCAGAGTAGGGGGATTTCTCATATTTTATTAATATCAAGGTGTTGCACTTCGGTTTCGAATCCGCCAGTTCTAAACGAGCAATTAACTTAAGTTTTGCTTCACAAAAAACCTAAACAACCGCCAAACCATGCCGACGCCCATTAGACTCAACAAACTGTATACAATGTTTTTTATAGTTAGGTGCTTTAAAATATATTGAAGTCGCCCAGTGTCAACCTCTTCTATTCTGGCGAAACTATGTTGAGAGAAGTCAAGAACAACCTTAGAACTAGAACTCTTGTTGCCATCTTGATTTTCGCCATTCCCAACACCGATAGGCCTCCCAGATATCCCAACACTACTCTTGAAAACGATCATAGCGTTGACATGCTCATCAACCCCAATAAATTGTTGAAATTTTCCCAATAAATTACTGCTGCTCAAATCATATCCGACCATGCTGGCGTATATCCTGTCGTCCAAGTCTTTAAGATCATAATACGTCCAAACTAATTTGCTATATATTCCTTCCCCAAGACCAGTTCGCACTTCGTCCAGCAAATTTTTATACGAAAACACATCATCAGAATAACTATAGATTTCTATAGCTTCTGCAGTATTAGCATGAGAAAAATATCGAGCACCAAAAGAAAAATTAGTAGGTTTATTAATATTCTCCTGCTGACGAAATATAGGACGTGAAACCGAATAAATATCAACAGCGGATTCGCTCGGGGATACATTGGTTCTAATATTTTCAGCACCTATCTCGTGCTCATGGATTTTAGCAATATCATTTTTGATATCAACGGACCCTATAACATCTTTAATACCCTCAGGAGCCGCCTGAATCTTCTCTTTGTCATCTTTTTCTTTACTATTATATAAAACAGACTCAGCCAGGACACCCATCGCAACCGAGTCAGTAAAGAATGCGCTCAAAAACGCCATCAATATAAATGCGAATGGAAAACCCCTAAATATCATGCAAGGCTACCCAGCCGCAAAAATACATATAGATTTGAAAACAAACAGATCACAAAATGTCTCATATGACTTGGGCCAATAGAATAAAAATTAAAAAATAGACGCTTGGCAAACTAAAATCTGGTTAAATACTTCATTACTTAAACTCCCTGACAATTTACTTTCTATGAATATTTTGACCCAATTAAGTTGCGAAAAATCATAAGCAGCGGAGCTTGAGCCGTAAAGACCAATGACACTAACCAAAAATGCGCTACAAAAAAACGCGCTCTTAACACACCACCTGAAATTAAATGACTTCTGTCAGTACTTAACAAAAATTGCATAGCCGAAAACACAGTATCATATTTGAGAACAAACTGTTCAGTTCCCCAACTTAACAATTGATAGCCTAAGGGGAAAGAAATTATAAATATAAAGCCGAAAATAACAACGCGACGAAAATCATTAAAAACTGTTAAAAATAAAACAGACGAACCCAGCCAACCGACCAGAAAACAATAAATACCGATACAGACGACCGAGAACGAATAGCCGCTATTAGCCATTAGCTCTGTTAGATTGTCCGTAGCAGCTTTAATGACCACGATCCAATATCCGAACGGCAATAATAGTAATATCCAAAAAAAACCTAAAACAAAAATCCGTATCAACTCCCGAGTTGAAACCATCCAAAAAAGTGCGGTATGAGTAGCCGCCAATATTATTAAAGAATAAACCCCAAACAACCCTAAAAACCGAAACGCTAACTCCAACTCTACGGGGATACTCAAAATTGGAGAACCCAATACATCATGTATACTTTCTAGCGGTACAATAGCTCTTACTAATATCCAGGCTATCAGCACATGTATCGCCAAAAAACGAACATGAAAAAAGACTTCTAACCTATCTGCTTTTACTATGTTCATCAAAGAGAATAGCGGATATGCAAAACACCAATAAATCAATATTGTGAGGCCTAAAACACTAATGATTGGGTATTCTTTCGCAAATAACTCCCTTACATTGTAAGGCATAGACTCAGAGCCGCTGACAAATATCAGTGTGGCAATAATCACAAATACTGATCCAACTGCAAGCAAAAATGGGAAACTTCCATTAGTGTAGCTTTTTTTATTTTTTAGACGCCTCTCCAGATCTGAATCTTCAGAAAAATTAGTGTTAAATCTTGGATCCACAAACAAAACGTCGTCTTCCAGATTATTTTTAAGCCCCGGTAAAGAAGGCCTAGTAAGTTGTAACTGTTTAACCACCACATAACCGAGATAGCCTCCGAAGACCTCTAAAATAACATCGGTAATATCAGCATTTTTATTTGGCAAAAACAATTGCGCAAACTCAATAATCAAAGCTGTCATGACTATTGTAGAAAAGATAATGATGCCTACTCGATTACGGCTATTAGTAGACCGAAAAGCATAACCACCTATAATCCCAAAAGGCATAAAAAATAAAAGCTTATGAAAAACTTCTGTAATAGCCCTGTACTCCGTACCATAATAATACGCGTAAAACGGTACTCTAAGAAACTTATCGGCCCAAGTCGAAAGCCTTAAATAAGTCCATTCAAAATCATAAGGGTATAAAAAAACAAAACCGATAACTAATATCCACAAAAAATACGCTAAATACGCGCATAAAACAGTATAACTTTGATAACTTTTCAAACCACTATCGCTTCCGATCAAAGCTAATCCACTCGAACCTAAAGCTACCAACCGCACACCAATAAAACCACCCACTAGCGCAAGCAGTATGTCCGTAACATCAGTAACCCGGCTGTATACAAATAGCTGAAAAAACTCAATTATCGCTGCAGAAAATAAAACTCTTTTTAATAACTCGGCTTTACTCAAAGGTTTAAGCTTGCACCATAACCAAGGAATTGGAAGCCATAATACAACCTCAGACAAGCAGTCATATATATCTCGAAAAACCTCACCCTTCAAGCCATAAAAGGGTAGTAAAATAACGCGCCCTTCATGCCATTTATGATAAAACTCAACGGGACTTAAGGTTAAATCCAGCGGCATGACACTGTAAAAAAACATACATCCTAAGTAGATTTGCAGATACGGAACTGAATTAGTTTTATTTATTTGCCAACTTTCTAACCATGCGACAAATTTTTTCCCGAAAATCCACCAAGCTAAAACACCAATTGCAGCCCCCAAGCTTTCAGCGATTATATCGTTTAACGACACCGTTCTGGGAGGGAAAAACAACTGAGTAAACTCGATAGTCGAGCAAAGTAAAAAACTGACCATCAATACAACAACTGATGATACACACCTGTCAATAATTTGTTGATTTAGGGAAATCACACCCAGCCAAAGAAAGGCAAGCGGTATAAATAGCAGGATATTAGCAACCCAATCTGCTCTTGAGGCAATACCCAAAGTCAAATATTCAATATTCCGAAAACGAAACCAAGCCTCGCTTAACGGCAAACTATTAAACTGCCATGGCACCAAACTGCCGTAAACGACAAAAAACGTATAAACAATACAAGCAATTAATAAGCTATTTTTCACAAAAAACTTGGCTCATTTATATTGGATTTGAAAAGCTGCCACAAAATTGGTTAACTGCCGGCATGGAATATGATTAATACCTGCCGCAGCCTTACGGCCGCCACCGGAAAATAAAGCACATAATTCATCCGCGCCGACTTTATTATCCAACGGGGCTCTTACACTAATTTGATACCCCCCCTGCAGATTGTTGCTAACGATCGCGTGTGCCCTATCCGGATATTGATTAGCCAGTTGGTTTCCCCACACTCCCGCTACCCGCCTTGCCCACTTTTCATCAGGCAAAATATATACCGCAGTGCTGTCTGTCTTATATTCAGCCTTAATTTTTCCAGCTAAATCCATATCCTCGTTATAACCGTTAATTAATTGCTGGCAAACTTCAGTCTTATCCCTGATAAAGTCAAACGGCGATATATAGCCTTCCAGGAGCCTATACAGTTCGTCGGGCGCGAAATACAGATCATCGACACACGTGCCGTAAGCGTTATAATTGATACAGATTCCTAGTTGCTTTAATTGAAGCAATTCTTGGGCCGTCAAATTGAGTGATTTGGCAGCTTCGCTTGCAGCGGTGTCCAAATTATCGCCAAATGCCCCTGTCACAGCCCATTCGGTAAAGCGTTGCTTTAAATAAACGTCCATCAATAAACTTGTGCAAATATTCGCATCGGTGTTTATTAAAGAGGTCAAACCCGGATGAATTGGGATTTCACCGGCGTAATGGTGATCCATGTAAAAAATACTGACACTTTTGTCCAGGAGTTCCGCGAGGGGTAAGCGATTCTTATCGAGCGACACGTCAAGTACAACTACCTGATCACCTGCCTCAGCAGAAACTCGATTTAACAAGTCGATGTCGCGCTTGACACCGGTAATAAGTGTAGACTTCAAAGGATAAGCCAAGCGCAACTGCAACAACGCACAAATACCATCGGCATCGCCATTAAACACGTCGATATTCACTTTATATTTCTCTTTTAGTAGGGACGATAACACCACGCTGCTCAAGCATGCTCATCACTTGATCGACACACATTTCCAACTCATAAATCCCAGTATCTACTATCAAATCGGGTTTTTCCGGCGCTTCATACGGCGAGGATATACCGGTAAATAATTTGATATCGCCTTGCCGCGCTTTTTTGTATAGACCTTTTACATCCCGCCGCTCGCATACCGACAAGTCGCAGTTGCAGTAAATTTCGATAAAATCACCGTGCGGCACTAAATTTCGCGCATATTGCCGTTCGGCGCGAAAGGGCGAAATAAAGGCGGTTAACGTTATTGTGCCGGCTTCCAGCATCAATTTAGCGACTTCGGCAATTCTACGGATATTCTCCTGCCGATCTTGATGACTAAACCCCAGGTCGCCGCATAGACCTTGGCGAACGTTATCGCCATCCAACACAAACGTTCGACACTTTAATTGATACAGACGCTCTTCTACCGCATGAGCCAACGTTGACTTGCCCGCCCCAGACAAGCCGGTAAACCACAAAATGGCGGATTTGTGCCCGTTGAATGCCTCTCGGCGACTACGAGTTACCGTGGCATGATGCCAAACAATATTTGTGCTTCCATTTTCCATTTAATTAAACTCCATAATTGTTCAACCAAGACTACTTCATCGCGGGCAAACGATGCAATCCTCTTTAACGACTGCGAACACCGTGTCGATAGATTTTTACGCCTCTTCCTTTACCCCCGGATTTCGCGGCAAAGATGACCACAAGGGGTTTAAAAGCCAAGTCAATAATTAGGGCTTACTCCCAAATCAACGCCATCAACGATTTTCAATAACTTTCTCCCACCCATCGTTAATCAGCGCGTTTTCGGGTATCATTTGCCGCCTTTTTCGACTAGCCCGGCTTTTCATGCGAATTGGCCCTTACGAACTTCCCAACCAAGTATTATTGGCGCCGATGGCAGGCATCACAGACGCGCCATTTCGGCAAATCTGTAGCGGATTTGGAGCGGGTCTTACCGTGTCGGAAATGGTGATTTCTAATCCCAGCTTGCAGCATCACCCACGCACCCTGAAAAAACTGGATTACAGTGGCGATAATAGCCTACGCTCGGTACAGATTTTGGGCACGGACCCTCGGCAAATGGCTGAAGCCGCTAAACTAAATCAAGATCGAGGCGCACAGATTATCGATATCAACATGGGCTGCCCTGCAAAAAAAGTTTGTTCGGTGGCGGCGGGGTCAGCGTTACTGAAAGACGAGTCATTAGTGGCTAAAATTTTAGATGCGGTAATCAGTGCCGTGGAAATTCCGGTAACCCTGAAGATTCGTACGGGCTGGGACTTGGCCAATAGAAACGCGCCGACCATCGCCAAGATCGCCGAGAGCTGCGGCATTCAAGCGCTCACCATCCACGGTCGCAGCCGAGCCTGTAAATTTACCGGAAATGCCGAGTACGACACCATCAAGCAAGTCAAACAGAGTGTCAGCATTCCGATTATCGCAAACGGCGATATCGATAGTGCGGAAAAAGCGAGACAAGTCCTCGCATACACTGGGGCGGACGCTGTGATGATAGGGCGAGCTGCGCAAGGCAAACCCTGGATATTTAAAGAGCTAGTCGCCCGTCTTAACAACACGACATATCCACCACTTTGCTTGACCGATATCAAAGCCGTCATCAACCAACATCTGGAAAATTTATACAGTTTTTATGGCAACGACAGTGGTGTTAGAATCGCCCGCAAGCACATCGGCTGGTATTTCGATCATCTCGGCATACTGCCTGCTGACCAAAAGACTGCAATTAACCAAGCCCAACACGCTGCGCGGCAACTCGCGCTAGTCAATGCCTCTTTCAATTTGATGACACCACGAGCCGCCTAGATGGGAACACACCTTACACATAAAGTCACCGACAGCGAGCAAACGCTGTCTGACCATGTCCGTCATTGCGTCGAAGACTATTTCGCCCACCTAAACGGGCACGATTCCAGCGGTTTATATCATTTGGTGTTAGCGGAAGTGGAAAGACCCTTATTGGAAACCACCCTGAAACACTGCGATTACAATCAAAGCAAAGCCGCGATTATCCTTGGTCTCAGCCGCAGCACCTTACGCAAAAAGCTGGAACATTACGGCATAGGTTAAATTTCCAACCCTTCTCTTTACCCTTTCTTGAGGTTTGCATGAATCCCCCTTTGGGCATAAATAAAAAAGTGACCCGCGCGCTGGTCAGCGTCTCCGACAAAACCGGTATTCTGGAGTTTTGCCGCGGACTGGACCGCTTAGGCGTCGAACTACTATCCACCGGCGGCACGGCTAAATTGCTAGCCGAAAACAATATTTCCGTTACAGAAGTCTCTAACTACACCGGCTTCCCGGAAATGATGGACGGCCGCGTTAAAACCCTGCATCCCAAAGTTCACGGCGGTATTCTCGGTCGACGCGGCATCGACGATGCAGTGATGGCCGAGAACGGCATCAAAGCTATCGATATGGTGGTGGTTAACTTGTATCCGTTCGAGCAAACTGTGGCAAAACCCAATTGCGACCTGGAAACCGCGATAGAAAATATCGACATTGGCGGCCCAAGCATGATCCGGGGCGCAGCGAAAAACCATGCCGACGTGGCTATAGTTGTCGATCCTATCGATTACCCAAGAATCTTGGCCGAGTTACAAGGTAATGCAAGTGCTCTAAGCCACGACACCCGTTTTAAATTGGCGCTGAAAAGCTTCGAGCACACCGCCCGTTACGACACTATGATTGCTGCTTACCTCAGTAAAGTCGTTGATACCGGCAATTTCCCGGAAACCCTAAACCTGCAATTCCACCGCCTACAGAGCATGCGTTACGGCGAAAATCCGCATCAAAACGCGGCATTTTACGGCGAGAAAAATCCGCCAGCCGGCAGCATCGCTAGCGCCAAGCAATTGCAAGGTAAGGAACTGTCTTATAACAACATTGCCGATGCGGACGCTGCGTTGGAATGCGTCAAAGCATTTAATGACCAACCTGCCTGCGTGATCGTCAAACACGCCAATCCCTGCGGTGTCGCGGTAAGCGGCGACATATTCGGCGCCTACAATCTGGCGTATGCGACCGACCCGACCTCCGCATTTGGCGGCATCATCGCTTTCAACCGCGAATTGGACGAAATGACTGCGGCGGAAATCGCGGGACGCCAGTTCGTCGAAGTCATCATCGCGCCGGCAATATCAAGCGGAGCGCAAGCGGCGTTGGCAAAAAAACAGAACGTCCGGGTGCTGGAGACCGGCTACTGGTCCGATAACAACACATCCTCCCTGGATTTTAAACGCGTCGCCGGCGGCTTATTGGTACAGGATAAAGACACGGGCAGTATATCGGCCAGCGATCTGAAAGTAGTCAGCAAGCGCGCGCCTACCGAACAAGAACTGGCGGACCTGTTATTCGTGTGGAAAGTCGCTAAATTCGTTAAATCCAATGCCATCGTTTACGGTAAAAACGGCCAGACCGTCGGCATTGGCGCCGGACAAATGAGCCGCGTTTATTCGGCAAAAATCGCCGGCATCAAGGCCGCCGATGAAGGCTTAACAGTACCGGGCTCAGTAATGGCCTCCGACGCCTTCTTCCCGTTCCGCGACGGCATCGACGCGGCGGCGGCGGCCGGCATAACCGCAGTAATTCATCCCGGTGGCTCCATGCGCGACGCAGAAGTGATTGCCGCCGCCGACGAACATAATATAGCGATGGTATTGACCGGCATGCGGCATTTCAGACACTGATACAGGATTACCGAAAATGAATATATTGATCGTGGGTAGTGGCGGCCGAGAACATGCCTTGGCCTGGAAAGTCAGGCAATCCGCAAAAGCCGGCAACGTCTACGTTGCGCCGGGCAACGCAGGTACTGCCCTGGAGCAGGGCATAAGCAATGTGGATATTCAAGCCGACGACATCGAAGGCTTACTGAGTTTCGCCCAAGCCCGAGACATAGAGCTAACGATTATCGGACCGGAGGTACCTTTAGTTAAAGGTATAGTTGACCGTTTTTCAGCGGCCGGCTTGAAGTGCTTCGGACCGACGGCTCAAGCGGCGCAGTTGGAAGGCTCCAAATCGTTCTGTAAGGATTTTATGATCCGCCACGGCATCCCTACCGCCGCGTACAAAAGCTTCACCGAAGCGGATCCGGCCATAGCTTATATCCGCGAGAATGGCGCCCCGATTGTTGTTAAAGCCGACGGTTTAGCTGCCGGCAAAGGTGTAGTTGTCGCCCAATCCGAACAAGAGGCAATTGCAGCAGTTCAAGACATGCTAGCCGGAAACAGCTTTGGCACGGCCGGTCATCGGGTGGTGATTGAAGAATTTTTAGACGGCGAGGAAGCCAGCTTTATCGTCATCGCCGATGGCTTGCATGCTTTGGCCATGGCCACCTCTCAGGACCACAAGGCTCGCGACAACGGCGATCAAGGTCCCAACACCGGAGGCATGGGGGCTTATTCGCCAGCTCCTGTCGTGACGCCGGAGATCCACCAAAGCGTTATGAATGAGGTGATCCTGCCCACCCTACAAGGTATGCGGGAAGATGGTAACGAATATACCGGCTTTCTCTATGCCGGTCTGATGATAGGCAAAGACAGTAGTATCAAAGTATTGGAATATAACTGCCGCTTTGGTGACCCGGAAACACAACCGATTATGATGCGTTTAAAAAGCGATTTAGTTGAGCTTTGTCTGGCGGCCATAGACAAAAATCTTGATCAGACGGCTACAGAGTGGGACGAACGTCCCTCATTGGGTGTGGTGCTGGCAGCGGGCGGCTACCCGGACGATTATGCCAAAGGCAATCCGATTAGCGGTTTACCAAGTGATATAAGTAGCGATTACAAAGTGTTTCATGCAGGCACCAAAAAAGTCGGCGACCAAGTAGTCACGGCAGGTGGGCGCGTACTATGCGCATGCGCATTGGGCGACAGCATCGCTCAAGCCCAAAAAAAAGCCTACGAGCTATGCCGACAAATCGACTGGCAGGATGTGTATTTTCGAACGGACATTGGTTTTAAAGCGATTAGATCAGAAACCGTTTAACAAGGCTCAGAATAAGGCAGGGAAGATGTAATCCGGCCGATAGACCGGATTACATCGTAACAGACAACTTAGGCGTCGCCTACACGCAGAACTTCAAGCTTGACTTTCGCCAAGCCCGCTTGGATGAAACCAAGTTCGCTGGCTGCCCTTTTGGACACATCAAGCAGCCGTTTATTGGCTTTGTGAGCGCGGCTATTTATCCGCAACTCGACACTACGATTATTACTAAGATTAACGACACGCACCAAAGAGCCAAACGGCAGGCTCGCATGAGCCGCAGTTAATGCGTTTTTATCATAAAATTCACCGTTTGCTGTCCGCTGACCATGCATTTTGTCGCTGTAATACGATGCGACGCCGCTTTGTTCAAGGGAAAGAAAACCGTTCCTTTCTGTTTTCGCTAAACCTACAGAGCTAAAAGACGCTAGACTCGCTGAAAGCAATAAAATTGCCGTCAATTTCGTTTTTCGCATCCTACCCTCCTTACGTTGAGTATTGACAGGAGGTTTGAGGTTATCCGAATAAAAACGCTTTGACAAGCTTTTTTCGTTAGTCTATAAGTTTCGCAAACTGTCAATAACTATTTTTACGCCAGCCAAAACTGTCTTAAAACTGCTAAAAACAGGGCCTCCAGCATAAATCTCAACTTATAGACGACCACTTAAAAAAAGAAAAAAACTTGCTTAGTCACGGCAACCTTGGAGATGTAATACAGACAAAATAATGCACCACCGAAAGCCAACCATCGCGTACGCCCCGACTGGCGAATCGCCAAAATCCCCAAGCCTATGTAAACCAACAACATCAATAATTTGGCTACGATCCAAGCAAATTCGTTTGATAACCAGCCCCCTTGGAAAACCAAGGCAAATCCGGTCAACAAGACCAAGCTCGCAATAATATGCGGACTAATTTTTAGCCATTTCTGCTCCAACAAGACTGGCTTTAACTCGGCGATCGCCACTCGACCGATAAAGCTAATCACCAAAACTGCCACGAAAAGAAGATGCATATGTTTAAGCATGAATACCCCTAAGTTAATTAACGATTGTTTTCCTCGTTCCACCCGCTTGAACAGCACACTCCGCGAGAACAAACGGGCTGCCAGATTTAAGGTTCAATCCTATCATGCAACCTGCACAATGGCCCAAGTTAACAATACCCCCTCTTCATCGCCTTGCCGAACACCCCGAAAGCTACACGGATTCCCCACGACATTCCTCGACTTATGCCCCGCATTATCGACCTAGGGCTTACTGACATTATGCGGCACAAGCCGCGCCGAATCAGATAATCAACAACTATATCGCATAAAGACAGGATGACTTTCGTTCAGAAAAATAACGTATTTAATTGATTTTATTAACAATAAAAAATAATCATAAAACTGAAAGATTAATCGCAAAAATATTGTTTTGACACAAAACAGTTTTGAGTGTAAAAAATGCACCGTCGACCAACAATAATACTAACTTCGACATACAACTCGAGTTGCCCCTTTTAGGGCTAATTATTACAACAACAAGATGAGGATTATAAAAATGGCTGAACAAGAAAAAGACAATACCTTTACTGTAGTTGCTGTCGTTACTGCAATTGCTATTGCCGGCGTCGTTATGCTGAAAGCAGACGAAACCAAACATCTTCAATACGGCGGCGAAACTTCTGCCGCTGCCGAAGCTCAAGTTTTGGCAAAACACAAAGATTTTAATAACGATGTGTTAAGCCAAGCAAAATAATTTTTGCTTAGCAATTTGGGCGCCAGCTGATAACTCGGTTGGCGCCTTTTTTATGCCCGTAAGTTTCTCATTCCATTTCTGATAGTTCGCTTTTTCAACACCTCACCCTACTGTAGAATTGAGCTTTTTACCAATTCTATTTCACCTACAGATGGACGTTATCCAACGCATTGCCGAAGAACTCTCAGTTAAGCCTCAACAAGTCGCCGCCGCCGCCGCCCTGCTGGACGATGGGGCCACGGTACCGTTTATTGCTCGTTATCGCAAAGAAGCAACTGGCGGTTTAGACGACACGCAATTGCGAAACCTCGAGGAAAGGTTGATTTATCTGCGGGAGCTTAACGACCGCCGCGCCTCAATTCTCGATACTATTCGCTCGCAAGGAAAGCTCACGCCGGAACTGGAAAGAGCGATACTCGACGCCGATACTAAAACGCTACTGGAAGATCTATATCTTCCCTATAAGCCTAAGCGCCGCACCAAAGCACAAATTGCTCGCGAAGCCGGTCTGGAACCATTAGCCGACGCCATTCTTAATAATCGCGGCGCAATACCAGAACAAATCGCAGTTAACTACATCGATGCTGAAAAAGGCGTCGCGGATGTCGCAGCCGCCCTGGACGGCGCCCGACAGATCATCATGGAGCGCATTTCCGAGGATGCCGAACTACTAACAGAGTTACGTGAACGTGTTTGGAATAAAGGTATCCTGCACGCTAGCGTCGTGACCGGCAAAGAAGCAGAGGCCGCAAAATTCAAAGACTATTTCGACTACAGCGAAGCGATCAACAAGATCCCATCACATCGAGCCTTGGCCCTATTCCGCGGCCGCAACGAAGATTTACTGTCTTTAACCCTGAAACCGGCAGAATTGGATCAGGAAGAACATCAATTATGCGCCCAGTTCGTCAGCCAACGCCTGCAAGTGAAAGACACTGCCAAACCCGCCGACGCCTGGCTAGCCGAAACCGCCCGCTTTGCCTGGAAGATCAAGCTGTTCACCCGTATCGACATGGATCTAAAGTTACGACTGCGCGAAGCGGCCGAACAGGAAGCCATTCGTGTGTTTGCCAGCAATTTGCGCGACTTGATGTTGGCGGCGCCCGCCGGCCCGAAAGCAACCATGGGCCTGGATCCCGGCATTCGCACTGGCGTCAAAGTAGCGGTTGTTGACCCTACCGGCAAGTTGTTAGCCACTGAAACCATTTATCCACATCAACCGAAAAACCAGTGGGATCAATCGATCGCGGTTCTGGCTAAATTGATTCAGCAGCACCAGGTACAGCTGGTTAGTATCGGTAACGGCACAGCGTCTCGGGAGACTGACCAACTGGTAGCGGACTTGATGAAACAACATAAAGACCTGTATTTTCAGAAAATCACCGTTTCCGAAGCCGGCGCATCGGTCTATTCTGCCTCGGAACTGGCCTCCAAGGAGTTTCCGGACCTTGATGTGTCGTTACGCGGCGCGGTATCGATAGCCCGCAGACTACAAGACCCCTTAGCGGAGCTGGTAAAAATCGATCCAAAATCAATAGGGGTTGGCCAATATCAACATGATGTCAACCAAGTGCAGTTGGCCCGTATGCTGGATACCGTAGTGGAAGACTGCGTGAACGCGGTCGGGGTGGACGTGAACACCGCTTCAGTTGCCTTGCTGAAACAGGTATCCGGACTAAGCAGCAGCATCAGCGAAAACATTGTTGCGTTTCGCGATGCCAATGGCCCGTTTGCGAACCGCAATCAACTGAAAAAAGTACCACGCCTTGGCGAAAAAGCGTTCGAGCAAGCTGCCGGCTTTCTCAGAATCATGACCGGTGACAACCCTCTGGACGCTTCGTCCGTGCATCCGGAAGCCTACCCCGTGGTCAACGCAATCCTCGACGATACCGGCAAGTCAATCCGCGACTTGATCGGTCAAAGCCAGTTTTTACGCAGTCTGAATCCAGCAAACTATGCCAATGCCAATTTCGGGGTACCGACCATTTCCGACATTCTACAAGAGCTGGAAAAGCCGGGCCGCGATCCGCGCCCGGAGTTTAAAAGCGTACAATTCAAGGACGGCGTAGAGAAAATTACAGATCTAGAACCCGGCATGACACTAGATGGCGTCGTGACCAACGTCGCCAATTTCGGTGCTTTTGTCGATATTGGCGTACATCAAGACGGCTTAGTGCATATCTCGCATTTGGCTGACGACTTTGTCAAGGATCCGCGCAGCGTGGTAAAAACCGGCGATATGGTAAAAGTACGCGTATTGGAAGTCGATGTGGCACGCCAGCGTATTTCTCTGAGCATGCGGAAAAATGTCGACACAGGCGATATTGTTCCAAAAGAAAAACCGCAAAAATCCGTCCATAAACCCAAACCGCAACCCGCACTACAGAACAGTATGAGTAATGCATTTGCCAAGGCATTGAAAAAGTAAACAGTTCAGGCCTCTGCTATACTTTTGAGCGAATGTTGGCCGGACCGGTTAATCCGGCTCGGCCAACAGATCTTACATCCGTTCTCATATACAGGATAAGTCATGAAACGAAATACCCGCACCCTGGTCACTGTTTTATTGGCAGCTTTCTTATTTACCAGCTTGCCGACCCGGGCAGACGAAGCAGAAAGTTATGGAGAAACCTTCGGGCGAAAATTGACCACCGGCTTGGCGAACATAACCACATCTTCTCTCGAAATACCGAAGAACATTATTTTAATCAACAACCAAAGCAACGTTATTTATGGCTTTATCGGCGGTACGTTTAAAGGATTATTGAACATGGGCGGGAGGATCGGCGTCGGCGTGTTGGATTTGGTTTCGGCTCCAATTCCCACGCAGCCTATCGTCCATCCTTTATACGTTTGGGACAATTTCAACGCCGAAACCACCTACGGCAAAGCCTTCCGACCCAGTAATTAGTCACATAATTTTGTGGTGGAGCGTTCGCCGACTCCACCATTTCATCAAGCAACCATTTTCAATTCGCTCATACCGTTGGCTTTTTTTACCAATTCTATCTGCGTTTTAATGCGCTTTTTTACCGCTTCGACATGAGAAATGACACCGACCGTTTTTCCTTGAATCTTTAAGCCCTCTAAGGCGCTCATTGCCAAATATAAGGCTTCCGCATCTAAATTACCAAAGCCCTCATCCAGAAATAGCGAATCGATAGCCTTACCGTTGTTGGCAATCTCAGATAAAGCCAAGGCCAAGGCCAAACTCACCACAAAGCTCTCGCCGCCAGACAAGGTTTTCGGCAAGCGCCGCAGATTTTTTTGCTTGGTATCTTCAATCTCTAGCGCCAAACCGTTATCACTGGCTAAACTGCGAATATAGTAACGCCCGCTCAGTTTTTCCAAAATCCGATTGGCTTGCGACAACAAATTATCCACCAACAACTGTTGAATACGTCGCCGAAAACCACCCTGCTCGTCATTAATCAACTTCATTTCCGCTTCGGCTTGCGCATGTAACACCAATTGCTCAGCCAATAGCCCCTGAAGGTTTTGATATTTTTCTCGATAAGCCGACTGTTTATCCAGCTTAGTATCCAACGTGGCCACTTCTTGCTCGGCAATATCAATTTTTTGCGATAGCTGGCGTTGCATTGCTAAAAGATCGGCTTCGTTTAACTTGGCCGGCGTAACTGCCAACTCATTTTGTAAATCCGCCGACACTTTAGCCACTTCTTCGCCAATTGCCATCAATTGCCGACTTTGCTGCTCCAGCATTTGCTCAATTTCCGACCGTCTATCAATCAAATCTAAAGCCGACCGCAAGCTATCGACATCAGCAAAAACGCCGCCCGCAATTTTATTCGTCAATACTCGCCGCATCGCATCCAGTTCGAGTTGCTGGGTAGCTAATTGCCGCTCCAGTTCGACGATTAGTTTTTGCTTTTCCAAGATAAGCAGATGCAAACCCAGCGACTCTTCGCTTTGCAAGCGGCTCAAACCGCCTGCCAACTGCTCATGATAACTGGCTATTTTTGCTTGGCTAGCGTGCAGCCTATCTTGCAAGCTAACAATTTCCACCAGCAAGCCTTTCTGACGTAATTCTCTAATTTGATAATCCTGCCGCCGCGTATTGAGCTTATCGAAGAGTATATTTTCTTTGCCTTTTCCAGGTAGCTTCTCACCCAACAAAGCTAACTGCTTTTCAAGCTTATCAACAAGCGCTTTTTGTTCCGCCGTACGACTAGCGAACAGCTGCTCGGATTCGATATATTCCTGAGGACGATTACGCCAAGTCGTATCAAGCTGCTCCACCGACGCCGTTAATTTTTCCACCAAGACCTGTTTAGCTTCTACCTCGGCCGTCCATTTAGCCACATTACGTTGCAACTGCGCATGATCATTAACCAGGTTTTTGATTTTCTCCAGTTCCTGGCTTTCTGCGTCCAACAAGCGTTTTTGCAAAGACAAATTGTCTATGTTCAATTCAGCGCTGACGACGTTTAAACGATTACTCAAAACCAACCATTGCGAGCGCATTTGCTGCAATCTTTGCTGCCGCGCCGACAATTGTGTGCCTTGCTTTTTTGCTACTGCCAACTGGCCGGAGACACTATCAATCGCAGCTTTTAAAGCCTGCATCTTGCCACGTTGATCGACTAAGGCCTTTTTGGAGTTAGTTTGTATTGGCGGTTTAGAGACATAAGGATGATCTAACGAGCCGCATAAAAAACAAGGTTTACCATCAACCAATTTGCCGCGATCACCGCTAAACTTTTTCAGCAATGCTTCATTCAGGACAGCTTGCTCCAATGCTTTACCGATATTCTCTTCACGGTCCATCTCTTCTCGCAGCGCATCCAATCTGGCTTGCAAGCGGGTTTCATCGGGCAGGTCCGGCGTTTTATTTCGAGAGAACCAACTAAAAAAACTCTTTTTTGTGAATTTGGCGTTGACCTCGGCTAATGAGTGCAACTCTCGAAAATCATTGACCCGTGATTGCTGCTCGGCTAGTAACTCCTTCAGCTCGTCGAAGCTTTTGCCTTGCGCCAACTCGAGCATAGTTTTCCGTGCCGCTTCAATGCGCTCACTCAAGTCCACGACCGTTGCCTTAACATCTCGCAATGCTGTCTGGTTTTTTTTCAGCGCAGCAGACGTGTTCTTCGTCCAATTAGTCTGCGCCTTCTGCTTGCCAGCCAACTCCCCCAACTCGGTCCTTAAAATGCGCAACTGCACAACGTCTGGAAAGTCGGACAGCAAGCTAGCATCGGCTTGATTAAGTTGCAGCCAGCCTTCTATTTCCGCAAGGCTGGCCTTTCTTTCATCCAATTGCAATTGCAGCGATTGTAGTAGTTCGGTTTCACGCGGTAATTCCAGCTTCAGATCACTCACTTTCAACTTCAGCGCGTCAATAGCCTGTTTTTGTTCCTCTATAGTCTTACCATCCAAACTTGGGGCGATTGCGTTACTGACATCTTCACCAAGTTCGCGCTGTAGCGCGTTCAGCTCCTGACGATAAGCACCCAGGGTAGCCTGACTTTGGACAATTTGTCCCTGCTTACCATCCAATAAAATCACTTCTTCGCGAAATTGTGTCGCTTGCTGAGTATCGGCAATTTTCTGTAGATCGTCTTGTAAGAGCTTAATTTGCGCTTCAACTTTTTTTGACTGTTCGAGAAGCTGTCTTTGGCGCCCTTCTAGCGCATGAATGTTTTCAATCGTTAGTAATTGCTGTTGCAACTGATTCTGTTGATTTTTAAATTCGGCAACTTGATCTTTGAAATCCTGTAAGTCATGCTCACCGGCTTGCAAGGCTTCCGGACCAAGTAAAGGAATCGCTTCGATATCCTGTTGCAGTTGCGTCAAACGAGTTAGCGATTGTTGAAAATTATCCTCGGTTTGTTGCCGGTATTTGGCGTAGATATGAGTACCACTGATCTTTTCCAGAATATCCATGCGCTCGCTATCTAGCGCATTCAGAAAAGCCGCGAAGTCGCCTTGCGGCAAAACCATGGATTTGCTGAATTTATGGAAGTCCATGCCCGTCAGTTCGGCGATTCTGGTCCGCACGGTATTCGGTGTCCTAGCCAGCAACTCTTCATCGTCATTTAGACGAGTCAAGCTCATTTCCGGCTGTAAAACCTGATCTTGATTTGCGTCAGCGGGCCGTTTCACATGCCAAGAAGAACGAAATTTCTCGCCATCCAAAGCAAATTCAACCTGCGCGAAGCTATCGTTAGCCTGCTTGGTGATTACGTGCTCGGCAGGCTTGTCAAAACGAAACGTTTCACCGTATAAACCCAGCGTGATGACATCGAGAATGCTGGTCTTGCCGGAGCCGTTGGGACCAGTGATAGCGAACACACCGCTATCTGCAATCGGCCCCTGATCGAAATCGACCCGCCCTTCGCCTTCCAGTGAATTGATATTTTTAAAGACTATATTGAGTATCCGCATAATCCCAGACTTTGAGGGCTGTTGGTGGCAATTTGCTCGACCTCGAATAGCGTCAAGCTAATCCCAGCAAAACAGATTGAAAATCTATGCGGGTATTTTAGTGAATTTGAATTGGGACTGCTGGATAATATCTGTTGGTGTCATTGCGGCACCATCGGCTCCGCAACTAAGTTCTTGCGACGCATTGCATCTCTAAGCGTTTGGAACTCCTGAGCATCAAACCCGTTAGCAATGCCAAGGCTTTCGGCATGTCGAATAACACGCTCAGCATTATCGAATTGGTTGATCGTTACGAATAAATAGGCCTTTTCGGCGTAAAAATACATTCTGTCAGGAGATAGGGCAATTGCCTTACCTACAAATTCAAGTGCGCGCGTCACATCCCCTTGATTGAAATAAATTTTTGCCTTGATCAGATAAATCATCGGCACATCAAAAAAACTGGGTTGGGCTAATGCCGCATCAACCCATTCCGTTAAATTTGCAGCGATATTTTTACACTCATAGTCACCATTAATCAGGCAGTTGGCGGCACTGCGTAGACTGAGCATAGTACGAAGTGGATATGTTTTTGCAGCTATACGCCGCAGTATCTCTTCATGAATACGCACTTTCAAAGCTTCCATATACTTACTATCAAAAACAAGTGGAGCGTCATAAGATTGGGGTAACGCGATATTTTGCTGATCTTTACTAACATCGTGATAATAGATCAACCTGTTGAGCTCCATAAAGACCTCCAATAATGTTGAAACTTCAAAGGTATTTAGTTGCGCGGCAATGAGATAGTGGTTATAGGTTTCCACATTGGGCCCATGCTTCAACTCAAGACTGTTTGCGTAAACGCTGTTGGTCCTTGCAGATTGCGGATGATTGCGCACCTCAAAGTAACTAAAACTGTCCAGGCTGGACCAAATTGATGCGCGAGCGTAAGTAGCAAGCGCCAAGCTAACTATAATGCAAGCATAAAGCGCGTTAAGCATCCACTCGCTTACTCTTTTAACAAATATCTCGTAAACGAAAACCACACTACCTATGACAATGCCAATGCTAGGTAAATAATTACGGTGTTCGTATATCAACTCTAGCGGGTAAATAGTGGATTCGATGCTATGGCCAACAAAAAACCAAAGGATACCAAAACTTAGAAAGGGCATTTTTCTGCGGAGACTGTTGTTAAGCGCAACAACTATCAGAGAGATGATGCCAATCATTGATAGCAATGTGTTCGCAGGCTCCAAAAAACCTTTGCTTAACGAAAAGTCATCATGAAACAAGCCTAACTGGGTATTGTCTGGATAGAACAACAAACCAAGATAATAAAACAAAATCCTGCTCTCAGTCATGCCCCGTTCTACTAACGTAAAATCACGGAACTGGTAGCCACTCAAAACATGTTCAGGATGCTTCAGTAAATATCCCACGCAGAACAATATTGGAATAATTACGGTAATAGCGTAAAAACTGTAAATCTTGTTTCGGAGTGCTTTTTCCGAAACCGCTGGCATTAGAGTCAATTCACAGACGGCAATCAACAGCGGCAAGAGGATTGCATTTTCCTTGGCTAACGCCCCCAGCGTAACACCCAAAAAGCATCCGATCGCCATATACACAATCCCACTGGGTTTATCTATGTTTAGACGACCTTTCAGAAAAACCAAAAACCCGCTCAACATAAAAAAGCAGGCCATACTGGTCATCCTTTGCACTACGTACAAAACTCCAGTTAGTTGTAAAGGATGCACAGCCCAAATTAGAGCTATTAGAAAAGCTAACTTTTGTGCTGGATAGCGCGGTACGACTACGGTTATTAGTAATCGACTTAGAAAAAATACCAAAAAACTATTTAGGATATGAATAGTGATATTTGTTAGTTTAAAAGCGACGCGATCAAAATGCTGGCCGGCAAAATAGTAATTCAGGGCAAAGCTCACGCTGGCGAAGGGACGTTTTAACGCACCACTGGTATTCGCAGTCCAGGCAGAGGCCAACGACTGGCCATCTAAATGTTTGAGTGCAACCCCGTTATTATCGAGGATGTTAGGATAATCATCCGCGAGAAACGGGCCGGCACGACCAGGCATATAGATGCTTAGCACTAAAATACAAAGTAGCATCAACATTAGCCAGCTGGCTTGCCACCAAGGCCTAGCGACTTGATTTGTTAGGATCATAACTTGCCAACACAAGGAAATTTCTTCAAAAAAAAGGGGCCTTTCAGCCCCTTTTCTCCTAAATATAATTTTTACTTACAGTTTAGGATGGAATTTAGTCTGAACGGTTGTATTAGTACCAGTGGTAATATTCCATTGCATTCCAGCGCCTTGGCTACATACTCCCCTGTATTCAATCTGATTAGTGGTTGATGTGAGTGAAGTACCAATAACTGTATAGGTGATCAATACGGAGGCAGTACTTGCCGAACTGGAGGTAAGATAAACAGAACGGACATATTTACCTTTGATATCAGTAGACCCGGCTAAACCGTAAGTGACATTTGTTTTAGTATTAGTTGAAGTACCCAAATCTTGTTCACTACAAGCAACACCAGCAGCAGTGAATGCTGGCGAAGCCAAACTTGGACCTTCCGATACTTTGGATTTGACTGTGTAATCTTGATAAGCCGGAATCGCGATAGCAGCCAGAATACCAATGATGGCGACCACGATCATTAATTCGATTAAGGTAAAACCTTGTTGTACTTTTTGCATTTGCTTATTCATAACTACCTTCTTTTTTATGATGAACGGGATTTAAAACTCTTAAAGTTATAAACAATTAGTATGCCAATTACGTACGCAACAAGATTAAACGACAGAATAAAGCATATTTCCTATGATTTTCAATATCTTGACTAAAATGTTTTCTATCAAAAACCATGACAACAGGGAAGCTCGCCTGTAGCCACAACCCTATAAAGCAAATAGTTTTTGTTCATAACTGACGTTTTTTGTCACCCCTATAAATCGTTAAATAATACGAATGGTTTACTACAAACCCTTCCCGGCAAACCAAAACTCCAGCATCATCAACATCCATACTAAATCACCGTAATAGGCTGCATGCACGCTTTGATGCATCTCGATAGCGTGATCCAAGAAGTCCGATTTAAAAAACTCGCGCCGCTTCAAATCATTTATGGCGCCATAAGCCAGTTGCTTAAGTGGCTTATGATCTTTTAACCAAACCCCGAAAGGCAGTCCAAAACCATGTTTGGGTTTATTGATAATCCGTTCCGGGAGGAAATCCGTCATGGCCTGTTTGTAAAACCAGCGCAGTTTTTGTCCACGCAACTTGTCATTCGAGGGAATCCGGCAAGATAAGTCGAGAATACGTCGATTCAACAAGGGGTAGCAGACTTCAACGCCCGCCATTTCGCACATTCGGTTGACCTTAACCAAGTCGTTGTCGTGCAGCGTATTTTTCCAATCCAAATACAACATGCGATTCAGGGTACTAGCGGATTCCGGCCGCCAATAATTTTCCCTAAACTGGCGTAAAGGCGCGGCGACATCAATTTCCGCTAAAAAATCAGCTTGAAAAATATCTGCCGCAGCATGCCGGTGCAAAAAATTGTAGTCCTGTAAGCGGTCTGGCATCGCTGCGTTCGCTTGTTCGATATAGCGCTTTGCCTTAAACGGCAACTTCTGTTTGGCTATTACATCCGGCAAGGCATTTAATGTCGCTTCGAGGCCGGCGCTGATAAATTTTGGTAAGCGGTGATAATTTTCAAACAACATTTGCTTAGCGTAACGCTCGTTACCGGCAAAAATCTCGTCCCCACCGTCACCGGCAAGCAAACGATTAACGCCATGATCCTTGGCTAATTTTGCGCAATAATACGCTGCCAATGCCGAAGCATTCCCAAACGGTTCATCATAGTAAGCCGCTATTGCCGGCACGGCATTAACGGTATCTTCGGGAGTCACGTAATACTGGTGTTGCCGCGTGTTGAAACGCTGAGCTGCAATGTTGGCATACTCGATTTCATCATAGCCATCGGCGTCGAAACCCATCGAAAAAGTTTTCGCCTTGCCCGGAAATACCTTGGCTAACGCACCCGCAACACTGGAACTATCCAGCCCACCACTCAGAAACGCACCGGTATTGTCTTCGGTATCGGCCATGCTTCTGACCGCATCGATCAACTCCTGCTGCAATTCTCGGCCTGCTTGTTGCAAATCGCACGATTGCTCATGAAATATCGGCAACCAGTAGCGCTTTAAGCTGACTCGTCCGTTTTGATACACCAGACATTGCCCGCCTTCCAGCTTTTTAACTTGCCGATAAATCGTACTGGGACTGGGACAATGGTTGAGATAGATGTAATCGAACACTGCTTGCGGCGCAATGGCGTTACTGACCTGGGGATGACGTACTACAAAATCAGCACTTGAGCCAAATATTAGGCCGCCGGCAATTTCTGCATAATAGATGTTAGTAAGACCGATCGGATCAGTAGCCAACATCAGCCGTTGCTGATCGGTATCTATGAGGAGCAAGGTGTCAGCTTCCGGCAAACCGACTAAAAAACCGACGCCGCGACTTAAATAGGCCTCCAACAAACTCTGCGAGCGCCCCGTTCTCGACCTGGAGTGCGGGGTAAGCAACACAGCCCCATTTCGGTCCGTGATATCGGTCGCGGTGGTTGAAAAGGCATAGCTCTGACCATGCCGAACACTAAATGTCGAATCTGCCGCCGTCATTTGCCTCAGCAAGGCAATAGATTCATCTTTTTGGAGACTGCTCCCCATCCATCCCGCAAATTTTGTCATAGTGGTAGGTGTAATTAAGCCTTGACGTGACTGATCACATAACGGAACTTTCCTGAGCGTTCCTTGGGAATGAAATCAGTGTATTCGATCTTGATAGTAACTGCTTGCCCCAAACGTTTTTTAAATTCGTCGATAATTTTTTGTTCGTAAGCAACTTGATATTTAAGGGTTTTAACAATTTGCACGGTGGTTTTATCCAAACTATCCTGGGTGATTTTAAATGAATCAACACCTTCTAAATCGCGTAGCACATAAATCAATGCCAACCCATGCAATACCGTTCCATCCTGAGCAACTACAAAATCGGTGGTCCGACCTTGAATCTCCTCCAGCAATGGCAATCCGCGTCCGCAAACACAGACTTTATCCGACAATATTCCCATGTCGCCGGTACGATAGCGAATAAATGGAAAATCTCTGGTCGCCATATGCGTAACCACAATTTCGCCGAGTTCTCCGTTAGGTAAAGGCTGGCCTTGTTTATCGACAATCTCGACGATAATATCTTCAGCAGTAATATGCATACTACCTTCCGGACACTGATGCGCGATAAACCCCGCATCACGCCCACCATAGCCATTCGCAACCGGACAAGCAAACGCGCTTTCTATTTTAGCCCGCTGGTATTCATAAAGCCGTTCCGAGGTCACGAAAGCGACTTTAATCCCCAAATTATTCAATGCCACGCCCCTCTTCTCGGCATGACTGGCAATGTGAGCCAACGCGGAAGGATAACCAAATAACATTTTCGGGCGAATCTGCTGAATTTGCCGGATAAAGCCGTCCAACTTTTCTGACGACATTTCGAACGCCGGAATCAGATGCGTACGCAACAATTTATCGCGTAATAAGCGAATTTTATCCTGCGCGCCCAGTTCAATTGGAGACCCCCAGATTACTGCTTCCGGATCGCCTATATCGACACCCCACCAACGGGTGGCCCGCCATTTTGCCGCGACATCGTGACTAACCCGGCGGCTACCAATGTAAAAAATCAGTGGCTCACCGCTTGAACCGCCTGTATTGAAACGCGCTAGCCTCGCGGCGTCATCCGCTTTCATTTCATCAAGATGCTGCCTGATTTCCGGCTTACTCAACAACGGTAGCTCAGCTAATTTTTGCACACTATCAATGTTCGCCGGCTCAAACCCCAATTTAGCGAACAGCTGCCTGTAGTAAGGCACATGAACTTGTACATCTTGTAGAAACGCGCGTAAATTTTGCAATTGCAATTGTCTGATTTCGTCGGGTTTTAGCCATTGACTGCGCTCCATGCCCCGACGCACCTCGACGGTTGTGTGTTTTTTTAACGCCTCGTGAAGCGGAAAAATCACCGTTGAACAAAAAGACGTATAAAAGCTCATGACTCCACCAGTTTTTTGAATTCAGCCAACAAAATATCCACCCGCTTATCCCAAGAGTTATCAGCCGCATAATTGATAATAGCCTGCCGATCCCACTGCCGTTGCAGAGCATTCTCAAGCGCTAGCAATAATGCGTCAGCATCCCCAAACGGCACGATAGTGCCCAATGTTTCATCAGCAACCACCTCACGATTGCCACCAACGTCGGTGCTAATCACCGGCAAACCGCAAGCCATGGCCTCCAGAAACACGTTAGCCCAACCTTCGTTGGCGGTTGCGAGTACGAATATGTCGGCCGCCGATAAGGGACCATGCAATTGTTCGGCTGGCATCGCCCCAAGAAAACGAACATGCTGGCCGAGATTAAGCGTTTCAACCTGCTGCTCCAGGCGACTACGAATATTGCCTTCCGGACTAGCGCCGCCGACGATCAAGTATAGCAATCGCGGATATTTTTCGATTAATGCCGGCAGAATCTCGATCACCCGATGAAAGCCTTTTCTATCGACCAATCCGCCGACCGAAATCAAGACTTGAGCTTCTTCTGGAATTTGCCAATGCTGCCGGGCTTGTTTCTTATCGACAGGAAAAAATTTTGCGATATCGATGCCATTGCCCACCACCCGAATTTTCTCGGCGTCGGCCCCCAAATTAACCACATGCCGTTTTATGGAATCCGATACCGAAAATACTCGGGCAGCATCGTTGAGGGCTTTCAATAGTCGTTGGCGACGACTGGGTATTTTAGACAACGGCACTTCCGTACCGCGCAAAGTGATGGTGACCGGCACCTTAAACCATTTGCCGAGTAAGGTGGCCGCATAGCCGTCCGGGTAAGCAAAGTGGGCATCGATCAAATTAAATGCAAAGCGCTTTTTCAATCGAAAAAAAATGACCAAGCTACCCAGTGCCATAAAAAGACCGTCCAATGAACGTCCTATTCCAGGCATGGATAAAAAGCGTGGGAAATAGACCGAGATACCGTCTTGATCTTCGTACTTATCAGGTTGCGGCCGGTAATTAGGTTTAAACCATTGAATCAGGCTTTGCAGAGGAAACCATGGAATCGGTGAAATGACCACCAAAGGGCAATGCCTAGCCACTTTGGACATACGCTCGCGAATAAAAACGCCGGCGTTAGGCCTGAGCCGACTAGGATACAAAGAACTGAATACAATCAGTCTCGGCGAGTTATCTGCCATCTTTACCCGCCATTATCCGGCCGTAAACAGCTTGATAATGACTAACGCTTCGTCGCCAATTGCGCTCTTCCTCGACATAGCGCCTGCCGGCTCGCCGAACTTGCTCCCATTCATCTTGCTGATTGAGGGCCGCCAACACAGTTTGCGCCAAAGCTGCTTTATCTCCGGCCTTGAACAGATAGCCGGTTTCCCGGTCGCGAATCAATTCGTGATGTCCGCCGACATCCGACGCCACCAATAAGCGGCCTTGGGCCATCGCTTCCAGCGGTTTTAAAGGCGTCACCAAATCAGTTAAGCGCATCGCCAAGCGCGGATAAATAAAGATATCGACTAGATTGTAATAGCGCTGCACTTGATCGTGAGCGACGCGTCCGGGAAGGATGACCCAATCCTGCAAGCCCAGCGCCTCAATTTTCTGCAAGATTTGCTGCTGTTGCGGCCCACCGCCCACTAACAACAAGCGGACATTTGGCTGTTGTTCGATAATCGCCGGCAACGCATCCAGCAATAGCAATAAACCCTCGTACGCATAAAAAGACCCGATAAAGCCGAGCACGATTTTGCCACTCAAACCTAATTCTGCTTGCAAACCAGGCTCTGCGGCCTCGCCATAGGTAAACTTATCGATATCGACGGCATTGGGTATCTCGGTAATTTTTTCTGCGGCGACTCCCCGCCCGATAATATCTCGGCGCAAACCTTCGCAAATAGTCGTAACCGCATCGGCATGCTTAAAAACATGTGTTTCCAAAGCCTTGGTCAATCGGTAACGTAAACTGCCTTCTTGAGTGGTGCCGTGATCGACGGCCGCATCCTCCCAAAATGCCCGGCATTCGTAGACCAAGGGCAACCCATATTTTTTGGCCATTTTTAATGCCGCAAATCCATTCAACGCCGGCGAATGGGCATGTAGAATGTCCGGTTTGATCTGCGGAATGATTTCATCCAACCGTTCCGCCAAAGACTGCACGATGGCCCACTGATTTAAAACAGGTAATTTTGCCGCCAAACCACTAGGGATGGTAGATCGATAAAAGGTTAGCCCGTCGATGGTTTCGACGGGAGCTTCCGCGACTTGATGCTTAGCCGACGTGACGTGAAACGTCTCCCAGCCTAGTTTGCGTTGTTGCTCGAGAATCGCACGAGTACGGAAGGTGTAACCGCTATGCAAAGGAATGGAGTGATCCAATATGTGTAATATCTTCATGTCGACAACGGATTAAGGAATGTTCCTATTGACAACTTGCCGGGTTCGACATGATTGCCATAATTTATGTTTTTTTAGTATTGTCAGCCAATCTCAGCCAAGCCTTTCTAACCAAATGCGGCACTAGTATATTCAAGGGCATTTTTAACCAATGCGAACGAAGAAACAACAGCCATCGAGCAAAGCCGGTCAGCGTGTCTGTACAGCTAGAATGGTATGGTTTTAGGGCCTGTAAGAAAAGATAGTCCATAACTCTGTTTTTACCGCATCCCGCAGAGACTGTAGAAGCCTTAATGGCACTATCAGGAACCGGCGTTCCCAGTATTTTAGTGGCGTAGCGCAAGGCGTAAAACAAGGGCTTACCCAATCCCAATATTTCTGCGCGATTATGCAGGTTTTGCCAAAAACTTCGATCATTACAACTAAACTCGCGTAGAAGCAGATCTATGTCGCTCAAATCGCGCAAACCATTTTCAAATTCCCCCCCCAAAAACAAATGACTAGCGCTGTGCAGAACCATATCTTCAGGAGACAACACCCAAAAATCTGTATTGGCTACGCTAACAGCGGCTTTTAGCAACAACTCGGCATCAGGGTATAACTTGCAGGTTTGCGGAAGTATATTGTGGTGAACATCCAGCGAAGTCCCGCGCTTAATATGCCTTAACGGCGGCAATTCATGCATCCAACGCTCATAATAACGCTGATCGTAATCATCCATGGGTTCAGGAAACCATCCATGCCATTTCAACGCATCTTTGACTTCTTTCAACTGGTGCTTCGGTACCAGTATATCTATGTCGCTGAAGACACGTCCCAATCCGGCGTTCAATCCAGATGCCGAATAAGCGGTGCCTTTCAACAAAATCAACCGAATATTCAGATGCTTGAACACTTGTGACAGGTTATATAGCTCCCAGTTGACAATACGTTTTTGAGACAACCAATAGGTCTCGGCTGAATCGAGATGATATGCGAAATGCTGTGGCGGGTTGAATAATCGGAATTCTTTCCAAAAGAATGTCAGCCTAGCCAGTACGCCAACACCCCTTGCTTGTCTTAACAACAGTTCCCAATCCGAATTTGAGTGAACACTCTCCTTGATCTTGATCGTCAAGTATTCATTTAACAAATCAGGCATCATGCGACTCACGACTGTACATCATCCAAAAATTGCACAAATAAATCAGATGCTTGGTTAAAATCGCCATCGTAAATAAAATCATACGCCTCACAGCTTTTTATCAGACCCGCCATGGTTTCAAAGCCCTGAGCGCCTAGTACACTGTAATTAAATGAAAGGTCCGCCAGCCGCATAAACGCCTCAGCCCTGGGCACAGCGGTTAGACTCAAGGATGATTCTGCCTGATATTTCGGAAACACAACCATGCACGGTATTGCGGTTTGGTCAGCTTTTACTACAGAATCGGCTGGAGGCTTCATCAAGCAAACCGACCCTTTCAAAGTGTCATGAACGATAGGGCTGAATTGGCAAGATGGAAAAGTATCAGCGATGACCGTTATTGATTCATTTTTCAAACTAACCGGGCGAGGGACCGGAACAACATGCCCGGTTGCGCGATCCACCAATGTTAGTTCATCGGATAATAAGCGCCAACCGTTATTGATTAAAGCTGCGCACAAGGTACTCTTACCAGACCCTGGCGCACCAGGTAAAATTAATGCTTTACCGTTTCGTTCCACCACGGCGGCGTGAACAATTAGAAACCGGTGAGAATAGCCGGAAATGCACCAGTTCAACCCCCATTCAAAAAATGGGAACGCCTGCGCGTAAGGCAAAGGCTTGAAAGGAATAAATTGATCATAGGCAAACAGCACCTGTTTGCGAAAGAAACGTCTTACGCCCGATGGCTGAATCAAGCGGACATAAAAGTCACAAAAAGTATCGGGGGGTAATATCGAATAGGCAGAGTAAAGCTCAAGGATACCCTGCTGAACTGACGGTATAGCAGAATGAATTCTAATTGAAAAAGGGCCAATCCTGATAACAAATTGCCCAGACGCTATTAGGTCTGATGTGGGAAAAGATCCGCTCAAAGTCTCTATATTTTTTCAATAATCTGCAGATTCTGCAACGCATCTAATATACCCATTAGCGATTGCTGATCAAAATTTTCTAGACCTTCATCAATAGCCCTGATGCTCAACACCGACTCAGTGATCGGGACTTTGGAGTCCAAAATTATAGATAGAATAAAACTGGCCTTCCTATCTAAAAGATGGGTTTCTCCACTTCCATGATGAAAAAGAACAACTTGGTCATCAAAAACCAAAAGCTGAACACGGAAGTGTTGACAAATATTCCATTTCACATCATTAAAATTATTGATGAAGATTGGCCAATAACTCAGCCGCACCAGCCTCATTGGTCACAGCTATGCTTCCGTCATAGAAAGCTTCATGAAACGCACATAACCGATAAAGTTTTACAACTTCCGCAGGACTTACATCCTGAATAAACCCCGCACTAGCATTTAGATAAGCTACACATGCGTCCCGTTTGAGTCCACTTCCAGACAGGGCGTCCCAAAAAGTAGAAGTATCCGCTAAGTTGGTGGGATCAAATATCGACGCGAAAGTGGATGCATTTTTGTAAATATAGCTACCGCCCGCACATTGACCGTTGCTTCCAGACCCTCCTGTAAAAGTACTAACACCTAGAATGGCATTGCACATTGCAGTAGCAGTGGTTGTTGAGGCCGTTATACAAGAACCCGAAGCACCTTTTTTATAATAAAGCGTTCCGCTGGTTTTTTTTTCCACCCTAACTGGACATACACCCGCAGCAATCCACTGGACATAATTGGGGGCGGTAGTAGTGTCTACATTGGCTAACCAATCAGTGGGGGACTTTCCCGTCTTACAAACCGACATATCCTCTGAGTGATTTGACACATTGCCAGACTGTACACCAGATATCGTACACTGATAAACACTACCTAAAGCCGTCTTACTGGTTAGAGTCATTAAAACCGGAGCAATCACGCCAGTTTTCGCGAAAGTCCTCCTGGATTTATCAAGTGGGGCACCAACATGCTGAGTTTCTCCCCTAGTGCCTTTTTGTTCTTCTATTCTATTCATCTGAAACCTCGCAATTAAACTTTGAATTGGTTCGCACTCTAGCAAAATGCTTTATATATGTCTATTGCACACACGTACAGATTCAGAGTCTCAAAGGCGATCATTTAGAGTTATTTCGAAGAAACGCTTCAAACATCAATAGCGACCAAATCGACGCGCTGTAATCGCGCAGACCGGACTGATGTTGAGTAACCAAATGATGCAAATAAGCCTCATCAAACCAACCGGTACTTTTCAGGGTTTCTCCCAGCAAGGCCTGCTGCACACGCTGCTTTAGCGGCCCTCTAAACCAACTGCTCAATGGCACTGCAAACCCCATTTTGGGCCGGTAAAGAATATCATTGGGCAGATAAGGCTCCAACGCTTTCTTAAACAAATATTTGCCTTCCCGTCCGTGTAATTTCAAATCGGGCGGCAAGGTTGCCATCCATTCCACTAACTTATGATCCAATAATGGCACCCGCACTTCCAAGGCATGGGCCATGCTGGCCCGATCGACTTTAGTCAGAATGTCGCCCGCTAAATAAGTTTTTAAATCCAGATATTGCACCATCGATAATGGATTATCCGGGACTTGCTGACTATACCGACGGAATACTTCAATAGCCTGATAGCCCTGTAACTCACTTTTTAAACTATCGCTAAATAACTGGCTGCGCATACCGTTGGAAAGCACCGATACGCTGTGAAAATAACCCGCCATCGAATCCCGGCCTATAGACTCCAGCGTGGTTTTCGCCCTCAATACCTTGGGTGCCCAATCCAACTTCGGATATACCCTACCTAAGGTCGAAAACAAGGGCATCCGCAATGCATCAGGCAATAAAGCCCTCATCCGTTCTTCATAGGTATGCCAGCGATAGCGCCGGTAGCCAGCCAGATTTTCATCACCGCCATCGCCAGATAACACAACGGTTACTTGCTTCTTGGCCAATTCGCAAACCCGGTAAGTCGGTAACGCAGAACTGTCCGCATATGGCTCGTCATACAAACCGGACAAGTGATCAATCAGGCTAAAGTCGTCAGGATCGACTTGTTCGACGCGGTGTGCGGTGTGGTAACGTTCGGCAACCTGAGAGGCAAATTGCGCTTCGTTGAATTTAGGATCGCCGAACGAAATCGAACAAGTATTAACCGGCTCTTTGGATAGTCCCGCCATCAATGCCACTACACCGCTGGAGTCAACACCGCCAGACAGAAAGGCCCCCAACGGCACATCAGCGACCATTCGAATTTTCACAGCCTCGCGCAAGCGCTCGATTAACTCTTCGCCGGCTTCGGCTACGTTGCCCGCGGAAGCTGGCTGAAATTTAACATCCCAATATTGTTTAGGTCGAAAACCATTCTGCCCGCGTTTAATCGTTAGCGAATATCCGGGTTCAAGCTTATAAACACCTTTATAAATAGTCTTTGGGTCGGGAATATACCCAAAACCGAAATAGTCTTCTATCGCAGTGGGATCAACGTTTTTAGGTAGTAGAGGATGCTGTTTTAATGCTTTCAGTTCAGAACCGAAAATGAATTGGCCGTTGCTTAACTCGGCATAAAACAGCGGCTTTACACCAAGACGATCTCTGGCCAAAAATAAGGTCTGCCGTGGCCTATCCCAAATCCCAAACGCAAACATGCCACGTAAGCGCTCCACGCAAGATTCACCCCAAGCTTGCCAAGCATAAAGAATCACTTCTGTATCACAATGAGTCCTGAAGCTATAGCCCAATGCCTCCAGCTCTGCGCGCAATTCCGGAAAATTATAGACCTCGCCATTGTAGGTCAGTACCACATTGCCATCTTGACTATGCATCGGTTGCTGACCGCTGGACAAGTCGATAATGGACAACCGGCGGTGTCCAAAGCCCAAACCAGGCTCAGTATGCAAACCGCCTTCGTCAGGCCCCCGGTGAAATTGGGACTCGTTCATCCGCGACAACAAATTGC
The DNA here is from genome assembly GCF_001644035.1 of Methylomonas methanica. Taxonomy (GTDB): domain Bacteria; phylum Pseudomonadota; class Gammaproteobacteria; order Methylococcales; family Methylomonadaceae; genus Methylomonas; species Methylomonas methanica_A. The sequence continues at coordinate 44,074 of NZ_LUUG01000109.1, forward strand.
GGTCTATTTCACTAGCACCCGTAATATCGAAAATACCGACTATGCCGCACATATGAGTTCTCTCTGGATCATTTACTGTTTGTCATAAACCTGCCGATAGCGATTCACCATGCTATCGATTGAAAATTCCGCCTGAATCCGCTGCAACGCAGCTTTACCCAATTGCCGCCGTTTATCGTCATCCATTACCAACTCCTGCATCGCCGCTGACATACCTGTAACATCCTCTTTCTCTACCAGACACCCGGTCGTACCGTCCAGCACCAGCTCGGGGTTGCCGCCAACTCGCGTAGCGATAACCGGCAAACCGCTAGCCATCGCTTCTAATATAGTATTGGAAATACCTTCCGCCTTTGACGGCAGTACGAAAATATCGAAGCTACGCAAAATTTCGGGTATGTCGTCACGCTCGCCGGGTAACCAGGCTTTATCGGTAAGGCTGGCGGCATTCAACAAGTCAATCGCTTCGGCTCGCAAAGGCCCATCACCAATCAAAAACAAACGGGCAATTTGGGCAAACTCGGGGGAGTTTTCGCAAGCATTGATAAAAGCCCCAACCAGCGTCAACTGATCTTTAACGCCGTGCATGCGTCCAACTGTACCAATCACCAACTTTTGATCCAAATTCAGCGAGCAACCGTCCGGTATTTGTCTAATTCCGGAACGAGGATAAAACGTTTTGGTATCGACACCGTTACAGATGCGCGTGATTTTCGCAGCTGGAATGCCAACTCGATTCAGCAAATAATCCTGTAAATGCTGCGATAACGGAATGAAGCGATGAATGATTGAACCCAAAATCCGTCGCAGCCATTGATACTTGACATTGCTGCCGTCAGGATCGAAAACATCCCAACCATGTTCGCCATGCACCCGATAAGACACGCCGGCTAACAACGCGCAAACCTGATATTCGATAGCCGCCAAATTACGGGTATGCACGATAGCGGGCTGCCATTGTTTCAACAAGCGATAGACTGTATAAAACGACGCCCAATCCTGTCCTGGCCGCTTATGTAACTGATGGATAACCACATCTTGCCGTTTAATGCGCTGGCTGAACTCAGTGCTATCTGCCAAACAGATAATGGCGTGCCGATAGCTGTCTTCCGGTAAATTATTAATGATATTGACCAGGCCGTTCTCCAGCCCACCAATGCCCAGCCTATAAATGATATGCACGATTAAGGGCGGCAACGGTCTGGACATTTATGCAGTCTCGCCTGCTAACAATCGGCACAAGCGTTGGCCGTTTTGCTCCCAACTGAAATCGCTTTCTACATAGCGGCGATTGACGTTAGCCGATTCGACCGGCTGCTCCAAAAACTGTAAAACTTGGCTGGCAAAATCTTCCGGAGCGTCGGCTATCGCCACCTGCAAATCCGTTCCTCCCGGTATGCCCTCCATAGCCGCCGAGGTGGCCACTATCGGCTTGGCCATTGCCATGGCTTCCAACACTTTGTTTTGAATGCCCCTGGCGATCCGCAAGGGCGCAACAACAACGTCCGCGTGAGCAACATAGGGCCTGACATCGTCAACTCGCCCAGTCACAATTACGGCAGGCTCGTTTTCCGCCAATTGCAACACCTCTTTGGCGGGTTTGGAACCTACTATATAAAAATGTACGCCCGGCAATCGGCTTTTGATAACAGGAAATACCTGCTCGGCAAACCACTTGACTGCATCGACATTGGCCCAATAATCCATCGCGCCGGTGAACACAACAGTCCTTTGCTTGGCCGGGAATGGCGTCTCATACGACAAGTCTGGATAGAACCTGTCCGTATCCACTCCGTTGTTCACAAAACTAATCTTGACCGCGGATACCGGTGCTAAAGTTTTGAACAAGCCTGCTTCTTGTTCGGATACAAATATTGTGGCATCGGCCCGCGCAGCGATACATTGCTCATAGGCCAGCAGTTTTTCCGCTTCACGCTGGTAAATCCAACTGGCGGGCCAGTCTTTACTTTGCGCATATTGCCGCCACTTGTCGGAATCGACATCTACAAAATCGGCCACGCAATGCAAGTTGGTATATTTATCAACATATTGTGCCATCGGCGATGAAAAGATCATCACCCTCTCAATACCCTGTTCGCTGATCGTTTTATCCACCCATTCCTGCAATTCGCGGTTACGGTAATACGGCAAACTCAAGGCTTCTCCGCTCAGAAAGCCTGTCAAACTTTTAATTTTACCGATCTTGGGATTTAATTCGATACAGCAAGTATCTGCACAGAAAGACTTTAAGACATCGATATGCTGCTTATCATCCGGGTCATCAATAAAGGTACCGAGAAATATCTGGTATTCAGCAGCTAAAGCCTGCAAAAAATGAAAGGAACGAATCTTGTCGCCCTTGTTAGGCGGATAAGGAATACGATGAACTAAATACAGTAATTTGGGCTTGGCCATTAGCCTAAGTCCTTGGCAAGCCAAGGGCCGACCAACTGACTAACCGGCAGAGGCAAGCGCTTCCAAGCTGCAATAAACAAACGGTATTTAGGATTGAGTGGATTGATTTCGGGTATTTGTTTGGCTTTGACCAGATCGACCTCGTAATAAAGCGGCTCCGGTTCGAAACCCCAGTGCTTTTTAAAGCGATACGAGCCTGTGCCAACTTTACTCCGACCGTAATCGAAAATCTTGCAACCCTTTTCGACTGCACGCCGCATCACTTCCCAATACATGAAATCGTTACCTTTCAAATCGCGGGCCGCATCGGTACCGCCACCGTAGTAAGGTAAAACCTCATCCTTGAAATAAAAACTCATCACGCTGGCGACTAGCTGACCTTCGTGCTCTATCGTTAGCACCTCGCAACTATCGCCGAATACATCCTGCAAAAGTTGAAAATATTTTTTTGGAAATACTGGGGTGCCCAAGTTCCTGACACTTTCAGAATAGGCGCCATATAAACGTTCGACATTATCGTCGATAACACTGGTAAGACCGGCTTTGATGCCAGCCCGCACCATTGCCCGCTGCTTACGAGGAATCGCATTTAGATTTTTTTCGACATCTGGATCGAGTTCTTTTCTAAACGTGACATAGAGTTCTTTGTGCGGCCAATCGGGATGATGCTGTTGCCGATTCCTCATCTCCAAACTATCGACGCCCAATTCTCTGGCCAGTTGTTGCGCTTTGGTTTGTAACGCTGCAAAAGCCTCATCGTTAGTGGCGACAATTCCGCCGTATACACAAAACGCGTTTGAAACCAGAGAATTGCCGAATAACAAGCTATTGACATGGGTCAAGGGCAAAATACCGGTGATTTCGCCATTTTGTTCTGCGTAGAAATAGTAAGTATCGTGGCCGAAGGCTTGTTTGATTACCTGCTGCCAAGCTGATAAATGAAAGAAGCTGCCATCGGCCGCAGCCATGACATAGTGATCCCAACGCTCTGTTTGGGCTGGCTCAAGTAATTTGATCATGACTAACTATGGTGATTTGTCTGTTTGCTTGGTTAGAAACACGTTCTGCATGGTATCCCAAGCAAAATCGGCCAGTAAGCTGTTAAGGCGATTTTGCATTCTATCCAGATTCAAATAATGTCTGAAACGGGTCTTAAACGACAAATCATGCTGCCGCGGCTGTTCGGGATCTATTTCCCAAGGGTGAAAATAAAAAATTCCAGACTGATTTTCGTATTTATTGAGGTGGCGGTAAGCCCATTTCGAAAACTGATACGGATACAATCGAAAAAACCCGCCGCCACCGCAGGGGATATTACGATCCAGTATTTTCAACGTAGTAATCGGTATTTCCAACAGTTTAGGCGCGTTATCCGGCCTGTAGGCGAAGCGGGGAGCGCTCGGCATACCGTATAAATCGTGTTTTACAGGATATATACTAGAACTGTACTGAAAGCCCTCGTCCTCCAATACCTCAAGCGCCCAGAGGTTCTTCGCACCTATCGAATAACTAGCGGCGCGATAACCCACAATTGGCTGACCGCCGATGTCTTCGAGAATCTGCCGGCTAATTCTAAGATCTTCCCGGAATTGCTCCGGTGTTTGTTCGGTTACCCGGGTGTGTTGATAACCATGCGAAGCGAGTTCGTGCCCTTCATCGACAATCCGCCGAACCAACTGCGGATAACGTTCGGCCACCCAGCCCAAGGTAAAAAAAGTGGCTTTTACCTGATGTTGAGCAAACAAATCCAAAATCCGCTGGGTGTTCTGTTCTACCCGGTGCGGTAAACCATCCCACTGACTACGCTGGATATTAGCCTCAAACGCCGAGACCTGAAAATAATCCTCAACATCAACTGTCATAGCATTAATGCATACAGGGGCATTCATACAGTCTCAACCCGCCAACTGATAACGACGCACGATTTCATCGACGATACGACCAGCGGCGTTACCATCCCAATACTCTGGAACCCGACCACTCTTACCGCCCGTGCTCAACACATCATTTACACATTGCATAATTTTAGCGGGATCGGTTCCCACAATGGAATTGGTACCCTCGGTGATGGTGATAGGCCTTTCGGTATTTTCCCGCAAGGTCACGCAAGGTACGCCCAATGCAGTCGTCTCTTCCTGTAAGCCACCGGAATCAGTCAAAACCAATTGTGCGGACTGCATCAAACCGAGCATTTCCAAATATGCCACCGGCGGTAACATAATCACCCTTTTCTCCGGCAACATGCTCAGTAATCCCGCCTCTGCAATTTTTTGCTGTGTGCGCGGGTGAACCGGAAATATCACAGGGAGTTTTTCGCTGATATCCCCCACCACCCGAATCAAGCGCGCCAGTGTTTCGGGCTCGTCAACATTGGAAGGTCTGTGCAGTGTTAACAAGGCATAAGCTTTTTCCGAAACAAGCTGTTTGGAACCGTATCGCTGCAATGTTTCCGCCAAAGAAGAGGCTTGTTGGCAGTTAGCCAAAAGCGTGTCGATCATCACATTCCCGGTAAAGCATATCCGCTGTTCGGAAATACCTTCCTTAATCAAATTGTCCGCCGCCGCACGCTCCGTGGTGAATAACAGGTCTGAGATTTGGTCAGTCAAAATGCGGTTAATCTCTTCCGGCATTTGCCGATCATAACTTCTCAAACCGGCTTCAACATGGATCAATGGAATATTTTTTTTTACTGCGACCAACCCGCAGGCGATTGTTGAATTGACATCCCCCACTACCAACACGGCAAAAGGTTTAACCTCATCCAAAACCGGCTCAAAGCGCAACATGACATTTGCAGTCTGCACCGCATGACTGCCCGATCCGACACCCAAATCCTTATCCGGCTCCGGAATACCGAGCTGTTGGAAAAAAGTATCTTTCATGGCTTGGTCGTAATGCTGACCGGTATGCACCAAATAAGGTGTGACCAAATGTCTAACAGCTTGTAACTGTCTGATAATTGGCGCCATTTTCATGAAATTAGGTCGCGCGCCGACCACGCAAACCAAGACTTTAGGGGACATTTTTGTTAATCCAGGGAGGTTGTTTCGCTGTAAACGGCATCCATATCCAATTGCAGCAGAATAGCTTTTCTAAGCAGAGCTTTTTCTTTATTCAGACTGTTTCGAAGATTGGTGACAACATCTTCGAGTCTGGCAATCCTATGTTCGAGAGATTCTGAATCAGCACCACTGAAACGATGTAACGGCGGCATGGAACTCTCATACTCCTCGTCAGCAACCTCGAGCAACATTTCTTCCTTAACCTCGACGATAACTTTAGTCACTGCCTGTTCGTCCAACAACTTCAACTCTTCCAGATAACCGAATAATAGTAGACGATCGCACAAGGAATTAATGCGTCTAGGGATACCTCCACTAAACTCGTGAATAGCCTCAAAAACACTTGGCGTAAACTCAGGAGTCCCAGACCAACCTGCAGTTTGCAACCTAAAAAGTATATATTCTTTGGTCTCTTCCAAATCCAACGGATCAAGCTGAAATGTAGATACAATGCGCTGCTTTAGCTGCTCCATATCCGCAGAGTAAATGGTGCGTTTCAATTCGGGTTGCCCAATCAAAAACACCTGAAAAACAGGATTACCATTAACATCCAAATTGGTAAGCATACGCAATTCTTCTAAGGATTGTTTTGGCAAATTCTGCGCTTCATCGACGATCAACAGTAATCGCCTACCTTCTCTGGCTTTTTCAGCGATAAACTTTTCGAACCCCGATAATAAACTGGCCTTATCGGTCAGAGAAAATGAAAAACCAAATGTCGATGCAGCCATCCGCAAAGTGTCTTCAGGCCCCACTTGAGAAGTCATCATCACACCGATTAACAATTTCTCTTTATTCAAATTTTTTATCAAACTCTTTACCAGCATAGTTTTACCCGTACCAGGCGAGCCGATAACCAGAACAAAGCCCTCACCTTGCGTCAAGCCGTAATGCATATAAGCTAGAGCACGTTTATGCACTGAGCTCTGAAAAAAGAAATCCGGATCCGCGCTTAGTTGAAAAGGCTTTTGGGTGAGATTATAAAATCCGTCGTACATGTTTTTTCTATTTAGAATCGTACGTTAAAATTAGCTGTAGCCCTGTTCTCAACATAACCACCAAATTGGGTGGAATCGGATATTTGATTGATATGCCTAAACTCGAGTCTTGTATCCATTAATAAAGGGCGCCCCAAATTAATAGGAACCCCCCTGCTTACACCCAAAGCTACATCATATCGAGAATTGCTGGATAACTCTCCATCCGTATGTTGCCAAGAAGGTCGTAGATAGAGATCCATCCTCGAGGCAAATTGCCATTGCCAGCTACCCGTTACACCATATGACATGTCTTCTCCAGAACGGGTTTCATATGTTCTACGTTCGTTAAACACAGAAGCGTTGTAAGTGCTCTTACCGGTTTGGTAGGAAAAAGAAAGATTTCCACGCTTTCTAATAATTACGTCATTGACCAAATCAAACGGATTCAAAACTAACTGGGTATTGTTAAAATTGGGGCCTGGAATCAGCGACGACCTTCCGGTAAGAGGATCAGTTGGGCCAGGGGTGAGAAACCCCTGCGCTACTAAATCTTGAGTGTTTACCACCTGAGTTAAGCTGCCCGAGGCATCCCGAAGAAAAAATCCCTGCTCAGCGAACAATTGTTGCAACGTCGTTGTCTCTTGGGAATAATTAAATGCAATGGTCGCCTGCTTAGCGCGATAGTTAAAGTTTGCATCCCAAGAATCGCCAGTGTTTAACCCTACATCTTTATTACGATACGTAATGGTCGAACTAAGATTTTCCGAAGGATTAAATTGCAACGTAGCATGCTTGTTATTACCGATACCAACCTCAAGTGAATACCACTTGCTTGGTGTCCATTGCCCCCCAACCGTATAAAAAAAACCATTACTTATGCTATTCGTCGAAGTTTGAAAATCGTTATTTTCAAACCCTGCTTGTCCGAAAAGATTGAATTTATTATTGATATAATATCGAGCATTACCTTGGTATTGTTCAAATCGAACATCTTGTCCGACAGCCCTGCTTTGCTCTTGGGACGAATAGTTTAATCCCCAGTTGACCCTATTAAAATAACTGCCGCTGGACAATCTAGCCTGGCGCGTAATAGTATCCGAATCGGACACCAAATTTGACAACTGCGGCGTCACTAATGACCCATTTAAATTCTCGAACGAGGATTTACTATAACCGACTTTAGCTAAACCCGTTGCAAACTGACCAAAACGAGGCGTCCAATAAGGCGAAATACTAAAAGTCTGAACTTCAGTCCGCCCACCATTCCCAGAAATATTATCAGTCGTAACAAACGAATTACTAATATTTTGCTGACTTATTGAACTTGCAGTTTCCAAAAAAAGAGTGTTACGAACGGCTTGATACAAAGAATTCATATTAAGCTGATGATTTATATCTATAGCATCCCTACCACCCGCATTATAGAGACCTTGCATACGATAATTTAAATTGAAACTGCTCCACGGGGAGTTTCCATACAATGAAATTCCAGGACTAACCTCAGTTACAAAACCGCTTTTCTTATTATTTTCAGAAAGAGTCAAATTATCTGAAAATATCTCGCTTGCGGACAAACTTGGACTTAATCGCCAATCAAGCGCTTTTGCAGAGCTAGAATGTAAAACCATACCTATACTTAAACCAGAAAGCAAGGTGGCTAAAGATAAACCGGAAAGACGATTACTGTCACAAATGTCCATATTTCCCATAACTATAATTGTGACCGTATATATCTATCTCTTTTCTTGTTTTGTTCAAAAGGGTCATAACAACATCGCAATTACTAAGCTTCGCAACCGACTCATTAACCACGCTCTGCGGAGTAACTTCCGCCGCAATTACCAGCACTACCTGACCTACAAGTTCTGCAAGTATTTGGGCCTGAGTAGCAACAAGTAACGGGGGGGAATCAAAAATCACAATACGGTCTTTATATCGCCGGCTCACTTCTTCCGCAAATAAATACATCCTTTGACTCGATAACAACTCTGTCGAGTATTTATGTCTTTTACCTGCTGTAATCAAGCTAAGATTTGGAAGATCTGTTTTTAACAAAATATCTGAAAAAGTTACTTTATCATCTTCTAAATACTCTATTAAGCCGCGAGGACTATTAATCCCTAATTGCTTTGATATACTCGGCTTTTCAACATCGGCATCTATAAGTAAAACCTTTTTATCTCTTTCGTTAGCAATGCTCAAAGCCAAGTTAATTGAAACGAACGTCTTCCCTTCTCCAGGCAAACTGCTGCAGATAAGAATTAAATTAGAACGATTAATACCATTATTTTCCGCACCCTGTATATTGTTGACTAAAGGTCTCTTAATAACCCTAAACTCTTCAGCCAACTGAGATTTTGCATTGTTATTGTCTATAAAACCATTTTCCGCTAAGCCAACCCAATCAACAACAACCTGCTGCTCTGGCGAAAACGCGTGAAAAGACTCTCGTAACTCAACCGACTCTAAATTGCTTTCGCTGGCACCTCTATCAGGTTTACTTGTGATAGCCGAGTCTTGGCTATTATTTTCCACAACTAACCCTTGGCTCCCTGCCTTTTTCAGCGCATTCTCTATAATGCTCATATGTTTACCTGTTTAATACGACTTTACTTGAGTATCTCAAATATCATGATACCAATATAGCCACTTAGCAGTATTGCAAAAGTCGAAATAAGTAACCAGTCGATATTATTGGTCTGACTTATACCTTGTGAAGTAAGAGACACACTACCTAGGGATGGCAGCCCGGTCACAATTCTTACTTGTCTTGTTGACATAAATACTGGCCGTATAAAATAAACTAAAAACGCAACACCGAACCCTAAAACCACCCCGACTAAAAGCGCGAACGAGTAAAATAACTTTCTATTAGGAGAACTAGGCTTATTGGGCTTGCTAGGAGGATCAGCAATTTTGAATTTCAAGCGAGATGTCTGGTCGTCCACACGCTCGGTAATATGAGCCTGTTCACGCCGGTCCAGCAACTCTGAGTACTTTCCACTTATCGTTTCATAGTCCCGGTTAAGATTCTTCATTTCCGTTTCAATGGTCAATCTTTCATTCAATCCTTCTTCGAGCTTTGCTATCCTGTTTCGAATTGACTCAACTAAAGTTTGGCTCGATGCAACTTCTGCCTGAGCATTATCAAACCCCATCTTTAACGCTTGAACATAGGGGTTAGCCATTTTCTCAGCTCCAATACTCTCCGAAACACCTGCACCCAAATCTTCATTTGATTCTGACTGATTAGGCTTTGATTGGTTTTCTTGAGTTTTCAGCGTTTCAATTAACTTATCAATTTCAATTATTTCTGGATGTCGTTCGGTGTATTTCAGCAACAACTCGGTCCGCTTATCTTTCAGCGATTCTATCCTTGCGTTATCCGCAGACACTTCCTGAGTAGATGTAGGTAGTCCCCAGTCCTCATCGGACTCTTGTATTTCAGCAACCTGCTCCGCTAAAACATTTCTTCGAGAAATAGCTTGATCTAGAGCAGTATTGGCATCTAAATACTGCTCCTTCATTTTCTGCAAACTCTGAAATTGATCTGAACCATTAAGTAAATCTATATTTGCCCGTTTGAATTCTTCCTTTGCTTTTTCAGCATCTTGCAATCTAATCTCATACTCTCGTATCTGCTGCTCAATGAAGCGCTGCGCATCACTTGCATCAGCCAATGCTTTTCCCTCGGTCTGCTCTGAAAACACAGTTAGAACAGCCTGAACCACGCTTTTGGCAACTTCAGGGTCTTGGGACGTATAGGCAATATCAAAAATATCTCCTCTGCCACCAGCAATTGTTATGTCTTTTTTAAGTTTTTCTATCAACTCGGTTGTAGATCCAGAATTATCCTGAGATCTGCTTAGCTGGGATAGCGAAATAATTTTTTCTAGATTAGGCCTTGTAAACATGAGTTGCTGAATTATTCTAATTAGTGCAGATATATCAGGCTCTATCACCATCCCCCTCATAAGTGGCCTGATAACTGTAGCTGAATCAATATGAACTTTAGCTTTTGACTCAAATTTGTCAGGCATCATGAAAATATACGCCCAAGCGCCTGAACAAACAACCAAAGCAAAAACAATCGCCAGGCGCTTATACTTTAAAGTCCCTTTCAAATAAAAATAAACTTCAGAAAGATCTTGTTGCATATTAACTAGCCATTGTTTTTAATCTAAAATTAATGAATATACTACCCACAGAATAAGTCACCCTTTTTACAAAACCCTAAAAATATGCATCAGGAATAATTAAAATGTCTCCAGGCATCATCAACACATTCGCTGACAAATCTGTATCATCAATCAAGTCGTCAATCCTAACACCAAACGGCTTCAACTCTCCATTCACATCCCTGATTACGCTGGCTCTATTGCCATCAGCATATTGATTCAAACCGATCTGTAAATAACATCCAATAAAGTCATTCCCCTTTCGTATGGAATGGACTTGCCTTGGTAACGTCCGACCCCACCACTGCCACCACTGCCACCACTGCCACCACTGCCACCACTGCCACCACTGCCACCACCAATCCTGCCAATAACCCTAATTTGCTGAGTACTAATCCCTTTAAAGCCGCTCACCATAACAACTACCTGCGGACTCTTAATGTAAGTTGAAAGCACCTTCTCAATGTCACGGGCTAATTCAAACGGTGTTTTACCGCTGGCCAATAACTCCTCAACCAAAGGAACGGTTATCTTGCCATCCGGCCGGACTGGGGCTGAAGTGGATAGCTCCGGATTACCCCAAACGAATATATTCACACTATCCCCCGGCCCAATCTGATAAGTGTAATCAGCCGCCTGCTGCACATCCTCAAGTAGTGGTTGCGAACAGCCCGTCACGCTTAACATAAGGACAAATGCGTTCATATAACACAACAATTTTTTGCTAAATATCGGCATAATCATAATCTACGTAGTTACTCAATTACCGGCTGAATTCTCTGTCTCTTCTAAGATCTTTTTTGCATCATCTTTACCTGCAAAATTGCGCTTTTGTTTATCAGACAGACTAATCGACTGTTTAAGCTCGCTTATTGCAGTGGCTTTATTGCCAGCGTTAAGATGAGCGACACCTAAGTGATATCTAAACTCAGGTAATTTAGGCTCTTTTAAAATTAAAGCCTGTAATAGTTTGAGCCCCTCCGAATTTCTACCCGTTTTAATCAAGGCCCAGGCATACGTGTCTTGAAAATATGGATTTTCAGAATCTTTAAATACTTTTGCTAATTCTACCCCCTGATTAATCTCGTCAGGATTGTTAGACTCTATCAACAATGACGCCAAATTGTTAATAGCCAAACTAGTACCAGGATTCTTATCGAGCAAATTTTTATATACTTTTATCGCACTTTGCTTTTCGTTCAATTGCTCGTACAAACCAGCCAATGCCATAGATAACTGAGGATCATCCTGATTAATTTCTAATCCTTGCAAATAAACCTTTTTAGCTGATTCGATGTTTTTATTCATCACCGCTTCAACCCTCGCTAGAGCAAGGTAAATAGATGTTGCTTTTGGAGTATATTTAATCTGATCCGTTAATAGCTTTTTAGTTTTGGCAAAATCATTATTTGCCGCGTAAAGATCACTCAAAGCACCGACAGCATTTAATTCATCCGGATACTCGGCATGATGCTTCTCTAAATAAGCAACAGCCTTATCTCTTTGCCCAAGAGCCTCGTAAGATCTGACCAAATTAATCAATGAATTGAGATGATTAGGATGCTGTTGTATCAACTTGTCATACAAGCTAATTGCCTCAGCAAACTTACCTTTACCCTGCAAAATGTTGGCTTGAAGATATGTAGGCATAGCTTTATCTTTAGAAAAAAGCGCCAGCCGCTGAATGGCCTCTTGGGCACCATCCCATTTTTTCTCCAAAATATCCAACTCAGCTTTACTAGTAAGAAGTAAAACGTCGTTTTGTTTTATCGATAACGCCTTTTCAAGATATTGCCTAGCATTCTCCTTTTGACCGGACTGTAAGTAATTACCATATATACGAGAAAAGGCCGCTAAATTGGCTGGATTAACTTCTAACGCCTGCTTAAAACTTTTTTCAGCCTGTTTCCGATCTTGTTTTATTAAATAGGCCTCACCTAACAAGGAATAAACATCATCTACATTAACTTTGCTCCATACAAGCTTGTTAAGAAACTCAATAGCTTCATCTGTTTTATTTTGAGCCAGCAAAAAGCGACCTTTAAGCAAGTTTGCCTGAATCAATTCTGAATTAACACTAAGAATATCTCTCAAAGAGCTCTCTACAGTACTATATTGCTTTTCCATCAGCGCAATTTCCGCGAGAATAACCTGAGCTGATAAGCCTGTTTCGTTATTTTTCTCTAGCTCAACGACTTGCTCCAAACCCTTTTTAGCACTCTCAGCATAACCTGATGCAACCATCCATTTTGATAACTCCAACAACATCTTAGGCTGCTTCTGATGACGATTAAGCATGGACTCGTATTCTGCGATGACTCGATCTTTAGCACGAGCATTTAGAAATTCAATCAAAACGATTTCAGGCTCGACTTTATCGTTTGATTTTTGGACCATTTCTCTTAACAATCCCTCCGCTTCCTCAAGCTTACCAGTCATCGAATAAATAGAGGCCAAGCTTAATTTAAAGTTGTTGGCATCTGGATATAGTTGAATAAGCTCCTCATATCCCTTTACCACGTTATCTATATTGTTTAATCCAGCATCGAGCTTGATTTTAAATAAACGCAAGGGAAGGTTTTTAGGCTCTTTTTCCAACGCCCTGTTCACTAATACCAATGCTTGATCTATTTCACTTTTTTCAGCAAATAAAGCCGCCTGTAATGACAAAGCCTCTATATTATCTGGGCTATCTTTTAAAACCAAATTAACTACTTCTGCTGCTTGATCTTTTTTTGACTGTTTAATATAAACGGATGCCTTGATCAATTTTGCATCAATGTTGCTTGAATCGCTCGCCAAGACTAATTCAGCTTGCTCCAAAGCTTTGTCCAAATCTCCGAAAATAATATCGAGCTTACCTAGCTTTATTTTTGCGGAAGTCAAACCAGGCTCTAACTCTAAGGCCCTAATCAGATTTTGCCGCATCGATTTGAAGTTATTATTTTTCTCGTCCAAAAGGGCCATATAGAAATAGGCCTCACCAAACTTATCACTGCTTTGGCTTGATGTCTTCAACTCAAGCAAGGCCTTATCAAATTCCCCTTTTTCAAAAAGCTCCTTACCTTTTTGCAAATGATTTTGAGCAGCTTCCTCAGGTGAGGAACAGGCCGCTGTTTGCAATAAAAATGAACATGCGAAAACTACGGAACTGATTAGATTTGTTTTCATCCTATTACCAAAACTCCAAAACTTTTATCTAGTTAACTTATTAATTTCCGGGCAAAATAGACTTGCATTAAACCCTGTGATACTAGTTAACAATATTTTCTTTTATCCAAGAGTATAACTCCTGCAAATCCGGGTGCATATTTTCTAAAACCGCCTGCGTAGTAATGAAATAAGGTGCGCGTATGCCGTGGTAGTCGATATCCTTACCAACACGCTGAAAATCTATACCTGACCGATGCATCAACCGCGGCAAGAACGGCTCCATCATTGCAAACACATTTGTACGCCCATCTACTTCTGTCAAAACAGTGGCCGCAAAAAAACAAGCAACTGCTATTGACGAAAAAGTTCTCTGTTCTTGTGGCGAAAATTGTAAACCGTTAACTTCACCAAAACGTGTCAAAGCCTCACCGGTACGCCGACGGAATGCCCCATCAACAGCTAGTCTGGATATCTCGCACACTGTATTTCTCTGAAGCTTTAAGTTATCTATAACCTTATTATCCAGACTGTCGCCACAGTACTTTTCTAACGGCAATGGCTTATTCTCTCTCTCGCCGACAGCAGGTACCAATCGCACGCAGCCGGCAGGCATTCCCGTTTGCAGATGAGTAATCAGACAATGCCGGGAGTATTCATCGTAATCATCTATCTCAAGACGGTTAGCAAAACGTTCAACAGACTCGTATTTAAATTCTTCGCAGTAAACGCGATACCTTACTTGAAAAACATATTCCTTTTGAGCATCACTTTCGGCGAGGTCCACCTTGAAGTAACGACTAAAACTTTCCGCCAGAGATGATTTAGGTGCAACATCCATTTTTTCCCCTCATTTCCGCGAGTGCCATCCAGCTACAAATATTTATCGATGTCATGCGCTTTAATTCCCCATGCCAGCAAATGCTCTATTCGATCATTTGCTAATCCCAAACGATTAGACATAGCTTGAAACAGCCCCTTCAAGAACAAATAACCCTGCACCGGATGATCGTCCAAATAAATACTCAGCATATCGCTGCGAACTTCAAGCAAACATACATCCGTTAATGAGACAACAGAAGCAGTTCGTTCTCTCGATTCATACAAACAGACATCTCCAAACACCGCTACAGCCTCCAAATCGCACAAGCCGGGGCTGATCCGTCGATTACCATCCAACTCTGCCCCACCCAAAACTCTAACAACACCTTCCTCGAGAAGAAATAAAGTGTTTCCTTGCTGACCTTTTTGAACGATTGTCTCACCCGCATTTAGGCGATATCGTTTCCAGCCAGAACCTTCGGAAAATTGCGTATTGGCTAATACGTCACTAAATAGTTCTTTCATGTCCGCCTGAGTTTGCAAAGTAATGGTCCAGCTTAGTGCGTTTATGATCGTATAATAAGTACACGGAATTTTAAAAACCCCTTAAACATCGACACTTAATGCAAAGCTACATTTATTACAGTTACTTGAGCGCGGCAATCGCTTATGGTTTTTTACTTTTGTACGCTTGCTTTAGGAATCACTGGAATCTGCCTTTCATAATAGCAGTTCTGTGCTCTTTTACTTGGTGTACAAGCGTGATAATCGCCACAAAAAATAGCCATTTCTTCTTCGCTGACACCCTGCCGTACGAAACCCTCCGCAACGCATCTTGGTTTTTACAGCTTGGGGTACTGCTATCCAAACAGATATATAACGATCACAAACAAATATTCAAATCAAATGTCAGTGTAGTCGCCACCCTAATTTTAGCGCTGGTATTGGGCATTGAGATCTTCCCCGGCTACCTAACCATGATCCGAGAACATCTAAACGTCGATCCTCGATTCGCATCACACGTCGTATTCGCCGTGTTTGGCCTCATTCTAGTTGAACAGCTTTACCGTAGCACCCCATTGAAGCAAAGGTGGAACCTCAAATTTCTGTGTATAAGCCTTGGCTCGCTATTTGCCGTGGATTTGCTGGTTTATAGCAAATCGCTACTATTCAGTAGCCTAGATTTCTCGCTCTGGCAATCACGAGGTGTAATCAACGCACTCATGACACCACTTTTAGCGGTCACATTAAGCCGACTAAAGCTTAACAGTCAAAGTACGGAACTGACAACACCTCGCAAAACTATTTTTTACTCAACGATCCTGTTCGGTTGCGGCATCTATTTAATCCTTATGTCATTTGCCGGTTTTTATATCAAACGCGCCAATACCGAATGGGGCGAAGCAGCACAAACTCTATTTATTTTTCTTGCCATTCTCCTGCTCATTATCCCGTTTACATCCGGTAAAATAAGAGCGATCTCCAAGGTCTATTTTAGTAAGCATTTTTTCCACTACAGCTACGATTACCGCGAAGAGTGGCTCAAGATCAGCAAATCGCTCGCAAAACTTGAGTCGCTTGAGGAGCTAAAAGGATTCATCATAACCACTTTGACGGACCTAGTGGAGAGCGCTGGCGGCGGCTTATGGTTAAAAAACGATCAAGGCCATTTTTTTTTAGCTGCGGAACAAAATCTCAAACTCACTCCGCAAGAAATTGAATATCTCCACAACATAGGCGACCTACCTCAATATCTAGCTAACAAACAATGGGTCATCGATTTTTTCGAACTAGCTCATGCTCCGGAAGTGTACGATGATATAGATCTATCGCCGTGGTGCTACGAAGATAGCCAAGTGTGGCTTATAGTGCCGCTATTTCACCTAAACAAACTTGAGGCTTTTGTAGTGTTAACTCAGGCGCGCGCGCCACGAAAACTTGACTGGGAAGACCACGACCTGTTGAAGACAGTGGGTATGCAATTAGCCAACGCGCTAGCTCTGAACCGGACAAGTGAAGAACTCGCCAATAATCGCCAATTTGAAACGTACCACCGCCTTTCAGCATACTTGGTGCATGACCTCAAAAATCTGGTAGCTCAGATCTCCTTGATCGTAAAGAACGCCGAAAAGCATAAACATAACCCGGACTTCTTCGACGACACCATAGACACGCTAAATAACGTGGTCAAAAAAATGCACCATATAGTAGAACAGTTAAAACAAGGCGAAACCAACACAACCACAGCCAACACCTTCATCAATTTGGTGGAATTAGTTAATAATATTGCGCAACAGCATCTCGGTACGCCACCATTACAAATGAACACGACACTCAGCGAGTGCTTCGTGACGGCGGACAAAATCAAATTGACCAATATCTTGACTAATTTGGTTCAAAACGCACAAGACGCCATAGCGACAAGCGATGGCTGGGTTAAGCTTGAATTAACAAAAAACCAAGACTATGCTGTCATCAAGATCATTGACAACGGTATAGGCATGGACCAGCAGTTCATTGCGGAACGCTTATTCAAGCCGTTCGATACGACAAAAGGCAATGCCGGAATGGGCATCGGCGCTTACGAAGCCCGCGATTACATCCTAAAGCAGTCTGGAAATATCCGGGTTGATAGCAATCCAGGCCAAGGCACTGCATTCACCATTCAGTTACCACTAGCTCAGCGAGTTTCCGCAAAACAAGGAAATAATGATCACTTCTAAAGTACTGTTAATTATCGAGGACGACCCAGGCTTACAAAAACAACTGAAATGGGCCTTCGAACAATACGAAGTTGTAATAGCAAGCAATAGAGATGAAGCAATAGCAGCACTTAGACGCTATACGCCAAGCGTCGTTACCTTGGATCTCGGTTTACCACCCGACCCTACCAACGCCACTGAAGGTCTCGCTACTCTCAAGGAAATTCTCGCTTTAGCGCCAGCCACCAAGATAATCGTGGTAACCGGCAATGATGACCGAGCAAATGCTATTCATGCAGTAGCCTTAGGCGCTTATGACTTTTATCAAAAGCCGGTAGACCCGGACGTCTTGGGCTTAATCATAGAAAGAGCGTTTCAGCTCGACGCCCTGGAACGCGACTATCAAATATTGCAACAGCAAAAGCCTCTGACGGGTGTGATCGCCACCAGCCCGCAAATGCAAGCAGTGATGCGGATGATTGAAAAAATTGCGCCGACTCAAGCGACCGTATTGCTAATCGGCGAAAGCGGCACAGGTAAAGAGCTAATGGCAAAAGCCTTACATCGCTTAAGCGCACGCGCCTCACAACCTTTTGTAGCGGTTAACTGCGCAGCCATACCGGAAACATTGTTAGAGAGCGAATTATTCGGCTATGAAAAAGGCGCATTCACTGGCGCGGTAGCACAAACCAAAGGCAAGATCGAATATGCGCAAGGCGGCACATTCTTTTTGGACGAAATCGGCGACTTACCTTTTGCCTTGCAAGCAAAATTGCTGCGATTCATCCAGGAACGCGTCATAGAACGGTTAGGGGGCAGAAAAGAAATTGCCGTGGACGTGCGCATCATATGTGCAACGCATCGACACCTACCCGATCTTATTGCGCAAGGCAATTTCCGGGGCGACTTATATTACCGACTCAGTGAGATCGTCGTTGACATCCCTCCCCTACGCGAACGCGAAGGCGACATCATCACTATAGCCAATGCGCTGCTACAACGTTATTGCCGAGAGAACAATTCTAAGGAAAAACATTTTTCCCATGACGCCGCCCGTGCTCTTGAAGCCTACAACTGGCCCGGCAATATTCGCGAGATGGAGAACAAAATTAAACGCGCCGTCATTTTATCCGACAGCAATTTCGTTACCGCCGAAGAGCTGGAAATTGGTACCGATAACGACAAGTCCATGCCGCTGAATCTAAAATCAGTGCGAGAAGCGGCGGAAACCATCGCCATCAAACGAGCGTTGACCTACGCAGACAACAACATATCCGAAGCAGCCAAATTATTGGGAGTTACGCGGCCGACCCTGTACGGTTTATTTGAAAAGTACGGATTGCAAGCTTTGCTCCGTAATCATTCAGATGAACACCTGGATTGACATAGAAGGCTTGCCCGCGCGAACGGTTCATGATTGTAAGAAGGGTTTTACACGGCGGATTCAAACGGATAAATCAGATTCTCGATACAAAAGAAATAACGCCGATTTGCTTTACCTGACGCCCGCCCACATCGACCGAAATGTCATTAGTAATATCCGAATATAACCGGAAATCGTGTCGGTAATCCTCAAGCCATAAGGAATTATCCAACACTTGCTTTGCGCTCAAATAATAAGGTAGGCGCACACTTTCACGACTGCCTGCCTCGCCTATTTGCTGTATATCGAAGCCTTGTTTTTTAACACAATAAGCCAGTGCCGGAGTGGATAACATATACCAATGTTTAATGCCCTGCCGAACCGAATAAAGCGCCGCCGCCCGATACAGCCCCCACATTATGTTTCTATTGATATTGCGGTAATCGTGCAGGAAACTAATTTTGCGATTTTCTTCAGGTGCGTCTATGGCCGAGTTTCTAAAAGCAAAGCGCCTTGCTTCCTTAGTAA
This sequence comes from Methylomonas methanica, assembly GCF_001644035.1. Taxonomy (GTDB): domain Bacteria; phylum Pseudomonadota; class Gammaproteobacteria; order Methylococcales; family Methylomonadaceae; genus Methylomonas; species Methylomonas methanica_A. The sequence goes on from NZ_LUUG01000109.1 coordinate 63,274, forward strand.
TGCATAGCCTGGAAATTTCAACGGAATTTTTGTATCTGGCGCTCGGTATCCGCTCATGTGTAATACTGCTTTCCTGAAACGGAAAAACGTGACCTTTATGCCTGACCATCCTCAATCCGCCCAGCCACTGATGCGTGTATTTATGCCTCACTAAAAAATGAACTGCACGACTATCCCATTCGTCCATTTCTAGCTGCGCTGGAAACTGCTCCTTCTCCTCAAAGCCTATTTCATCGCAATAAACCCGGTACCTAAGTTGATAATGAATTTTTTTACTTTCCGGTGTATCGGCTAAAAAAACCTCAAAACAACTATCAAAAGACTGCTTCTGTCGATTCAAGAGACACCAACCTTATAAAGAGATATTCCTAACAAGTTCAAGTAGCTATAGTTACTTTCTCTCGCCCCGTGGAAAAGATGGTATAGCAAATCGAGTTAATTTCAAGCTAAATTGTAAAAAAAACCGACACTCGCTGATGAGCGTTTTTTAATTTCGCCGCTCTATTTAGCTCGCATTCCAGCGCAAATCCAATGTAAACGGATAGTCTTTATTTAACTCCTCACTTGGTAATTCCAACACCGTATCGGTCGGCGTATGCCCATGTTGCCAGAAACGGCTAACCCTACGCCCTTCCGCTTCGTAAGCGTTAACCGGTAGCGTGTCGTAATTGCGGCCGCCCGGGTGAGAGACATGATACGTGCAACCGCCGATAGACCGGCCGTTCCAGGTGTCTACCAAATCGAATACCAGCGGTGCCTGCACGCCGATAGTGGGATGCAAGGCCGACGGCGGGTTCCAGGCCCGATAGCGAATGCCTGCCACCAATTCTCCTTGCTTGCCGGTAGCCCGTAACGGCACCCTGCGACCATTACAGGTCAAGGCATAGCGTTCACCCATCGCTCCGCTGAGCGTCACTTGCAAGCGTTCGACCGAGGAGTCGACATAGCGGGCGGTGCCGCTGCTGGTGATTTCTTCGCCTAACACGTGCCAGGGCTCAATAGCCTGATATAAATCCAATTGCAAATCGTCAACCCGCAAACTGCCGATCCTGGGAAAGCGAAACTCCAAAAACGGTGCGAACCATTCGGTCTTGAATTCGTAACCGGCCGCCTGAAGATCACGCGCCACATCGTAAATATCGCTGGCAATGAAATGCGGCAGCATAAAGCGGTCATGCAATTGCGTTCCCCAGCGCACCAAAGGCTTCTTGTAAGGCTCGCGCCAAAACCAGGCCACCAGAGTTCTTAGCAACAGCATCTGCATCAGACTCATGCGTGCATGCGGCGGCATTTCGAAAGCACGCAGTTCCAGGAGTCCAAGCCGCCCGGCATCGGTACCCGGCGCATAGAGTTTGTCGATACAAAACTCACTACGGTGCGTATTCCCGGTCATATCCACCAGCAAATTGCGAAATAACCTATCGACCAGCCACGGTGCGGCTACTTCGCCCTCCGGCATTTGTTGAAAGGCAATTTCCAGCTCGTACAAACTGTCATTGCGGGCTTCGTCGACGCGCGGCGCCTGGCTGGTTGGACCCAAAAACAAGCCCGAAAACAAATAGGACAAGGCCGGATGATGCTGCCAATAAGTGACCAGACTACGCAACAAATCCGGCCGCCGCAAAATTGGACTATCGGCCGGGGTAATGCCGCCCAAAGTCACGTGATTGCCGCCACCGGTACCGGTATGACGGCCATCCAGCATGAATTTCTCGGTGCCAAGCCGTGTCAGCCGCGCCAGCTCGTACAAAGTGGTGGTGTTATGCACCAGCTCTTTCCAGCTGGCGGCCGGATGAATATTCACCTCGATCACACCTGGATCGGGTGTCACCGGCAAGCGGGTCAGGCGCAAATCGTGCGGCGGCTGATAACCCTCTATCACGACCGGCATTTTCAACGCGGCAGCAGTCGCCTCCACCGATGCGATAATGTCCAGATAATGCTCCAACTCGGTAGTGGGCGGCACAAAGACATATAAACGACCTTCACGTGTTTGCACCGACAAAGCGGTATGCGGCACCCATTCCGGGTCGTGCGGCGTCTCATCGTCGGCCGCGTCCATTTCGGTGGGATGCAGTTCCTGCTTTGCCATTTGGCTGTAACGACGGCTAACTTCCGAATCTATATCGCCCAACGGCTCTACCGGTTCGTAAAGACTACGCTCATGGGCGTGATCGCGCTCTTCGAACGGCACCCAAGGCAAACTGTTCAGGGGTAAACGCAAACCCATCGCCGAATCGCCCGGCACCAGGAACATCTCGCCGCGCCTAAATTCCCAAGCACTAGTGCTCCAAGCGCCGGCCTGATAGCTCCAGTGCAGCGGCAGAACATAACCGACCGGCGCACCGAGATCCGCGCTGAGCAATTTGGCCAAGCGCTTGCGCTCCAAGTCGTCTTTTAAATCGATTTGCAAAGGATCGAGGTTTTTCGGTACCAATCCTTCCTGTAACAGGTAGTAGAGCGGATCTTCGAAACCCGGCAGAATAAACTCGCTTGCCACGCCCAGTCGTTTGACCAAATCGCGGATAAAAGCTTCGGCTTGCTTGGTGTCGAACCCATAATCGCGGGTCTCATCCGCCAATAAGGCCGGATTCTTCCAGATCGGTTTGCCGTCCTTGCGCCAGAAACACGCCAATTGCCAGCGTGGCAGTGCCTCTCCCGGATACCATTTGCCCTGACCGAAATACAACAAGCCGCCCGGCGCAAAGCTGTCACGCAAACGTCTGACCAATTTTCCGGCCAACTTGCGTTTTTCCTCGCCGTCGGCATCCGTGTTCCATTCCGGCGCATCCATGTTGTCGATGGACACGAACGTCGGCTCGCCGCCCATGGTTAAACGCACATCACCGGCTTTCAGCTCGGCGTCCACCTTTTCGCCCAGACGTTCAATGTCTGTCCATTGCCTGTCGGTGTAAGGCTTAGTAACGCGCGGATCCTCATGGATACGGCTGACGCGATTGGAAAAACCGAAAGTAGTCTCGGCCTTGCCGATAAAGCCGCCGCTGACCGGCGCCGCACTGACATAGTCGGCGGTGCAGGCCAAAGGAATATGCCCTTCACCTGCAAATAAGCCGGAGGTAGGATCGAGGCCCACCCAGCCCGCGCCCGGAATATAGACTTCAGCCCAAGCGTGCAGATCGGTAAAATCGTGATCAGTACCCGATGGGCCATCCAGCGATTTCACATCCGCTACCAGCTGCACCAAATACCCCGATACAAAGCGCGCGGCCAAGCCCATGTGCCGGAGCACCTGCACCAGCAACCAGCCGGAATCTCGACAAGAACCCAGCTTTTTTTCTAAGGTTTCCTCGCAACTTTGCACGCCCGGCTCCATCCGGATTGCGTAGTTGACGACCTGATTCACAGCTTGATTGATACCCACCAGAAAATCGACGATGCCTTGCTTGTCCCACTTCAACCCAGCCAGAAAGGTTTTCAGTAAAGGTCCTTGCTCGCGTATTTCCAGGTACGGCGCCAGTTCCTTGGCCAATTGCTCAGGATAACTAAACGGGTAATGTTCGGCATACTCTTCCAGAAAAAAATCGAATGGATTGATTACCGTCATGTCGGCGATCAAATCGACTTCTATGGAAAATTCGGTGGTTTTTTCCGGAAATACCAAGCGCGCCAGATAATTACCGAACGGATCCTGCTGCCAATTAATGAAGTGTTTGTCCGGTTTGATGGTCAATGAATACGCGCTGACCGCCGTCCGCGAGTGCGAAGCCGGCCGCAGCCGCAGCACATGCGGACTCAGTTGGACCGGATGATCGTAGTGGTAACTGGTTTTATGATTGATCGCGACTCTGATACTCATGCTGACACCGCGTTGGCTGCTTCACTTTCCGCTTGCAATAGCCTTAGGTTTTCTTCCACGCCCGCCGCATGCGTCAATTCCGCCACATTCTGCTTGGTGAAAAAACCGTCGAAATTACCGAAACGTTGTACATACTCCACAATCAACGAGGAATGCTCTGACGCGCTGGAAAATATCTGCTTCAAACCTTCCTCGCGCGAACCGATCACATCCAGCAGAAAATCCTTGCCCCTGGCCCGGATAGCCTGTACCACATAATCGATATTGGCTAGGCCGTTAATCTCGCCGTCCGCCACTTCCAAAGCCACGTGGTGCAAGCGCGGACCATAGTTACGCACAAAACTCTCGGTCGGTGACGGCAAGCCTACCAGATGATTAACAAAATACGGATGATTGGCGGCGGTAAACACTTTGGCCGGACTGATCCGCTCCTCGGGATAATGGATGCTTTTGGTGACGTTAGTAGACGAATTCTGATTGGCAATGTCGTAAGACCCCCAATAGTAATAGCTGGACAGCGTCAAATATTCCAATATCGCCACTTCCCGGTTCTGACTATAAACCCGGGTGGCTAAATGATCGATGGGCCGGATCAGTTTGTCCAGCCCCAATTCTTCCTGAATTTCCTTGGCATGCAGGTAACCGCGATTCACATCATCAAGGATGATGCTATTGCCCAAGGCATATACTCTGATGTCCTCCGGCGGCCGCTCCCAGTAAGCAACGATGTTATGCGTGTACGGCGACGGCTTGACGATAGCCATATTGCCCGGCAATTCCAGTTTGCGGATTTGATCCTGATTGAAGAAGCGGATTTCCCGGGCTTTTTGCTGTTCGACCACTTCATGCAAATTGCTGACCCGAAAAATCTCGCCCATATAGCGTGAATTGGGCTTGTGGGCGCCGATCGGATAAACCTCGTTCAGGCTGCGGAAGATGTCGCCCCGCCCGGGTACACGCACTTCCCGCACTAACAAGTCCGGCGAATTCATATCGATCCGCAGCACATGGGTCCAATGGCTCTCGGACTCCAAGGTCACCAAATAGTGGTAAGGCGTCATCAACGCCAATTCGCTGACATAGGCCGCCGAACAGCCCGGCTCCACCGTCAACATCAACGCGTCGATTTCGCGGATCATTTCGGTCAGGCCGGTACGATCCCGGTTTTCCAATAATTTGACTAGAAACTCGTCAAACCAGGGCGAATTGGCCTTATCGCCCTGCTTGGGGTGGATCAGTGAATTTATCATTCGTTTACCTCTAACTCTATTTGTCCGTTAGGCTGAATCGCCAAAAAGTCCTTTAAACCGTCGGCAAATCAAATATTTCCGACACGGTTCAATCATATATTTATTCCGGCCCGTTTAAAAAAGCCCGCTGAATTTCGGCGCCAAGCGCGTTGTTGCGCAAAATGAAATCCTGCAAAAATTCATGCAAGCCCATACTAAAAATGTCGGCCATCCGCCCGTAATGCAGCCGCGCATGATTTTCACCGGCCAGCCGCAGACACTCCATGCCCCGCTGCCGACACAACTGTTCCAAAATAGGCGCCAATTCGTCGTAACAGGCGTGCAAGGAACGCGGCATATCGTCGCGTATTACCAGCAACTCCGCCACTTTCCAGGGCTCGATAGTATCCCGAAATACTTTTTGGTAGGCCTCGAATGCCGACACTGAACGCAGCAAGGAACTCCATTCGTAATAGTCGACCTGGGCCTCTTGAGCATCTACGACCGGCAACAGCAACTGATACTTGGCGTCTAAGAGGCGTGCAGTGTTGTCGGCCCGCTCCACAAAGCTACCCAAACGCACAAATTTGTAACTGTCATCGCGTAACATTGTTCCGAAGGTAACACCGCGAAACAAGTGCGAGCGGGATTTGACCCAGTCGCAAAACTCGCAAATATCGGCTTCGTTCAAACCCTGGCGAATGCGCTGCCTGAGCTCCAACCACAAGGCGTTGACCGTCTCCCACATTTCCGATGACATCGCCACCCTTACCGCCCGCGCATTCTCCCGCGCAGAGTTCAACGCGCTGACGATGCTGGATGGATTGCGTTCATCCAGGGCCATAAAGCGAATCACATTAACGGCGGTATAACCGGAATAGTTTTTCTCGAAAGCCTCGATATCATCGGCAATCTGCACCGGCGGTTTCCAGCGCGCCGTTTCGTCGTAGGCGCTATTGGCGACCAATGACATCCGATAAGTCACATCCAGCACCCGGGCCATGTTCTCGGCACGCTCGATATAACGCGCCATCCAATACAGATGATCAGCGGTACGGCTCAGCATGGTGCGTCTCCAGTCAATACCCAAGTGTCCTTAGTGCCGCCGCCTTGCGAGGAATTGACTACCAACGAACCTTCCCGCATCGCCACCCGGCACAAGCCGCCCGGTACCAGTGTCGTGGACTTGCCAGACAACACAAAGGGCCGCAAATCCACATGGCGCGGCGCCACGCCTTGTTCGACTAAAGTCGGGCAAGTCGATAAAGCCAAGGTAGGCTGAGCGATGTAGTTGTCAGGCTCGGCCAAAATCCGCGCACGAAACTCCTCTATCTGCTGTTTGGATGAAGTCGGGCCAACCAACATGCCATAACCGCCGGACCCCTGCACCTCCTTAACCACCAGTTCCTCCAGATGCTCTAGTACATATTTCAAATCGTCAGAGTTTTCCAGCTTGTACGTGGGCACATTGGACAGGATAGGTTCCTCGCCCAGATAAAAACGCACCATGTCGGGCACATAGGTGTAGGTGGCTTTGTCATCCGCCACCCCGGTGCCAATCGCATTGGCCAGCGTTACGCCACCATTGCGATACACCGAAACCAAGCCCGGCACGCCCAACATCGAATCTTCCCGGAAAGACAAAGGATCGAGGAAATCGTCGTCGATGCGCCGATAAATCACATCAATGCGCTTTGGGCCTTCGGTGGTGCGCATGAACACCGCATTATCTTTACAGAACAAATCCTGGCCTTCCACCAATTCAATACCCATTTGTTGTGCCAGAAACGCGTGCTCGAAATACGCGCTGTTATAGGCGCCTGGGGTCAACAACACCACAGTCGGGTCGTAAACACCCGGTTGCGCTACCGCACGCAGATTATTCAACAACACCTGCGGGTAATGTTCGACCGGCGCTACCGCGTAGCGGCGAAACAGTTCCGGGAACAGACGCATCATCATCTTGCGGTCTTCCAGCATATAGGAGACACCGGACGGCGTGCGCAGATTGTCTTCCAGCACATAAAACTCATTCTCGGCGGTACGCACAATATCGACGCCGGCGATATGCGCGTAAATACCACCCGGCACGTCCACGCCCTGCATTTCCGGCCGATACATCTCGTTTTCCAGAATACTGGCCGGAACGATCCCGGCCTTGATGATTTCCTGATCGTGATACAGGTCGTTCAAAAACGCATTCAGCGCCGTGACCCGCTGAATCACGCCCGCCGACAATACCCGCCATTCCGTCGCGGCCAGAATGCGCGGCACGACATCAAACGGAATCAGCCGCTCGGCGCCGGCCTCGTCGCCGTAGACATTGAAAGTGATTCCCACCCGCCGGAACAGCATTTCCGCCTCGCGGGATTTTTGCATCAACTGGGCGTGATCGGTACCGCTCAGCCACTCCGCGAACGGTTGATACAGGCGCCGTACGCTGCCGGTTGAGGTACGCATTTCATCGAAAAAAGTATTTATGTTCATGACCATCCTTCAGCAATCCACATGCCAATCTAATTAATGTCTATTTATCAAAAAGTTAAATCGCCGCTTGGCCGCCCAAATTAGATTACGCACCACATCAGTGCAACACTCGCCGACAAGTGCCCTGAAAACGAACAAAGCGGCTAAAAGCCGATTGTCATTTCCGTGCGCTTTGATTATTGTTGCCGGCCTCAATCAGCAATTGCGGCGAGGCCAGACTGATGCATACAGCTTTTTTCACCAACTTCGGCGAAGTGCTATTCGACAATTTTCCGGACGGTAGCCGGATACTGGGCGGCGCACCATTTAACGTCGCCTGGCATCTGCAAGCTTTGGGCCGGCAAGCCCTGTTTATCAGCCGGGTGGGAGAAGATGAAGCCGGCCGCGAGATCCTCGCGGCCATGCAAAGTGTCGGAATGACTCGATCCGCCATGCAAATCGACGCTGCTCACCCGACCGGCAGCGTAGCCGTCAGCATAACAGATGGGCAGCCCAGCTATCGCATTCTCGACCAACAAGCTTACGACTACATCAATGCGGAGGCATTGCAGCACCAGCCCCCGCAGAGCTTGCTCTATCACGGCAGCCTGGCCTTACGAAACCCGGTCTCCAGGCAAACCTTGCTCGATTTAAAACATTCCTGGCGCGGCCCGATATTTCTGGATGTGAATCTGCGCGCGCCCTGGTGGCAAGCGGATGAGATCTTGGGATGGGTCGCCGGCGCAGATTGGTTGAAATTGAACGACGAGGAGTTGGAATTGCTGCTGCCCGGCGAGCAGAGCATAAGCAACAAGATGCACTTATTGCAGCAGACTTATCATTTAAGCGGCGTGGTCGTTACCCGCGGTAGACAAGGCGCGCTGGCGCTGGACTCGTCGGGGGAATTATTCAGCATCGCCCCCGACGGCAACATCGACATAGTCGATACCGTCGGCGCCGGCGACGCGTTTGCAGCGGTTTTGTTATTGGGGATTGCCGAGAACTGGCCTATGGCTCAGACGCTAAAGCGGGCGCAGGATTTTGCGTCGGCGCTGGTGGGTCGGCGCGGCGCTACCGTCACCGACCCGGCGTTCTATCAAGGATTTATTGAAGCGTGGAGACAGTAGAGACGCACATCTTGCATCTCTACCGCAGCCATCAAGACTGCTGCCTGGCCGGAATACCGTCTGACCAATCACCGGATTGGGCGGAGAAAAACTTTTTAAATTGCGGCATGAAGCTGGCGGTGATCGGAATCGAATAAAAACAATACATAGCGGCCGCTTCACCGGTACTAATCCCGAACAACCATTGGGGCATAAACAAAGTCATCAGCGCTCCGAAGCAATGGTAGATGCCGATCCGCCAATTATTTTTCCAGACAAACGCACTAAAGGCCAACGCAAACAGCGAACCATGGGTAACCAGGAGGCCAAAAGCGCTGGAGATCGCATAGCCTATATGATAGATCCCCATGAACAGACAGGAATTCATCCGGCCAATGAAATTGGGGTCAATGTCAAACATCTGCCAGTCGTTCGGCAAGCGAGTCAGTATCAAAAACAAGCTGCTCAGCGAACTGCCAACAAGAAAGGCCTTCCTCAAGGCTTTGGGATCAGACGAATAGGTCGCCAGAGCCGGCATGATCGCAAACGCTTGCAGGCTAATATGCATCGAAGACAGCTCGCTTAAAAAAAGGTTGGCGCCATAACCGCATTGATCTGCCACCGGATACGCGAAAAACTGAATGAACTCCATCAAGGAAAAATGGAAGATGGCATAGGCGCGGGCTAGTCTGACCCAAAAAGTCTCGTCTTTATCCAGAAAAGTCACACTCGCTGCGACCAAGCCCGCGACGCCCAATCCCAGCGACATATTGGCACTAAAACACATAGTTAATCCGTAATTAAAATGTTTAGAATCGGCGTGCGCCTTGCCGCAGTCGCCGGTTTGGTTTATTGATTTCGGCCATTTTTGCCGGAAGGCAAAGATACACGTAGCGGCGTTTTATTGCAGCAATTTTGTGGGAATTCACGGATCGCCGCTTGGAAAAAGCTACTTTAGCGCAGCCGATTGGCTAACACGATGCCCTCGATCAACTGTTCAGCACCTTCCAGCTCCCGGTCATAAATGTCGGTATGATAAGCCTCACCGTTCAACACCACCTTGGGCGCCGTCACCGAAACATCCGTGTTCGCTATTTTGATACGGGTTAATGTCGAGAGTCCGGGTTGCAAAGGATTGGCCTTGAGTTCCGTGGCATCCAACGCGACGCGTACCTGCATACGTTCGGCGATATGAATGAAGTTACCGGTGGCATTATCGGTCGGCAACAGCGCAAAGATACTGCCGGTACCCGGATTAATGCCTTGTACCCGGCCGTGATAAACCCGGTCATCACCATACGCGGCGACGCGAATTTCCGCCGCCAGCCCCGGCCTAACCCCGGCGATCTGGCTTTCCAGAAAGTTGGCTTCTATCCACAGATCATCCAGCGGCACGATAGCCAGCAACGGCGCGCCGGCTTTTAGAGTATCGCCCACTTCAACCTTGCGCTTGGCCACACAACCCGACACCGGTGCCACCAGATTACGCCGCTGATAGTCCAGATAAGCCTGACGCAAACGGCTCTTGGATTTTTCCACGGCGGGATGATTATCGATGCCGGAATCCAGCAATTGCGCATCGACACCGCTTTGTTCGGCGCGAATTTCTTTAATCGCCGCGTCCAGCTCGCGGATTTTGTCCTGCGCGGTTTGCAGTTGCTGGTCGGAAACCGCACCATCCTTCGCCGCCGCTTTAAAGCGCGCCAGGTCGTGATTGACTTGTTCCAATACGACTTGCTTGGCTAACACCCGCTGCTTCAAGGTCTCGGATTTGGCACGTAGACTGACAATATTCCGCACTGCTTCCGCCAATTCGGCTTGCGTTTGCTGCAAGGCAATGCCGGCATGCACACCATCCAGCCGCACCAATAACTGGCCTTTTTCCACACACAGCGTGTTTTCGGCCAACACTTCCACCACGGTGCCGTCAGTCTGCGTTTTCAGCGTAATTAAATGCCCGGCCACGAACGCGTCGTCGGTGGCGATCCAGTCGCGATGCACCAGCCACCAATAAGCCAGATAAGCCAAGCCGGCCAGCAATAACGCCAAGGTGACGCCTTGCAAGCGGCGCTGGCGTTGGCGCAGAATTTCCCGGGGACGAATTTTTTTTTGCATGCTTAAGGTCATTGCTTTGCGGGTTTAGCGTCGCTGTAGCCACCGCCCAGCGCCTTGATGATATTGATCCGAGCTTTGTGCTGTTCGCCAACCAGAGCGGCCAAACGAAACTGTTGCTGATAGACTTCCAGCTTGGCCAGACTCGGCGCGGCGCGATCGGACAAGCCGTGACTATGTAAACTGTCAGCCAGCTTTTCGACGGCTAATGCGTCGGCCAAACTTTGCCGCTGTGCCACCAATCGCGCATCAAGCTCACGCCAGCGGCTCAGCGCATCGGCTACTTCCTGTACCGCATGCACCAAGCTGCGGTTATAGCGCTCGACCGCCGCATCATAAGCAGCTTGCTGATATTCCAGATTGGCGCGCAAGCGGCCGCCCTCGAAAATCGGAAACTCGATGGAAGGCCCGACCGCATATGCCAGGCTGGAACCCTGCAACAACACATCGCTCAAACTGACGCTATGCAGACCGGTGAAGGCCACTAGATTGACGTCCGGATAAAACGCCGTCTCGGCCACCTTGATTTCCTCGGCCGCTGCCTCGGCATGCAGCCGCGCCGCGCTAATATCCGGACGATGCGCCAACAAATGCAAAGGCAAATCAACCGGCAGTGTTAACGCTTGCTCAACCTGATCTTGTTCGATGACGATGGCTGAGCCCCAATCCACACCCTTCCCGGCCAGCGCCGCCAACAGGTTTTTATTCAATTCCACATCGCTATGCGCCGCAGCCAAACCTTGCTCGGCGTTAGCAAGGGCTATTCGGGCCTGCAATATTGGTGCGTCGGTGGCCAAACCGGTCGCCAGACGCGTTTGTTCGAACCTCAACAACGCTTGGCGCTCGGCGACGATACGCGCGGCGATGTCCTGCTTTTCGCTGGCGGCCAGCAACTCGAAATAAGCCTTGGCCACGGTAGCCGCCAACAATAGCCGCGCATCGGCCAGTTCAGCCGCGACCGCCAGCGACCGACCGACCGCGCTTTGCAAGGCCGCCGCGTCGCGCCCCCAAAAGTCCAGGTGGTAACGCAAGATCAAGGGATTAATCAGCATGTGCCGAAAGTTTTCCCCGGCCAGTTTGGCTTGCACGCTATTTGCCGAGAAGCGTTGCGCCGAGAAGCTGACATTGGCGTCAATGGTCGGATACAACTCGGCGGCCTGCGCATCGACCATCGCCTGCGACTGCCGCAACCTTGCTGCGGTGGCCTTGAAATCCGGATTGTCAGCGAGTGCGGTGGTTATCAAGCGCTGCAATTCCGGGCTGGCGAACCCCGTCCACCAAGTCTGTGACGGCCAAGCATCACTGCTTGCGAAACTGCCACGTGCGGCAGCGACGGTGTTTGTCATTTCTGGCATTTGTAACAGACTGGCGCGTGTACTCTCTTCATCGCCGAACCGGGCGCAGCCCGCCGAAAAGTCCACCACAAAAGCCAGCGCAATTAGTCGACAAGCGGACATCAGGCTTCCTCCGCGAGCAATTCCTGAGTTTCCCGCCGCAACTCCTGTTCGACACTGGCTTTAACCGGCGTGCGGGTTGGATGCGCAAACCAGACCAGCGCCGCCATGCCGACAAACAGGCAACCGGCCATCCAGAACGCATCGTTCATGCCGTGCAGCACCGCATCGCGGCCGGCCAGCTTGGCATATTTGGCCAAAGCCGCCGTCTCGGCGAACCCCAACGAATTCAGTGCGGCCAGCGCAGGATGATCGGTCAGTTCGAACGCGCCATGATTTTCGGCAAAGCGGGTCAAATGCTGCGGTACCCGCCGGTACAACACGATGCCTTGCACGGCAATACCGATCGCACCGGCGGCTATCCGCAACAGATTGGCCAGCTCCAGCGCCCGCCATTGCCGCTCGGCCGGTAGGCCGTGCAGCAGCAATGCGGTCATCGGAACGAAAAAGCTGCCCAGGCAGGCGCCTTCCAGCAATTTCGGCCAGAACAATTGCGCAAACGCGTCCGGATCGTCAAAGCGGCTCAACCAGAAATAAGTGGCGGCAAATCCCAGCAAATTGGCGCTGGCTAATAGCCGGGCATCGCAGCGTTTGACGATCTCATGAAAGACGCTAGCCATCGGCTTGGCGAGGATGGCCATCGGCAGAAATACCAAACCGGCTTCCCAGGACGAATAGCCGAAAGCCAGTTGTAATTGCACGATCAACAAGGACAACAAGCCTTGAAAGCACAGAAAACCGGTGAATAAAATGAAGACGCCAATGGCAAAATTGCGGTGGGCAAACAGGCGAATATCCAGAAATGGCCGGCGCACGTGCAATTCCCAGACCACCCAGTAAATCAGCGTGGCGCCTATCAACGCGATTAAGCCATTGATATAGGCCGAATGGGTCCAGTCCCAATCGTTGCCTTGATTCAACAAAGTCTGTAAACCAAACACCAGCATCACCGACAACAGAAATCCGATGCTATCGAAGCGCTGCCAGGATAGTCGGTGACCGCGCCGATATAGCAGCGCGCCGACGATGCCGGCAATCGCCAATGCCACTGGGATGTTGAGCCAAAACAGCCAGCGCCAACCCAGATTATCCGCTATCCAGCCGCCCAGGGGCGGACCGAAGGTGAACGGCGTCAGCGTGAATATGCTCCAAACTCCGATGCCGAGCGATTTACGTCTATCCGGATATTCCTTCAGCAGCAAGGCCTGGCCCAAGGGCAGCGTCAAACCGCCGGCAAATCCCAGTAAAATGCGGCCGGCCAGATAGCTGTAAAAAGCGGTGCAATACGCGCAAATGAAAGAGGCTAAGGTAAAAGCCAGGAAGGCAGCGACGAAGGGCCGATATTCGCCAAAGCGCCGCGCCAACCAGCCGCCCACCGGAAACGCCAGCGCCAGCGCTATCATGTAATCGGTCTGGGTCCAGGTAGCAAAGCTGGGCGGCACGCCCAAGCCGCCGGCCACTCTGGGTAGCATGGCGATGTAAGCGCCGGCATTGAAAATCACCAGTGCATGCCCAAACCCCAGACAGCAATTAAATAACGTAAAACGCCAGCCGCGCAGGCGTTTTTGATAGACCACGCTCATCCGCTTATTGGCCCAGTCAGCAGGCTAAGATTCATTCACTTGCGGCGATATGCGCAGCCCGATGTCACCCAAACTTTGCCGTAACAGCGGCACCGCCATATCGCTGATCAATTGCTTAAACGCTTCGCCGCCGTTATCCAGGGAGGCGAGCGCCTGATCATCGACCTTGAAACTCTCGGAAAGCGTGCGGGCGATGACATTGCGCGACACCGGATCGATGAGCTTGATCAAAAGCTGCAACGACGTTTGCCCTTCGAAAATTCGATATCTGCCGATACCGACCTCTATCACCGCATCGTAGCTGCCCATCGCCGTATAATCGATTGGTGTGATGTTCTGGCCGTACCAGGTTTGGATAGCCTGATGCCAATGCTGCAAACTGGCGTCGCCTGCTGTAGGCAACTGATAATACTCGCGGCTCAATTCGCCTTTGCGGTTTTCCGCCGCCAGTAAACTACGCAGTTTCTGCGCCGCCGCCCTAGCGGGCGTCCAAACTAACTCGGTATTCGCGGAGCCGCCCGCGGCCGTTGGCGCCGCCGTGGTAATCCCATCCACATCAGCCGCTTGACTGTCGCTGACCATACCCGCGATGACGATGCCGCCGACAGTTTGATATAGCTCGGTGGGTAGGGCAAAACCCAAGGCCATATTTTGGGCATGCCGGTAAGCCGGATCGCGGCGCTCGATCAAGTCAGGTATCACTTCCAGAGGCGGTGCTTGCACCGGCACAATCAAAAAACTGTGCAATTGGTCGATTTGTGACGCGGCAGGCTTAATACTCGGCGCCGTACAGGCCGCCAACAAACACGGCAAAGCCAATCCCAGCAGAACTGTTTTGGCGTCGCCCAATAGCCTGGTAAACGCAACTCTTGAAGTTTTCATGATTTCCTCCGCGCCAATGAATGCCATCGAATCGATACATTACTGGGCAGTCACTATAAAAACCGCTTTGACATAAGACAAGCGATATTTATTGGACTTTAATATCGACAAATGCAATATTAAAACCATGGACATCGATCAAATCAGAACCTTTTTAAGCGTCGCGGCCAACGGCAGTTTTCTGGAAGCCGCCAATCGCCTATACGTGACGCAATCCACCGTCAGCACCCGTATCCAGCGCCTGGAAGCGTATTTGGGCGTGACACTGTTCGTGCGCAACCGCTCCGGCGCGACCTTGACTTTACCGGGTCGGCGTTTTTTATGGCATGCCAAATCCTTGCTATTAACACTGGAACAAGCCCGGCACGATATAGGCCTGCCCAGCCGGTTTCGCGGCAGCATCAGCATCGGTGCGCGGATTGCCTTGTGCGAAACCTTGTTGCCGGAATGGATCAGCGAGATACGGCAGGCTATGCCGGATATTTCCATCCGTAACGACATCGGCTTTGAAGACGACTTGATGCGCAGCCTGGTGGCAGGCTCATTGGATATAGGCTTGATGTACACACCTCAGCACAGCCCCGGCCTGCAAATCGAACATTTGTTCGACGAGACATTAGTGCTGCTGACTACCGACCCCAAGCAACCCTGGCCGAATGACGATTACATTTATGTCGATTGGGCGCCGGGGTTTTACGCGCAGCACAGCAACAGCTACCCCAATCTGGAACGGCCGGCGCAGGTGGTCAATATCGGCTGGATGGCGATACAGCTTATTCTGGCGCAAGGCCGTGGCTCCAGTTTCCTGCCGGAGCGCCTCGCCGAACCGTTGCTGCAAGCCGGCAAACTGTTTCCGGTCGCAGACAGCCCGCAATTCAAATTACCGGCTTATATGGTGTCGCAGCGCGATAGCGATGCGCCGGTTTTACAACAGGTGCTGGAACAGATCCGCGCCCTAGCGATACTGGAGCGGCAAAAGGTTTACGCGCTTCCCCCTCAATCCAGGGTTGCCGACGCCACATGAAACGCATCGGCATGGATGTCCTGCAAGGCCGCACCATGCAAAAACGCCTGGCGTTTGGTTTGATGGACCATATCAGGATGGCCGCATAGATACAGCCGCCAGCCTTTCAAACTGGGCAACAGGGTCATCGCCACGTCGTTGGCTCGGCCCTTGGCCACGCCATCCGGCGCATCCCCACGTGATATACACGGCGTATAGTGAAAGTTAGGGAACTGGGCGGCAAGTGCCTGCATTTCCGCTATCCAATACAAACCGTCCATCTCGCGGCTACCATGAAACAGATGGATCGCCCCCTTGTGGCCGTGATGCAAAGCTTCGCTGATAATCCCGGCCAAGGGCGCCAGGCCGCTACCGGTGCCGACCAGTAATAGATTATTCTCCTGTTGAGTGGGCAGGTAATAGCACAGCCCTTGCGGATCGGAGACCTCTAGCTTGTCGCCAACATTCAGTTCCTGGTGCGCCCATTCGCTAAAGCGGCCACCGGCCAATCGGCGGATATGAAAGCTGAGCTTGTTCGCGTGCAACCGATTGTTGGCGATCGAATAACTGCGGGTCAATCCGTCGGCGCGTTTCAGATTCACGAATTGGCCGGCGTAATAATCCATCGTCTCCTTGCATTGCAAGGTGAGTTGCAGCGTTTCCGCATTCAGCAAACTTTTTTCTATCACCGTCGCTTCGGTAAAAAATTCGGCCGGCGAACTAATGCTGATCGCCATATCCTGCTGCGGATAACACAGACATGCCAGGAAATGGTTTTGATGGCACAACACGTCTTTTAAACCGTCTTGCGCCGCCAGCGGCGGCGGACCCTGCAAGCTGCGCACCATGCAGCTTTGACAGGCGCCCTGCCGACAGCCGTAGGGGATGTCGACGTTTTCGCGCAGACACGCGTCCAGCACAGTTTCGCCAGACTCGCAAACAATTTCGCGGTCGTTCACGCTGATTTTATGCGAGCTCATCCCCTACTCCAGCGCCTAGCGATCCAACACGTCGTTACGCGTGCTTTCGGCGATAGCCGCGACTTGATTGATCAAATTCTGCGGCACGTTCAGTTCCTGCAAGGTAGCGGCCAGATTTTCGACTACCGCGTCAAAGTGCGAATCGTCCAAACCCATTTTCTTTACCAGATGCGCATGGGCCTGACGCATATCGGCGCCGGAATAGTTATTGGGACCGCCAAAAGCCATGGTTAAAAAGGATTTTTGTTTGGCTGCCTGTTTGTCCATATCGGTGTTATCGAAAAAGCGGTTGATACGGTGATCGCTCAAAACTTTGCGATAAAAAATATCGACGGCTGCATTAACGGCCGCTTCGCCGCCCAGTTGTTCGTAAAGAGTTGCCGTGGTTTCGCTCATGATGGTCTGCCTTTCGTTGCAAAATTAAAAAATGCGGCTTTTCAAAGCCGAATGCAGAGTAAGCCAAAAAAACTACTTTTGCAATATTTTTATTATAAAAGTTATTTATATGACAAAAATAGGCTCGCAGTGCTTTGCCTGTTAGTTGATCCGGCGTAGAATGCCGCATCACTTATTTTCGACCGCCCGACATACATATGGTCAAACTTACCGGCTCGCGCCAAGAGCAAATCTTAAAATTACTGCTGTCCAGCACCGACGGCATGAGTATCGACGAGCTGGCCGCGCGGTTGGAGATTTCCAGAAATGCCGTGAAACAGCACCTCACCGGCTTGGAAAAAGATCAGTTGGTCCAGGAAGCGGCTTTGAACAGCACCGGCGGCCGGCCTTCGCGCAATTACACACTGACCGAACAAGGCCGTAACCGCCTACCCAAGCAATATCCCTGGTTTTGCAACTTGTTGCTGGGCGAGTTGAAAGAGGAGCTCGGCGAAAAGGCTTTACGGCAAATGCTGTGGCGCATGGGCGTCAATCTGGCGCAATCGCTGGCCCCGCAATTCAGCGGCAAAGACCCAGTGCAAAAGCAAAGCGCGCTGGTGGAATTGATGCAATCGCTGGGGTATCACGCCGAAATGGATACCGAACAAGTGCAGCCGACCATCAAAGCCGTTAATTGCGTTTATCACGATCTGGCCCAGCAATACCCGGAGCTGTGCGAATTCGACCGCGCGCTGATGTCCACTTTGTTGGACAAACCCATCGAGCAAACCGCTTGTATGGCCTTACAGGATTGCGCCTGCAAATTCAAAATCTGCAACAGGGGCGCGTGAGCCAACTTGCCAGCGAATCCAAACAGTTGCAACAATCTCCGGCTTTTGGCTCAAGCCGCATAGCACAATACGAGGGTTTTTCTAAGCGGCGGCTCTCGGTGTTACAATGCCCCCTTCCAGAATGACTTTTTTGAATTGCGACCATGAGCCAACCTTTCCGTACGACAATCAGCCTGTTTAGCGGGCTGCTGTTATTGTTAACCGCCTTCTCGCTGCAAGCCGCCAGCCCGATTTTTACCCCTGCCGCCCCTAGCGTCGCGGCCTCCAGCTTCTTCCTGTTGGACTTCGACAGCGGCCGGGTATTGGCCGAAAAAGATGCCGATAAGCGCGTATCCCCTGCCAGCTTGACCAAAATCATGACGGCCTACGTGGTGTTCCGCGAGCTGAAAGCCGGTCACTTGACGCTGGACGAAAAAGTCACCATTAGCCAGAACGCTTGGGAAACCGGCGGCTCGAAGATGTTTGTGGAAGTTAACAAACAAGTTGGGGTGGAAGACTTGCTGCAAGGCATGATCATTCAATCCGGCAACGATGCCAGCGTAGCCTTGGCCGAACACGTCGCCGGTAGCGAACAAACCTTCGCGACGATGATGAACGAACAGGCCGGCCGTCTGGGCATGACCAACAGCAACTTCGAAAATGCCACCGGCCTGCCCAGCCCTAATCACTATAGTTCGGCGCATGATCTGGCTACCTTAGCCCGAGCGGTGATTAAAGAGTTCCCGGAATACTATCGCTGGGACAAGCAAAAGGAATTTACTTACAACGGCATCACCCAGCAAAACCGCAACCTGCTGCTGTGGCGCGATCCGTCGGTTGACGGTTTGAAAACCGGTTTTACCGATGACGCCGGCTACTGCATGGTGGCTTCGGCCAAACGCGAAGACATGCGGCTGATCTCGGTGGTCATGGGTACCGCCAGCGCCGGCGCGCGTTCTAACGAAAGCCAATCGCTACTAAATTACGGGTTCCGCTTCTTCGAAACCCACCGCCTGTACGAAGGCAATAAGCCCTTAAGCGAAGCCCGAGTCAGAAAAGGCGTAACCTCTAAAGTCGCGGTTGGCTTGCCGGAAGACCTGTATGTCACCGCCCCGCGCAAACACTTTAACGAGTTGAAAGCCGAAACCCAGATTGATAAGGGCGTGTTCGCACCGTTAAACAAGGGCGACACGGTCGGCAACCTGAACATTTCGCTGGCCGGCGAATCCATACTCAGCAAGCCGCTAGTAGCCTTGGACGCGGTAGCCGAGGGCGGCATTTTCCGCCGGCTGTACGATGCAGCCATAGGCCTGTTGGAGAAAGAATGAC
The DNA here is from genome assembly GCF_001644035.1 of Methylomonas methanica. Taxonomy (GTDB): domain Bacteria; phylum Pseudomonadota; class Gammaproteobacteria; order Methylococcales; family Methylomonadaceae; genus Methylomonas; species Methylomonas methanica_A. Next base: position 82,440 of record NZ_LUUG01000109.1, read on the forward strand.
CGAGCAAGTCTATCTGAACGGCGCTTATCTGCCGCTAGCCGACGCGAAGGTGTCGGTACTGGATCGCGGTTTTTTATTCGGCGACGGCGTCTACGAAGTGATTCCCGCTTATAACGGCCGGCTGTTCAGACTGGAAGATCATATTACCCGGCTCAACAACAGCCTGAACGGCATCCGTTTGCCGCTGCCGCACAGCGTCGCGGATTGGGAAGCGATTTTCCGGCCGCTGCTGGCGGATGACAGGGATCAATACATTTACCTGCAAGTCACCCGCGGTTATGCGCCGAAGCGCGATCACGGCTTTCCAGAGCAAATCGTGCCGACCATATTTGCGATGTGCTCGGATATCGCGCCGTTCGCCGGCCGGGTCAACGGCATCAAGGCGATTACGCTGGACGACACCCGCTGGCAGCTCTGCAACATCAAAGCCATTACCTTGCTGGGCAACATTCTGCTCAGGCAGGAAGCGCTGGATCAAGGCTGTGCGGAAGCGGTACTGGTACGCAACGGTTACGTCGTCGAAGGCGCGGCCAGCAATCTGTTTGCAGTGCTGGACGGCGAACTGATCACACCGCCAAAAAGCCATGAAATCCTGCCCGGCATAACCCGCGACGTGATTCTGGAACTGGCGGCCGCGCATAACATCCCTTATCAGGAAGACATCATCGCGCTGGAAGCGCTGCACAACGCCAGCGAAATCTGGGTCGCCAGCTCCACCCGCGAGATCGTACCGGTGATCGAACTGGACGGCCAGCAAGTCGGTGACGGCAAGCCCGGCCCGGTCTGGAAATGCATGGACGACTTACTGCAAGCATACAAAGCATCACTGTCATGAGCGAAACCGAAAGCTTACTGGAATTTCCCTGCCAGTTCCCTATCAAGGTGATGGGCAAGCATCGCGACGATTTCGACGCTATCGTCGTGGAAATCGTCCGCCGCCATGTCCCGGACATCCTGGAAGGCGCAGTCACCACCCGGCCCAGCAAAGGCGGCAATTATCTGGCAGTGACGGTCATGATCGAAGCACATAGCCGCGAACAACTGGACGCGATCTACATGGGCTTGACAGCCTGCCCCGATGTGCTGATGGCGTTGTAAACCGGACTGATGCCAAGTAAGGCAGCGACCGTCCTGCGTAATTTGGGGCGACAAGACTATCTCGGCGTCTGGCAAGCCATGCAGCAATTCACCGCCGAACGCGATGGCGACACGGCCGACCAAATCTGGATCGTCGAGCATTCGCCGGTTTACACCCTGGGTTTAAACGGCAAGCGCGAACATCTGCTGAAAGCCAACGCCATCGAAATCGTTGAAAGCGACCGCGGCGGTCAAGTGACCTATCACGGCCCCGGCCAATTAGTAATCTACCTGCTGGCCGACTTACGCCGACTCAACAAAGGGCCACGGCAGATGGTGACTATCCTGGAAAACGCGGTGATAAACGCCTTGCGGCAATACGGCATCGCCGCCCAGGCGCAGCCCAAGGCACCGGGCGTCTACGTCAACGAGCGCAAAATTGCCTCGCTGGGACTGCGTATAAAGCACGGTTGCTGTTACCATGGCCTAAGTATCAACAACGACATGGATTTAGCACCGTTTGCAGACATCAATCCCTGCGGCTATGCCGGTTTACAAGTGACCCAACTGGCCGATTTGGGCGTTAAAATAAGCACTCAGGAACTAGCTGTGCCCGTTGTGCATCAGCTACTGCAAGCGATAGAAATCTAAAATAAGCAAACTCAACAAGCAGCGCAAAAAAAGCCAGGCTTGCGGAGATTCAAAAACGAACACAAGTGCCCGGTGGCAATATGACCCTCAACGCCCCTTCCCGCTCCACGCCAGAAACTCACCAACGCAACGCCGACAAGCTGTCGCGAATTCCGGTCAAGGTGGAAAAGCCCGAGCAAATCCTGCGCAAGCCGGACTGGATCCGCATCAAACTCCCGACCGGCGATCAAGTCAACCGCATCAAACAATCGCTACGCGAAAACCGCCTGCACACCGTCTGCGAAGAAGCCGCCTGCCCCAACTTGAGCGAATGTTTCAGCCACGGCACCGCCACTTTCATGATCATGGGCGATTTATGCACGCGCCGCTGCCCATTCTGCGATGTCGCCCACGGCAAACCGCAGCCTTTGGACGCGGAAGAGCCGGCCAATCTGGCCGCGACCATCGCCGCGATGGCCTTGAAATACGTGGTAATTACTTCAGTAAACCGCGACGATTTACGCGACGGCGGCGCCAACCATTTTGCTGCCTGCATCGCGGCGGTGCGCAACGAATCGCCGAACACCACCATCGAAGTATTGGTGCCGGATTTTCGCGGCCGGATGGACACGGCGTTGGACATCCTGCAACAACAGCCGTGCGATGTGTTCAATCACAATCTGGAAACCGTGCCGCGCCTGTATCTGCAAGCGCGCCCCGGCGCGGATTACCACATTTCCCTAAAACTATTGCAACAACACGGTCAGCGCTTACCCAATGTGCCGACCAAATCCGGCTTGATGTTGGGCATAGGCGAAACCGAAGCGGAAGTAGTCGAGGTGATGAAAGATTTGCAGGCCCACGGCGTCAGCATGCTGACCCTGGGCCAATATTTGCAGCCCAGCAAAGACCACCTGGCGGTGCAGGAATACATTCATCCCGACCAATTCCAGCGCTATGCCGAGATCGCCCGCGAATTGGGCTTCAAACAGGTTGCCAGCGCGCCTTTGGTAAGATCTTCTTATCATGCGGATTTGCAGGCGGCGGGCGTTGGAAAATAGCTCTACTACCGCCAACGAAACCCTGTAGAGACGCAAAATCTTGCGTCTCTACAAATAACCGGTAAAACTACTAATTTTAAAGACAAATACCTTACCTAAAGCCTATGAATTCATGCAGAACCTTTACTTTGGCAACTACTGTCGTTCTGGGAACAGCGCTAATCAGCGGCTGCTCGTTTTCCACCAGCTCAGAGAGCTCGTCCGACAGCCTAGGTAGCTTGTCCGACAGTTCCGGCGGCATCTTCAAAAGCGCGTCCAGTCCATTTACCTCCAGTTCCGACTCGTCGCGTAACAAACACGAAAAATACGAAACCGATGTAGCCGACTATACCGCTACCTTCGTGGTATCCAGCAGCGGCACACTGGACAGTTTTCGCGGACATATCAGCGAACTGGCCGAAAGCCATGAAATCACCAACTGGGAAGGCGACCGCAATACCTACGTGGGTATCGGCCGCGGACTTGCCAAAGCCAAGCTCGGCAAACCGCAAATTTCGGCGTTTACCGAAAGTTTGAGCGACAACGAGCCCTGGAAGAAACAGGCCATCGAAGAAGGC
>NZ_LUUG01000110.1 GCF_001644035.1 Methylomonas methanica
GCCCCCGCCCGCCCACTAAGCCATGCCAGCTGCTGGCTTGAAATTCGCAAAGTGGGCGCTGGCGCTGAGCTATTGTCTTTGGATAGCCGTTGCGGAAGCGGACGTTAGTCGTCACTTCGAATTCCTGTACGTAGACGCCAACGAAGGCAGCGCCAGCGGCGGTCACGCCGCCATTAAATTCGACCGGCAAGTCTTTCATTTTCAGCACATCCAGCCCGGCTTGCTGCGCCTGTATCGCAACGATGCGGCGGCTTTCGAATTTGCCTACGGCTATCAGGAAAACCGCAACATTTACGGTCACCGCATCGACGTTTCAGACGACTTTTTTCAAGCGTTGCGGGATGCCTTTGGTCGCCGCCTGCTCATTCAAAACCAGCAATTATTGCTATTACAAGCCCTGCACGACGACCAAGTGCTGGTTTCAGGCTTGCAAAACCTTGGGTCTGCACCGCCGCTGCCCCTAAAAGGATTAGGTTATTTTTTGACGCAATACCGGGCGGCTGAAGCCTTCTCTGTCGAGGATGGCAAACACAGCAACACCAGCCAAGTGCTACAACAATTGCACGAAGCAATCGTTAATCAGTATGGCGAGGATTTTTTGGCGACCAAGCGCATGCAAGTTTGGCAAACCCTACAAGCCCTGAAACCGGACGTAGCGGGTAACTCCACAATTAGCGAACCAACCGATACGCACTTTACGGCCACGAACAGTTCGTTTGCCGAGCAATACCGTAATCAGTTGCTGAATCTTGCTGCGCTGGATATGCTGCAAGCTAGGCTGTCGCCGCGCACCGAGAGTTTGTTACAAATTCCGGAGGCGACATTCAAACTCAACGCGGCGCAGCGCAACAAGCTACAAGATTTTAGGCAGCGTTTGTTTGCCGATTTAATAACCCTGATGCGCAGCCGGCGCAGCGACTGGGGTTATCCATTGCTGGTGGGTATGGCCCGTTTGCATGCTCTGGACCATACCGTCGCCTCTGGCTATCTAACCGTGCTGGACCGCAGCCGCTCCGAAAGTGACGACCTACAAGCCACTATTATCGATGAAGACAACTTGCCGGCAGCGTTGCAATACACTCAACAGGTATTTGCGGCGGCCTCCGGACACCTCGACAGCCCCGCAGCGCTGGATGAAATTGCTTACTCGGAACTTGAGCTGAGCGCGACGGCGCTAATACAATCACATAAGCCAAACGCAGACCGGCATGCTTTAAAATTGCTGCCATTGACCACAACCCCGTCGCGGCCGGCAGCCGCAGAATTGATTGGTCTGCCGCTACCGGCTAGCGAATTGGCACATTTCCAAAACAGCGTAACGCAGGAAATCGAAACATATCAAAGCCAATTGCAATCCTTGTATGGCTATAACCTACTTAGCCGCAATTGCGTCACCGAAATCTTTCGGGTCATCAACCAGACGGTTGCCGGCATCTCGGCTACGGCCGAGGAAAGTCCAAATCAAGCGTCGCAACGCCTGCTGGGCGGTTACCTTGATGAACGCGGCTTGAACATGATTCCGTTTGTTGCCTATGCCCAGATAGCAGACACGTATCGACTAAGCGCCAGCTTCCAGCGCGCGCCCTACAGAGAGCAACAGCGTCAACTGCGTTACCGGCAAATGCCGCAATGGCAGGTGGATTTGCAGGAATCCAATACTCTTAGTTCGACGATTTACAGCCGGAACCGGGAAGACGCGGCGTTTTTATTCTTTACTCAAGATCAAATCTGGCCCAGGCCGCTGCTGGGTAGCTTCAATCTGGCCATAGCCGGCGGCCAGGGCCTATACGGTTTCTTTAGCTGGCCCTGGGATGACGGGGACAACCTTCGCAAAGGCTTGAAAGGCATTGTCGTCAGCCTGCCGGAGTTGCTGTTCTTTAACATCCGTAAAGGCTCGTTTCCAGGGTTATTGCCTGAGGCAAAAATATATTTGCCTGAGGTTTTTTAACGGGATGACTTAAATTATTAACCCACCCCTTAAATATCTTCGCTCCCGCGAAGGCTGTACCGCTGCCACATCTTTCTAATCAGATAAATTTTTTAATTTCGCCATTGAACCTTTGTGCTATAAACCGGAATTCACCCACTGTGAAAGCTAGTGCCGTTTCGTTGGCAATGGGGTTGATCGGGGTAAAAAGCTGACGCTTTTCAATTGGGTGTGCCGATAAACCAGCGTTGGCTGCGGCATAAAACAAGTTTTACCGGTCCGCGCTGCATTGGTTTCACATTCCTTCTTCTTTCCCGAGGGCAATACTTATGAACCGGATAACATCACTGCAAACTCCCGGCAACATCGCTCATCAATTCAACTCCCGACCGCGTAACATCGCGCCTTTCAAGACCTTGGCGACGGCAATAAGTATTGCCGCAACTCTAGCCGGCCCGGTCAACGCCGACTCGATTCCGGCCACCGTTCTGGACCCTAATTTACAGGTCGGTGTGGCGGTCAGCGGACTCAGTCAGCCGATTGGCGTGGTGTTCTTGGCGGCCAACGATATGCTGGTGCTGGAAAAAGCCTCCGGGCAAATCAAGCGAGTGATCAACGGAAGCGTGCAAGCAACACCGGTGTTGGACTTGGCGGTCAATTCAAATTCCGAACGCGGCCTGCTAAGCATGGTATTGCACCCGCAATTTCCCGAAGTACCGGAAGTCTTTATCCGCTGGACCGAGAGCAGCACCGGGGCCGATTCGACAGTAGCCTTGGAAGTCCCTGTATTGGGAAATCGCATCGACCGCTTTCGCTGGGACCCTAGCGGCGGCGGCCGCTTGGTATTTGACCAAAATATATTGAAGCTGCGCGCGCTGCAAACCGACAACATCCAGGTCGCCGGGCAACCGCCCAGCGCCAACGCCAATCCGCAAGGTAATCATAACGGCGGAGTAATCAAATTCGGCCCGGACGGCCATCTCTATGTCTATACGGGGGACCTGGGACGCCGAGGATGGATGCAGAATCTTAGCAATGGTCCATTCCTGAAAGCACCGTTAATAGACGATACCTACGGCGGCCCGGAGCCGGACGACGTGCACTTGTCCGGCGTGATTTTACGTATCAATACCAATGGCAATGCACCGGTAGATAATCCGTTTTTTGCGGCCGGCGCGGGGATCGGCGGCGATGTTGGCGCCAATATCCAGAAGATTTATTCCTATGGTCATCGCAACGGTTTTGGCATGGCCTTTGACCCCGCCTCCGGCCACTTGTGGGAAACCGAAAATGCCGACGACGCCTTCAGCGAATTGAATCGCGTCATTCCCGGCATGAACGGCGGCTGGATCCAGTTTGCCGGACCGGCCAGCCGAATTTCGCAGTTTAAAGCCATAGAAACCACGCAATTCAATAACGCCATGCAACAGGTGCGTTACCCACCAACCCGAATTGCCTACACGTCAGCTCTCGGCAAAGCTAGGTTAATGGCACTACCGGGTTCGATTTATGTCGATCCGGAACTGAGCTGGAAATACGAGATCGGCCCCGCCGGCACGGCCTTTGTCGATGGCGATGCGCTGGGGGCGGAGTATAACGGCACGCTGTGGATGGGTTCTTCCAGAGGCTTTGCGCAAGTGGGCGCGAATGGCGGCAGCTTGTACCGTATCAAGTTGACGGCCGATAGATTGCATGTCGATGTCAGCACCGACCCGCGCTTGGCTGATAAAGTCGCCGACAATCTGTTTCGTGCGCAAAAATTCGACGGCACCGAAAGCGAAACCTTAAAAATCGGCAGCGGCTTCGGCACGACTACCGATATTGAACAAGGCCCGGACGGCAATTTGTACGTTGTGTCCATAAGCGACAGCAGCATTTATCGCATCAGCCGTAAGCCGTAACACCAACAGGAGCAACACTTTATGAACACTTTCAGCAATTTAAAGTCAGCGGCATGCTTGGGGATATTGATCGGCAGTTTTTCCATGCCGAGTCAGGCCAATTTGCTAGTAAACGGCGGTTTCGAGTCGGGTTTTAACAACTGGACACGTGCCGATCAACTCGGTAGCAACGGCACTTTTTTCCAACAAAGCGGGACCAGCAGTCCGGTAAACGGTTTTGCGGTAGAAGCACCGGTGGCAGGTAGTTTTGCGGCAATGACTGACGCCGAAGCCGGCGGCAGCCATGTCTTGTATCAGGACTTTGTGGTGCCGACCGGCGTGGGCATTACCAGTCTGGCGTTTTCTTTGTATCTGAACAACGGTGCTGACAACTATTACAATCCGGGGCATCTGGATTGGGCGGCAACCGGTACGCCAGGCTCGACCAATCTCAACCAGCAAGCGCGCGTCGACATTTTGAGTACCGCAGTCGATCCGTTCAGCACCACGGTTTTACAAAACCTGTTTCAAACCAATACCGGCGATCCGCTCGTATCCGGCTACACGCCGTTCTTGATCGACATCACCACCTTGCTGCAAGCGCATCAGGGCGAGACCTTACGCCTGCGCTTTGCCGAAACCGATAATGTCGGTCCCTTCAATTTTGGCGTGGACAACGTCAGTATCTCCCAGGTGCCGCTGCCGTCGGCTTTGTGGTTGGCTTTGTCCGGCTTCTCCGGGCTATTTTGGCTGGGTCGCCGCCGCGAAGCTTCCGTCTGATAAACGCTTGACGGATGTTGGGCTGGCCGACCTCGGCATAGCCCAACCTTTCGCTCCGAACTTTCTTCCTATTGACCCGGCTCTTAAATTCCCTGGATTAGTCATTCCGCCCCAAATAGCGCCCTGGACTCCCACCTTCGCGGGAGCGACGGTATCTGCGAGACAGCTAAATATATTCATCACACTTTAAATTTCGGTTTTTTGATTCCCTCTCCCCAACCCTCTACAGGACAATGCCGTTAAGTTAAGAGTTGCACATTAGGGTCGAATTTATTCGAAGTTTGGCGCCCATGGTGCGAATAAATTCGCACCTACAAGTTCTCAACTTAACGGCATTGCCCTGAGAGCGAAGGAGCGAATGTGCCGAAATTTGCAGTGCGAAAGGCATAGCTACCGGATACGCCCTATCGCGTTTGTAGCGTGCCCGCCCGGTCCAGCCATTTTCCGGCTTTTTCGTTCAACCACGCCTGGGCAAACTCGTCTTTTTTAATCACCATATCCAGAAATGCACTGGACACGCTGGCGATGGCCGCGACCTGTTTATAACCCAGGTTGGGATCCTGGCGTTCCGGCTTGCCGAACAAGCCCATGCTGGGACTGCCCCCGGCCGCGCCGCGCCGACCGCCACCGCCATGCCCACCGGGACCGCCGCCCGATTCCATGCCACCCATGCCAAATTCTCCGCGCCTCGCCCCGCTCAAGCCAAACCGCCCGCCCAGTTCGTTGCCCGCCAGCAAGCGATGCCCGGCGCCGCGCAATAACAACAGATATTTGCCGCCGGCCGGAGCCTGCTCCCAAACCGCCGTGCGCACCGCGGCCGAACTGATCGCATAAGGGTCGTTATCTTCGCTGCCGGTAATCGTCAGCATGGGCAGACGCAAAGCCTGAAACCGGCTGCGAACATTGCCTTCCGCCAAATCCACCGACGGGCTCAACACCATTGCAGCGACCGGCTTGAGTTCGTCGCTATGCGGCAGACCGGCACCGAAATTCTCGCCCAAGGCCGCCGTCACGGTTTGCGCGCCCAAATCGTAGCCGGCCAGAATCACTTTGCTTAAGTCGGCAGACGCATACAGTGGTTGTCGCAAACCGGCTCGAGTTTGCACTTGCCGATAAGCCCAGAACAGTTGCTCCAGGCGGATTTTCAGATTCTCCACGGCAAAATATTGATGACCGACGTAGCGCAACTCACTTTCGCGCGCGCTCCGCGATTGCCGACGCGGCTTGTCACCAAACCAACCGCCGCTGGCCTGGTCCGGACGTAGCTCCATGTTTTCATCCGCCAGTTCTACATTCTCGTCATCCGGTATCTCCTCGGGGTCGTCGAAGCGGCGTTCAGCCTCCAGGGCCTTCAAGGCTTGGCTAACCGGGACCGGCTGCATGCTAAACACCAGATAGCCGGCCTTGGCCCAGGTTTCCCGCCACAAACGCCCGGCTATAGCGTCTTCGCCCAAGCTGGGCAGATAAATAATCAATGGATAACTGCCCGGCGTGCTCGGCCCGATCAGTTCCACTTCCAGTGCCGTTTGCTGATAAATCCAGACATCGTGCGTAGCATCAACAGCAAAACTCCGCGCGGTTTTGTAGGCACCATTGCCCAAGGCCTCGCTCAACTTTTCCTGCTGATCTTCCTGACTGGGCAGCGGCGGTCTGGATGAACAGGCGGTCAACAGCAGCAGCGAGCAGCACAAGAGCAAGTGACGCGATTTAAAGAATTTATGAGCTTGGGGCATGACTTTGCAACTCCGGCAAAAGGTCGGCGACAGGTTATCGATAATGCCATTATCGCCGACAGATGACTAAATCGGCGCCAGTAAATTGTAAAAATGGGTAAACCCCGCTTAGCTGGCTATGGGTATGGCTGGCGCTGCAAAACGTCCAAGGCTTGATCGAAAGCAAACACCTCGACATGCCGTGTCAAGGACGCAACGCCTTCGCGGCCCAAGGCTTGCCGTAATTGCTCCTGGTGGTTTTGTACATAAACTTGGGATTGTATATTGCCTTCCTCCAGTAATATCCGCAGACCTTCGACAACCGCGCGTAACGCTTTTTCGGAATAACTAGGCTGCGAAATCTCTTGAAGCGCCGGCTCACTCGGCAACACCTCGAGAATCCGGGCGATGAAAGCGGCAAGCTGCTCGGTCAATTGCTTGAGCGGACGCTGCAAAGAATCGACCGCAGCGGCTGCTTGCTGTTTTAAGGCCATTTCGATGCCTTCGGCGGTCTGCCGGATGTGGGTTATTCCCAAAGTTGCGGCACTGCTTTTAAGGGAATGCGCGGCTCTTTGCGCAGCTTCCCAATCGCCCACCGCCAATAACTGCCTGATATTCTCGGCTTCGGCCGCATGCCGCTGCGCAAAATGCCGTAACTGGCGCAGATAAAACGGCAGCTTGTTTTGCAGATTGTGCAAACCCGCCTGTAGATCCAGGCCCGGTATATTCGCCAAGCGTTCGTGCAGCGCCGCGTTGCCAGCGTTTTGGTCGCCCGGTGTTTTAGAATCCCGGGCCGGCTCCACCGTCGCCAACGGCGGCATCCAGCGTAACATCATTTCGTACAGCACCTCGGGATTGACGGGTTTGGGGATATGGTCGTTCATCCCGGCACTCAGGCAAGCGCGCCTATCTTCGTCGAACGCGTTGGCGGTCATCGCCAGTATCGGGGTCTTGTCCCGTCCCGGCATGCGCCGAATCGCCAAGCTGGCGGCGATGCCATCCATCTCCGGCATTTGCACGTCCATCAGAATCAGGTCGTATGCCTGTTTGACAGCCATATCGCAAGCGACCCGGCCATTTTCGGCCAAATCGACCAATAAACCGGCGTCCTGCAACAGCTCCAACGCCACTTCCTGATTGATCAGATTGTCTTCGGCCAACAACACCCGCCGCCCTTTCAGCTTGGATAGATCGGAGTGCCGCACATCCGCAGGGGTATTTTGCCGCCATCCGGATAGCGCCCCGGCAATCGCATCGTGTAAGGTCGATAGCGTCACCGGTTTGGCTAGATGCCCGACAATCCCCGCGTTTTGTAATTCCTCGGCGCTGCCGTCATAACTATAGGCGGTCACCAGTACAATTTTCGGTAAGGGTTCGCCGAGTATTTCGCCCATCCGGCGCGCGGTTTGAATGCCGTCCATCCCCGGCATCATCCAGTCCATCAACACCAGATCGAACGGTGAATCCGCCTGCTGGGCATCGACAACATTTTGCACGGCCACCGGACCGGAATCGGCCACGCTCACCTGGGCTTCGAACCGAGTCAGCATGTGCGCGATGGCTTCGCGGGCCTCGGTCACATCGTCTACCACCAATACTTTTAAACCTTTCCGAATATCCGGTTTGGGCAATTGCTGAGCAGAACCGGCATATTCGAACGGTAACTCCAACCAAAACGTACTGCCGCACCCCAGTCCACTCTCTACCCCCACCGTGCCGCCCATCATTTCGATCAGGCGCTTGCTGATGGCTAACCCCAAACCTGTGCCGCCGAAGCGGCGCGACGTGGTGGAATCCGCCTGCTCGAAGGCTTGGAATAAGCGGCTGCATTGCTCGGCATTCATACCTATGCCGGTGTCGCTGATTTCGAATCGTGCCAAAATCCCCACCGGATTTTTGGCTATCAATTTAGCCCGAAACACGATATGCCCGACATCGGTAAACTTGACGGCATTGCTGGCAAAATTAAGCAAAATCTGCCCCAACCGCAGCGAATCACCGCGTAATACCGCCGGTAGTGCCGGGTCAATCCGGTTTATCACTTCCAGACCTTTTTCGGCGGCGCGGTCGCAAATCAGGTCGTTCAAACTTTTAAAAACCTGATCGAGATCGAAATCGCCGATGTCCAGAACCAATTTGCCGGCTTCGATCTTGGAAAAATCCAGAATGTCATTGATGATGCCCAGCAAATGCTGGGCGGCAACGGAAATCTTGGCCAACTGCTCGCGCTGCTTGGCATCCAGCGTGGTATTTTGCAGCAAATGCGTCAAACCGATAATGGCGTTCATCGGCGTACGGATTTCATGGCTCATATTCGCCAGAAATGCGCTTTTCGATACATTGGCCACTTCCGCCGCCTGCATCGCATCGGCCAACTGTTCGGTGCGTTCAACCACCAATTCTTCGAGATGTTCGCGATAGTTCTCCAACTCTTCGAGCATCTGTTTCTTTTCGGTGATGTCCTCCTTGATCGCCATATAGTGACTAATGCGGCCGTCTTGCTGCCGAATCGGCGCCACGATAGCCGACTCCACGAATTCGCGGCCATCCTTGCGCTTATTGGTAAATTCGCCCTGCCAGGACCGGCCATTGGTTAAATTATCCCAGAGCGCCACGAAATACTCGGGCTTGGTGTTGCCCGAATTCAAAAGACTGGCTTTTTGGCCCAACAGCTCCGAACGCGTATAGCCGGTAGTTTGAATCACCGCTTCGTTGACGTACTCGATGCGCGCCTCCAGATCGGTGATAACAATGCTTTCCGGGCTTTGCTCGACCACCAGGGATAATTTGCGCAGCTCCTCTTCAGCCCGCTTGCGCTCGGTGATGTCCACCAGCGATGCCAATAAATTGTCGCCCATCGTAATGCCGGAGATGATGGCGGTGCGCACCTCACCGTTTTTACAGGTCACCTGATATTCGTGGGACTCGATTGGGGCCTGCTGCTCTGCCGCGCGCCGCTGCAAATTCTGCCAGTTGTCGAAAACCGATTGCCGGTAAACCGGATCGGGATACGCCTTGCGCCACCAATCTTGCACGGTTGGGATGTCGGACAAGGTATAACCAAAGGTGCGGGCGATAGACTGGTTCAAGGCCGACATCGTACCGTCGGCGGCCACCAGCGCCATCGGCACCGGCGCCACATCGAACAACTTGCGAAAATTAGCTTCGCTTTCCCGCAACGCCGCCTTGATACGCTTGCGCTCGGTGATGTCGCGCACTATCTTGGACGCGCCGATGACATTGCCGTCGCAATCCTTAATCGCCGAAATCGTCGAGGCAACCTCGATCAGGCTGCCGTCCTTACGCACTCTCTGCGTTTCGTAATTGCTTATCCGCTCGCCGTTAACAATCCGCTGTAGCAGCTCGGCTTCGGAGGCCAACAGCTCGGATGGAAACAGCAGCGTAATCGGCTGGCCTATAATTTCAGCCGCGCTGTAACCGAATATGCGTTCGGCCGCGCCGTTCCAACTGGTGACGATACCCTCCAGATTTTTGCCGATAATCGCATCGTCGGAAGAATTGACCAGCGCCGCCAACTGGGTACGCTCCGCTACCAAGCCCTGCTCAAGTAATACGTTCGCCGCTTTCAGCGCCTGCTCGACCCGTTCGCGTTCGGCAACCTCCTGTTGCAACTGTTCGTTGGCCGCGCGCAACTGAGCGGGGCTGGGCAATTGCAGCGCTTTGGGAATCAGCGGTATCAATACCGCCACCGTCACTACCGAGACCATCGCCGTCACCACTTTTGCGAAGGCATCGAGTCCGTAAAGTGGTTCCCAAATCACCACGACATCCATCAGATGAGTCGTACCGCAGGCCAGAATGAACACCACAAACAACCATAACACCCGGACATACGGAAAATCCTGCCGATGCCGCGCGAAATAACCCAAGGCGACCGGCAGCAAAAAGTAGGACAGGAATATCAAGCCATCGCTAATCACGAAGGTCCACAACAAACCCGGCGACCAGCTCAGGCAATAGCCGTGCGGCATAAAATTATTGTCGGTCAGAAACTTTAGAATTTCATTCATGGCAGGAATTTCGGTAAAGGTTATTTCAGCGATTTAAGATCGGCTACGAGGGCACAGTAGCGTAAAAACGCATATGCGCTGAGGGCGCTCTCGATCAAAATCTGTACATGTAAAAATAGCACCTAGCTAAAACCGCGTTAGATTTAAGCCTTTAACCCTATCAATAAAATTCTGGCGATACGCTAAAGCAGCAGGGGTGGTTGCCCATATCGCACGACTGCCTCAATGATCAATCCGGAATAGCCGAACGATCTAACGACACGGGTATTTCTTCGGTCAGCCGTTTGTCGTTATAACGCACAGGCCGGAAAAAGCTGGTTTGTTATACGTTTTGTCATACAATTTGTATGTCATTTTGACTTTTTTAGGAGTCTGCCATGCCAGCCATCAGCCTGCGTTTACCCGACGATGTGGAAGCCAATCTCAAAGCCGAAGCCCAACTGGAGGGCAAAAGCCAATCGGAAATCGCCCGCTTGGCGATTACCGAATACCTGGCCCGCCGCGAGCGTGAGCGATTTATGGCGGAGATGGTGGCGGCGGCGCGCGCTATGGCTAACGATCCGCGAGCCAAGGCGGAAGCACTACAAATTGCCGAAGATTTCGACGCGGCGGACGACGCCCTCGACCGCTTAATTGCTGAAGAGCGGGCTGCCGGTATCGACCCCGACGAAAAGTGGTGGGAATGATGAAGCGCGGCGAGGTATGGACCGCCAATCTGAATCCCAATAAGGGCGCCGAAATTGGCAAGATCAGGCCGGTCTTGGTGTTGCAGGACGAAGCGATGATTACCGGCGGCCTACCAACAATCGTGGTGGTGCCGCTCACCAGCCAGTTTCGGCCGAGTCTGGTGCCGTTGCGGATACCGATTGCGCCGCAAGGCCGATTGAAAGCCACCAGCTACGTCATGGCCGAACAACTGCGTGCCATCGACCGCTCCCGATTCGGCGAAGGCCCGCTCGCCGCCGTCACCGCCGCAGAACTGGCCGCGGTGGAGAAGAGTTTGCGCGGGATGATGGGGTTGTGGTGAATCAATTGCCTCAACAACTCAAAGTAAAATAACCTCGACATCAATCCGCCTTAGCTAGGCTGGACGCACCGCTCGGCACCTAGGAAAACCGCTACACCCCCAAAATTGATTGCCCTGATTCTCGCCGTTTTTTGCCGTCCTCAGCACCATTGGTCTACCGCATTTCGGGCAGGCATTTTCTGCTTGCTGCTGCTTTAGTTCGACAATATTTCTCACGTGTTTGACATGCTCCACGTGAGTTTTAATCGACGGTTTAAGACGACCACATTCGAGTTTTTGACAAACCTGCAAGACCTCGGTGATAGTCAGAATTGGTTGCTGTTTCCTCTTGATGAACCGAATATATCCCCCGGCATAAACCACATTATCTGGCATAGGTGTTTTAAACTCGCTATCGCCGATAAATACCACTACTGAAAACAGCTTGTCAGGCGTTAAACCTAATGCCGATTGCAAGGTTTGCGTATGTTTGTAATTCTGATGCAGCGGGTTTTGAAATGTATTGGTGTGCCGGTAGATTTTCTGAGTCCAGGTTTTTTGCTGTTCACTGCCGAATATCCAACCTTTCATGTTCTTAGTTTCGATGACGAAAACCCCATAGCGCGAGACGATGACGTGATCGATTTGCGTGGTTCCGTCTTCAGTTGGCAAAGTCACATTCTTGAACAGCGTATAAACCTGCTGGTCCAGTCGCAACTTAGCAATCAAATTGACTTGAAACTCACCCAAAACACCTTTCATCGAAGGCGTGTTTAGGAAACTTAACACAGCCAGCATCAACCATAGCCACCAATACTGGGTCAGTATTGGACCAAGTGCTTCAAACAAAATTTGGTTTAAATTCATCAGTCAAGTCCTGCTTTGATCCGGTTCATGTCATCCAATTGTATATGGCTAGCGCTGCTAAAACAGGAAGCACGGAAAAAACACATAACAGCACTAGGCAGCCGCTACCACGGCTTGCCGCATATCGATGAACAGGTTGAACCGGATTTTCCCGCAGCCAACGCTGATGGCAAGGATTGCAATACAGCTTCAAAAAACCGTTGTTCCAGGCTTGAATGGTACGAGCATCAAAATTGGCAACTGTATTGCACCTGGCGCAGCTAAACTGCTTTTCTTTGGGTTTCTTTTGCCGATTGAGAACTAGAAAGGCGACTACCAAAGCAATGGCGTAAGGGGCCATTGCTTCATTTATCAGCCGCGTCTGATAAAAATCCCAGCCCAATTTACCCAAACAACCGAGCACGATCAGCATCAGTAAGTAATCCAGTGCATTTTTCCGAGGAGGGCTTACCTGAATAGGTTTTAAATTTCTTTGTGGACTCGCCTGCGCAGCCAAACCTTCAATCACCACCGCTTTGGCTTGCAAACGCTGCTTGGCGTCCAACGCAGATTCATACACGACACTGTCACCCACTTGCGGTCGTCTGCTGCTGGTTTTCAGGCTGGAAATATGAAAAAACACTTTCTCGGCGCCATCGTCGGAAAAGATAAAGCCAAACCCTTTGTCATCATGCCATTGGCCGATTTTGCCTTTCATATATCCTCCTGTGATTAACCCATTTGAGAAGATGAGGTGGTTTTAGCGCGCGACGACTGACGCGTTTTGAGCGGTTTTTCTGTAGATCTGGCAGCAGCAACGTCCGCCGATACACGGCTAACTGGCGCAGCTTGAGCAGACAGGTGTTGGGATCGTCGGCAAAGTACTTTTCCGCCAACAACCCCAAACTCAACAGTTGCGGGTCATGCAGATTGAAAAAAATGAAGTTGGATCGCCGCTGGACGGTCATGGCATTTTCGATACCGTCCGGCTACACAGCGATTGCCAGTCACTTCCGGGCGAAGGTTGGGCAACAGCATGCTGATTAACAGAGTCCATTCGTTAAAACCGAAAAGTTACAATTTGGTCGCTAGAAGATAGCCGATTTAAGGCCGAACCGACAAATAATTTCCGTCCCGGATTTGCAGATGAATACCGTTCGGATCGAGCTTCTGAAAACTGACCCTATCCCGATGGAGAAGGTTTGTGGTAATTCGCGCTGAACAATTACAATCCCCTATCATTGACGGCTTCAACACAATGACACACGTGACATCGCAAACCCAACCGAAAAAAACCTCGCTGCCGGAACATTCGGTAATTCTACCGATGATGCAATTGATCTGGCGGCCGCTGACAACCCTTGCCTGGATTCACAAGCAATATGGCGATCTGGTGATGGGGCGGCTTTTCGGCAGAAAAATATTGTTCGTCTGCGCCCCTGAATACATCGAACAAATCTTTAACCTGGAAGGCAAGGGTTTGTTGAACCGGGACTTTCTTTACGATGCCAAGCGGGTGCTGTTCGGCAACGGTTTGGTTAACAGCCAGAGTGAAGTGTGGAGCAAGCAGCGCCGCTTGATGCAGCCCTTGTTTACCAAGGAGGCGGTTAAGCATTACGAGTTGATTATGATCGAGGAAGCCGCCGCCGTGGCGGGCAACTTGAAAAACGTAGCAGATGGTCAAGTCAATTTAACCATGGAGATTAAGAATCTGATTCAGCGGATTTTTATCCGCATCCTGCTCGGCAAATCGGTGGACAGTATTAGCAATAGCGCGGAGCTGATCAAGGTTATCGAAATAATCTGCCAGGAGTTACCGGTACAGTTAGGTAGCGAAATTATCTTCGGCAGCCGCTTGAAACGCTTTATTCCATTGAAATCCAGACGCTACCATGCCGCTGTCGATTACCTGAAAGCCTTTCTCCGCCAGGAAATCGCGGAAAAACAGAAGCATCCGGGGCAAGATCTGATATCGCAGTTGATTCAGTCTAGCGACAGAACGACCGGCTACACGATGCCGGCCGAACTACTGCAAGATGAAGCCGTCAATCTGTTTTTCGCCGGCCAGGAAACCACTATCAACACCTTGTTGTGGTTCTTTTATTTAACCGGCAAGCATGCTGAAGTGCGCAACAAGATAGCCGATGAAATCCGCCAATTGCCGGATGAACCGCTGTGCGCATCTCATCTTGGTCAACTGACCTACACCAAAGCCGCGCTAAACGAAACCTTGCGCCTTTACCCGCCCACATCGGCGCTGTCCACACAAACGGTGCAGGACATCGAGCTTGGCGACTATGGCATTCCCAAAGGAACTACTGTCTTGCTAAGCATGCACACCACCCACCATCACCCTCACCTTTGGGATAAGCCGGAAGAGTTTAATCCGAATAGATTCCTGGAAACAGAGCCGCCGGAAAGACACAAATATGCCTTTTTCCCGTTCGGCGGCGGCGTGCATAATTGCATAGGCAAGCATTTCGCCGAGCTGGAAATGTTGTTGATCATCGCCAGTTTTATTAGAGAATTTAGCTTCGAAACCGACATTACCGTAAAAGAAGCGTTCAGTATTACCTTAAAACCGGATCGACCGATTGTTGGCAGAGTGGAACCAATTAGTTAAGCTTATGGTCAGCCCTGACGCTATTGGATAATCGGCGCTGCGCGAGCCGCGAAATTGGCTATCTTTACTAACAAGGAATGTCATGAAACAGACCATTAGTTTTGTCACACTAGGCGTTGCCGACCTGAAGCAGAGCCGTCGCTTTTACCAGGCACTGGGCTGGCAAGAATCGTCCGGCAGCCAGGAAGAAGTAGCATTCTTTCAGGTGGGGAGCATAGCCTTTGCCTTGTTTGGCCGCGAATCGCTGGCGGACGATGCGAACATATCGTCTGAGGGATCGAGCTTTCCCGGATTTTCCCTGGCTCACAACGTCGCGTCGGAACAGGACGTCGACACAACATTGTTAGAAGCGGTTTCGGCCGGCGGCAAGCTGATTCGTTCCGGCGAAAAAGCCGCTTGGGGCGGCTTCAGGGGCTATTTTGCCGACCCCGATGGCTTCCTTTGGGAGGTTTGCTTCAATCCGTTCTTCCCACTAGACCAGCATGGCTTTGTGCAACTGCCAAAATAATCGATGACTTGAATTTTTATTTATAAACAACTGCAACCATTAATATTCAAATAACGGCAAATAAGGCCATATAACCTCAACAAAATGAAATTTAGAGTTTTTCTCCAAAGACTATCCAGCCCCCGCGTTAGAAGACGATTAAAAATTGGCCTGTCCGTTTGGGGCGTGGCAATTGCAATTAGTCTGATATTTAAGTTTGCTTATGATATTGGTTATTTTAAAGCGCAATCGTTAATAAATGATAAAAACACGGCAACACCTAATACAACCCAGATACTGACTATAGAATCCGCTCAGCGCATAGTATCCGGGGCGCTAAAAGAAGACCCTGACTATCCCAAGACAATTGTGACCCAGGTTATTGATAACAACCAAAAGCTGGCGACTATTATTGTCGAAAATAACAAGCAAAGAAAAATTGGCTGGATTATCGATATGCGCTTGTTTTTTACCGGCGATTTATTTAATGACAATGGCTATAACTTAACCGAATCGATTGAGCATCAGCATAATATTAGTAGAGGCGAAAACTAATTAGTTATGACGCGCAGCTATCGCAAATTAAAAGTTTCGGCGCCAGTCATACTATAAATATTGAATTACCTGATTAGCGGAGCCGCTAGTCAGGCTATTGAGAGCCACCGGACAAACTGCTACCATCGGCGGACAATATCCTCATTGACATATCTCTGTGTGATATCCCCGCTACTTCCACACAATATCTCACTGGATTTGAGGACATAAACATGCCGATTATTGCGTACCAATCCCTTAACTCCAACTCCAGCACGGACCACGGTATCAGCGCATCCAATTCTCAGCACTTCACGAGAATGACGCATGACCAGTTGGCGCAGAACTCTGCCCCTTGGAATCTGGTTCTGCCCACCGCTCCCGATATTTCGCCGGACATTCCGGTGCAAGGGCCAGCCGAACTGCGTTCGACAGCGTCGTCCGGATACATGGATAAAGGCCAGCACAGCAACGACAGTTTCTCGAGTATGGTTGCCAATAAGGTCCGGCAAATTTACCAAAACCTGATACGCGCGTTCGGCGGCGTCGATTTACTGGTGTGCGGCGAACTGGATAGCAGCCATTCGGACTGGACATCCATGCAAAGCAACGCCGGACAATTGATTCATACATCCTCGCCTTCCAAGGCCTGCAATTGCTTTAGCGTCCATTCAACTAGCGGCACGGCCAATAAGTTTCTGGGCGAAGGCGACGGCTGGTTGGCGGTGGCCTGTCACAACATCATCGTGGTATTCGTACACGTGCCCAATTCCATCGCCAAAAGCGAAGATAGCCTAATGAGCTATTACCAGAAAATTAATAGCGTGGTGATTCAAGTCGGACTGGGTCCGATTGACGTGGTGATGGGAGACACAAATCAGCCGACAAATGACTTTACTGCCAGGGTACTTAGTCGAGCGTTGGGCATCAAATTTAGCGACGCCCATCCTGGCGGCAGCATAAATCCGTTCGACTCACATCAACGCAGTTTTGACGGGACTAACAGCACTGCCACTAAAAAATACGATGTGGCCGTGTATAACACCACCAGCCTAAAACTGGCGGAGGTGGTCTACCTCTCGCAATCGACGCCGGTAACCGGCGGCGGCAGATATTCCGCCGCTGTTACCGATCACATGGGTATTGGTTTGCGAATAGAAAAATAATCGGCATTTCGTGCATTTATCTCTTGGATAAGGCCCTATCCGCGCAAATGCCCATCCCCATAAGCCACCCATTTATAGGTGGTGAGCTCATCCGGCCCGACCGGGCCGCGCACATGAAGTTTATCGGTGCTAATACCCACCACCGAGCCCAAACCGTAATCGCCGCCGCCCGACAAACGGGTCGAGGCGTTAATCATGACCGACGCCGAATCCACTTGCTCTTCAAATAGCCGGGCCAGGCTCAGGCTTTGCGTGACGATACCGTCGGTGTGGCCGGAGCCGTAATGATTGATATGGTCTATGGCTTGTTGAATACCGTCCACGACCTTCACCGACAGAATAGGCGCTAGGTATTCGCTATGCCAGTCTTCTTCGGTCGCTCGGGCAACATCGGGCAACAGCTTTTGGGTTTGTTCGCAGCCGCGCAGTTCGATGCGGTTTTCGACAAAGGCGGTTTGCAATAGCGGCAACAATTGTTCGGCGCATGCGCTGTCCACCAGCAAGGTTTCCAGCGCATTACAAACCTGCACGCTTTGGCATTTGGAATTAACCGCCAGCGCGACCGCCTGCACCGGGTCGGCATCGGCAGCAAGATACAGGTGGCAAATGCCGTCATAATGCTTGATGACCGGAATCCGCGTGCCTTCGGCGATGCGCTTGATCAAGCCTTTGCCGCCGCGCGGAATCAACACGTCGATGTATTCGTCCATTTTTAACAATTCGCCGACCGCTTCGTGACCGGTCGTGCGGATGATTTGGATTGCATGTTCCGGCAGACCGGCTGCGACGGCACCGGCAATCATCGCATCGGTCAGTATCGTATTGGTTTGCAGCGCTTCCGAGCCGCCGCGCAAGATCACCGCATTCCCGCTTTTGATGCACACCCCGGCGGCATCGGTGGTGACGTTGGGGCGCGACTCGTAAATGATGCCGATCACGCCAAGCGGCACCGATTTTTTGTAAACCCGCAGGCCGGCCGGATTGGTATGGCCGGTCAGTATCCGATTCAACGGGTCCGGCAACTGCGCGACTTTTTTCAAGCGCGACAACATGTAATTAAAGGTTTTGTCGTCTATCGTCAGCCGCTTGACCATCGCATCAGACTGCCCTTCGTCGCGGGCTTTGACGATTTCCTGGGCGTTCACGTCCAGCACCTGCTGCTTGACCGACTCCAGCGCCTCGGCCATTTTCGCCAAAGCCAGATTGCGTGTCGATTCGGAGGCCGATGCTAACTGGCGCGACGCGGCACGGCTTTGTTGGGCGATGGTTTGGACGGCGGTGGTAGTCATATTTTTCAGGATGATCGATTTTTTAGAGGGAGGATATTGATTACTGCATCTACACATTAACAACTAACTCAGATCAACTAAACCTTCAACATATTCCAGGGAATACAAGTCGTCAAAAAATTGTTGCAGATTTTCCATGTACTTTTTTGCAGTTTTGTTGCGCTGTTTTTGAATATGCAGAGTGATGCTTTCGTCTGTAATTTCTTGAAACCATAGCTCAAGATAACCACGATGCCCCCAGTCATCCTCCCCAATCTCATTTACATTCTCCGGCATAATCCCAAGATCACTGCATAAACGGTTAACTTGCAAACAATCGGACTGCTTGAAACAAACTTTGAGACTATAAATTTTCGGTTCCAGAGGTTTCATTTATTTCTATCCTAAAGATATTCCTTATTCGCAAGCTGCCCCAGCTGAATGCGTCTCTCATCCTCAAAATCGTCATTTCGGCATACCTTCTGAGCACTCGGGGAATGTCGAAATCCAAATGGAATGAATAGATCAAAGCTTACCATCCATGGTACTCGATGCCGCCTTCCAGTAAGTAGGGTATGTTGAGTTTACGAACCGCACCAATAGCGATCTACGCGGTGTACCTTGTTTACCGCATCTACTGACTATAAAAGCTCTCAAATTCCTTATAAGTAAGTGAAAGAGCGATAACCTCAATGGCCGTAACAAAAAACGTTGCAATTGATAACACGGCGTTTTCAATGTCGGTAGCGTTCTCACGCCAAAGCATTGTAATAATAAAATTAAAAAACAGCGGAAACAAACAGACTATGGCAAACATGTTAAAACCATTACCGCGAGTAATAACCCAAGACCACTTTAAACTCACTTTTTTGTCCATAGCAGTAGCGGGTAACACCAAACTGAGCCTTGCAGTTACATATCCACCTAAAACAAGAGAAAATAATTTTATCCAAAATCTTATATCCTCCAGCCCAATCGAGGGCAAGTGCCCGTTAAACATAAACAACATACTCATAAAAACAATTGTTTCGACAAGCGACGCGACTATAAATACCTGAAAACTCATAGCTAAAAACTTAGCCGCTCGCACGCCCATTCTGAAGTCTAAATTATTAGATACCTTAAAATCACTTACAAGAATCAGACGGTGACACATTATTGCAAGCCAGGAAAAACCGATACCGAGTATGCCCATAAATAATAACATTAATGGAAATCCAATATTATTAGCGTATTTAAATATGAGCGCACAATAAACTAATAAAATCAAAGTCGGCAATGATATTACGTTGAAGAATGCTTTCTTAGTTATCCAAGCCATTTTTAGGGTATTCAGAACAATTGGCCAAGCCTGAAGTTTAAATTCCAAGGTCATTGAGAAATAGTCAAATCTGGTGTATGGCTGAATTGAATCAGGCGGCCATCTGCTGTGTTTCTTCTGTTTTCTCC
>NZ_LUUG01000111.1 GCF_001644035.1 Methylomonas methanica
GGAGCGCAGGGAATAAGCGGCATCCGGGTGTCTTTTCTTTTGGATACTTTTCTTTGGACAAGCAAAGAAAAGTATCTCGGCTGTCGGGCCGAGACCCGACATTAAAATAATCCGTCGCGATAGCGACACAGTACTGCCAGAAACGCTTATCGGCGTGCAGACCAATTGAACGGTGGGCAAATTGCCCACCCTACATTAACCCAATCGTTCCCTCACCCAATCCGGCACCGCCGCCAACGCCGCCGGCAATCCCGCTGGATCGTTGCCCCCAGCCTGCGCCATATCCGGGCGACCACCGCCTTTGCCGCCCACTTGCGTTGCGACAAAATTCACCAACTCGCCGGCTTTGACTTTGTCCATCGCATCCTTTGACACGCTGGCGATCAGACTGACTTTATCGCCGCTGACCGCCGCTAATACTAAAGCCGCACTGCCTAATTTGTTTTTTAACTGGTCAGCCAGATCGCGTAAAGCCTTGGGATCAACGTCGTCGAGTTTCACCGCCAGTACTTTCACACCGTTGACATCCACCGCTTGGCTGGTCATTTCATCGCCCGCCGAGCTGGCTAATTTAGCCTTCAATTTTTCCAGTTCTTTTTCCAGGCCACGAGTTTTTTCCAGCAATTGATGGACTTTATCGGCTGCTTTATCGGGGGCTGCTTTCAATAATCCAGCGATGCTGAGCAAGGCTTTTTCGCGTTGTTCAATCCAATCCAATGCACCTTGGCCAGTGACGGCTTCCAGACGTCTGACGCCGGCCGCGACGCCGGTTTCGCCGACGATTTTGAACAAACCGATGTCGCCGGCTCTATCAACGTGCGTACCGCCGCATAACTCAGTGGAGAAATCGCCGATTTTTAAGACGCGTACTTCGTCGCCATATTTCTCGCCAAACAAGGCCATCGCGCCCGCTTTCACTGCATCGTCTTTCGCCATGATTTCCGCAGCTACCGGGTTGTTCAAACGAATCTGTTCGTTGACCAAGCGTTCGACGGAAGCGATTTCCGCAGCTGTCATCGGTTCGAAATGCGAGAAGTCGAAACGCAAACGTTCGGCGTTGACTTGCGAACCTTTTTGCGCGACATGCTCGCCTAAAGTCGCCCGCAACGCGGCATGCAATAAATGCGTGGCTGAATGGTTGCGTTCGGTAGCTTTGCGAATCTCGGCATCGACGCTGACTTCACAAGCTTGGCCTTCGCTGAGCGTGCCGCGCAACACCTTTCCTTTGTGTAGAAATAACTTGCCGCCCTGCTTTTGAGTGTCGTGAACTTCGAAAACTGCCTCGCCGCATTCGATGCGTCCGGAATCGCCGACTTGACCGCCGGACTCCGCGTAAAACGGGGTTTGATCCAGAATCACCACACCTTCGTCACCGGCTTCCAAAGCATCGACCGGCTGGCCTTGCTTAAATAAACCTAAAATTTGCACCGAGCCGTCCAGATGGAAATAGCCCGTAAATTCGGTACTGCTGTCGTGTTTGATGTCTTGATCGTAATCGGCCGCGAAACTACCGCCAGCCCGCGCCCTATCGCGCTGCGCAGCCATTTCCACTTCGAAGCCAGCGTGATCGACGCTCAGATTATTTTCGCGGGCAAAGTCGGCGGTCAAATCTACTGGGAAGCCATAGGTGTCGTATAACAAGAACACCACGTCTCCGGGAATCACATGACCATCCAACTTAGCGACACAGGCTTCCAAGATCTTCATGCCCTGCTCCAGGGTTTCCGCGAAGCGCTCTTCTTCTTTTTTCAGAATCCGCTCGACTTGTTCCTGAGCCTTGGCTAGTTCAGGATAAGCTGCGCCCATCTCGGCCACCAAGGGCGCGACCAGTTTGTAAAAGAACGTGTCTTGAATGCCCAAGCGGTAACCGTGGCGGATCGCTCGGCGCACGATGCGGCGCAATACATAGCCTCGGCCCTCATTGGACGGCAACACACCATCGGCCACCATAAACGCGCAAGAACGGATATGGTCGGAGATCACGCGCAATGAGCTATTCGCCAAGTCGTCGGTACCGGCCAATTGCGCGGCGACTTTCAAAAGGTTTTGGAATAAGTCGATTTCGTAATTGCTGTGCACGCCTTGCATCACCGCCGAAATCCGTTCCAAACCCATGCCGGTATCGACCGATGGTGCTGGCAACGGCGTCAGGTGACCGTCCTTGTCGCGGTCATATTGCATAAACACCAGATTCCAGATTTCGATATAACGGTCGCCGTCCTCGTCCGGGCTACCAGGGGGGCCGCCGGCCACATGTTCGCCGTGATCGTAGAAAATCTCGGTGCAAGGACCACAAGGACCCACATCGCCCATCGACCAGAAATTATCCTTGGCGCCGATCCGCGAGAAACGCTTGGGATCGTGTTTGACATCTTCCAGCCAAATCGCCTCGGCTTCGGAATCTTCATCAAACACCGTGACCCACAGTCTTTCCTTGGGGATACCCAATTCCTTGGTCAAAAAGTCCCAGGCAAAATGAATCGCATCGCGCTTGAAATAATCGCCAAAGCTGAAGTTGCCCAGCATTTCGAAGAAAGTATGATGACGCGCGGTATAGCCGACGTTTTCCAAGTCGTTATGCTTGCCGCCGGCTCGCACGCAGCGTTGGCTCGTGGCTGCGCGGGTGAAATCCAACTTCTCCCGACCTAAGAATACGTCTTTAAACTGCACCATCCCGGCGTTGGTAAACAACAGCGTGGGATCGTTGCCCGGCACCAGAGTACTGGACGGCTGCACGGAGTGGCCGTGTTGGCGAAAGAATTCCAAAAAGGCGGCCCGCAATTCGGCGCTGGTCATTTTTTTCATTGTGGTTAGTTCAATGTTTTGTGTTAACAAATAATTGTGACGCACCATCGCGATGAGGCGCATCGGTCGAAATTGCTGAGCTTAGTATCACTTCGCGAACCCAGAAGTTCTTAGAATCAGTCATTCCATCGTCTAATTCGCTCATTTTCCAAACGAGCTTCAATACTTACAGGATCTTGCCGACAGTCCATCACAGCATAAACAGAAACTAATTCATCATCGACAGTGTAATAAATCGCATACGGAAAGCGCTTTGCGACCAACCAATGAAATTCAGCGAACTTTTGGGGATGAATACCGGCATATAGAGCAAGTGAATCGATATCTGCATAAAGAGAATCCAAAAAATAACGGCCGACTCCCTCCTGCTGCCGTTCGTAAAACTCAAAACCATCCAGCAAATCAAATTTTGCGCTGTCAAAAATTCGAATTTTCATCGAATCCTATCTTGAATTTCCCGCTTTGCTGTTTCCCAATCAGTAAAACCAATCTCACCCGATTCCGCCAGGCGCTTTCTTTCCGCCAACAGGTGACCATGCCAATCTGGTGATGAATAGCCAGCCGCCTGACTGGATAAATCCTTCCATAACTCTTCCATCATGCCGATTTTCTCGGCAACCGACATTTCTTTTAGCGGTAGAGTAACTTTCACAACTTTCTCCCAGAACGACTTTGCACGAAACTAATGCGTACAGCGAAACACACGAATGGATCCGCCGAATGGAAACTTAAATTACTTTGCATCATTTTGCGGACCGCCTATCGGCATCCGCCCTAACCAATTTAATCTTCAATTCCACAAACAAGCGTTTAATCATCTCGCCGCTGAAACCGCGTTGCTGCAGGAAACGACTACGCTTCAGCCATTCGTTTTGGGTCAGCAATTTTTCCTCGCCGTATTTACCAAAATACACCTCAAGCAACAAATTCTGCCACCCGCCCTGCTCTTCGGCTTGCAAATCCAGTTCAGCATCGTTGATACCGCGCTGTTGTAGCTCATAACGAATTCGCACCGGCCCGTAGCCGCCACGGATACGCTGGCGCACATAACATTCGGTGTAGCGTTGGTCGTTTTGCCAATTCTGCTCGGCCATCTCATCGACGACCAGCTCAACTTCATCGCGGTTAAAGCCGCGTAGTGCCAATTTATCCAGCAGTTCCCGGCGGCTATGTTCGCGCCGGGCCAACAACCTTAGGCAGACTGCCTCGATCTGTTGCCGGCGTTCAATCGCCGTCGACAAACTCGGCGTCGTCGTCTTCACTGGCAACTGCCGGTGCGCTCGCTAACTTGGCAAAGGCTTTTTCTCGAATCGCTTTTTCCAGTTCCTTGGCCTTGTCCGGATTATCGCGTAAAAATTGCTTGGCGTTGTCTTTGCCCTGGCCGATCTTCTCGTTATTGTAGGCATACCAGGAACCGGACTTCTGGACGAAGCCGAATTCCACGCCCAAATCCACCAATTCGCCGAAGAAAGACACACCTTCGCCATACAGAATCTCGAAATCGGCTTGTTTGAACGGTGGCGCGACTTTGTTTTTAACGACTTTGACGCGAGTTTCGTTGCCAATTACCTCGTCGCCTTTCTTGATCGAACCGATGCGGCGTATATCCAGACGTACCGACGCATAAAACTTCAGGGCGTTACCGCCGGTAGTGGTCTCAGGATTGCCGAACATCACGCCAATTTTCATTCGCAATTGGTTGATAAAAATCACCAGCGTGTTGGAGCGTTTGATATTGGCGGTGAGTTTACGCAGCGCTTGCGACATCAAGCGGGCTTGCAAACCCATGTGCGAGTCGCCCATGTCGCCTTCGATCTCCGCTTTGGGAGTCAAGGCCGCCACCGAGTCTATTACCACGATGTCAACTGCGCCGGAACGCACCAACATATCGGTAATTTCCAAAGCCTGCTCGCCGGTATCCGGTTGCGAAACCAATAAGTCTTCAATATTGACACCGATCTTTTGCGCATAAACTGGGTCTAGCGCGTGCTCGGCATCGACAAACGCCGCCGTGCCGCCCAGCTTTTGCATTTGGGCGATGGTTTGCAGCGTTAAAGTGGTTTTACCGGACGATTCCGGTCCGTAGATTTCGATGACCCGACCGCGAGGTAATCCACCTACGCCAAGCGCTATATCCAAGGACAACGAACCGGTGGACACCACTTCGATGTCACGGCTGGCGGCGACATCGCCCATCCGCATCACGGAACCCTTGCCGAATTGCTTTTCAATCTGCATCAACGCGGCGCCCAGCGCCTTTTTCTTGTTTTCGTCCATTTTAGTACCTGCTGTTGTCTGGCCGGTGAAAGCCGCGCATTATCCCATAGACCCTGGCTGCGAAACAGTTTTAATCGCTCTGCAAACCTGAGAAAAAGCCGGCGGCAAGCTGTGGTTTATAGGGGAAATACAAGTGCAGATAGGAGGCTTGCAAGGAGCCTTTGCGGAAAAAGCCCTCGCCGTGGCCGAAACTCCGTTGCGCGGTGGAAACGGCAATCGGTTCCAGCACGGCATCGAGCTTGGAAAAATGAAAGCTATGACCGCGAATCTCGCCCTGCTCCAATTGCAGACTATGCATACCCAGGTTGGCTAGCCTAGTTTGCATGACCGCATTACCTGGCAACAAACCTACCATCGCCGCTTGATAGCCTTCCTTGTCCGCCAGACTATCCAGCAAATACAAAAAACCGCCGCATTCGGCATAGATGGCTTTACCGGCGCGATGATGGTCCTTTAATGCTTGCTTCATCGGCAAATTGTCGGCCAAGGTTTGTAAATGTAACTCAGGGTAGCCGCCCGGCAAGTAGACGCTGTCGGCCTCCGGCAAACCGCTGTCTAGCAACGGTGAGAAAAACACCAGCTCGGCGCCCATCGCTTGCAGACAATCCAGATTGGCTTGATAGATAAACGAAAACGCCGCATCGCGCGCCACGGCAATGCGCTTACCCTGCAACAATCGTGGCGGCGGATCGGTGGAAATGGCTGCAAAATTGACGGACTCAGGCAAGAGACAGGGAATAAAGCTATTTAATAATTCTGCTGCCCGCAACAGCCGGGCGTCCAGATCACCGATTTCGTCCGCCTGCAGCAAGCCCAAATGCCGGGAGG
Source organism: Methylomonas methanica (assembly GCF_001644035.1). Classification (GTDB taxonomy): domain Bacteria; phylum Pseudomonadota; class Gammaproteobacteria; order Methylococcales; family Methylomonadaceae; genus Methylomonas; species Methylomonas methanica_A. Next base: position 5,911 of record NZ_LUUG01000111.1, read on the forward strand.
GCAAACCCACCGCTTCGTCTCTGCTCATCGCGGCTAACAAAGACATATCCGCCGGTAGCGCTTCTTGTAACATTTTCGCATGTCCGGCACTGCCCACCTTGTTGGCGATCACGCCGGAAAACTGCAAACCCGGCCGATAATTGGCCAAGCCGTAAGCCACCGCGGCAAAGGTTTGCGCCATGCCTTGCGCGTCGATCACTGCCGCCACCGGCACCGCCAAGGCCTGGGCCAAATCGGCGCTGCTGCTTTCGCCGTCGAACAAACCCATCACGCCTTCGATCAAGATCAAATCAGCTTCGCCGGCGGCGCGGTATAACAACTCGCGGCAATGCGCCTCACCCATCATCCATAAATCCAGTTGGTAGACAGGCTGCCCACAGGCGTAGACCAAAATTTGCGGATCAATGAAATCCGGACCGGTTTTGAATACCCGTACCCGACGGCCTTGCTGTCTATGGTAATAAGCCAGCGCGGCGGTAACGGTGGTCTTGCCCTGCCCAGAAGCCGGGGCGCTGATCAACATCGCCGGGCAACTGCGCGGTTCGGCAGTCAAAGATGAAGCAGGAGAAACAGTCAAAATATCAGTCCTTTTGGTAAAACCACATTTGATAAACACTCATTAAAATCTGCACACCCATCGACAAGCCCATCAACGCGCCGCTGAGCACCACCACATAGGCAAATTCGGAAATATGCTTGGTCACAAACCAGGACACCACGTCCAATAGCATCGCGAAGAACGGAATTACCAGCGCCACCCGTTTGACGTAGATATTCATATCGCAAAGCAAAAATATCTTGCCGATGAAAAACAGGATGAAGGCGATGCCGAACAAATGAATATGCGACACCCGCACCAGCGCCGGTGTTGACGCCCCGCCCTTGTGCGCGACGTCGGCGACACCTTGGTAATGGGTCAGATTAGGCAGGCTCGGGTTGGCGACAGGATTGTGACAGTGGATGCAATCACGGTTCAGAATCGGCGCAATCCGCTGCTCGTAGGCCGGTTGCTCGGCGCCATCCTGAATCCATTTCAAGATAATTTCCTTATCACTTTTGTATTTCAAATTGGGCTCCATGATACCGTTGATCGCCGCACCCAGCCGCGATTGAGTAGTCGAACCGTGATACATAATGACGATATCATCGATCGACAATCCGCGTTTGCCGTCGCGACCTTGATGGGTGTAATACAAATTCACCAAGGCCATCAGGTAACCCAGACCAATGGTCAACAGGAATACGGTATTTAAAATTTTCTCGCTGGTGGAAATATCTCGAAAACGTCGATATTGTTTCGGCATAGGCAAATTCGCAAAAAGAAAAGCAGGCTTAATCCATGGCGCCAAATAGACGCGGGGGAGCTTCCGACGAGCCAAATCGGCTCCCCAGCTAACTCGATGGCATTTAAAATGCTTTTAGAATAATCGATATGGAAATATTGATCTATGCGAAGTTCGCGGAAAAATCATACCGGCAAGTTTTATTTTTATCGCATAATCGACCACGGTTATGCGATAAAAATGCTTCACTCCATTACAGGAGCGAGCGCTGGTTTTGAATGAATCGTCCAATGCTCGGCTTTTGTTATCACCAGCAAAAACAACCATGAAACTATCCCCAGCGATTTAAGTCATTGGGAAACCCACCACAGCAGGAGAACTCATGCGTACTTTATTACTTTCCTTACTCGCCGCCACTGCCTTTTACGGCAGCTTATCGACAGCGCAAGCCCAAGAAACCGGTAGCGTGACAGTTCCGGATAAAGTTCGGGCCAATATTTTGAAAAGACACCCGCAAGCACAAGACTTAAAAGCGACCCACGAAACCCACTTTGGTCAACAAGTTCTGGAAGTGAGCTTCAAGGATGTGGAAGACGAACTGAAGCATGAACTATTTAGAGCAGACGGCGCGTTGTTTGCAAACGAAATCTTGTTGGCAAACGGTCTGGAAATATCGCCTGACGTAACCAAAGTGCTGGCCGATAACTTCCCCGGCTATAAGCTACACAAGGCGGAATTGGTCATTAATCCGAACGGCGTGGGTGAAGAATACGAATTATTTATCGAAGTGGGCGGCAGCAAATGGAAAGTTGCAGTCAACGACAAAGGTCAAATCACGGATAAAGATGCTTACTAAAGATTCGCATATTATTCGGGAATCCTAGGACTTCTCGGCCTAAGCTCCGGCCATTCTAATCGGTGTTTTTCTCATCTCTAAGCTGACTGCCTTTGCTGACGCCCGGTACCCATAGCGATAGTGCTATCGACACCGGGAGGAAGCGGACAGGTTAACTCGCATAGCTAGCCGTTTACTCTGACGCCTGGATTCGAAACCCGACTTACGGCAAATCCACTATTTTCCGCCCCACCTTGCAGGTCTTACAACATCGGTATGACTCAAAATAATTATCCCATCGCCGAGCTGTTTCCCGGCTTCTCAGAAGCAGACAGCTTACAGATAAACCAGGCGCTGACGCTAATCGAGCAGCTTTCGGTGGATTGCAACGACACCGTCCGCCCCAAAGGCGTCGATGTCGCGGTGATTTTAATGAGTGTGCATATCGATCTGGAAACCATTCTGGCGGCGCTGCTTAGCGATTCACGCGTTGCCGACAAACTCAGCGACTCGACAATACGAGAGCAATTCGGGCCGGTGGTCGCCGACTTGGTTAAGGACGTGAGCTGGCTGAATAAAGTCAGCATCTACAGCACCGAAATGGCAAACCAGCCTAACCAAGCCGAGATATTGCGGCGCATGCTGCTGGCGATGACCCACGACGTGCGGGCGGTGCTGATAAAATTGGCGTTTCGCATCCAGCGATTGCGCGGACTACAACACGAGCAAGAAAATATCCGCCGCTTCATTGCCAGGGAAACCCTGGACATTTATGCCCCACTTGCCAATCGCTTGGGCATTAATCAATTTAAATGGGAATTGGAAGACCTTGCGTTTCGCTATGTCGATCCGGAGCATTATCGCTTTGTGACCGAATCATTGGCGGTCAATCGCGAACAACGCCAAGCCTTTATCGAACGGTTTTTAGCGGCACTTAAAGACCATTTAAAGCAGGAAGGCATACAGGCCAAGGTCTACGGCAGACCGAAGCACATCTATAGCATCTGGAACAAGATGCACCGCAAGCAGCTGGCGATAAACGAGCTATACGATTTATTGGCGGTGCGGGTGGTGGTAGACAGTTTGTCAGCCTGCTACATGGTGCTGGGCTTGGCGCATAGTCACTGGCAGCATATTCCGCGCGAATTCGACGATTACATCGCCAACCCCAAGGAAAACGGCTATCAATCGCTGCATACCGTGGTTTTGGATGAAGACGGCAACCGTATCGAAATTCAAATCCGTACCCAAGCCATGCACGACTTTGCCGAACTGGGGGTAGCAGCGCACTGGCGCTATAAGGAGGGCAGCAAGTTCAACGCCGCGACCGAAAAGAACATCGCCTCGCTCCGGCAACTGCTGGAAGACAAGGACAGCCCCGACAGCTTGCTGGAAAACTTTCATACCGAGCTGTTTTCCGACCGGGTCTTCGTGCTGACACCCGCCGGCAAGTTAGTCGACTTGGTCAAGGGCGCTACGCCACTGGATTTTGCTTATGCCATCCATACCGAAGTGGGGCATAGCTGCCGCGGCGCCAAAGTTAACGGCCAGATCAAGCCACTGACTTACAAGCTGTGTTCCGGGGAGCAGGTAGAAATTATCACCGTCAAAAATGGTCAGCCCAATCACAATTGGCTTAATCCCAACCTCGGTTATTTAAAGACCCCGCGCGCTATCAGCAAGGTAAAAAGCTGGTTCAAACAACAACAGCAGGCCGAAAATATCGCCGCCGGCAAATTGCTGCTGGATAAGGAAAGTAGGCGGCTGGGCTTAAAAACCGTCGATATCAACGAGCTTTTGAGACATTTTAAATTCTCGGACATAGAGCACTTTTACGAAGCGCTAGGTCACGGCGACATCAACAACCGGCAATTGGCCGGCGCGCTGAAAATTCCGGAATTGGAACCTACGCCGATTAAGTTGGTGCCAAGCAAATCCTCAACACAATCAGCGATCACTATCGACGATATCGATAATGTGGTCACCACGCTGGCGCATTGCTGCTCGCCGGTGAAAGGTGACGAGATTATCGGCTTTATCTCACATAAGCGCGGCATCACGATTCATCGCCGCGATTGCGAGAATATCCGGCATTTATCGCCAGAGCAACAATTGCAATTGTTAAAGGCAGATTGGAGTGGTCAACAAACCGTGCATCACAGCGTACCGATTTTGATTCATGCCTTTAACGCGCAAAATTTGCTGAACGACGTTTCTCAGGTACTAGCTGCCGGAAAAGTACATATCAGCAATGCCTCGTTGAAGACTCACGACGATTTGTCCGCCATTCTGACTATGACTATTCAAATTGAAAACACCGAGCAGCTCAGTTTGGTGCTGACACGTATCAGTCATTTGCCAAATATTATTGAAGTGAGGAGGAAAGTCTGAATCAGCTCTTAATCAGCGTTAATTCAACTATTGGCAAGACTTTTTTAGCGGCTCGGCAGAGGATTCATGCTAACATAGCCGTTTTAAATTTAGAGCTTTAACTATGGCAAAAGAAGATCAGATTGAAATGGATGGCAAGGTCATCGACACCCTGCCCAATACTATGTTTCGCGTCGAGCTGGAAAACGGTCACATTGTCACCGCCCATATCTCCGGCAAAATGCGCAAGCACTATATCCGCATACTGACTGGCGATAAAGTCCGCGTAGAAATGACACCTTACGACTTGACCAAAGGCCGCATTACTTTCCGCAATCGCTAACCCGTCCCCGGGAAAGCGATTGCTTCCCTCGCTCTACACGACTTGATTCAACTGCGAAACGATAAGTTGTTTGCTCTCAATTGCAAAAGCCAACGCATCGTTCTCGACATGTACTCGTACGTGACCGCCATTCGCTAAACGACCAAACAACAAATCTTCCGCCAACGGTTTTTTGATCTTTTCCTGAATCAATCGCGCCATCGGCCTTGCACCCATTTTGGGATCGTAACCACGCTCGGCCAACCAGGCTCTTGCATCTGGCTCCAAAGTGAGAGTCACATTTTTATCGGCGAGAACTGCTTCGAGCTCAAAAATAAACTTATCAACCACACTACCGACCACCGCCATGTCCAATGATTTGAATTGGACAATCGCATCCAACCGGTTTCTAAACTCTGGAGAAAAGCCACGCTCTATCACCTTCAGGCTGTCAGAAGCATGATTTTGCTGTGTAAATCCCATGGAAGCCCGGCTACTCTCTTCGGCTCCGGCATTGGTAGTCATGATCAAAATAACATTCCTGAAATCCGCTTTCCGGCCATTATTGTCGGTCAAAGTACCATGGTCCATCACCTGCAAAAGCAGATTGAATACATCGGGATGGGCTTTTTCTAATTCGTCTAGCAACAATACTGCATGAGGATGTTTGGTCACCGCTTCGGTCAGTAATCCGCCCTGATCGAACCCAACGTAACCGGGAGGCGCCCCGATTAAACGCGATACGGTATGCCGCTCCATGTATTCAGACATATCGAAACGAATCAATTCTATGCCTAAGACTTTAGCCAGCTGGCGCGTCACTTCGGTTTTACCAACACCGGTAGGACCGGCAAACAGGAACGAACCGATAGTTTTAGTGGTATCGCGCAAACCGGCTCGCGATAATTTGATCGCCGACGCCAACTCTGAAATAGCCTCGTCTTGACCGAACACCAGCATTTTCAGGTTCTTTTCCAGGTTGGATAGTTTATCAATATCGTTAGACGACACCGATTGCGCCGGCACCCTGGCAATTTTAGCGACGATCTCTTCTATCTCGGCGGTATCGATCAGGTCTTTGCGATCAATACCGGCAAATAAACGCTGCCGGGCACCTGCCTCGTCAATCACGTCGATAGCTTTGTCGGGCAAATGTCTATCGGTGATATAGCGTGCGGATAGTTCCACAGCCAGCCGCAATGCTTCTTGGGTGTATTTCAGACCATGATGTTCTTCAAAGCGCGACTTGAGGCCTTTCAAGATTAATACGGTATCTTCGATTGAAGGCTCTATCACATCGATTTTTTGAAAGCGCCGCGCCAAGGCATGGTCTTTTTCGAAAATGCCGCGATATTCCTGATAGGTAGTGGAACCTATGCAACGCAGCTGTCCGGATGCCAACACCGGCTTGATCAGATTGGATGCATCCATCACACCGCCGGACGCAGAACCCGCGCCGATAATGGTGTGAATTTCGTCGATAAATAAAATCGAGTCAGGTTCTTTTTTCAGCTGATTAATTAAGGCCTTCAGTCGTTTTTCAAAGTCGCCGCGATATTTGGTACCGGCAACCAGTGCCCCCATATCCAAAGAATAAATGACGCTGTTAAGCAATATATCGGGAACTTGCTCTTCGACAATTCTTTTCGCCAAACCTTCCGCGATAGCCGTTTTACCGACTCCCGCCTCCCCGACCAATAGAGGATTATTTTTGCGACGGCGGCAAAGCACTTGAATGGTTCTTTCCACTTCCAGCTCGCGACCAATCAAAGGATCGATATTGCCCTTCAAGGCTTCGTCGTTCAAATTGGTTGCATATTTTTCCAACGGGCTAGACAAGGCTTCGTTGCTGCCACGATCAGCTTCCGGTTCTTCGCTACTCTCTTTTCTGAACTGTTCGATTTTGGAAACCCCATGCGCCAGATAATTCACCACATCCAGACGTGTGATGTCCTGTTTATTCAACAAATAAACCGCATGCGAATCCTGCTCGCTAAACAAGGCTACAAATAAGTTGGCGCCGGTCACTTCTTTTTTGTCGGAAGCCTGCACATGAAAAACCGCACGCTGTAAAACGCGCTGAAAACCTAAAGTGGGTTGAGTCTCTCGCTGTATCCCTTCCGGAATTAGGGAAATGGTTTCGTCTATAAACCGCGTTAATTCGGCCCGCAACGCATTAACATTGCAGCCGCAAGCGATCAAAATCGGTATCGTCGTGACGTTGTCCAACAAGGCCAGCAACAAATGCTCGACCGTGATGAATTCGTGTCTTTTGGCATGAGCTCCGGTAAAAGCAGCATTCAATGTCACTTCAAGTTCTTTACTTAGCATGGTTACCCCTCACGCCTCTTCCATCGTGCACATCAGCGGATGATGATGCTCGCGGGAATATTCATTAACAATATGTACTTTGGTTTCAGCAACGTCTTTGGTATAGGTACCGCAAACACCGACGCCCTGCGTGTGCACTTGCAACATCACTTGTGTGGCTTTTTCTTGGCTCATGTTAAAAAAATCAGTCAATATTTCGACGACAAAATCCATAGGCGTAAAGTCGTCGTTAAGCAACATCACCTTATACAGTGGCGGTCTTTTCAGCTGCGGTTTGGCTTCTTGCAGCGCGGTGTTACCGTCGCCATCTTTCAAGGGTTCAAAATCTGACATAAGCTTTGGTGCTGTGAATCATTGTGATCTTAAAAATAGCGTCTTAAACATTAAATTTCAATCTTTGCGCATATAAAAAACATTTCTAGTAAAATGCGCGCCTTTTACCGTTTTCTATCAACATCATGGTTTGGAAACCTCACGTCACAGTAGCCGCCGTGATCGAAAAAGATGGCCGCTTTCTGCTGGTTGAAGAGACAACGGCTCGAGGCCTTGCGTTCAATCAGCCGGCAGGTCATTTGGAAGAAGGTGAAGATTTAATCAGCGCCGTCAAACGCGAAGTGTGGGAGGAAACAGCTTGGCAATTTGAACCGGAGGCATTAATCGCCACACAACTATGGCGTAGAAATCCACATATGCCCAGTTTTGTTCGCTTCTGTTTTTCCGGCACGGTCAACAACCACAATCCAGAACAACCTCTCGATGACGGCATTATCGACACTCACTGGCTAGGCCGCAATGAAATTTACGCAAAGCGCCAACAATTACGCAGCCCTTTGGTATTAACCACCGTGGACGAATACCTGAAAGGCCACCGTTATCCGCTTACCATCTTACAGTCTTTTCTCGATTTAGAATGAGTAAACATATCATCGTCGGCATGTCCGGCGGCGTCGACTCTTCCGTCACCGCATTAATCTTGCAAGAACAAGGCCACAAGGTCACCGGTTTGTTCATGAAAAACTGGGAAGAAGACGACGGTACTGAATATTGTACAGCGATGGAAGACTTGGCCGACGCACAGCAGGTTTGCGACAAACTGGGCATAGAGCTTAAGACGGTCAACTTCGCAGCCGAATACTGGGACGACGTTTTTGAAGTGTTTTTGTCGGAATTCAAGGCTGGTCGCACACCCAATCCCGACATACTTTGTAACAAACACGTCAAATTCAAAGCCTTTTTGGATTACGCCATCGAAGATCTGGGAGCTGAATATATCGCCACCGGCCACTATGCCCGCGTCGATCAACACAACGGCGAATTTCGATTATTAAAAGGCTTGGATCCCAACAAAGAGCAAAGCTATTTTTTGTATGCGATGGGGCAGAAAGCCTTGTCGCGGACCCTGTTCCCGATCGGCCACCTGCATAAACCGGAAATCCGGGCGCTGGCCGATAAAGCCGGGTTTGCCAACAGCCGCAAGAAAGACAGCACCGGCATCTGCTTCATAGGCGAACGCAAGTTCAAGGAATTCCTGCAACGCTACCTGCCCCACCAACCCGGCGAAATGCGCACCCCCGATGGCAAATACATTGGCAAACACCACGGCCTGATGTACTACACCCTCGGCCAACGTCAGGGATTAGGCATAGGTGGCGTCAAGGATGCCCCAGACGAGCCCTGGTTCGTGTTAGAAAAAGACCTGGACAACAACGTGCTGATCGTCGGCCAAGGCCACGAACATCCGCTGATGCTGCACAATACATTGGAAGCCGGACAATTGGATTGGTGCGGCAAGCCTTTGACCGAAACCATCCGCTGCGCCGCCAAGACTCGCTACCGCCAACCGGATCAAGATTGCGTCGTCGAACCGATCGACGGCGGCACCCGCGTCAAAGTTCGCTTCGACGAAGAACAACGGGCGATTACGCCGGGGCAGTCGGTGGTGTTTTACTCGGGTGAAGTTTGTCTGGGCGGCGGCATTATCGAATCCAAATACAACGCTTAAAATCCCTAGATGATGGGCTGAATGAAATTAAGTCCATCTCATACTCAAGATAGGAAACCATCATGACACTAACCGCCATCTCCCCCATCGACGGCCGCTACGCCAGCAAAGTTGACGCCCTCCGCCCCATTTTCAGCGAATACGGCTTGATCCGTTACCGGGTTGAAGTTGAAGTGCGCTGGTTGCAAGCCCTGGCTGCCGAAGCTAAGATCGTCGAAGTACCCGCCTTGTCTGCCCAAGCGATTGCCGTATTGAACGACATCGTCAGCAATTTTTCCGAAGCCGACGCCCAAGCGGTCAAAGACATCGAGAAAACCACCAACCACGACGTCAAAGCGGTCGAGTATTTCCTGAAAACCAAAATCAAGGACAACGCCGAACTGCATGCCGTCAACGAGTTCATCCACTTCGCCTGCACCTCGGAAGACATCAACAATCTGTCATACGCCTTGATGCTGAAGGAAGGCCGCGGCCTGATCCTCAGCGAAATCGACGCCACCATCGCAGAGATCAAACAACTGGCCTTGAATAGCGCCGAACAGCCTATGCTATCGCGCACCCATGGGCAGTCGGCGACGCCGACCACGGTCGGCAAGGAATTCGCCAACGTCGCCGCCCGTATGCAGCGCCAACGCGAACAACTCGCCAAGGTCGAACTGCAGGGCAAGATCAACGGCGCGGTAGGCAATTACAACGCGCACAGCGTCGCCTACCCGGATGTGGATTGGGCACAGTTCGCGCAAAACTTCGTCGAGTCACTGGGACTGACTTTCAATCCTTATACGATACAGATTGAGCCGCACGATTACATGGCCGAATTTTTCCACGTTCTGTCGCGCTTCAACACCATCTTGCTGGACTTCGACCGCGACGTCTGGGGCTATATTTCGCTGGGTTATTTCAAGCAAAAAACCATCGCCGGCGAAGTCGGCTCGTCAACCATGCCGCACAAGGTCAATCCTATCGACTTCGAAAACTCCGAAGGCAATCTGGGTCTGGCGAATGCAATCTTCGGTTTTCTGGCCGACAAATTGCCGGTATCCCGTTGGCAGCGCGATTTGACCGACTCAACCGTGTTGCGCAACATCGGTGTCGGCATCGCCCACACCAGCATCGCCATCCAATCAACCTTGAAAGGCATCTCCAAACTGGAAATCAACCCGGCACTGATCGATGAAGACCTGGATCAAAACTGGGAAGTATTGGCCGAACCAATTCAAACCGTGATGCGTCGTTACGGCATCGAAAAACCTTACGAAAAACTCAAAGAACTAACCCGTGGCCAGCGCGTCACCGGCGACGGCATGCGCGCTTTCGTCGAGAAACTGGAGATTCCAGCCCAAGCCAAAGCCGAACTGCTGGCACTAACGCCGCATAGTTACACCGGGTATGCAGCTGATTTAGCCAAGAAAATCGGTTAAACACCAGGATAGGTTGTTGCTGAACTTCATCTGGATATTCTTCTTCCTGAGCGCTTTCGCCACCGCAGCCTTCAAGCTGCTGGTACTGGGCGATACGAAGGTGTTTTCCGAGCTAATGAATGCAATGTTCAGCCTGTCGAAAACAGCGTTCGAGATTTCACTGGGATTGAGCGGCGTGTTGGCCTTGTGGCTGGGCATTATGAAAATCGGCGAGCATAGCGGTTTTATTGATTTACTAACCAAGGCGCTGAATCCGCTGTTCAGCCGCCTGATGCCGGAGATCCCAAAGGATCATCCGGCGCTCGGCGCGATGGTGATGAACATCGCCGCCAACATGCTTGGGCTGGACAACGCCGCGACGCCGATGGGTATCAAGGCCATGCAGGAAATGCAGACCTTGAATCCGCACCCGGAACGAGCCAGCGATGCGCAGATATTGTTTCTGGTGATCAACACCTCGTCGGTGACGCTGTTTCCGGTGACGATCTTCGCTTACCGAGCACAGCTCGGCGCGGCCAATCCGACCGACGTGTTCATCCCAATATTGATCGCCACCTATATGTCGACGCTGACCGGTTTGCTGGCCGTCGCGGCCGTGCAGAAAATCAATCTGCTGGACAAGGTGGTATTGGCGTATCTGGGCGGCATTACCGCCTTGGTCGGCGGGATACTGGCTTATTTCGCCGGCTTGGATCAAGCGGAAATGCTGCAACAATCGGCCTTGGTCAGCCATGTGATTTTGTTCAGCCTGGTTATTTCCTTCATTGCCGCAGCCACCTACAAACAGCTGAATGCTTACGAGTTGTTCGTCGAAGGCGCCAAACACGGTTTTCAAACCGCGATCAGCATCATTCCTTATCTGGTGGCGATGCTGGTGGCTTTTGGGGTGTTCCGGGCCAGTGGTGCATTGGAATTGATCACCGACGGCTTAAGGCTGCTGGTCAATTATGCCGGTATCGATAACCGTTTCATTGACGGCCTGCCAACCGCACTGATGAAGCCGTTCAGCGGCAGCGGTGCGCGGGCGATGATGATAGACACCATGAAAACCCTCGGCGCCGACTCTTTTGCCGGCAGACTGGCGTCGGTGGTGCAAGGCAGCACTGAGACCACGTTTTATGTGCTGGCGGTATATTTCGGCGCGGTTAATATCAAGCAGATACGCCACGCCGCCGCGTGCGGCATCGTTGCCGACCTCGGCGGCATTCTTAGCGCCATTTTTGTGACTTATTGGTTTTTTGGTTAGGTCGATGATCGATGCCAATCGTTTGATTTTGTTGGGTTACGTTTCACTAACCCAACCTACATTTTTTGATATTACATGCAGATACATTTAAAAACCCTGGGCTGCCGCCTCAACGAAGCAGAACTGGAAACCTGGGCGCAGGCCTTTCAGGCCAAAGGTCACGGCATCACCCGCAATTTGAGCGAAGCGCAACTGGTGATCATCAATTCCTGCGCGGTGACTCAGGATGCCGTGAAAAAATCCAAGCAAATGATACGCCGCATCCACCGCGATAATCCGCAAGCCAAACTGGTGGTCAGCGGCTGTTACGCGACCCTGAATGAAACAGAAGCAGCGCAATTGATGGGCGTGGATTTGATCGTCGGCAACCAGGATAAAAACCAGCTGGTGGAAAAAACCCTGGCCGAGCTGAATCTGAACAGCATGCCGGCCATGTCGACCGAACCCGGCGAAGTCTCGCTGTTTAGCCGCGGTCGGCAACGGGCTTTCGTGAAAGTCCAGGACGGGTGCCGCTACCGGTGCACCTTCTGCATCGTCACCGTCGCTCGCGGCGAGGAGAGCAGTCGCCCTGTTCAAGATGTGATTCAAGAAATCAACACCTTGTATAGCCAAGGCATCAACGAAGCCATCATCACCGGCGTACATCTGGGTGGTTACGGCAGCGACATTTCCAGTAATCTGGTCGAGTTAATCACAGAAATTCTCGATAAAACCGCAATTCCGCGCTTGCGTCTCGGCTCGCTGGAGCCTTGGGAGTTACCCGACGGTTTCTTCGAACTGTTCAAAAATCCACGACTGATGCCGCATCTCCATCTACCCTTGCAAAGCGGTAGCGACAGCGTGTTACGCCGTATGGCCAGACGCTGTAAAACCGAAGAATTCGGCCAGATTGTCAAATTAGCCAGAGCCGCGATTCCGCATTTCAATATCACCACCGACATCATCGTCGGCTTTCCGGGTGAAACAGAAGTGGAATGGCAGGAAAGTTTTGAGTACATCAAAAACCTGGGTTTTGGTCATATTCACATTTTTAGCTATTCGCCTCGCGAAGGCACGAAAGCTGCGGGCTTGCCGGATCAAATCGATCAGAACACAAAGAAACAGCGCAGCAAGCAATTGCATGAATTAGCCGATACAATGAAGCGCCGGTTCATTGCCGAAAACCTCGGCGAGCAGGCCAATATTTTATGGGAAGGGCAAAAAGAGGCGCAGAGCAATGGCACTATCCGCCATTTCGGTTACACGCCGAATTATCTAAGGGTAGCCTGCGACGTGGCACCTGACCTCATTCTGGAAAATAGGATGGTGGCGGGAGAATTAATCGAAGCTAAACAGGATTTCGTGCTGGTACGCTTGACTTGACGCCATAAAAAAGCCGCAAAGCAAACAGCTTTGCGGCTTTTTCGCGTTATAAATCAATACGGATTCGGATCAAGCGGTCCTCGCCCGCCGCCCTGCATTTCGTCGAATTTCAAGACGTCTTCGTCCGGAACCTTACCATCATGAATTAGATAATTACGTCTGGAAAGATAGGCGTTTTTGAAAAACTCGTAACGATCCAGTGCTGCTTCGGTGGCGACTTTTTCCATGCCCAATAAATCTGAACGTGCATCGATGACTTTCAATGCGCCAGGTCCAATTGAAACAGCCGCGCCAATCCAGTTTGGATTTATATAGATACCGGCATAAGTAAACGGATTCATCGCGGCATCGCCAACCAATCCGAACACACCACGCGGCGAACTAGGTCCGAAAAACGGTAGCACCAAGTAAGGACCGGTAGGTATTCCCCAATAGCCTAAGGTTTGATCAAAGTCTTCATTGTGTTTGGGCAAATCGATCATCGTGCCCACGTCGATCAGACCGGCAACACCGATTGTGGTGTTCACCAAAAAACGCGCGCCGTCCTGACCGGATTGCAGGAATTTACCTTGTAAAACATCGTTGGTACAAACACCTATGTCATCGACATTGCTGAAAAAATTAGTAACTGCTTGGTCCGCAAAATCCGGCATAACCCAATCGTAGCCTTTGGCAACCGGTTTCATGACATAATCGTCCACACCGTCATTAAACGATTGAACACCTCTGTTCCAGCCCTCCCAAGGATCTTTAGGATCGACACCGTGGGTTGTGGCACAACCGCTTAATAAAGTCAGTAACCCTAAGATCACCCAAGCTTTTTTCCCGTCTTGCATAACTTCACCTCACCAATTGAATATTGTTTATACCTATCCAAAACTCACGTAACATAACGTACAACCGACTTTTTTAGCCAACCACAACTCAATGGAAATAAACCTAAATCCGTTAGGCAACCGTTTCAGAGGTTACCTTCCTGTTATTGTCGATATAGAGACCGCCGGCTTTAATTCGAAAAAAAACCCACTATTGGAAATCGCCGCCGTAATAGTCGAACCAGACACAGACGGTTGGTTACATGTCACCGAAAAACATCACTGCAATATCATTCCTTTTAAAAACTCCGAGCTGGATGATGCAGCGCTCAAATTTACAGGTATTGATCCATACCATCCTTTCCGCATGGCTATAGAAGAGAAGGATGCGCTTACCAAACTGTTTACCCCTATCAAAGCCGCTGTAAAACGTAACGAATGCAAGCGGGCGATTTTAGTTGGCCATAATCCTGCTTTTGATATCAATTTTTTGAACGCCGCTATTGAGCGCACCAACTATAAACGAAGTCCGTTTCATCCATTCAGCAGCTTCGACACTGCAACACTAGGCGGGCTAATGTACGGCCAAACAGTCTTAGCAAAAATTGCTCAAGCCGCCGGAATTATCTGGGATAACGAAAAAGCACATTCAGCTCTTTATGATGCCGAACAAACTGCCGAGTTGTTTTGTCTGATTATCAACCGGTGGAAAAAATTAAGCGAGTACGAAGTGACATAAATCTACTCAATTAGCGACGTAGTACACATTACGCTCCAACAGAGTGTAGCGACGACGATATCAATGTATCAAAGGCCTCTAAAATTAAAATATCTGGTTTAGTAATCTAGAGTTACTGACTAAACCTGGATTGCTTAACTTAAGTCATATCTGTAGACCCCAGTAAGCATCAGCTTATAGTGGTAAGAATCCGCAGAGAGTCCATTGCAATACTCAGTCGAATAGAGCCGCTGCCGCCGATCTGATATTTTCTTTTCGACTAAAGTTTGGAATCAACGTTAGCCAGCAAATTA
>NZ_LUUG01000112.1 GCF_001644035.1 Methylomonas methanica
AAGGTCAAGCCTTAAGGGTGAGGGCAAGCTGCTCCTGTCTCAGCGCCACAGTAGCTAACCATGGCGGGAGTTAAGATACAAGGATGTGGTGAGTTTACGAACCGCACCAATCGCGAACGATGCGCTTCACGCTGTTCAGCACCTACGGCCCTGGCA
Source organism: Methylomonas methanica (assembly GCF_001644035.1). Classification (GTDB taxonomy): domain Bacteria; phylum Pseudomonadota; class Gammaproteobacteria; order Methylococcales; family Methylomonadaceae; genus Methylomonas; species Methylomonas methanica_A. Next base: position 157 of record NZ_LUUG01000112.1, read on the forward strand.
ATTTTACGGCTTTTGCATCGGATGATTCGGCGGGCGGCAAACGATATTGTTGCCGAAAGCCTTCAATATCGGCCCGGATTTCTGTGACGGTTTGCTCCAATTCCGGCCCCATCCGTAAGGCGTCATCGCGACGGGATTCGCCGATTTCCTGCAGGATGGCATAGTAATAGGGTTTAAGGCGTTCCTTGAGATTCAGATGACCGTAGCGTTCGTCTTCGAATAATTTCAAAGCAAATGCTGTTTGGCCTTTGGCTGCTAACATAGCGACCGGGGAGGCTAGGAAAGCATCCAAATCATCTGTTTCGGATAGAAATTCGGTCATTGCTAAATCAATTGCGGAAAATGCTTCAGGAAATTCTTCGTTCCATAATGCAAGCAGACTTAGTGGTAACTTAGTTTGGGCGGATGGTTCGACTTGATCAGACTTTCGCATCAACTCCAGTGCTTCGAGAGGTCTCTTTCCATCTTCATAGTAAACCATGGATAAATTATGAATCGCATCAACATAGCCTTTCTGAGCTGCTTTAAAAAAATAGGATTCTGATAGTTTCATATCCCCGTTTTGCATATAAATAATACCGACGTTGTACTCGGCCGTCGGGTAACCCTTGTCCGCTAATACTTTGATTAACTTCAAAGCGCTTTTCCAATCACCAGATTTATAAGCCTCACTGGCTTTTTTGAATAAGTCAAAGTCCGACTCCGGTAAACTCTCGGCAACCTGCGGAACAAATTCTTTAGTCGTATCCAGCACCCGCTGCTGTAAATCAAAGTCGCATAAACTCTGAGCCAACGCCTGACTCCACAACAAAGCATGCCGAGGCGCCAATTTACCTCCTTTCAACGCATCCATATGCCGCTCGGCGCGCTCGGCTAACTCCCGCTCATCGCACCAGCTTTCCAGAAACTTGACCAGCCAAATCGCGCGTTGTTTGTCATTTTTGCGCCCCAAGCGCATCAGGCACCAGATATTAAAGAAGCGTTCTTCCAGTTGGTACAGATGATTTTTGGTCGAAGTCGGGATGCGGCGGATGAGACGGTTTTTTTCCAATTGGCTTAATTGCGCCGACACCTGTTTGCTGGGCAAACGAGTCTTGGCGGCGATTTCTTTGGTAGACATCGCATCCCAACCCAAGGCAATTGTGTGAATGATGGCTTGCTGTTGGGCAGGCAAGTCGTCCAGCCGGTGTTTGTACAACGGCGTGACTCTATCCAACAACGCTTCCAGATCATCCAAGGCGCTGCCGTGGTCGTCCAAAAAAATTTCGAACAGCAGAATCATCGTGCGCGGCACGCCGGCGGTTAGTCGGCGCAGGGCCTCCACTTTACCAGGCCGGGTATGCAAAATGTCCTGCATTTTTGCGGTCTGCTCCGCATCGCCTAGGCCTAACAGCAGTTCGTGGGTTTCCTCGCGATTCAGGCCATTCAGGGTTTTCATGGTAAAAAACTGGAAAAACGGCTTGCCCTGATCGTAATGCTGTTCCAGTATCACGGCAGATGCGCCAACGATGCGAATACGGCGACTGGTTTGCAGGATTTCCCGAAGCCGTTGCTGATCGCGTAATTCGAACTTGCCGAGCATTTCTCCCAGATTATCGATCAACAGCAAAACGCTCTTATCCACCTGTTGCAACGCATCGCCCAGGATAGAGAAACAATCCTTTTCGTAGTGCGGCGACTGGTAAGCTTCTTCATATTGATCCGGCAATGTCTCAAACTCAGGTTGGTCGGCCAAATGCTCGGCGACCAGTTCCCACAAACGGCATAAAGAGGTGACCGAATATTCCTCCTCGCGAAACAGCACCGGAATCAGCCAGGGCGACAGTTCGGTATCGTCGCGCACGCAGATCGACAGCTTACGGAGCAGCGTGGTCTTACCCTGGCCGCGCAAGCCTTGAATGATGGTGTGTTTGAAAAATTGGTTGGGACCGGTTTCGCGAATCCGTTGCATCAGTTCCGCCAAGGTATCGCGGCGCACCACGAAGCGTTCGACGAACAAGTCTTCCTGCATTTCCTGCGGGTTATAAATAGCTGCTACTTTCATCTTTGGGCTCCGGTCAGTTGGCGATTTCTTTCCACCACCAGGCGCGCAGCACCGGGGAGATGAAACGGAAACGGTTGTGTTCGTCGCAGGCCAGATAACCATCGTGTTGCAGGATATTCAGCAAGCGTGAAACCTCATCCATGACGTCCTGCTGCACGGCCAGATTACAGGCTTCGGCATAGTCGATGCCGAGTCGATTCGGATCAGCCGCCAGACTGAGCAGAGTTTTACAGAAGCGGTATTCTTCTTTGCTTAGCGCTTGTGGTTTCAGGCGGTTGTGCCAGTGTTCAAAGTTGTGGCGATGGCCGATCATGGCTTGGAAAGCCTCATCGATATGCTTCTCTTCGAGCGGAGACGCGTGGAGTTCGTCGATCAGCAAACTGATGTAGAACGGCGCCAACCAATCGATACGATACAGTAACGTTTCAAGCCAGGCCGCGTCGGCCTGCAGTCCTTTGCGTTGCAATAAACACTGGGTATAATCCAATGCCTCATCGCGCCGAAACGGACGCATTTTAACTTCGCGCAAATCGTTGATGTGCTTGGTAAAGCCCATACCCTCCACTACGTTCTGCAAGCCGATGGAGCCAGCATAGAGAAACTGAATTTTGCCCTTGTAACGCGGCTCTTGTCGCAATTCGCGCTGGGTGGTCAGCAACTTGCGCACTTGCGGCACCCCTTCGTTTTCGCGGATGTTTTCCAACGTCTGGGGGAATTCGTCCAACATCATCACGATGGGCCGACCCGGCTCCAGATGTTCCAGCAATCGGCAAAACTCGGCGTGATAGTCCAGCGCCTTGGCGTCGCCGAAACGTACACTCTTGCCCAGTTCTTGGATATTGATACTTTTGAAGCGACTGGTGATGCTCCATCCCAACGAATCCCATCGGTTCAAAAAATTTTGATCCACCAAATGGGAAATCAGCTTGCGATAAAACTCGTCGACAGTGTCCGATGACTCGACGATCAAATAAGTGGGCAGGAAAGCACCTGGAGCATTGGCTTCCAGATGTTGCATCAACTGGGTTTTGCCTATTCGGCGATGACCACTAAGGATGATATGCTCGCCGCTCCTCAAGCGATCGGTAAGCGTTTCGAGTACATCGTGTAAAGGCTGATATTTAGGCATAAAGGACTGACAAAAAATATGTTGCCATCGTAATAAGCAATAAATTTATTGTCAAATTATTCAGCAAAAATTTTATTGCCAAATAGCATGAGCCGTATACCTACAATGTATTGCTCAATCATATTTATGGCCGGGCGAAAACCCTAAGCCGTTCGGTAACCGTGTAATTCATAGAGTGAGACTTGTCCGGTTCCGGAACAATGTAACGGCATCTATTCGTGTGCTTGTCTGTGCTGCCTTAGGATCACTCACTCAGAATGGAAACGATGGAAAGCTACGGTCAGGTCTTGAAATCTAGCAAAATCCTTCAAGAATACTCAATTTCAAGACTCCCTCTCGTTTCGGCTGATCCTTGGTTTACGCCCTGGGGCCTGCGATTTCGGTGTTCGTGTCAATAGTTGGAAATTTCACCTTTGCTGTGGGCTGTATGCTGCTTGGGGTTCGCTTGCTACGCTAACAGCCAAAGGAAGCCATCGCCGTTCAATCAAACCCCGTATCTTGATTGGCAATAACGCTAGTGTCCCTTATGTCGCCGGTGCTAACCTGCCGCCATCATGGTTTGCAGGAGTTTTACGATGAACGATATTAGCGACCCGGTTTACGCGCGGCTGCTCAAGGCGGCGCTGGAATGTTTCCTCGCCGACGAATACCACAAGGTCACCACCCGCGCCATCGCCGACAAGGCGGGCGCCAACATATCGATGATCCGCTATTACTTTGGCAACAAGGAAGGCCTCTATGAAGAGATGATCCGTGAGACGCTCAAGCCCATTCTGGACATACTCGACAGCAATATGATGTCCGAGGTCGGCGGTCTCGCCGAATACCTGCGCTTGTATTACGACACCATGCGCAAGCATCCCGAGTTTCCCAAACTCATTCTCAAGGTGCTCGCCCTCAACCACGGGCCGGGCCGTCGCTTCATCTTGCAATTGCTGGAGCGCGGCCGCAGCGGCGGCGCGCGGCGACTGGAACAACTGAAGGCGAGCGGTCAGGTCGATCAGGCGCTCAATCCCGACGTGGCGCGGATGGCTTTCGTCAGTCTTGCCATGATGCCGATGCTGCTGAAAGACATCTTCGAGGAACAAATGGGCGGACAGATGGACGAGGTCTTCCTCAACGAACTCGCCGCGCTGAACGGCAAACTATTGGCGGCGGGCATGGCCGCCGCACAACCGGGGGCGTGACATGACATTGCAAAAGAATGCCGGCGCGGTTCGCCGTTTCGCCAAACTCGCTCGCTTCGGCATCTGGCTGCAAAACCTGCCCAATAAACTCGTGCCGGCGCCGTTCCGCTTAATCCAGATCGGCTCGGCCTTTTGGCAATCGCGGGCGTTGTATGTCGCCGCGCGGCTGGACATTGCCGGCGCGCTGGCCGATGGCGAAGTTAGTCCCGAAACGCTCGCCGAACGCGTCGCCGTCGACGCCGATGCGCTCTACCGCTTGCTGCGCATGCTGGCGGCGATGGGCGTGTTCGAGGAAGTGTCGCCGCGTCGCTTCCGCAACAACCAGCTGTCGTCCTGCCTGTGCCCGGATCATCCCCACAGCGTTCGGGCGATGGTGTTGATGCACAACTCGCCGGAAATGAGTCGGCCGTGGTTCGAGCAATTAGAGAAGGGCGTACGTAGCGGCGGCGTGCCGTTCGAATTGACGCACGGGCAGGCGTTTTACACCTATATGGACGGCCACCCGGAATTCGACAAACTGTTCGCGCAAGCGATGGATAGCGTGGAAGTCTTGACCGGTGACAGCTTCGTTACCGATTTCGATTGGTCGCGCTTCGAACGCATCATCGACGTCGGCGGCTCCAAGGGCGCAAAATCGCTCGCCATACTCAAACGCCATCCGCATCTCAAGGCGCTGGTAGCCGACCGCGAACAGATCATCCAAGGCGCGGAGCAGTTCTGGAAAGACCAGGGCGAGGGCGTCGCACTGCAACGCATGAGCTTCGCAGCCTGCGACCTGCTGCAATACGTGCCCAAGGCGCAAAGCGGAAAGGACATCTACTTGCTGAGCGCGGTGCTGCACGGCTTCGACGATGCAACCTGCATCGCCGCACTGTCCAACGTGGCGAGTGCCGCAGGCCGCGATGCGACTATCGCCGTGATGGAAATACTGATGCCGGACAGCCGGACTGACATCGCAACGGCCGCGTTTGATATGCAGATGTTCGTCAACACACGCGGTCGGGAACGGACGTTGGACGAATGGCGGCGGCTGTTCGATCAGAGCGGGTTAGTGTTGCAGGAAGTGGTGGATTTGCGGTCGTTTGGGAAAATATTGGTGCTGCGGGCGGCTCAATCTACCGGTAGGGGAGAGAGCTAGCCGTTGTGATTCTGGACATTGAGCGGCGAAAGTCCATTTCTGTTCGAGCGCCTAGGCTACGGTAATTCGATCGTCAACCCGCGCTGGGCGGATGACTAAGCGCAGCGCTCGAACCAATGCGCCAGCCATTTATTCTACGCTTCCCTCATGTCAACTTAGCACGCTCGGTCAGGCGGTGTTATTCGAAGCTTGTTACAGTGCATCTCGATTGAGGAGGTATAGAGGTGAACAACAAAACGGCCAGCGCGGCCTATGCGACGCGCTTCGATCGGGTTTTCGATTACATAGACAAACACCTGTTCGAGCCGCTGTCGATAAACGAACTGAGCAAACAAGCAAATTTTTCCCGGTTTCACTTTCAACGGCAATTCTCCGCTTACACCGGGCTGAGTACGACGCGTTACATTCTGTTATTGCGACTACGCAAGGCTTCGTACCAACTGGTATTTCAGGAGAGGCGTCGCATTACCGACATTGCGTTGGAAACCGGTTTCGGCAATGCGGAATCGTTCTCCCGCGCGTTCAAAAAATGCTTCGGACAAACGCCCACTCAATTCAGAACGCAGCCTGCATGGCAGCCTTGGAACGAGCGCATGCAATTACCCAAACGAATTAGGAGTCCCCAGATGAAGGTAACAATCGTCGATTTTTCAGAAACCATGATCGCAGCCTTGGAGCACCGTGGCTCACATACCCTTGTGATGGATACGGTCAGAACATTCATCGACTGGCGTAAGCAAAGCGGCTTGTCACCGGTCGCCAGCAGCCGTACGTTTGGTATCGCGTATGACGATCCGGCGGTCACGCCGCCGGAAGCGTTTCGTTTCGATGTGTGTGGCGAGGTCAAGCAAGCCGTGCCGGAAAACCCGCATGGGGTGGTAAACAAGCGAATTCCGGAAGGACGTTGCGCGGTGGTCTGCCATATCGGCTCGACCGACCGCATCAGCGACAGTGTTTATTATCTTTACCGGGAGTGGTTGCCGGAAAGCGGCGAGGAACTGCGCGATTTTCCGCTGTTTTTCCACTACATCAAACGGGTGCCTGAAACGCCCGAACACGAACAGGTTACGGATGTTTATCTGCCTCTAGCGTAAGCGGAAAGCGGTGAAACTGCCGAGTGCGAAACAACCTTCTACTTGCACACTTGTAACTGTCCGTAATGAACACTACTTGTTTTTACAGTTGCATGACGCTTAGCAGGATCAGATTTGAGGTCAAGACTTTGCACCTTGACCTCAAGATGTTGAGCTAAAACCTACGCGAGGTGCATTGCAGGCGTTTCAGCGTTGCCGATAACCTATCGATTTCCTCGTAGGTGTTATAAAACGCCAACGAAGGTCTTACGGTACTTTCCAAGCCAAAACGCCGCAAGATGGGTTGTGCGCAATGATGTCCGGAGCGCACGGCAATGCCCACCTCATTCAAGGCTTTACCAATGTCTTGCGTGCTATGACCATCCATCACGAACGAGACCACGCTGGTTTTATCCGGTGCGGTGCCGATCAAGCGCAGTCCAGGGATGGCCTGTAACGCATGCATCGCGTAAACCAGCAATTCATGCTCGTAGCGGGCAATATTGTCGATACCCAGTTTACTGACGTATTCCAAGGCTGCGCCCAGACCCACCGCGTCGGCAATATTCCCGGTGCCGGCTTCGAATTTGGCGGGTGCCGGTTGATAGACGGTATTTTCGAAGGTTACGTCTTCGATCATATTCCCGCCGCCTTGCCAAGGTTGGGTGGCCTCCAGAACTTCCGCCTTACCGTAAAGCACGCCGATACCGGTCGGACCGAAGATCTTGTGGCCGGAAAAGGCCAGCCAATCGCAATCCAAAGCCTGTACATCAACCTTTAAATGCGATACCGATTGTGCGCCGTCCAGCAACACCTTAGCGCCTGCTCGGTGTGCCAGTTCGATCATTTCCTGAGCCGGTGTCACGGTACCCAACGCATTGGAGACTTGCGTAAATGACACCAGCTTGGTTTTGGCATTCAGCAACTTTTGATACTCGGCTAAAATCACCTGGCCGTTGTCGTCGACCGGAATGACTCTCAGCACCGCACCGGTTTCCGCGCACAGTTGCTGCCAGGGCACGATGTTGGCGTGATGCTCCAGCCAGCTGATGACGATTTCGTCGCCCGCGCCAATGTTCTGCTTACCCCAACTTTTCGCAACCAGATTGATGGCTTCGGTAGCCCCGCGCACAAACACCACTTCTTCTGCCGACGACGCGTTAATAAAACGTGCGACGATGTTCCGTGCGCCCTCATAGGCATCGGTAGCCCGTGCCGCCAATTCATGCGCGGCGCGATGGATGTTGGAGTTTTCGTGTTGATAAAACTCGGAAATCCGATCGATTACCACCTGCGGTTTTTGCGTGGTTGCGGCGTTATCCAGCCAGGCCAGCGGATAACCATTTACCCGCTCTTGCAGAATCGGAAAGTCTTTGCGCACCGCATGGACATCAAAGGGCGGATGCGCGGAACCTAAACCCGGTATTTGCGCCGCGCGAGCCAATGCCGATACTTCGTTTATAAAATAAAAAGATGAACCGCCGGACGCCGCGGGCTGCGGCGCATGGCCCATGGGCGTGGACAGGGCAGTTTGCAAATCCGTGGTGCCGGGCACCGCAAAACTGCGCTGCACCAGGGCCGAAATAGCCGTGTCGTCGATGCCGGGCCGGGAATCGAAACCTACCGGTACATTGTTGAACGGTTGGGATGTCGCGGCCGAAACCGGTACGGTATCGATAGCCTCGCCGGCATTAGGCACTTCCCGGAAAAACTGATTTGCCAAACGCGTCAGTTCGGCGGTATCCGGCAAGCCCTCGGGCACCGTGCCGCCGCTCAGCGCTTGCTGGGCCAGGCTGGCTAAATCCAGGTTATTGGTAGTCATAGTAGTTGCCTATTTCGACATTCTCCAATACGCCGATGGCATCTTCGGTTAACACGGCCAGCGAGCAATACAGCGATACCAGATAGGAGGCAATAGCCTTGTGGTTGATGCCCATGAAGCGTACGGACAAACCCATGCTGAGTTCGTCGGTCAAGTTAGGTTGATACAAACCGACCACGCCTTGACGGCTTTCGCCGGTGCGCAACAGCAGGATATTGGTTTTGCCGTTGGTGATTTTCAGCTTGTCGGTTGGAATCAAGGGCAGGCCGCGCCAAGTCAGAAATTGCGAACCAAACATGGATATGGTTGGTGGTGGTGTGCCGCGGCGGGTAGCTTCACGACCGAAGGCGGCAATTGCGCGAGGATGGGCCAGGAAGAATGCGGGTTCTTTCCAGACTCTGGCAATCAATTCGTCCAGATCGTCCGGGGTTGGCGAGCCTTTGCGGGTTTGGACTTTTTGCGCAGGCGCGACGTTGTTCAGCAAACCGTATTCGGTGTTGTTGATCAGCTCGCTTTCTTGGCGCTCTTTGACGGTTTCGATGGTCAGGCGTAACTGTTCGTGGATTTGGTTGTACGGGCTGCTGTACAAATCCGCTACGCGAGTGTGAACGTCCAGCACGGTGTTGACGGCGTTCAGGCGATATTCGCGGCCCCATTCTTCGTAATCTACATAGGTTTGTGGCAGGACTTTTTCGTCCAGGCTGGAGCAATCCACGGCAATACTGGTTTCGCTTTTTACTTTGTTGACGCGGTAAATACCCGCTTCGACTGGTACCCAGTGCATCAAATGCACTAGCCAGCGAGGGGTAATGGTACCCATCATGGGCACGGTTTTGGTGGCGTTGGATAAGGTGCGCGCAGCGACGTCGCCTAACGCGGTATGGGCTTGATGGATGTCTGACATGGTGATTTTCCTTTCTTAGTGGGTGGTGGGTTGTTAACTGTGTGTTTTCGTTGCAGATATTTTTAAAGTTTGTTTAAAAAAGCCGAGTTGCCATTGGCGATTAAATCCCGCCGCCGCCGGCAAACACTTCGGTACGATTTTGGCCCTGGCTGACCAGACTGCCGGGCGGGACGCTGTGGGTTAGCCAGACGTTGCCGCCTATCGTCGAGCCGCGTCCGATGGTGATGCGGCCCAAAATCGTGGCGCCGGCATAAATCACGACATCGTCTTCGACGATGGGGTGGCGGGCGTTACCCTTGATCAGAATGCCGTTGTCGTCCTTGTCAAAGCGTTTGGCGCCCAGCGTTACCGCTTGATACAAGCGTACCCGCCGGCCGATGACCGCAGTTTCGCCTATCACTACGCCGGTGCCGTGATCGATAAAAAAGCTGTCGCCGATTTGCGCGCCGGGATGGATGTCTATGCCGGTGGCGGAATGCGCCACTTCGCTGATTACCCTTGCTACCAGCGGCAGGCCTAATTCGTATAGCACATGCGCCAGCCGGTGATGAATCACAGCGGTGATGCCGGGATAACACACCAGCACTTCATCGGCGCAACGCGCGGCGGGGTCGCCTTCGTAGGCGGCTTGAATGTCGCTGTCGATCAATTGCCGCACGCCAGGTAGCTGAGCTGCAAACTGCCTAGTGATGTCGGTCGCTTGACTATGGGTGTCCAGGGACAGGCCTTGTTGCTCGGCAACGAATTGCAATTCCAGGCTGATTTGCCGGTGCAATTGGCGGAGCAGGCTATCCAGGGTATGGCCGACGAAATAATCGATACCCTCGTCGGTAAGATCCGGCATGCCCAGACGGTTGGGAAATAACGCCGCGCCTAAATTGTCGACGATTTGGCTCAACACCTTGCGCGAAGGTAATTTGGGTGGGTGTTCGCGGCGGTGGCGGTTTTCCAGGGATTGCAGACGCAGCGCCCGTAGTTCGGCGACCAGTGCATCGATTTCCCAGCGTTGGCCGTGTTCGCTGGACGTCATAGCGCCACACCTTGTGGATCGAACAGGCCTTCAAATAGCGCCGAGCTTAAATAACGCTCGCCCGAATCCGGCAAGATGACCACGATGGTTTTGCCTTCGTGTTCCGGACGCTTCGCCACCCGCACCGCCGCAGCCACCGCTGCACCACAGGAAATGCCGGCCAGAATGCCTTCCTCGCGCGTCAGACGGCGGGCATAGTCGATGGCATCGTCATTACTCACCAGGGCAATTTCGTCGACTAGCGACAAGTCCAATACATCCGGTACAAACCCGGCGCCTATACCTTGGATTTTGTGTGGTGCCGGCTTTAGCTCTTCTCCTGCGCGAAACTGCGTTAAGACCGGACTGGCTTCGGGTTCCACCGCAATCGAAATAATAGGTTTGCGCTGATTAAATTTAATGTAACGCGATACCCCGGTAATGGTGCCGCCAGTACCGACGCCAGATACCAATATGTCAATAGCGCCGTCGCTGTCCTTCCAGATTTCTGGGCCAGTGGTCAACTCGTGGATGCTCGGGTTCGCCGGGTTTTTAAACTGTTGCAGCAATACGTAGCGATCAGGGTCCGATGCGGCAATTTCTTCGGCTTTGGCGATCGCGCCTTTCATACCTTTCGCACCCTCAGTGAGGACCAATTTGGCGCCGTAAGCCACCAATAATTTACGCCGTTCCAGGCTCATCGTTTCCGGCATGGTCAAGGTCAGCGGAATCCCGCGCGCGGCGGCAACGAAGGCCAGGGCTATGCCGGTATTGCCACTGGTAGGTTCTATCAGTTCTTTATCACCGCTGAGCAGGCCGCGTTGCTGGGCGTCATTGATCATGGCCGCGCCTATGCGGCATTTCACGGAGTAAGCCGGATTGCGGCCTTCAATCTTGGCCAGCAAAGTCACCGGCGCGCCGTCGGTTATGCGGTTTAGCCGAACTAAAGGCGTATTGCCTATCGATTGCGAGTTATCTGGATACCAATGCGTCATGGCGGTATTACTCCCTCTTGGTTTTCTGCCGGCCAAAAAAAAGCCAGCAGCCTGCTAAGGCGTACTGGCTTCCGGTGGTCCGGTCAGCAATTTTTTTTAAAGTACTTGGTTTAAATAGAGACTGTCAATACAGGTACCGGCAGCTCAGTTTTACGTAATGCCTGTTTGAGATATATAAATCTAAAAATATGATTTACCTCGTTGCAAAGAGCTTATCGCGATTGTCTGGGTGTGTGTAAGTCTTTGTTTTTGCGTGCGGCGTCCAGGAATTTGGGTTTTTGCGGCAGTTCTTATGATAAATATAGAAATTGAAAGGTGAATTCCTGCTTGATTTTAATATGCTTGTTCTTTGGCGGCTTTGGAAAGCAACTCGTTGATAAAATATTGCAAATACGTCGGCAGATATAACTGCTTCAAATAGGCGATTTTCGTCACCGAGCGCGGGATCAGGTGCGATAGATCCCGGGCTACCAGATCGTTGTCGTTGCGCGATTCATAAGAGGTGCCGGCGATAATGCCGACGCCCAAACCCAGTCTGACATAGGTCTTGATGATGTCGGAGTCTGCCGCGGACAGCGTGATATCCAGTTCCTTGCCGGCGTTCTTAAAGGCTTTTTCGATGGTGGAACGCCCGGTATAGCCTTGCGAGTAAGTCAAAATCGGGAATGCGGCCAGCCGGCCCAGCGTTACATCGCCTTGCGCCAAGGGATGATGACGCGGTACCACGGCAATGTGTTGCCATTCGTAGCAGGATTTGACGACTAACTTCTCGTCCTCATCCAGCTTTTCGGTACAGATAGCGATATCGGCACGGTGCTGATGGAGCTGCTCGATCAGTTCTTGCGGCGAAGATTGCACCATATAGATGGTAATGCCCGGATATTTTTCCCGGAACTTTTGCACCGGCTCCGGGAGCAAATATTTGGCTTGAGTATGGGTAGTGGCGATGTGTAAGGCGCCGTTGCGATTTTCGCGAAAGTCATCGGCGATGGACAGGATGTTCTTTTTGGCCTGATTGATCCTGTCCACCTGTTCCATCACCTGCTCGCCGAGCGGGGTCAGGCCCAGCAACTTTTTGCCGTGCCGTTCGTAGAGCGGCGAGCCCAATTCCTCCTCCAATAACTGCAACTGCCGGCTGGCGGCCGACTGCACCACATGCATAATTTCCGCGGCTTTGGATTGGTTGAACTGGGTGTCTTTAAGGACGCGCAATAATTCAAGCTGATTAAGATTCATACCGGTCTTTCCATGGGGTGATTTGAGCGAAAGGGCAGTAAACGCGAAACGTGTCTAATGCTGGCTCGGGCTATGCTGCCGATAGCCCGAGCCTTGTTGGGTGCAGAGTCAATTAAACCAATGCGCCTGTTTGATGTGCACAGCTACCCGGTCGCCCTTAGTTAAATTCAGTTCCCTGAAGCGTTCGTTGGGCATTTCCGCAAACAGCGTGGCGCCGGCGCCGTTGTGCTGCGGATTGAACAACTCGACTCGAATGGTCGCACCCAGATGCTGCCAGTCTTTCAGGGTCACCGGCGAGCCGGAGGCCTCTTCGGCCTTTACTATGTCGATATGATGCGGACGCACATGGGCAAAGATCCCTTGCGGTTTCTCCGCCAGAATACCCGCGCGTTGCAGCCAGTTACTCTCGGTTTCCGACAGGTCAAAGATATTGGTTTGGCCGATGAATTTCGAGACAAAGGCATTGGCCGGATGATCGTAAATATCGGCCGGCGCGCCTTGTTGCTCGATACGGCCCTGATTCAATACCACCACTTGGCTGGCGACTTCCATCGCTTCTTCCTGATCGTGAGTCACAAAAATACTGGTGACATGCAGTTCCTGATGCAGATTACGCAGCCATTGCCTTAGATCCTTACGCACGCTGGCGTCTAACGCGCCGAACGGTTCGTCAAGCAATAGCACGCTGGGTTCCACCGCCAAGGCTCGAGCTAAAGCGATCCGCTGCCGTTGCCCCCCCGATAATTGATCCGGGAAGCGGTCCGCCAGCCAATCCAGTTGCACCAGTTCCAATAAGGCGTGTACTTTTTTGCTGATAAAGGCTTCGGTTGGCCGTTCCTTGCGCGGCTTGACCCGCAAACCAAAGGCAATGTTGTCGAACACCGTCATATGCCGGAACAAGGCATAATGCTGAAATACAAAACCGATGCCGCGGCGGCTGACATGTTGTTCTGTTTTGTCTTCACCGCTGAGCAGTACCCGGCCGAAATCCGGGGTTTCCAGGCCGGCGATGATGCGTAACAAGGTAGTCTTGCCGCAGCCGGACGGGCCCAACAAGGCTACCAGTTCGCCTTCCGGAATTTCCAGGCTGACGTCGTATAAGGCGGCGAATTTGCCGAAGTTTTTGCTGATGTTGTTTAGCAGAATACTCATGTTTTTATCTCATAACGGATGTTAAGCGGACGATGGAACGCCTGCGTTTTTTCGTCTTTCGTCTTTAAACCCTGGCCTGCTTCCATTCCAAAAAGCTTTTCAAAACCAGCGTGACGATGGCCAGGCCGGCCAGAATAGAAGCGCTGGAAAATGCCCCGATGACGTCGTAATCGTTGTAACTGACCTCGACATGCAAGGGCAGGGTATTGGTCACGCCGCGAATATGTCCGGATACCACCGATACGGCGCCGAATTCGCCCATCGCTCTGGCGTTGCACAGCAAAACACCGTAGAGCAGTGCCCATTTGATATTCGGTAAAGTCACCAGAAAGAACGTTTTCCAGCCGCTGGCGCCCAGTGACAACGCGGCTTCCTCTTCTTCGCTGCCCATTTCCTGCATCAACGGAATCAGTTCGCGCGCCACGAAGGGGAAAGTAATAAAGATGGTCGCCAGCACGATGCCGGGCACCGCGAAAATCACCTTGATGTCGTGCGCGGAAAACCATTGCCCGAACCAACCTTGGGCGCCAAACATCAGCACAAAAATCAGGCCGGAAATAACCGGTGAAACTGAGAACGGCAAATCGATCAAGGTGGTAAGCAAGCTTTTGCCCCAAAACTCGAAGCGAGTAATCGCCCACGCTGCCGCGACGCCAAATACGGTATTCAGCGGCACCGTAATCAGTGCGACCACCAATGTCAGTTGCATCGCGGCGATGGCATCCGGCTGCGCCAGCGCGGTCCAATAGGCTTGCCAGCCTTTAGAGAAGGCCTGATATAAAACCAAGCCCAGCGGTACACATAGAAACAACACAATAAAACCCACCGCTACGCCAACCAGGCTCCAGCGCACCCAGAATGGATCGTGTAGCGCTTTGAAGTTGGCTTGGCCGGCAGCGTCACCGATGACATGGACGTTGGCGTGCATGATTTCTCCTAAATTTGCCCGGAGCGGCGGCGCGCCCAGAGTTGCAGTAAATTAACGATCAGCAGCAACAGGAACGACACCAGCAGCATCGTCAGCGCTATCGCCGTGGCCCCGGCATATTGGTACTGTTCCAATTTGGTGATGATTAATAGCGGGACGATTTCCGAGACATAGGGCAGATTGCCGGCGATAAAAATCACCGAACCGTACTCACCAACGCCACGCGCAAACGCCAGCGAAACGCCGGTCAACAGCGCCGGAAAAATGTTGGGAAATATCACCTGAGTAAATACTTGTAAGCGGGTGGCTCCCAGACTGGAAGCCGCTTCTTCCATGGTGGTGTCGAATTCTTGTAACACCGGCTCGATAGTCCGCACCACAAACGGAATACCGATAAAAATCAATGCCACCACGATGCCTAGTGGCTTATAAGCCACCTGTACGCCAAAGGACGACATAAGCCATTTACCCAGCAGGCCGCTGGGCTGAAAAATGGTGGCCAAGATCACGCCGGCTACCGCTGTCGGCAACGCGAATGGTAGATCGATCAAGGCGTCCAAAAAGCGTTTGCCTGGAAAGGGATAACGCACCAACACCCAGGCGATGACAAAACCAAACAGGCCGGCCACCAGTGCAGCGATTAGCGAAGTGCCGAAACTGACTCGAAACGACGAGACCACTCGAGTATTACTGATGATCTCCAAATAGTCTGTCCAGCTCAACTGCAAACTCTTGAATACCAAGGTACTCAGCGGAATCAACACCACCAGGCAGAGGTAGAACAAGGTATAAGCCAGCGCCGGTCGAAAGCCCGGCATGATGTTGCTTTGGGTCATTGCGTTTCTCTGGAAACAGTCAGTAGGTGCTGACAGGATAGAGAAACTTAAATGCCAACGGAAATGATATAAATTGAATTGATAATCTGATATTCAGATAACAAGTAGTCGAGTTTCGGTTGTTGCGGTGAGGACAAGATGCAGCGCATCGGCGACTTTGTATATCCTATTAACAGATATACATTTCTGTTTATATCGTTTTCAATCGCTATGTTGTTTTCTTACCATTTATCTCACGGTCAGGGGCACTACCGCTCCCGCGACACGGATTCATAAACCCAAGATAACCGACCATACCTCAGGAGGCTATATGGCGATTGAACTCAACAGTCATGCGTTAAAGCAAGGCGACAACAAGGAGATTGCATTACAAATTGCTACGATTGTGCAGGATATTCGTTTTGGCTCGGTTGAAGTTGTTATTCACGACGGCCGGATCGTCCAAATCGACAAGCGCGAGCGTTTTAGACTGGGTCAGCAAAAAGATTCGGCATAAGCGGGTTACTGGGCCAGACTTAGACTAACGCCGCCAAATACCCGTTTGCTTGTTTCCACTTAGCCAAAGGACGGCGAGATGAGCAGAATCTTTTTGTATACCGATAATTAACTACTCTAACCCACAGTTAACCACATGAAACTACCTTTAATTTACACAATCCCGACAGCAGGTTCGCTATGCCTGTTGCTAGCTTGGCCGGGCTTAGGTTACGCCGAAGATTATTACGTGCCGACCAAAGGCTATCGCGTCGAACCAGCACCAACCGATCCGCCCTTGTATGTGCGTAATTTAAGTAAAACCCAGTTCGAGCAGTTTCGTGATGTGAAATGGTTGGATGTGGGCTTGGATTTTCGCACCCGCTACGAATATCGCGAGAACGACTATCGGCCGCAACGTACCGGCACATCCGAATGGCGAGCCGATGCCGATAATCTGTGGTTGCTCAGGACTCGTGCCTACGTCGGTATTAAAGAGATACTCGATCCCTTACGCTTTGCGGTGGAGATGGAAGATGCGCGCAGTTACAACGGCTTGTACCCCAAAACCGATGCCGATGTGAACGAGTTTGAAATGATCCAGGGCTATGGAGAGTTGTATTTCGAAAATGCCTTAGGGCATAACCGGCCCATCAGCATTCGTGCCGGTCGCATGCACTTGGAATTGTTGGATCGGCGCTTGATTGGTAACAACGAGTTCCGTAACACCACCAATAACTTTGATGGTTACCGGGTACGGTTCGGTAAAAAGCAAAACAACTGGGACCTGGACACCTTCGCGCTGCAACCGGTCGAGCGGCTTAAATACGAACTCGATCAGCCTGACGAAGACACCTGGATATATGGCGCGGTATTGAGCCTGAAGCAATGGTCCGAGTTTATCACTATCCAACCTTATTTCTTGGGGCGCAAAACCGATGGCGATCCCTCCAACCGGGTTCAGGCAAATCGCAAACCCACTATGGACATTTATGCGCCGGGTCTAAGGGCTTACGGCTTTTTTGGGGGCGGCTTTGACTTTGACGCGGATATTAACAAGCAATTTGGTCGTTACGGCTCATTGTCTGCTAATAGGGGGGAGTCCTTACGCCAACACGATGCGCTGGCCTATTCTTTGGAGTTAGGTTATAGCTTCGACCACGACTGGAAGCCCAGAGCCAGTGTGTATTACGGCTACGGTACCGGCGATAAAAACGCAGGAGACAACATTAACCAACGCTTCGATGCCTTCTACGGCTTTAATCAACCCTGGTCGCGTAACGATTATTTCTCCTGGGACAACATTCACGCTCCGAAGGCCAGGCTGGAGTTTACGCCTTACAAAGACGTGCGAATCGATACCGGCTACAACGCTTACTGGCAGGAAAGCGAGACCGGGGGCTGGAATCGGGCCGGTTTGCGCGATACCACCGGCCGCAGCGGGGCCTTCTTGGGTCACGAGTTTGATATCCGCTTGCGTCACAAACTCAATGCCTATGTGGATTGGAGCATGAGCTACGCACGCTTCACCCCAGGCGATTTCACCGAGTCGCGGGCCTTGCCGGTAGCGCAAGGCGGGCAGGGCGCTTATACCAGCGAGCCGAGCAACTTCTTCTATTTCGAAGTCTCGCTGAATGCCTTTGGGGATGGTAAACCAACTTATAAGTAAGTATTCCCGGCAGGCCGGGCCGTTAGCTCTTAAGCGCTCAAAGGGGGAATGAATGCACCCTAAAATAGCCGGTATCTGTCGTTGATTGATGACCGCTGTCGGAGAGCGGATTGGCGGAAGCGGACCTTCTCCTCCAGATTGCCGACCGCAACCGGCATCGTGGCCAGGATTATTAACCCGGCCCCTAAATTCCCTGGATTCGTCATTCCCGCGCAGGCGGGAGCGACGATATTTATGGGCCGGGTTAATAATCAGCGAGATTACATAAATTAGAAATCCCCCCGGCAGTCGCTATACTCTCAGCCATAGGAGGGTTTATGCGTGAAGCAATGGCACCTGCGCGGCTTAGATTGATAGCTGTCGCCGGTCTTTATGTGGTAACAGCTAGATTGGCTTTGTTATATTTCGCGCCCAATGGCAGTGCCAGTGTTTTTTTTATTGCCAGCGGACTGGCATTGGCTGCCATTTTGCTGGGCGGCCGCAACTATGTCTGGGCAATATTTGTCGGGGCGTTGGCGCTTAATGTCTGGCAAGGCAAAGCGTTGTTGAGTGCGGCAACCATATCAATGGGCAGCACCTTCGGCGCCTGGTCAGGCGCTTGGTTGCTCCAACGCATTCGCAGCTTCGACCATACTTTGAAAACTCTGCGCGATTACCTGTTGCTGATTAGTCTCGGCGGGGTTGTGGCTTGTTCGCTGACGGCGGCGATAGGCACGTTGACCTTGTTTGTCGCCGGTTTTATCGGCGAGGAGGCAGTCCTTCCCGCCCTATTACATTGGTGGATGGGCGACACGCTGGGCGTGATATTGATCGCGCCGCTGATTCTGGTCTGGGCTAACAGTTCCTGTAAGCTGCAAGGCGCTAAAGCATTCGGCGAAGCATTGATGATTATTGCGCTGAACTTTTTGGTGGGTCAGCTGGTTTTTCTCGACTGGTTTCACGACAGCCTCGGCGCTTACGCGAAAAGTTACTGGATATTTCTGTTTGTCAGTTGGGCGGCTGTGCGTCTTGGCAGCCGCGCTACCACGCTGATCTTGGTCGTTACCGCGACGCAGGCCATGTTCGGCTTGGTTTGGCGACGCTCAGGCTTGGCCGATCCGAGCTTGGGAGATAACCACGAAATCAACTATTGGTTTTTCATGGTGGTGCTATCGGCAGTGGGTATGGCATTAGCTTGCTATTTTTCCGAGCGGCAAAGGGCTTTGGAAACCTTGGCCGACAAAGAAGATTTGCTGCGCACCCTATTAAAGGCCATGCCCGACAAAATATGGCTGAAAGATCCCGACGGCGTGTACCTGCTGTGTAACCCTAGTTTCGAACCGCTGTACGGCAACCCTGAACACCTCATCGTCGGCAAGACCGATTATGATTTTGTCAGCCGTGAACAAGCGGATGCATACCGCGGACAGGACTTTAAAGCCATCGCCGCCGGCGAGCCTATTCGAAGTCAGGACTGGCTAACCCATGCCGACGGCAAGCACACTGCACTTTACGAAACCATCAAAACGCCGGTGAATTCCAGCGACGGCAAATTGATCGGCGTACTGGGCATGGCCAGAGACATTACCCAACTGCATGCAACACAGAGCGCCTTAAACGAGCGCATCAAGGAACAAAAATGTCTGCACGCGGTTTTTCGGGCTACCGAGGATTTAGAAATGCCCTTGCCCGAGGTGTTGCAGCGTGTAGTTGACCTATTGCCTTCCGGCTGGGATTGTCCTGAAGCAACCGCGGCCCGCCTGGAGTGGGAGGGTCAGAGTTATTTCAGCCGCAATTTCAAAAATCCGAGCAGCTTGCTGACCGCGCCCATTCAAATCGACGGTGCGGCCTCCGGCAGTATCTCGGTCGCTTATCTACAGTCGGGTCCGGCGCAACGGAAAGATCAGTTTTTGGGTGAAGAACGACTCTTGCTCGATGCCGTAGCCGAACGGGTGAGTAGCTTTATCAAACGTCGGATCATCGAGGAAAAAGCCAGAAATCGCGAGCGCATTTTCAGCGCCATTGTCTCGCAGGCCACCGATGCGATTACTCTGATCGATGCCGAAACCTTCGAATTCATCGAATTCAACGACGCCGCCTGTCAACACTTGGGTTACAGCCGCGAGGAATTCGCCTGCTTGCGCCTGCCGGATATTCAAGGAGAATTCGCTGCCGCCCAGATTAGACAAATAACAGACGATTTCATGCAAGCCGGCGGTGCGCAATTCGACACCTTACGCCGCCACAAGAACGGCTCTTTGCTGAATGTGCATGTCAGTATAAAAGTGATTGAAATCAAAAATCGCAATTATCTGTCCCTGATTTGGTCGGACATCACCGAACGCAAGCAGATAGAGCAGCAGTTCCGCCATCTCTTCGATCATAACCCGGCGCCGATGTTGATTTATGAGCGCGGCACGCTGGCCATGGTGGCCGTGAACGACGCGTTTAACCAGTTATATGGCTACAGCCAAGCGGAGATCACCGCGCTAAATCTCACCGATCTGTTCCCGGACCAACAGAAACAGGCTATTACCGACTTGGCTGCCGGGCTACACGGTTTTGCCTATATCGGCGAGTGGCAGCATATCCTCAAAGACGGCCGGGTGATCGACATCATCGTGCGCTCGCATGACATCAATTTTTCCGAGCGTAACTGTCGAGTGGCAGTGATTACCGACATTACCGAACTAAAACAGGCGGAAGCGGAGCTGCGCAAATTGTGGCTCGCGGTGGAGCAAAGCCCCAACAGCATCGTCATCACCAACCTGAAGGCGGAGATCGAGTATGTCAATCAGCATTTTAGCGCGGTCACCGGCTACAGCCGCGAGGAAGCCATCCGCAAAAACCCGCGTATCCTGCAATCCGGACACACCGGTCAGGCCACTTACGACGAGATGTGGAATACCCTGACCCAGGGTAAAAGCTGGTCCGGCGAATTGATTAACCGGCGCAAGGACGGCAGCGAATATATCGAATGGGCACAGATCACGCCGGTACGGCAATCGGACGGCGCCGTCACCCACTATCTGGCCATCAAGGAGGACATTACCGAGAAAAAGCGGGTAGAGGTCGAACTGGATTCTTATCGCCACCATCTGGAAGAGCTGGTGGCGGCGCGTACCCTGGAACTGGAGCAGGCCCGCCAGGTTGCGGAAGCGGCCACTTTGGCGAAGAGTCAGTTCCTGGCGAATATGAGCCATGAAATCCGCACGCCGATGAACGCGATTTTAGGCATGTTGTATCTGGCCCTGAAACAGGATTTACCCTCTACCTTGCACAACCACTTGACGAAAGCCCAAAGCGCGGCGCATTCGCTGCTGGGTATCATCAACGACATTCTGGATTTCTCCAAAATCGAAGCCGGCAAGCTGGAATTTGAGTCTACCGAGTTTGCCCTGGATAGAGTGCTGGAGCAACTCACCGACGCCATCGGACTACAGGCCGAGCAAAAGGGCGTGGAGTTTTTAATTCGCTACGATGTGAACATTCCCGCCACTCTGCTGGGCGATCCGCTGCGCTTGAAACAGGTTCTGCTCAATCTTTGCGGTAATGCCATCAAATTCACCGAACGCGGGGAAGTGGAATTGGCGTTCCGGATGCTCAGCAAAAAGGACGACGCGATCATCTTGCAGATTTCAGTTCGCGATACCGGCATCGGCATGGACCGGGAACTGCAAGGGCGTCTATTTCAGAAATTTACCCAGGCCGATCAGTCCACTACTCGGAAGTTTGGCGGCACCGGATTGGGACTGGCGATCAGCAAACACCTGGTGGAACTGATGGGCGGCCGGATCTGGCTCGAAGATTCACAACCCGGTCAAGGCACGACCATTTGTTGCACGGTGCAACTGCACGTTGCCCAACAGGCCGAGGCGCGTCGCCGGGAATTGTTGGATCAGACCGGGTCTTTACTGAAAGGCATCCGTGTGTTGGTAGTGGACGACAACGAAATTTCCCGAGAAATTCTCGCGGAAATGTTACGTTTCTTTCAATTGGATGTCAGTTTGGCCGGCGATGGCGCCTCCGCGATTCGTTTGCTGGAAACCGCCGCCGACCATCCTTTCGATCTGGTGTTGATGGACTGGCGGATGCCCGGCATGAATGGCGACGAAGCCACCAGGCGGATTCATGCCGATGCGGCTATTGTGCTGCAACCTAAGGTGATCATGATCACGGCATACGGCCGCGAAGACGTGATGTTGCTGGCTCACCAAGCCGGGGTGGATGGTTTTCTGATCAAGCCGGTTTCGCCGTCGTCGCTGCTGGATAGTATGTTGTCGGCATTGGGGCGCGGCGACGTCCTCGGTCGGCAGGAATCGCCGTATGCAGCCTCACAGGCGCCGCCGAATTTCATTGGCCGCCACGTATTATTGGTGGAAGATAACGCCATCAATCGCGAATTTGCCATCGAATTGCTACGCAGTATGAATATCGAGGCAGATGAGGCGGTGAATGGCGAGGAAGCGTTGGTAATGGTGCAGCGTTACCAGTACGATTGCATATTGATGGACATCCAAATGCCGGTGATGGACGGTCTGGAGGCGGCGCGGCGGATTCGCGCTTTGGCTAGTCAACCGGGCGGAGAGCGCTTTGCCAGCTTGCCGATTATCGCCATGACCGCGCTGGCAATGGCCCGCGATGCCGAGGAAAGTCGGGCGGCCGGCATGAACGACCACGTTACCAAACCGGTTGAGCCGCAGAGCTTGTTTTCCTGCTTGGCAAAATGGCTGCCCGCCGCTTCGACTGATGCTCTGGCCGAGACTTATGCGGTCAATATCGCGGCGGCACGGGTAGTTTGTTCGCCTGAGTTATTAGGCTTGCAAAGTTTGCAAGTCAGCGAGGGGATTCGCCGCATCGGCGGTAAGGAAACTGCTTATCGCAAACAACTCAGGCGCTTTCGCGAACATTACGCCAACGCAGTTGACGAATTACAGCGCATATTGCAGACCGACAATCTCACGACGGCTGAAAATTATTGCCATTCCTTGAAGGGCGTGGCGGGAAATATTGGCGCCAACGCATTTTACGAGTGCGTCGCCGGCATCGATGTCTTGCTTAAACAACAGCAACGGCCTGCCGCCGAAAACATTGAGCAGCTACGCGATTTATTGCAACAGGTGATGACCGACATCGATAGTCTTGCCGCACCGCCGGCGCCGGCCGCATCGCCGGCAAAACGGCTATCGGCCGATGCCGTTACCGCTAAAATCACCCGGCTAATGGCCGTCTTGGAAAGCGATTTAGGCGCAGCCGAAGCGTTAATCGGTGATTTACGCCAGGGTACGGCCGGTAGTGAGTTCGAAGCCGATTTCGACAAGATTGCCGCCGAGGTCGATGCGTTTAACATAGATCAAGCCATAGCCCTGCTGGCGGCGGTGCAACAACGTCTGTTGGCTGGGCCGTCATTAAACTAGCGAAATTACCATGTCTCAGACTAATAACAGCAAACCGAGCATTCTGATCGTCGATGACGTCAATGAAAACCTGCATGCCTTATTGAGTATTCTGCGCGAAGACTACGCCATTCTTGCCGCGACCAACGGCGAAAAAGCGCTGGAGCTGGCGATGCGCGCACCAGGTCCGGATCTGGTGTTGCTCGACATCAAAATGCCGGGCATGGACGGTTACGAGGTGTTGCGGCGGTTAAAGACCGAGCCTATGACGGCCGATATTCCGGTGATCTTCGTCACGGCTTTGTCGGAATCCGCTGACGAGGCAGCCGGTCTGAAATTGGGTGCCGCCGATTACATCACCAAACCGGTTAATCCCGACCTGCTGAAACAGCGAATAATGACGCAGTTGGAATTGCGCCAATTTCGCCGCAAGCCGCTGATGTCTTTGAATGAACAGATGCTGATCAGGGCAGAACGACCGGTGCTGCTGCTGGTTGATGATATGCCGGAGAATATTCACGAATTGGCCGAGGCCTTAAAAGAGGAATATCGCATCCGGGTCGCTAGTAATGGCCGCAAGGCTGTCGAAATAGTGCTTGGCCCCCATCCGCCCGATGTGGTGTTGCTGGATATCCTAATGCCGGAGATGGACGGTTATGAAGTGTGCCGGCGCATCAAGGCAACGGCCGTAGGCACCCGCATTCCGGTGTTATTCGTCAGCGTGGTGGATAAAGCGGTGGACAAAGTGCGCGGCTTCTCGATTGGCGCCGCCGATTACATTACCAAGCCTTTTGATATCGACGAAGTGCGGGCGCGGATACGCACGCATTTGGAACTCAGCCGCTTGAATCATCATTTCGAGCAGTTGATTGAGCTGCACACCGCCGAGTTGCAACACTTGGACTCCATCGTCTGCCGGTCCCCGGTGGTCGCGATTACCTGGCGCAACACCGAGGATTGGCCGGTGAGTTACGTCAGTTCCAACATCTCGGTTTGGGGGTATCGTCCGGAGGATCTGCGCTTGGGAAAAGTGAAGTATCTGGATTTGCTCCCGCCCGAAGACCGGTTTCGGATCGAAGCCGAAGTCGCGCAACACATTGCCTATGGTCCGGACGAATATCATCAGGAATACCGCTTATTGCACGGTGACGGGCATTGGATCTGGATCGATGAATTTACCCGACTAAGCCGTAACGAACAGGGCGAAGTGGATTCTTTCGACGGTTTGCTGAATGACATCACCGCACGAGTCGAAGCGGAGCTGGCTTTGCGGGAGCGGGAGCATCAATTGCGGGTGATGGGCGACAATCTGCCGGACGGTTATGTCTACCGCTACCAAATCTGGCCGGACGGTCGAGGACGCTTGCGGCACATCAGTGCCGGCGTGGAGAAATTACATGGCCTGAAACCCGCACAAATGCTCAATGATATGAATCTATTCTTTGCCCAGATGGCGCCCGATTCACGCCAGGAATATATCGCAGCGGAAGCCGAGTGCTTGCGGGAATTAAAAGTCTATAAGGGTACCGTATTGTTCAATCCGCCCGATGGTTGTCAGCGCTGGATTGCTTTTCAGTCCAGTCCGCAACAGCAAGCCGATGGCAGTGTGGTTTGGGATGGTGTCGGCGTTGATGTCACTCAGCGCATAGAAAACGAACAAAAGCTGATTTTACAGGCCCGGCGTGCGCAAGCTTTGTTGGAACTGCCAAAGGCATCGGAAGACTTGAACGAGGCCGAATTCATGCGGCGCGGCATGCTTCTGGCAGAAGAACTGACCGGTAGCCAGCTGGCCTTTGTATACTTCATCAATGCTGACGAAGACAGTATGGAACTGGCGGCTCTATCCCGAGGAACGGGCCAATCGGCCGCCGAGAGCAGCATTCTTCTGAGTCAGGCCGGCATCTTGGCCGAGTCTGTCAGAAGCCGCGAACCGGCCGTTTTCAATGATTACCCGATTCATCTCCCTAAAGAGGTTTTCGTAAAAGCCGATACAGAACCCTCTCCCCTCGGGAGAGGGCAGGGTGAGGGTATGCAAATCAATGCTTTATCTTATACTATCCCCCTCACCCCAACCCTCTCCGGCGAGGAGAGGGGGCTTTTACGACAGCCTCCTGAACATGGTTATTCTGAAACGCAGCCCGAACTGCGTCGGCTGATTTCCGTGCCGGTGATCGAGAACGGCAAAGTGGTGATGTTAACCGCTGTAGGGAACAAATCGATCGAATACACCGAGCTGGATGTCGAAACCGTTCAGCTTATATCCAATGCCCTCTGGCGCATCGTCCAACGCAAGCGTGTCGAGAAAAAAGCTGCGCGTTTCAGCCAGGTGTTGGCGCGTTCCACCAATGAAATTCATATTTTCGATAGCCGGACACTGCGGTTTATCGATGTTAACCAGGGCGGGCGGGACAATCTGGGTTATTCAAGTCAAGAGCTCGAAGGGATGACGCCGTTGGACATTACCCCCGAGTTAACCTTGGAAGCATTCGAACTGTTGTGCGCGCCTCTGCGTGCGGGCAGCAAGAGTCGCTGCGATTTTTCAACCATCCATAGGCGTAAAGACGGTAGCGAGTATCCCGTTGAAGTTCACCTGGAATTAATCGATGATCAGCCCCCGTTATTTGTGGCCATCATCAACGATTTGACGGAAACTCGGCAGATGCAGGATCGCATCGTACAATTATCGCGGTACGACCCGGTCACCGGTTTGCCGAATCAATTTTTCTTCGAAGACCTGTTGTCGTCAGCCATCGCTCAAGCCGAGCATCAGCATCACGATATTGCAGTATTGCGTTTGGATATTGAAAATTTCCACACGATCGATGACACCTACGGTTACGAAATAGGCGATCAAACCCTGAAAATCATTGCCAATCGCCTGGTCAAGGCCGCTGGTAGCGAAGGCCTTGTCACCCGTATGGCCAAGGATAATTTCAATATTGCCTGCTCGGACATCAACGGCCCTTCGGCAGCCGAACAATTTGCTGTTGCCTTGCAAGCAGCGGTCACGGAATCGGTGGTTCTAGCCCAGCACGAAATCCATCTGGAAGCCAAGATCGGGATCAGTTTTTATCCCTCCGACGCTAAATCGGCCAGCGAATTGGTGCAGCGCGCCGGGATTGCTTTAAATCACGCCAAAGCCGACAAAGTGTCCAGCTTTCGTTTCTTCAAACAGGAAATGAATGAGCTGTTACTGTGCAGAATCGCGCTGACAAACGACATGCGCCATGCTATCGAGGGTGAACAATTTGAGCTTTACTACCAGCCCCAGGTCGATCTTGCCAGCGGAAAAGTCATTGGGCTGGAAGCCTTGGTGCGCTGGAATCACCCGCTTCAGGGATTTTTGCCGCCGAATAAATTTATCCCCTTGGCGGAAGAGTCCGGCTTGATCGTGCCCTTGGGGGATTGGATTATCAAGCGGGCCATATTGCAAACCAAGGAATGGCGGGATGCCGGCCTTATCCGCGATGGGTTTACCGTTGCTGTCAATGTCTCGGCCATGCAAATGCAAACCGGTGGCTTGGTCGATTTGATGAAGCAGTTATTCGCTGAAACCGATTTGCCGGCGCGTTGTATCGAATTGGAATTAACCGAAAGCTTGTTGATGACGAATGTAACCGAGACCCTGGCGCTCCTAAAACAGCTAAAGGATCTAAGTATCCATCTATCGATTGACGATTTCGGAACCGGCTATTCCTCGCTTTCCTACCTCAAACAATTTTCGGTGGACAAGCTCAAGATAGACAAAAGTTTCATTGACAATGTCATCACCGATGCCAACGATGCGGTGATTGTGCAAGCCACCATCGCAATGGCGCACAGCATGGGTTTGGCTGTCATCGCGGAAGGGGTGGAAACCCAGGGCCAAGCCACTTACCTAAGAAGGCTGCATTGCGACCAGATACAGGGTTACTATTTCAGTCGGCCATTGCCCAGCGCTGAGATTCGGCAGTTATTGCAGGCCGGCACCATTCTTCGCCTGCCCTCGAATGAACAAAAACCGCAAGTTCTTATTGTGGATGACGAACCCTATATCATGTCGGCATTGAAGCGCTGTTTACGGCGGGATGATTATGAAATTTTGACGGTGAGCAGTGGCAAAGAAGCGCTAGAGTTATTGGCGAATCATCCGGTGATGGTGATTATTTGCGATCAACGGATGCCCGATATGACCGGTACGGAGTTTTTGTCGCGCGTCAAGATCATGCACCCACGAACGGTACGAATGATTATTTCCGGTTATGCCGATCTAAACACTATTACCGAAGCCGTTAACAAAGGCGAAATATACAAGTTTCACAAAAAGCCTTGGGATGACGATGAATTACGGAACGACGTTCGGGAAGGTATTGCGCGTTACTATGCCTATGAAAGTAAGAGGGGATAGTAAATTCCTCCCGCGAGGGCCAACGCCGTTAAGTTAAGCGTTGGAGATATTGTAGGGTCGAATTTATTCGACCTTTGGCCTCATAGTGCGAATAAATTCAACCCTACAAGAGTTCTTAGTCAGAGTTTGCCAGCCAGGGCTTGTCGGCCAATTTTCTAGGCCTGAAACGGCAGTAAACGATAGCGCCCAACGCCCCCAGTGCATGACCGTAGTAATCGATTTTATATTGCAGTTGACCGTTTGCCTTAGATTCCATGCTGTTTCCGAAGGACAGTAACACTAAAAACACGAGACAGATAATTACCGCATACAGCCATTCTTTGGTGCTCAGCCCCTCCTGGTCGGTGAAGTAAGCGGCAGCTAAACCGAATACGCCGCCGGAAATGCCGCAGATCGCTATAGGCTCGGAATAGAACAGGATTGAAGGGATAGAGGATAAGCCGGCTACCAGCAATACCATCAAAAATCGGCCCGAGCCGACTTGCCTTTCATAAACCGCAGCGATACCCAGGCCGGCCACATTGGTCAGAACATGTGGAAAGTTTAGGTGGATAAATAAATGCGTGACGGATTGCAACGGCCATAAAATCGCCGCTGCCGAAACATTGTTTAATGCAAACAAACGATAAAGCTGCTGATTGACCTCATTAAAGCCAAAGTCGCTGGTAAAGAGAAAAATACTAAAAAATAGCAGACCGGAAAACAACGCCGCTTTAATTTGCTTAAAGTTTTCCAAGAAAGTCAGCGGGGCGTCTTTCAGGCTGCTCGGCGACGGTCTGTAAAACAGCAGCAGCGCGCTATAGGCTGCCGTCACAATAAAAAACAAAATCATTTAACGACGGCAATGTGTTGTTCAATATGTTTTTGCGTGGCCTCGTCAAGCTTGGCTACTTTTTCAACGCCTTTTAGTTGCGCTTTAATGTAGATATTTCGGCCGTTATTAAATGCAAATTTCATCGGTCTTTGCAGCATGCCCTTGCCGATTTTGACGGTGGCAATCTCATTGAAGGCAAAAAAGTCGTCGCTTGCAAATTTCCCCCATAAGTTTAAGCGGTGAAAATGGATGCCCTTTTGGGTAACGGCAATAAAATATTGCTTCATACTCAACACTGCCAGCGGGCCGATGATAAAAAACAACCAAAGCTTGAAAGGTTGTTGGGCGATGAAAAATCCAACTAGAGAGTCTCCCGGCATTAAATTTTTCAGAATATGTTCCTTTGCCGCTGAGTTATAACTAAATCTGG
>NZ_LUUG01000113.1 GCF_001644035.1 Methylomonas methanica
CATCCACGCTCGCGGAAGGTCTGAAAGAAATATGCGCGGATAGAAATAATATCTTGACGAGAGTAGGAAGTGTGGTTAGAATGCGCGGCTCTTCACTGCTTAAGTAAGTTGGTTTTGCGGTGAAGTAGTCGGCTAGGTTTGGCGGCTTTTGGGTGGTTAGTCAGGTTGTTTGTTTTTGGTGTTTCGGTTTTTTGAAATGACTTAAAAATAAATTTGACAGAAACTGAAAACGCTGTAGAATATGTCGGCTCAACAGGGCGAAATGCTCTGGCTCTTTAACAAACTAAATCGAAATAATTTGTGTGGGTATGTGTAGCGACTATGTGCTGTTAGAAATAGTCGACACAGAAACCACGTCAATTCGCAAGAAAAGATGTTCTGTAGTCGAGCCAAGATTGGTCACTAATCTTATTTAGTGACAAGTTAAAATTAAACTGAAGAGTTTGATCATGGCTCAGATTGAACGCTGGCGGTATGCTTAACACATGCAAGTCGAACGGTAGCAGGCCTTCGGGCGCTGACGAGTGGCGGACGGGTGAGTAATGCATAGGAATCTGCCTATTAGTGGGGGACAACGTGGGGAAACTCACGCTAATACCGCATACGCCCTACGGGGGAAAGCTGGGGACCTTCGGGCCTGGCGCTAATAGATGAGCCTATGTTGGATTAGCTAGTTGGTAGGGTAATGGCCTACCAAGGCGACGATCCATAGCTGGTCTGAGAGGATGATCAGCCACACTGGGACTGAGACACGGCCCAGACTCCTACGGGAGGCAGCAGTGGGGAATATTGGACAATGGGCGAAAGCCTGATCCAGCAATACCGCGTGTGTGAAGAAGGCCTGAGGGTTGTAAAGCACTTTCAATAGGAAGGAATACCTGCCGGTTAATACCCGGCAGACTGACATTACCTATACAAGAAGCACCGGCTAACTCCGTGCCAGCAGCCGCGGTAATACGGAGGGTGCAAGCGTTAATCGGAATTACTGGGCGTAAAGCGTGCGTAGGCGGTTGTTTAAGTCAGATGTGAAAGCCCTGGGCTTAACCTGGGAACTGCATTTGATACTGGGCAACTAGAGTTTAGTAGAGGGGAGTGGAATTTCAGGTGTAGCGGTGAAATGCGTAGAGATCTGAAGGAACACCAGTGGCGAAGGCGGCTCCCTGGACTAAAACTGACGCTGAGGTACGAAAGCGTGGGTAGCAAACAGGATTAGATACCCTGGTAGTCCACGCCGTAAACGATGTCAACTAACTGTTGGGTTCTTAAAGAACTTAGTAGTGGAGCTAACGTATTAAGTTGACCGCCTGGGGAGTACGGCCGCAAGGCTAAAACTCAAATGAATTGACGGGGGCCCGCACAAGCGGTGGAGCATGTGGTTTAATTCGATGCAACGCGAAGAACCTTACCTACCCTTGACATCCAGAGAATCTGTTAGAGATAGCGGAGTGCCTTCGGGAGCTCTGAGACAGGTGCTGCATGGCTGTCGTCAGCTCGTGTTGTGAAATGTTGGGTTAAGTCCCGTAACGAGCGCAACCCTTATCCTTAGTTGCCAGCGGGTCATGCCGGGAACTCTAGGGAGACTGCCGGTGATAAACCGGAGGAAGGTGGGGACGACGTCAAGTCATCATGGCCCTTATGGGTAGGGCTACACACGTGCTACAATGGCCGGTACAGAGGGCTGCGAACTCGCGAGAGTAAGCGAATCCCAAAAAGCCGGTCCCAGTCCGGATCGCAGTCTGCAACTCGACTGCGTGAAGTCGGAATCGCTAGTAATCGCGGATCAGAATGCCGCGGTGAATACGTTCCCGGGCCTTGTACACACCGCCCGTCACACCATGGGAGTGGGTTGCAAAAGAAGTAGGTAGTTTAACCTTCGGGAGGGCGCTTACCACTTTGTGATTCATGACTGGGGTGAAGTCGTAACAAGGTAGCCCTAGGGGAACCTGGGGCTGGATCACCTCCTTACAAAGACGGTACACCGTTACACGTACTCACAACAAATTATTTCGATTGAAAGACGCACCTGGGTCTGTAGCTCAGTTGGTTAGAGCGCACCCCTGATAAGGGTGAGGTCGGAGGTTCAACTCCTCCCAGACCCACCAACGCATAAAAGGCGAAAGCGACAAGGCGGAACACGAACAGGCAACGATTCTGGCTAGATCGGAAAGTTGAACGAAATCGGATTTCGGCTTGAGTCTTGGTCTTTAGTCTGTTTTAGGGGCCATAGCTCAGCTGGGAGAGCGCCTGCCTTGCACGCAGGAGGTCGGGAGTTCGATCCTCCCTGGCTCCACCATCACGCTTACGCTGAGGGTTAACCAGTTCGTCACCACTAGATAGTCGATGTCAGAACATCAACGCTATATGGTTTTATCGCATGATAAAGACTGTATAGCATTGGTATTCGTACCGATAGCTCTTTAACAATATGGAAATCTGTAACTATAGTAACGATCAGCAATGATCGAAACTGAAACGAGTTGCGGTTTGAATGATGTCAATGTCGAAAGATAAAGACAGAAAGCAAACAGCATGTCGTTCTCAAGCAGAAAAAATCAGCGAAAATGTCAGCTGACAGTATAACCAAAGTACAGACGTATTCGGGTTATATGGTCAAGTGAATAAGCGCATACGGTGAATGCCTAGGCAGTAAGAGGCGATGAAGGACGTTGTAGCATGCGAAAAGCTTTGGGGAGCCTGCAAACCGGCTGTGATCCAGAGATGTCCGAATGGGGAAACCCGGCGTGCATAAGCACGTCATCTTTGAGTGAATACATAGCTCACTGAAGCGAACCCGGAGAACTGAAACATCTAAGTACCCGGAGGAAAAGAAATCAACCGAGATTCCCTAAGTAGTGGCGAGCGAACGGGGACTAGCCCTTAAGCTAGGATAAGGTTAGTGGAACGGTCTGGAAAGTCCGGCGATACAGGGTGATAGCCCCGTACACGAAAACCTTTTTTTAGTGAAATCGAGTAGGTCGGAGCACGTGAAACTTTGACTGAATATGGGGGGACCATCCTCCAAGGCTAAATACTCCTTACTGACCGATAGTGAACTAGTACCGTGAGGGAAAGGCGAAAAGAACCGCGGAGAGCGGAGTGAAATAGAACCTGAAACCGTATGCGTACAAGCAGTGGGAGCCCCTTCGTGGGGTGACTGCGTACCTTTTGTATAATGGGTCAGCGACTTACATTTTGTGGCAAGCTTAACCGAATAGGGGAGGCGTAGCGAAAGCGAGTCTTAATAGGGCGTTTAGTCGCAAGGTGTAGACCCGAAACCGGGCGATCTATCCATGGCCAGGCTGAAGGTTGGGTAATACTAACTGGAGGGCCGAACCCACGTCTGTTGAAAAAGACGGGGATGAGCTGTGGATCGGAGTGAAAGGCTAATCAAGCTCGGAGATAGCTGGTTCTCCTCGAAAGCTATTTAGGTAGCGCCTCGTGTATCACTGCTGGGGGTAGAGCACTGTTTCGGCTAGGGGGTCATCCCGACTTACCAACCCGATGCAAACTCCGAATACCAGCAAGTGCAAGCACGGGAGACACACGGCGGGTGATAAGGTCCGTCGTGAAAAGGGAAACAGCCCAGACCGTCAGCTAAGGTCCCCAAATCTATGCTCAGTGGGAAACGATGTGGAAAGGCACAGACAGCCAGGAGGTTGGCTTAGAAGCAGCCATCCTTTAAAGAAAGCGTAATAGCTCACTGGTCGAGTCGGTCTGCGCGGAAGATTTACCGGGGCTAAGCATAGTACCGAAGCTACGGATTTACGCGTTAAGCGTGAGTGGTAGAGGAGCGTTCCGTACGCCTGCGAAGGTTCATTGAGAAGTGGGCTGGAGGTATCGGAAGTGCGAATGCTGACATAAGTAACGATAAAGGGGGTGAAAAACCCCCTCGCCGAAAACCCAAGGTTTCCTGCGCAACGTTAATCGACGCAGGGTTAGTCGGCACCTAAGGCGAGGCTGAAAAGCGTAGTCGATGGAAAACAGGTTAATATTCCTGTACCAGTAGTAACTGCGATGGGGTGACGGAGAAGGCTATATCAGCTGTCGGTTGGAAGTGGCAGTTTAAGCAGGTAGGCATGCATCTTAGGCAAATCCGGGGTGCTTTATGCCGAGACGTGATGACGAGCGGTTCGAAAGAACAGCGAAGTGATAGATGCCCTGCTTCCAGGAAAAACCTCTAAGCTTCAGGTTACTAGTGGCCGTACCCTAAACCGACACAGGTGGGTGGGATGAAAATTCTAAGGCGCTTGAGAGAACCCAGGTGAAGGAACTAGGCAAAATGATACCGTAACTTCGGGAGAAGGTATGCCCTCATTACGTGAAGGTCCTCGCGACTGGAGCGGAAGGGGGTTGCAAAAAATCGGTGGCTGCGACTGTTTAGCAAAAACATAGCACTCTGCAAACACGAAAGTGGACGTATAGGGTGTGACGCCTGCCCGGTGCTGGAAGGTTAATTGATGGGGTTATCTTCGGAGAAGCTCTTGATCGAAGCCCCAGTAAACGGCGGCCGTAACTATAACGGTCCTAAGGTAGCGAAATTCCTTGTCGGGTAAGTTCCGACCTGCACGAATGGCGTAACGATGGCCACACTGTCTCCACCTGGGACTCAGTGAAATTGAAATCGCTGTGAAGATGCAGTGTACCCGCGGCTAGACGGAAAGACCCCGTGCACCTTTACTATAGCTTGACACTGGACTTTGAACCTACTTGTGTAGGATAGGTGGGAGGCTTTGAAGCGGGAACGCCAGTTCTCGTGGAGCCAACCTTGAAATACCACCCTGGTATGTTTGGAGTTCTAACCTCGACCCGTTATCCGGGTTAGGGACAGTGTCTGGTGGGTAGTTTGACTGGGGCGGTCTCCTCCTAAAGAGTAACGGAGGAGCACGAAGGTACCCTCAGCCTGGTCGGAAATCAGGCAATGAGTGCAAAGGCATAAGGGTGCTTGACTGCGAGACGGACAAGTCGAGCAGGTACGAAAGTAGGTCTTAGTGATCCGGTGGTTCTGTATGGAAGGGCCATCGCTCAACGGATAAAAGGTACGCCGGGGATAACAGGCTGATACCGCCCAAGAGTTCATATCGACGGCGGTGTTTGGCACCTCGATGTCGGCTCATCACATCCTGGGGCTGAAGCAGGTCCCAAGGGTATGGCTGTTCGCCATTTAAAGTGGTACGCGAGCTGGGTTCAGAACGTCGTGAGACAGTTCGGTCCCTATCTGCCGTGGGCGTTTGAGATTTGAGGGAAGCTGCTCCTAGTACGAGAGGACCGGAGTGGACGAACCTCTGGTGTTCCGGTTGTCATGCCAATGGCATTGCCGGGTAGCCACGTTCGGACAGGATAACCGCTGAAAGCATCTAAGCGGGAAGCCCCTCCCAAGATGAGATCTCACTGGGACTTTAAGTCCCCTGAAGGGCCGTCGGAGACTACGACGTTGATAGGCACGGTGTGGAAGCGCAGTAATGTGTGAAGCTAACGTGTACTAATTGCCCGTGAGGCTTGACCATATAACACCCAATGCGTTTGGGTAAGGTCAGACGACAAAAGCTGATAAAACGCAAGAGAACGATAAACTCGATACAGATTTCCATGAAGCAGGTACGAAGAAAGTTCAAGGCACAAGGTCCAAAAGATCAGCCAGGAATCAACGTTGTAGCTGATGTTAAAAAGTTTTGAATAGGGCAAGACAAAAAATAGATGCTGAGGTCGAATGTGTACCCTGCGCCTTGACCTTGTCCCTGTTGTAACCAGTTTGCTTGGTGAACATAGCAAGCGTGAACCACCCGATCCCATCCCGAACTCGGAAGTGAAACCGCTTAGCGCCGATGATAGTGTGGCAGGTTGCCATGTGAAAGTAGGTCATCGCCAAGCGCCTAACCCAAAAGCCCTGCTAACTCTAGCAGGGCTTTTTTTTTGACCGAAACTCCCTTACCGATAATCACCTTCAATTTT
>NZ_LUUG01000114.1 GCF_001644035.1 Methylomonas methanica
AAGGTCAAGCCTTAAGGGTGGGGGCAAGCTGCTCCTGTCTCAGCGCCACAGTAGCTAACCATGGCGGGAGTTAAGATACAAGGTTGGGGTGGGGCACGAACCCCAACATTTTGACCAGTTTGAACTTTACAAATCATTCGCTGTTTTGTTGGCTGCAATATCTCGTCTTTACGTTTGGCTGGCGGCCCAACGGTTGTCGTGTTGGGGTTCGTGCCTCCCCCCAACCTACGCCCGTCAAAAAGGGATTTTTTTAAACGATTGTTACGTTGCCGATGGCTTGCGCACTAGCCAAATGGCGTTGTTCGGCGCGCACGAGCGCCAAGGCATCGCTTTAAAAGCAGTAAATTTTTTGATACTAGTTGATGAACAGCCATTACCCACCCTTAACTACCGCGTATTTACGTCATCAAAGCGAGCTTCAGCAATTTTTGCTTCGCCAGGTCAATTGCCGGGAAACGGCAGCTGACTTGTTGCAAGATACCTTTTTGCATATTGCCGACTATCCGGGGCAGGATGCCATCATCAATTGCCGAGCATTTCTGTACCGGGTGGCCGGTAATCTGGCTTTGGATTATTTGCGCAGCCAAGCCCGGCAACACGCGCGGGACGGCGGCACTTTGGATGAGGACTGGCTCTGCCCTTCTCCCCAACCCGAGCGGTTTGTGCAAAGCGAGCAACAATGGTCGGCAATAGAAAGTTGGCTCCACAGCATACCGTTACTCAACCGACAGATTTTGTGGGCGCGTCGCTTGGACGGCAAACGCCAACGGCAAATTGCGGCGGAACTTTGCGTGCCGGAACGTCGGGTCGAACACATCTTGTACCGAACCGGGCAAATGCTGGCTGCGACTAGTCTGCACGATGGTTGACGTCACAGCACGAGGCTTTGGCTTAGATAAAGGCGTTAATCGCGACTAACCCTAAAAAGAGCAGTTTGGCCATGAGAAATCCCGTTCGTCCTGAACGTGGTCGAAGGGTGAGCGGGATTTCTCATTCACCCAGCCGGTGATTGTATTGTGTGCAGTCCGCGCTTCGACGTTGCTCAGCACGAACGGCCCACAATACAGGCCAACTGCTCATTTTAGGCTATAGCCTCTCCTAGAACCGCAAATCAAATCAGCAGCCAGGATGGACAATCATCACGGTATTTTTTTGATACCCACAAACTTATTCCCTGCACCCAATTCCATTTCAAAATAGCCCTGAATCCCGGTCTTAGTAAGATACCGCTGAATATTGCCGGCAGGAAATACGATACGCCGACCGTCATCGGCAATGGTAACCACGGTTTTGGCGACGCCTTGATAGACGGCCAGATACTGGTCGTAACTTAAATCAAGTTTGAAGCGGATGAATTGACTGGTCATAAAAAAGCCGCGCCGGTTGATGCGGCGCGGCAAGGGAGCATTTTAACGAGCGTTTTGCAAGGCAGCGATGCGTTCTTCTAACGGTGGGTGGCTCATAAACAAGCGTTGCACGCCGCCGCCATTAATCCCAAACGCCGCCAATTCGCCGGGCAATTCAGCCGGTTCATGCGAACGTTGTAAGGCCTGCAAGGCACCTATCATTTTTTGCCGACCGGCCAGATTGGCACCACCGGCGTCAGCCCGAAATTCGCGGTAGCGGGAGAACCACATCACCAGCATGGACGCCAAAATCGACAAGGCAATTTGCGCCACCATCTGCGTCACATAATACGCCGGGCCGTAGCCGCGTTCGGTTTTGAATACCAACCGGTCCACCAGATGACCAATGACAGTGGCGAAAAAGTAGACAAAGGTATTCACTACGCCTTGCATCAAGGCCATGGTAATCATGTCGCCGTTGGCGACGTGGCTAATCTCGTGGCCGACGACCGCTTCCACTTCATCCGCGCTCATACTGCGCAGCAGCCCGGTACTAACCGCTACCAAGGCATTGTTGCGGCTGGCGCCGGTAGCGAAGGCGTTGGCTTCAGGGGTGTCGAAAATCCCGACTTCCGGCATGCCGATCCCGGCTTGACGGGCTTGGCGCTCCACAATGCCGATCAACCATTGTTCGGTTTGATTTTGCGGCTGCTCGATGACGTGGACGCCCATCGCGCTTTTAGCCGACCATTTCGACAAAAACAACGAAATGACGGAACCGGTCATACCGATGACCGCCGACATAGCCAGCAGGCCCTCAATGTTCAAGTTGACGCCCTGAGCGTCGAGGGCTCCTTGCAAACCGAATACACTAAATATGATGCTGATCGCGATCATAATGGCCACGTTGGTGGCCAGAAACAGCAATATTCTCATCATGGCGTAACTTTCCTGTGTTGTTATAAAGTGGGTTTAATCTGGGGAGTCGAAAGATTAAATTCAAGACTATAGAGTGTTAACATCTGCCAAAGTTTACTTGAGGGACATAAAAATGAGAATTATAAAGTCGCTGTTGATGCTGTTTGCCGTTGCACCGCTGTGCTTGGCGGCCACTCCGGAACAAGAAGCCGTGTTAAAACAACTGCGCTTGCCGCCGGGTTTTAACATCAGAATTTTCGCCGACGACATTCCCAACGCCCGGCAAATGGCACTGGGCGACAATGGCGTGGTTTATGTCGGCTCGCGGCAAAGCGCAGTCTATGCGGTGCAGGACAAGGATGGCGACGGCGTTGCTGAACAGAAGTATCTGATCGCTCAACAACTCAATCTACCCAATGGCGTGGCCTACAAAGACGGCACGCTGTACGTCGCTGAAATTCATCGCATCATCCGTTTCGACGAGGTGGGCCAACGCTTGGCCAGCCCGCCAAAAGCGGTTACGGTATTCGACCAATTTCCTTCCGACCGGCACCACGGCTGGAAATATCTGCGCTTTGGCCCTGACGGCAAGTTATACACCGCCATCGGCGCGCCTTGTAACGTCTGCGACTCGGACAAACCCATTTACGGCTCGCTGATTCGCTTGGACCCGGACGGTAGCGATATGGAAATCCTGGCGCGCGGCATCCGTAACACTGTCGGTTTCGATTGGGAGACCCGCAGCGGCCATTTGTTTTTCAACGACAACGGCCGCGATTATCTGGGCGATGATATACCGCCAGACGAATTGAACGAATGGAATCAAAAAGGCGAACATTTCGGCTTCCCTTACTGCCACGCCGGCACCATCCCCGACCCGGAATATATCGGCGACAAGCAATGCTACAAATTCAAGGCCCCCGCCTGGAAGTATAAAGCCCACATCGCCCCGCTGGGCATGCGTTTCTATACCGGTAAGCAATTTCCGGACACCTATTTCCGGCAATTATTCGTCGCCCAACATGGCTCCTGGAATCGCACCGTGCCGCAAGGTTATCAGGTGAATGTGGTCAAATTCCGCGAAGGTCAAGCCTATAACGAACTACCCTTCATCAGCGGCTGGCTGACGCCGCAAGGACAGGTACTGGGACGCCCGAACGACATCATTCAAATGCAGGACGGCAGCTTGTTGATCAGCGACGACAGCTTGGGCGTTATCTACCGGGTGAGCTACGGCCGATGAGCGACAAGCAATTTCAAATATTGGATACACAAGTTGTGTATGAAGGCTTTTTCCGGCTGGAGCAATACACTCTAAAACACACGCTATTCAATGGCGGCTGGAGCCAGCCCTTAAAGCGGGAGTTGTTCCGCCGTGGCAATTGCGTGGCTGTATTACTCTATGATCCGGACCGCGACGAAGTGGTGTTGATAGAGCAATTCCGAGTGGGTGCGGTCTTGCAACCCGAGCGCGCCTGGCTGCTTGAAATTGTGGCCGGCGCCATCGAAGAAGGCGAAACCGCTGAAGAAGTCGCCTATCGTGAAGCCCGCGAGGAGGCCGGCTGCGAGATTCAAGAACTCATCGAAATAAAACAATTCTTCACCACGCCCGGCGGCTCGTCGGAGTGGATTACCCTGTTCTGCGGCCGGGTTGACAGCAGCCAGGTCGGCGGCATACATGGCCTGGACGAGGAAGATGAAGACATCCGCGTCACGGCCGTGAAATTCGACGAGGTATTTCAAATGCTGGAAGACGACAAAATCGAATCCGGCATTCCCATCATCGCCATTCAATGGCTGTATATTCATCGCCAAAAGTTACGCAGCCAATGGTCGGCAGGGACGTAACGTAATCACTCTCACGCAGGCGCAGGCAATAAACCAGGCTCTCGACAAGAGATTGTTCCCGCGCAGCGAATCGCTCGAAGTAATCTGGCGCTAATCGATTAAACTCAGCCGTGTCGGTAAGTTTCAAACAGTTTTTCCTGGTTATAATGATTCTTGGGCTCAGTTAAAAGCGCGTCTTCTCGGCAAAGATTGCCGAGATCAGTAAGCCATGGCCGGCGGCAGTTGGCTGTTCAAATTTTCTCCACACAAATTTGTCGCTTTCGCCTGGAGAAACGCAGTCCCAACCGGTGTGCGTCATCCAAGCGTAAATCCTGTCTCATCGACATTCCTGCTAGAATCGCCGCATCACCCCAATCAGGAGCATAGCCCATGAGCGACTTTTACGGCCCGCAGCATCGCCAATTACAAGAGCAACACGACACCGTGAATCTGGCGGATCGCTTGGAACAAATCATTGTTGAACAGCAGGTCAACGAGCAGCATCAGCCGTTTATCGAGAGCCGGGATTTTTTCTTTCTGACCACCATCGACCAACGCGGTTATCCAACCTGCTCTTACAAAGGCGGCAATCCCGGCTTGGTTAAGGTGGTTAATCCGCAAGAGCTGGCGTTCCCCAGTTACGACGGCAACGGCATGTTTTTGTCGATGGGCAATATCAACGGCAACCCGAAAATCGGCATGCTGTTCATTGATTTCGAAACGCCGCATCGGATTCGGGTGCACGGCGACGCCCGGATTGAAGCCAACGATCCGCTGCTGGCAGAATACCCCGGCGCAGAGCTGATCGTGCGGGTGGCGATTAGCGAGATTTTCATCAACTGTCCGCGTTATATTCACCGGATGAGCCGCATCGCCAGTTCAAAATATGTACCTCAAGCCAATCAAGACACACCTTTACCGCAATGGAAGCGGATCGATGCGGTGCAGGACGTCTTGCCAGCTGGCGATAGTCACGTTGCGGAAAGTTTGGGCGGAATAATCACTCCGGAAGAATACGGAGCGATGGTGTTGAGCGGTGATGCTTAGCTTCTAACCCCCCAAGAAAATTATCAACATCAACATTCATTTGGAGACCAATATGAGCGAAAGAATCATTATGCGCACTGGCGAAGCCCTGGTGGCGGGTGGGCCGGCGGGTACAGCGGCAGAACCGGAGATCATCATCGGCGAACTGGACGGTCCGGTGGGCACGGCAATTGCCACGCTGACCGGCGATCAGGTTCAGGGCCATACTCGCGTATTTGCCATTTTAAACACCGATATTCAGGTGCGACCGGTGACTTTGATGGTCAGCAAAGTCACCGTCAAAAACAGCCGTTACACCAATATTCTAATGGGTACGGTGCAGGCGGCGATCGCCAATGGCGTGCTGGATGCGGTGCGGGCCGGCGACATACCTAAAGAAAAAGCCAACGATCTGGGGATTATTTGCTCGGTGTGGTTGAACCCCAGCGTCATCAAAGACGACAATCTGGATCATCAAATTCTGTTCGACATCCACCGGCAAGCCATGGCCAAAGCCATTCATAAAGCCATGACCAATACCCCGGACATCGACTGGTTGCTGGAAAACCAGGACAAAATCACTCACAAGTATTTTCAGATGGGTTTGGACGGCAAGATTTAATTGTCTGGTAGCTTGGGTTACAAGACTTTTGCAGCCCAACACCAAGCTGTCTTTCTCGTCCCTTTTTTTGTCCTGACTTCAATTGCCGCTTAACACCAGACCTACCGACAAGCCGCCCTCGCCAAGCAAACTAATAGCGTATCACTATTTGTTTGACAAAATCCGCAAATCCGCTTAAAAAGGCCGCATAGTTTCGATTCGAAATTATCAATGCATTTTATTTTTAAGGGGGATACGATCATGAAAACCTGTATTTCGATACTGATGGCCGGCTTGCTAAGCACAATTGCCGTTACCGCGTTCGCCGCCGATCAGGCCGTGCCGTTTCCGGAAGGCTATCGCAACTGGCTGCATGCGAAAAGTATGTTGATCCAGCCTGGCCATGCGCTGGAAAATCCGTTTCAAGGCCTGCATCATGTTTACGCTAATAAACAAGCGGAAGGAGGTTTGAAGAGCGGTAAGTATGCGGATGGCTCGGTGCTGGTATTCGATTTATTGCAGTACCAGGAAAAGGATAAAACGATCCAGGAAGGCGAACGCAAACTGGTCGGCGTGATGCAGAAAGACTCGAAAAAATTTGCCGCGACCGGCGGCTGGGGCTTTGAAGGCTTTGCCGGCAACAGTAAAACCGAAAGGCTAGTGAAAGACGGCGGCACCTCCTGTTTTGCCTGCCACGCGTCCGAGCAAAAAACCGATTATGTGTTCTCGCAATATCGGCCTTAGACGTTACAGCTGACACGGTAGAGACGCGCCACATTGCGTCTCTACACTCCCCTTGCGACCTTTAAGCCTGATCGACCAAACGGATGCCCGCTTCTTCGATCACTATCCGCCGTTGTTTATACAAACCACCGATCGCTTGCTTGAAGACTTTTTTGCTAACACCAAAGGTATCGTAAATAATCTCCGGCGCACTTTTGTCGGTTAGCGCCACATAGCCGCCGCGCTTTGCCAGTATCGCCAGAATTTTTTCCGACGTAGCATCGACTTTCTGGCCGTATTTTTCCTGGCTTAGAACTAAATCCAGCTTGTTGTCGGGGCGGACTTTTTTAATATAACCGGTCAAGGTTTGGCCTTTTTGCAGCGCTTGAAAAGTCTCGCTTTTATACAGCACACCCCAGTATTGATTATCCACTACTGCCTTGAAACCCAGATCGGTTTCGTCGGCGATAATCAGTTGCACGGCTTGCCCGTCTTTGTAATAAAACGCTTGGTCCAGAATAAAATCATCCAGCATCATCGTGGCGGCAATACGATTGTTCTCGTCTAAAAACAAGCGCACCAGATAGGAACGACCTTCGACGACCTTACCCTTTTGTTCGCTGAACGGCAGCAGCAAATCCTTGGGCAATCCCCATCCCAAAAACGCGCCGGCATGGCTGAGCGATATACATTTTAACCAAGCTACCTCATCGACTTGCGCTAGCGGCGTTTGCAAGGTGGCGATGGTTTGATTCTTACCGTCGATGTAGACAAAGACCTTTACCGTATCGCCGACCTTTAGAGTATCCGGGGCATCTTGGTCCGCCAGCGCAATCTCGCCAAGCTCCCCACCATCGAAACCATACTGATTATCGCGCCGGCTAACGACGGTTAAAGTGTTAAATTTACCTAGTTCGATCATGAAGCTTCCGGAGTTAATTGGACATGGGCGGCCGGCTCGCTGAGGGGCCATACGCAAAGAATGGATGACGTATTATACAAACGAATCGACTAGACAGCTGGCCGCTTCTCCTCAGACGGTCGCGCCTTGTACTCCTCGCCAAAGAGACGATATTCACGCAAATAGCAAGTCAAAACCCCGTTATTCTAAGGCCCGTCTATAATGGACGGTTTTTTCGATTCGATAAAAACCTACTTTTATCGAATATAAGCGCCGATTATGAATCTATTCCTGAAATACCTGTCCTCTTGCTGGTTTCTGAACAATCCCTCGGACTTAGTCCCACCCACTTCGTTTATGTGGAAAAACGTGGCGTTCTATCTAATCTCCGGCATGATCGTTGAGGGCTTGATCTCCGATCCAGCGGACGGCTCGCTGGAGGTGCTGGGCCGCATTACCATGGCCTTCGGCTCGGTGGCGATTTTATTGCTGATGGAGAAAAAATGGGGCTGCTTTAACCAGTTGTACACCTCAATTTTCGTCTGCGAGAATTTCATCATGACCTTGGCGGTCAGCGGCGAAGCACTGGACTATTGGTTGGTGCTGAATCATCATCCCTACCGCGAAGAAATCGGCATCGGCATCGCGCTATTTTTGGTGATTTGGTATATCTCCATCGTCAGCTATATCTTTCGCGCCTTCTTCAGCTACCCAACCAGCGTCAGCGTTATTTATGCATTTAGCTATTTCGTATTGACTTACGGCATACCGATGCTGTTGATGGACATCTAACACACAAAAGTGCCAGCCGGAGTGTTCTGACCCCGACCAGCGTTTTGCTTATATTTGTGCTAAGTTGCCGCGATCTTCCAACCAACTTTTGCGGTCGCCGGCGCGCTTCTTCGCCAGCAATAAGTCCATCTGTTCGCGGGTGTCGTCGTTTTCTTCGATAGTCAACTGCACCAAGCGGCGGGTATCGGGGTTCATGGTGGTTTCCCGCAATTGCGAGGGATTCATCTCACCCAAACCTTTGAAGCGCTGGATGTTAATCTTGCCGGTGAGTTTTTCGGCTTCAATGCGCGCCAACACGCCCAAGCGCTCCGATTCATCCAGCGCATAAAATACTTTCTTGCCCACGTCGATCCGATATAGCGGCGGCATCGCCACGAACACATGCCCTGCTCTGACCAGCGCATTGAAATGCTGGTAAAACAGCGCGCAAATCAGGGTGGCGATGTGGTTGCCGTCGGAATCGGCATCGGCCAGGATGCAGATCTTGCCGTAGCGTAGATTTTGCAGATCGTTGCTGTCCGGCTCTATGCCCAGAGCGACTGCGATGTCGTGCACCTCTTGCGACGCCATCACCTCACCGGAATCGACTTCCCAGGTGTTCAAAATCTTCCCTCTCAAGGGCATGATAGCTTGGAACTCGCGGTCGCGGGCCTGCTTAGCCGACCCACCAGCGGAGTCGCCCTCGACCAAAAACAACTCGGTACGGCTGAGATCCTGTCCGGAACAATCGGCCAATTTGCCGGGTAAAGCCGGGCCGCTGGTGATTTTCTTGCGGACGATTTTCTTGCCGGCTTTCAAGCGCTTTTGCGCACTAGCCAGGATGATTTCGGCGATTTTCTCGCCTTCCTGCGGATGCTGATTCAACCACAAGCTGAAAGTATCCTTGGCAACCCCGGAGACAAAGGTCACGCATTCGCGCGAGCTGAGTCTTTCTTTGGTCTGTCCTGAAAATTGCGGATCCTCCAATTTTACCGACAACACAAAATGGCAACTTTCCCAAACGTCCTCCGGCGCAATCTTTACGCCGCGCGGCAACAAGTTGCGAAAGTCTAAAAACTCGCGCATCGCCTCGGTCAGGCCGGCCCGCAAGCCATTGACATGAGTACCGCCTTGGGCAGTAGGCACCAGGTTCACGTAACTCTCGGCGATAGTCTCCGGCAGGCTGTCCGGGGTCCAAACTATGCCCCACTCCACCGCTTCGTTGCTGGCGGCCATATTGGCCATGAATGGCGGTTGCGGAAAGATCTCGGCATCGCCGACTCTATCCAGCAAATATTCCTGCAAACCGTTTTGGTAACACCATTCGAATTGTTCGTCGCTAAGCTCGGAATTTAAGGTGATTTTCAAACCCGGACACAATACGGCTTTGGCACGCAATACATGTTTGAGTTTGCTGACCGAGACACGGTTGGAATCGAAATATTTACCGTCCGGCCAAAAATGCACGCTGGTACCGGTGTTGTTCTTGCCGACCGTAGCGCTTTGCTGTAGTTCGCTGACCTTGTCGCCGCCGGCAAATTCCATTTGATACACGCCGCCGCCGCGCTTGATTTCTACCAGCAATTTTTCCGACAAGGCATTCACTACGGACACGCCGACGCCGTGCAAACCGCCGGAGAATTGATAGTTTTTGTTGGAGAATTTGCCGCCTGCGTGTAGCTGGGTAAGGATCACTTCCACGCCCGGAATGCCCTGCTCTGGATGAATATCCACCGGCATCCCACGGCCGTTATCGTCCACCCGTACCGATCCGTCCTTATACAGCACGACATTGATGGCGTTGGCATGGCCGGCCAGAGCCTCGTCCACGCTGTTGTCCACCACTTCCTGCACCAGGTG
Organism: Methylomonas methanica; assembly: GCF_001644035.1. Classification (GTDB taxonomy): domain Bacteria; phylum Pseudomonadota; class Gammaproteobacteria; order Methylococcales; family Methylomonadaceae; genus Methylomonas; species Methylomonas methanica_A. The sequence goes on from NZ_LUUG01000114.1 coordinate 9,974, forward strand.
ATTGGGCCGTGTGGTGTCGGTGTACATACCGGGGCGTTTGCGCACCGGGTCCAGGCCGCTCAGTACTTCAATCGCCGCGGCGTTATATTCGTTACTCATTGTTAGTCATCGTTTGCTGTTAATTCATACTATAATGCTCGGTCATTTTTGAGCACCGCAAGCCACATTATATGTCGAGACGTAAAAGCGCATCCCAATTTGAGGAGGCGATGGAAGAACTGGAGAAATTGGTCGAGCAAATGGAACGCGGCGATATTTCCCTGGAAGAATCCCTAAAATCCTTCGAACGCGGTATCAGACTAACCCGCACCTGCCAGCAAGCGCTACAAGACGCCGAGCAGAAAGTCCAAATTTTATTAGAAAAAAACGGCCAGCAAACTTTGGAGCCATTCACCGATGAGTAACTTAAAAGCCTATCTTACCGCCTGCCAAAACCGCGTCGAACGGGCGTTGGACGCCAGGTTGCCCGGCGAGAACATCCTGCCGCAATCCCTGCATCAAGCCATGCGCTACAGCGTACTGGACGGCGGCAAACGCACCCGCCCGTTGCTGACTTATGCAACCGGCCAAGCACTAGGCTTGAGTGAAGACCTTTTGGATGCCCAAGCGTGCGCGGTGGAATTTATTCATGTTTATTCTTTGATTCACGACGATTTGCCGGCGATGGACAATGACGATTTGCGCCGCGGCAAACCGACTTGCCACAAAGCATACGACGAAGCCACCGCCATTTTAGCCGGCGATGCGTTGCAGGCACTGGCTTTTGACGTATTAGCCAACGACTCAGCCATTTTGGCCGGCGCGGAAGCGCGAGTAAAAATGATCGCAGCCTTGACCAGAGCCAGCGGCTCGCAAGGCATGGTTGGTGGGCAAGCAATCGATCTGGGTTCGGTTGGTCGCAAGCTGACTTTGCCGGAGTTGGAAAACATGCATATTCATAAGACCGGTGCGCTGATTCGCGCCAGCGTCAATCTGGCAGCGCTGTCCAAACCGAACCTGGACGCGGATGCCGCTAAAAAGCTGGACCATTACGCTAAATGCATAGGTCTGTCATTCCAAGTCAAAGATGACATTCTGGATGTAGAAAGCGATACCGCTACCTTGGGCAAAACCCAGGGCAAGGACGTCGATAACGACAAACCGACTTACCCGGCGCTGTTGGGCATGGCCGGCGCCAAGGAAAAAGCGCAGGAGCTGCATGAACTAGCCGTGGCCAGCTTAGCCGGGTTTGGTAGCGAAGCGGATTTATTGCGCGATTTGTCTCTGTATATCATCGAACGCACGCACTAAGCGCAGCGAACTGCACGATTTATACTTCTTGCGCCACAATCTTTCCGGCTTTGGCCTTGCGCCTGTGTAGCAGGCGCGGAATATTGTGACGCAAACATATAAAGGAATTTATTAACCCATGACAGTCTCTGACTTTCCGCTTCTCAACACCATCCAGACCCCCGCCGACATACGCGCGCTGAAACCGGAACAACTGAAGCCTCTGGCTGATGAGTTGCGTAGCTTTTTGACCCATACGGTCAGCATTTCCGGCGGCCACTTTTCGGCCGGTCTGGGCACGGTGGAGCTGACGGTGGCCTTGCATTATGTGTTCGATACGCCGTCAGATCAGTTGGTCTGGGATGTGGGGCATCAGGCTTATCCGCATAAGATTCTGACGGGGCGGAAAGACCGGATGCCGACGATTCGCACCTTCGGCGGCGTGTCGGCGTTTCCCTGCCGTTCGGAGAGTGAGTACGATGCCTTTGGGGTCGGGCATTCATCAACGTCGATCAGTGCCGCCCTGGGCATGGCGATTGCCTCGCAATTGCGCGGCGAAGACAAGAAGATGGTAGCGATCATCGGCGACGGTTCGATTACCGGCGGCATGGCTTATGAGGCGATGAATCATGCCGGCGATGTCAATGCCAATCTGTTGGTGATTTTGAACGATAACGATATGTCGATTTCACCGCCGGTCGGGGCGATGAATAATTATCTGACCAAGGTGTTGTCCAGTAAGTTTTATTCCTCAGTGCGGGAAGAAAGTAAGAAGGCCTTGGCCAGTATGCCCTCGGTGTGGGAATTGGCGCGGAAGACCGAAGAGCATGTGAAGGGCATGATTGTGCCGGGTACCTTGTTCGAGGAACTGGGCTTTAATTATTTCGGCCCGATTGACGGCCACGATGTGGAGATGTTGGTGTCCACGCTGGAGAAATTGAAGGATTTAACCGGTCCGGTGTTTTTGCATGTGGTCACCAAGAAAGGCAAAGGCTATGCGCCGGCCGAGAAAGACCCCTTGGCCTATCACGGCGTACCCGCCTTCGATCCAACCAAAGATTATTTGCCTAAAGCCGCGCCTTCGCCGCATCCGACTTATACGGAAGTGTTCGGCACCTGGTTGTGCGATATGGCCAAGCAGGATGAGCGGCTGTTGGGGATTACCCCGGCGATGCGCGAAGGCTCAGGTCTGGTGGCGTTTTCCCAGCAGTTTCCCAAGCGTTATTTCGATGTGGCGATTGCCGAGCAGCATGCGGTGACCTTGGCGGCCGGTCAAGCCTGTCAGGGCGCGAAGCCGGTGGTGGCGATTTATTCGACGTTTTTACAACGGGCTTACGATCAATTAATCCACGACGTGGCTTTGCAGAATCTGGATGTGCTGTTTGCCCTGGATAGAGCAGGTCTAGTGGGGCCGGACGGTCCGACTCATGCCGGCTCTTTTGATTACAGCTATATGCGCTGTATCCCGAACATGTTGGTGATGGCCCCCGCCGATGAGAACGAGTGCCGGCAGATGCTGACCACCGGTTTCAAACACAACGGTCCGGCCTCAGTGCGGTATCCGCGTGGCAAGGGTCCGGGGGCTACGATCGACAAAGCCTTGACCGAGTTGGCCATCGGTAAGGGCGAAGTCCGCCATCA
>NZ_LUUG01000115.1 GCF_001644035.1 Methylomonas methanica
TTCGCAGCTTTGATAACGCCAGCGATAGTGGCCAAACCGGATACGCCCAGCACAGTACAAATGTCCGCGCCAGCAGCATAGAAAGCACCGGCTTCGTATTCGCCAGCGTCCATGGTTTTCAAGTCAACCAACAACAATTTGTCCGGGTAACGTTGTCTCAGTTCTTTAACCAGGTTGATCCCGTTGTATTTAATGCAAGGAGTGCCGATTTCAAAAATGTCGACATAGGGTGCTACTTGATCTGCCAATGCAACTGTTTGGTTGAAATCCAGTGAATCCAACGCCATTTGAATTAATGGTCTTGCCATGTGATGTGCTCCGAAAGTTTTAATTTTTAGTAATAGCCGATTCTTGCAAATTGCCACAACCCGCTAGGCTTGTCACGTACGTGTGATGCATTTGTAACTGTAAGATAGAAATGGGATATATGTCAATGCTTAGCAACTCCGCGCAGCCTATAGATTGTAAGGACAAATTGTTACTAGACAATTCCGCGGCGTAACCTTAGGCTGAACAAACTCGCAGGCGGACCGAACGAAATTGTATTTCCATTTTAGGATTCACAGCTTACAAGCTGATAAATCTCGATATTTTTTGGTTAACTGTCTTTCCTGCCAGCAACACGGCAGCCGCCATTGACTTGACCGCCAGCTTTCAGCACCCAAATCGGCGTGTTTTGCCTGCCATCGAAAATATGAAAAAGTCATACCTCCAACTAAAAACAACCGGAGAAAGACAGCTTGAAACGTCTCTTTTTTGCCTTATGGCCGGAACAAAACATCAAGCAACAATGCGCAACTTTAACCGGCAAATTAAACCTGACCGGAAAACCAGTTAGCGAGGCAAATTTGCATGTCACGCTGTTGTTTTTAGGAAGTATTTATCCAGAACAACAGACCGTACTCACCAGGGAAGCCGGAAAACTGCCAGCACCACTGATGACGCTAACTTTTGATCGCCTGAGTTTCTGGAAAAAACCTGCCGTGCTATGCCTAACCGCCAGTCAATTCGATCAAAGCGTGTCGATATTGAACGAAAGCTTAACCAGCATAGCTAAGCAACAAGGAATAGCTCTCGAAGACAGACCATTTAAGCCGCATGTCACTTTAGTCAAAAAGGTCAATTCGGCAATCGATCTCGATTTCGCTCCTATTCTTTGGCGATCAACCGGATTCTGCTTGGTAGAATCCTGTTCAGGTGCCAATGGCGTTGAATACCGGATCATTCAACGCTGGCCGGCAAGCTAACAACCCAAAGCAGGAGATTAATCATGCCTCTTTTAAAACTCGATACCAACGTTACGTTAGACACCGAACAAAAATCAAAAATGCTAGGCGAACTATCGCAACTGATGTCCAAAGAAACCGGCAAACCGGAGCGATACGTCATGATTGGCATTGCGGAAAACAACGCCATGTTGTTTGCCGGCAGCGCAGCACCCTTGGCATATCTGGAATGTAAAAGTATCGGCCTGAGCAGTAGCCAGGCAAAAAACCTGTCCGCATCAATATGCCAATTGCTAAACACCCGACTTTCGATCCCTCAAGATAGGATTTATATTGAATTCAGTAACTGTCCGGCTGATTTTTGGGGTTGGAACGGCTCGACATTTGGCTAGACAACCCGAACGTCAAATAAATATGACTGTGTATTTCAGACAAAACAGACTTGATGAGTTGGCGCGCCAGACTCAAGCACGCCAACTCAGTCGCTTTATTTTGGTTTTTTAGGCTCTTGGGGTTTTTCCGGCTTCTCGGGCTTATCGATTTTTTCAGCAGCAGCGGGAGCAGAATCCCCAAACAGAATATTCTTCTCATTCTGTTGGACGGTTTTCTCACCGATTCCTGACACATTTTCCAAGTCTTTCAATGTCTTAAAATCGCCATGCTCCTTGCGGTATTGAACCACCGCCTCAGCCTTCTTCGGACCTATTCCCGTCAAGGCCTTGGAAATGGTTTCGGCATCCGCTTGGTTGATATTGATTGGCTCAGCAAATACGGCAAAAGAATACAGCATAAAAAGCACAAATAACTTTTTCATGAATTTTCTCCGATTGGATTTTAATGACTGCTTGGACTAAGTCAGCGCATACGCATATCGGCTGATCTTGCAAGCTAGTCAATCTTAGTCTGTTCTTTGAATTTTACAATTCAAAAACAAAAATCCACTGATTACTCGACGCTAGCCACAATCACCGCGCGAACCGGCGCTGGCAAGCCTTCGCAAGTCAAATCAGCAGAACGCGGATCGAGAAAATCAGCTAAGGAATGAAACCGCATCCATTCGGTACTACGCTGCTCTTCGACTGAAGTTTTGGAAACATCCACCAAGCGGATATTTTTAAACCCACAGCGGCGCATCCACAACATCAATGCCGCGCAACTCGGCAAAAACCACACATTGCGCATTTGCGCATAACGCCCCTCAGGCACTAACACTTGCGCGGCATCGCCTTCGACCACCAGGGTATCCAAAATCAATTCACCGCCAGAGCGCAAACAGCCCTTCAACTCCAGCAAATGATCGATAGGCGAACGCCTGTGATACAACACCCCCATCGAAAACACCGTATCGAACAAGCCCATATTGGGCGGCACATCCTCTATCCCCAGCGGCAACAAATAAATCGGCGCGTCGCCGTGCAGCTTGCGGATAGCCTGAAACTGCATGACGCTGAGCAATGTTGGGTCAATACCTACTACCAATCTCGCTCCCGAACCGTGCATGCGCCAACAATGATAACCATTGCCGCAACCGACATCCAAAACCAGTCGATTCCGTAGCGGTGCGATCTGGTCTTTCAGCCGATCCCATTTCCAATCCGAACGCCACTCCGTATCGATGTCGATGCCGAATATCCGATAAGGCCCTTTCCGCCAGGGATGTAACTGCATCAATTGCTCGCGCAAACCGGCCCGCATCTCGTCGGAAATATCCTCAGCCTGACCGATTCTGACACCATCCAGTAAATCGACACTCGACGGCGTCAATTGCGGCAATTTATCTACCGCCTGTTGCCAGCGCTTCAAATCGCCATGTGACGAATCCGCGAAAGCCGCCGCCAATTGCCCAGGTAAACGGCTTACCCAGACTTCGTCGCCGGCCGCCGCCAGCGCTTGATAAAGACCTTGGTATAGCATCATTTCAATGCAATCATCGAAGCGAAGTTGAAATACTGAAACCAGACTTCCGCGCTGGCGAACCCCGCCGCTTTCAAGCGCTGTTGATGCGCAGCAAAGGTTTCCGGAATCAGCACATTTTCCAGAGCACTGCGCTTTTGGCTGATTTCCAGCTCACTATAACCATGGGCTTTTTTGAACAAGTGATGCATATCGATCTGCAAAGCCTGCTGCCGAGCATCGTCAAACGCCAACTTTTCGGACAAAATCAAAATCCCGCCCGGCAACAAACCACGATAGATAGTCGTCAAAAATGCCTGACGATCGGCCAACGGAATAAACTGTAAGGTAAAATTCAGCACAACCACCGAGGCATTGCTAATCGCCATGTCGCGAATATCGGCACATACGATTTCTATATCCGCCCCTTCTGAGGCAACCGACAGATTTTGCCGACATTGCTCGACCATTGCCGCGGAACAATCCACCGCGACGATCCGGCAATTTTTAGTCGTGATTTGCTGATGCATGGCTAAGGTCGCCGCACCCAACGAGCAGCCCAAGTCATAACAAACGCTATCTTCCTTGGCAAAACGTGCCGCCAATAAACCGATTGCCGAGATAATGGTGCTGTAACCGGGAACTGAACGCTGAATCATATCCGGAAAGACTTTGACGACAGCTTCGTCGAAGGTAAATGCGCTGATTTCGCCCAGCGGACTGGCGTACAGAGAGTCTTTAGCGGATTGCATACTGATGATCATTCCCGGCCGCCCTGAACGGCAAAACCGGGAACATTGTAAGAAGGGGGAAAACTTATGAATTATTCTTGCTATTTAACGCTTCGGTATTGCGTTTAGCCAATTGGTTGATAACCTCTTGCAACGAACCGGTACGCTCCACTTCGTTTTTGAAGCTGGTGCGATAGTTAGTCACCAAACTCACGCCTTCGATCATGATGTCGTAAGCTTTCCATTGGCCTTTAACATTTAGCATCCGATAGTTAACGGCGATTGGCTGTAATCCAGGTTGCAAGACTTCGGTTTTGATCAGTACTTTTCTTTCGTCTTCTTCCGGGGTAATCGGCAAAAACCGCACGGACCAGTCTTTAAACTCAAAAAAAGCACGGGAGTAGGTTCTGATCAACAAAACCTGAAACTCTTTTTTAAAGCTATCTTTTTCCGCTGGCGAAGCATCCTTCCACATTTTCCCCAACACCAGCGAAGAAATCAGATCGAAATCCACATTCGGATAAATCACTTCCTGGACGAAAGCATTGATTTTTTGGAAATCATGCGGAAAGGAAGGATCCTGCAAGCGTTGCTTCAACTTGTTGGACGCATCCTCGATAGCCCGCTGCGGCTCGCTCAAATCCCCTGCCGTAGCAGGCAAAGACAAAAACATGCTGGCAAACAAGCTAAAAACCACTACAAAGATAAAATGCATATGACGTTTGATATTCATAAAAACCATCTCAAAAAAGTATCGCCGGCTAATTTCAACCGCCTTCATTCGATACACTGCTAAAATAAAGGCCGAAGCACTAACCCGGCTCCAGATTCTAGCCAGCCCATTGGGCCGGCAATTACCCCACTATATTACTATGGAAGAGATGTCATACCCTAACGACTTTTTCCCGGCCACCCGGATGCGCCGGATGCGTTATCAGGCATTTTCCCGGAGGCTGATGCGGGAAAATCGCTTAAGCAGCGACGACTTAATTTGCCCTCTATTTGTTATCGAGGGCAATAACAAACAAGAAGCGGTCGCGTCCATGCCGGGAGTGAACAGGCTATCCATCGACCTGTTGCTCAAGGAAGCAGAATCATTATTCAACCTCGGCGTTCCGGCGATTGCCCTATTCCCGGTGACCGATCCGGACAAAAAGTCATTAAGCGCGGAGGAAGCGTACAACCCTGCCGGCTTGGCGCAGCGCTGCGTTCGGGCCTTGAAAGACGCGCTACCGGAATTGGGCGTAATCACCGACGTGGCCTTAGACCCTTTTACCTCGCACGGCCAGGACGGACTGCTGAACGGCAACGGTTACGTAGTCAACGACGAAACCGTCGAAGTCCTGTGCAAACAGGCCTTGTCGCATGCCGAAGCCGGCGCCGACATCGTCGCCCCCTCCGATATGATGGACGGCCGCATCGGTGCGATCAGAGCCGTGTTGGAATCACATAGCCATAGCAATACCCGAATTCTGGCCTATTCGGCCAAATACGCCTCCAGCTTCTACGGCCCGTTCCGCGATGCGGTTGGCTCAGCGGGTAATCTCGGCGGCGGTAATAAATACAGCTATCAAATGGATCCGGCCAATTCCGATGAAGCGTTGCGGGAAATTGCGCTGGATTTACGCGAAGGCGCCGATATGATCATGGTCAAACCCGGCATGCCCTATCTGGACATCATCCGCCGCGCCAAGGATCAATTTGGCGTACCTACGTTTGCATATCAGGTCAGTGGCGAGTATGCGATGCTGAAAGCGGCGTCGCAGAACGGCTGGCTCGACGAACAGCAAGTGGTGATGGAATCCTTGCTGGCATTTAAGCGTGCCGGCTGCGACGCGATACTGACTTATTACGCTAAATCCGCTGCCCAGTGGCTAAAACAACAATAACAACCAGATAAACGGACCCGGCATGAACGAAGACTTTGATCCTGATGACAATAATTCGACTGACAATCCGCCTGAACAGCGCCGACGTTATTTCGGACTGGAACAGGCGGTATTTATCCTGCTGGTCGTTTTGTCGCTGTTAGGCATCGCTATTACCGAATTCAACCCGCACGACGGCTATGGCTACTGGCTATTCATGGTGATCGTGTTCGGCATGCTGTCTATTTTCGTGTCCTGGCTACAAACCAAAACCAACGAAAACGACTTTGGCGACATCGTCAAAGCCCAAGGTCTACATTGGCTGCACACACTGGTTGTGGTGATAGCAGCCGCATTGCTCAACAAATCCGAGCAGTTATCCGACAGGAGCGCCAGCCTGGTGATTTTGTTGATCCTGGCCTTGGCGACGATGCTGGATGGCATACGCATCGGCTGGCAATATAGCTTACTCGGCTTTTTCCTCGCGACCTGCGCGCTGATCGTGGCCTATTTTGAGAACTTTATGCCTATCAGTATAGGACTGGGCGTGCTGGTGACAGCCTGCACTTTCCTCTGGGAATATTGGCGCAGCAAATACAGTACCGATGATGAAAATTGATAATTATGCGGTGTTCGGCCAGCCGATCAGCCACAGCAAATCACCGCGTATCCATACATTATTTGCCGAACAAACCGGCCAACTCATGGACTATGCAGCCCAAGAGGTGTCTGCGGAAAATTTTACAGCGGCGACAACCCATTTTTTCGCCGAAGGCGGCAAAGGCCTGAATTGCACCGTTCCGCTCAAGGAACTGGCTTGGCAATATGCCGATCACCTGACGGAACGCGCCCGTCTGGCAAAAGCCGTCAACACCTTAACCCGCCAAGCGGATGGCAGCATTTTGGGCGACAACACCGACGGCATCGGCTTGCTGAACGACTTAACCGTAAACCACGGCATCGAGCTGAAGGGTGTCAAGATTCTCATCCTAGGAGCGGGGGGCGCCACGCGCGGCATCGTCCGTCCCCTGCTGGAACAGCAGCCATCCGCATTGATAATCGCCAATCGCAATATAGGCAAAGCGCAAGCTATCGCTGCCGATTTCACAGCGCTGGGCGCGGTGCAAGCTTGCGATTACGCTAGTCTTGTAGACCGACAATTCGATTTGATTATCAACGCTACATCGGCCAGCCTCAGCGGCGATTTGCCGCCATTACCCGAGGAGCTGTTAAGCGCGGGCGGGAGTTGCTACGACCTGGCTTACGCCAACCAAGCCACCGCATTCGTGAAATGGGGCTTAACCCATGACGCCGTGCATAGTCTGGACGGCCTGGGCATGTTGGTGGAGCAGGCTGCCGAAGCTTTTTGCATTTGGAGAAGCGTTCGCCCGCACACTGCCCCCGTAATTGGCTTATTAAACGACGAACGCAACGTAAACAGCACAAACAGATGAAACTATTGACCGGGGCGATGTCCATGGTAACAATCTCCCCAAACCGCCGCCATTAACGTGTACTGGAAGAATATGAGTGGAATCAGAGCTTTTTTTGAAAAATCCCAAGCTAAGGGCAAATCTCAGCATAGTGCGCAACGCATTACGCCGGAAACTCTAAAACAGTTATTCCCCATCAGGAATTTAAGCGACGAGATATTACAAACTTTCGCTACCGAGAATCACGTCGAAACCCTGGAGGCCGGCAGTACCTTGTTCAGCGTCAACCAGCAAGCCACTTGTGCAATGTATCTGTTGCGCGGCACGGTGATCCTGGCCGATCACAACGGCAAAAGCTATGAAATATCGGCGGGCAGTGCGCAAGCCAAGTTTCCGATCTGTAGCGGTATCAAGCACACCGCCACCGCCACCGCCAAAACAGAGGTAGACCTGCTGCGGGTATCCCTGAAAATCATGCTGACGCCGAGCCGCCAAGACCACGGCAAATTGTCCATTCCGGAAGGTTTGCATGACAACCGGCTATTGAGCTTATTCGTCGAACACTTTGAGAATAACGACCACGAGATAGAAATCCCCTCGCTGCCTGAAGTGGCGATCAATTTGCGCAAAGCCATCCAAAGAGATGTCAACATCGACGAAGCAGTCAAGATCATCCAGCTGGATCCGGCCATCTCCGCCAAATTGATCGAAGTCGCCAATTGCCCGCTGTATCTGACCAACGTACCCGCGAAAAACTGTAAGGATGCTGTCGTGCGTATCGGCTTGAATGCCACGCGCAACCTGGTAACGGCGCTGAGTATGAAGCAGATTTTCAAAAGCAAATCGCCGCTGATCAAAAATCATTTGGAAGAGCTGTGGAAGCAAAGCCTTTACCTGTCCGGCCTGTGTCATGTGCTGGCCAGCCACAGCTTGCAGCAAAATCCGGAGAACGCCTTACTGGCCGGCTTGGTTTGCGACATCGGCGTGATTCCCTTTCTGAGTTTTACCGCCAACTTACCACCCGAATACCATAACGATGCCGAAATTCTGGAAGCCATGCCCATCATCAAAGGTCCGGTTGGCGCGGTGGTGCTGAAAGAATGGGATTTTGCCGAAGAATTCATCGACGTGGCCAAATCGTCCAGCGACTGGTTTCAAAACAGCGGCGATACCTTATCGGTCACCGATATAGTGGTCCTGTCCAGACTTCATGCCCTGATCGGCAAAAAGGCTACCGCGGATCTGCCGGCGATTACCGCCATTCCGGCGGCGGCCAAATTGAAAAACTTCTCTTTGTCTCCGGAGAATACGCTGGCGATCCTGCACGATGCCAAAACCAAGATTCACGAAGCATTGAGCATTTTTTCGTCCTAGCCGCATGATCTGGAAATTTTTAAAAAAATCCCCGGATAAAACGCCGACCGAGAGCAGCCCCCCCGCAGCAACTGTCAACCAACTGCCGTTGAGCTACCTGCAAAAGCTCATCCCGCTGGGGGACTTGCCGGCAGCGGACTTGTTGGCGATACCGGTGACAATGCGAAACTTCAACCCCGGCGACATCATATTTAACCGCGGCGCCGAGGCTGAACAATTAAGCTATCTCTACACCGGCAACGTCTATCTGGAAGCTAATAATGGCGCCGGTTATACGGTCGAAGCCAATACGTTTAAAGCCTGTTATCCGCTGGCAACATCCGGCGAACACGCCTTCAGCGCGATCGCCAAATCGGCGACCCAAATCATCTACATGCCGCTGTCCAACTTGCAACACAGCAGCAAACCCGTCAACAATCCGCTGATCAACCCGGAGAGCATTCCTCCCAAGCTGCGAAACAGCTTTTTTTTCGATAGCTTTTGCGATGCGTTCAGAGCCGACAATCTGCATGTTCCCAGCCTACCGGATGTTGCCTTGCGTTTGCGCAGTGCCTTGCAAAAAGACATCAGCATCGCCGATGCGGTAAAGATTTTAAACCTGGACCCCGTTATATCCTCCAAACTGATTCAGGTAGCCAACAGCCCGATCTACCGTGGCAGCAACCCAATCACCAGCAGTCATGATGCAGTGAATCGGCTAGGCTTTAAAACCACGCAAAACCTGGTCACCAGCATCAGTCTGCACCAGCTGTTCAGAAGCCGCAACCGGAACCTGAACAACATCATTCAGATACTTTGGAAACAAAGCATCCAGATTGCCAGCCTAAGTCACACGCTGGCCGGACTTACCCGAAAAGTAAACGCCGACGAAGCCTTACTGGCCGGGTTAATCCACAACATCGGCGCATTGCCGATTGTCACCTTTGCCGAAAGCATCGACATGTCGCGGTATACCGAAGACGAATTACAGGCCAGCATCGCCTGCCTGCAAGGTTTGTTAGGCACCTATATTTTGAAAAAATGGCATTTCCCCGATAGTTTCCAGCAAATTCCCGTCAATACCACAAACTGGTACTTCGACGACGGCCAGGGCCTACAACTGTATGACGTGGTCTTGTTAGCAAAATTTCACAGCCAACTCGGCGGCGCCAATACCCAAAAACTGCCGCCGCTAAACACCTTGCCTGCCTTTCAAAAACTGGACGATAGCGCACTGACGCCGGACATGTCGCTAAAAGCGCTACAGGACGCAAAACAGCAAATTGCCGAGGCCATAAACTTTTTCAGGACATAAGATGAACTGGTTTTCCAAGCTACTGGAAAAAAATACCGCCGCCAAAAAGCCAACCCCGAGAGCAGTGACATCTGCCGCTGAAAACCCGTCTAGTCAGCCAACCGACAGCGCCGTATCCAAGCCCAGCGCCACCCATCGGCAAGCCCTCACAGTAGCGCAGCTGAAAAAATTCGCTCCCTTGCGCGATCTTGACGACGCAGCCTTAAGCTCATTACCGCATCTCAGTTTGACCTACGCCAAGGGGGCGATTATTTTTTCCTTGGGGCAACCGACTAGCAGCGTACTGTATTTGTTGGCGGGACAACTGTCCATGCAACCGGACAGCGATAGCCGCTATCAAATCGACGCCGATTCCACGCTAGCAAATCTGCCGCTGAACAGCGGTAGCCGTTGCGGCGCTACCGCCACGGCGCTCAGCGATGTGCGTATTTTGGAAATCCCTATCGAACTGAACCGCTTGTGGACGGATAAAAGCCAGGAAAGCGCCAATTGCGTGGAACTGATCGATATTCAACTACCGGAGCCGATTAACGGCAGCCGCTTCTTCAACAGCTTCGCCCAAGCCTATCGGGAAAACAAACTACGCCTACCTTCCTTGCCTGATGTGGCACTGAAGCTGAAAGATGCGGTGCAAAAAGACATCGGTATCCGTGGGGCTGCGGACATTATTCAGTTGGACCCGCCTATCGTGGCGAAATTAATCCAGGTTGCGAACAGCCCCTTGTATGCCACAGAAATATCGATCAACAATTGCCATGACGCGGTGGCCCGTATCGGCCTGAATGCCACGCGCAATCTGGTGATGGGCATCAGCATGAAACAGTTATTCAGCTGCACCGACCCGGAACTGATGAAAGGCATGCAATCATTATGGAAAAACAGCCTGTATGTCTCAAGTTTAAGCTTCGTGCTGGCACAGGAGTGTAGCAACATCAACCCGGAAGACGCCCTGCTGGGCGGTTTGATTGCCGACATCGGCGCGATTCCCTTGCTGCATTTTGCCGAACAGTTTCCCGACGGCGGCCCCAGCTTCCAGGAACTACAAACCGCGCTGCCCTATTTGCGCGGCCCGGTCGGCGTGCTGATGCTGCATACCCTCGGATTTCCCGAACAACTGGGCAACATTCCGCATCAAGCAGAAAACTGGCTTTATGATAGCGGCTCTGAATTAACAATGACCGACATCGTCATTCTGGCCAAATTGCACAGTTATTTCGGTTCCGGCAATGCCCGCGACCTGCCCTATATCAACTCGATTCCGTCTTACAGCAAACTAAATCACGGTAAACTGAACCCTGATTTTTCCTTGATGGTGTTGAAAAAAGCCCAAAACCGGGTTAACGCCGCAATGCATTTATTATCCTAATCATCCCGATATTCATATCAGACTGGCTGCCGACATGACCAATCCCTTGCTAGAAAACACCGAACTGCCACAATTTTCCAAAATTCTGCCCGAACACGTAGAACCTGCGATCAATCAGTTGCTGAGCGACGCCCGACAAGCCATCGCACGCCAGCTGGAAACCGGCGGCCCTTACACCTGGCAAAATCTGATCGAGCCCATCGAAGCCGCCGAGGACCGCCTCAACAAAGCGTGGTCGCCGGTCAGCCACATGAATTCGGTGGTCAACAGCGAAGCGATGCGCGACGCCTACAATGCCTGCCTGGGCAAACTCAGCGAATATGCCACCGAAACCGGCCAGAACCGGGCTTTATACGAGGCTTATCAGGCCATCCACGACAGCGCCGACTTTGCCGAACTCGACCGTGCCCAACAAAAAATCGTCAATAACGCCCTGCGCGATTTTCATTTATCCGGCGTGGACTTGCCTACCGAGCAACAAGCTCGCTACAAAGACATCAATCAGCAATTATCCAAGCTGGCCAGCCAGTACGAAGAAAATCTGCTGGATGCCACCAATGCCTGGCACAAGCAGATTACCCATATCGCCGACTTGGCGGGCCTGCCGGAATCGGCCCTGGCACAAGCCAAACAAGCCGCCGAAGCGGAAGGCAAGGAGGGTTGGCTGATCAATCTGCAATTTCCATCCTACCTGGCGGTAATGACCTACGCCGACAACCGCGAACTGCGCCGCGAGCATTACGAAGCCTTTTGCACCCGCGCCTCTGATCAAGGCCCACATGCAGGGCAATGGGACAACTCGGAGATCATGGAGCAAATTCTGGCCTTGCGCCACGAAAAAGCCCAACTGCTAGGCTTTAACAACTACGCCGAATATTCGCTGGCCACCAAAATGGCCAAATCTACCGACGACGTCGTGAAGTTTTTGGAAGACCTGGCCGACAAATCCTGGCGCCAGGCCCGCCGAGATTTGACCGAACTAAAAGAGTTTGCCGCCGCCGAACACGGCCTAAACGACTTGCAAGCTTGGGACATCGGTTATTACTCGGAAAAAATGCGTCAGCATTTCTACCAACTATCGCAAGAAGAAGTGAAAGCCTATTTCCCCGACAGCAAGGCCGTACCCGGCCTGTTTGCCATAGTCGAGAAACTCTACGGCTTGCAAATCAGTGAAATCAAAGATTTCGACACCTGGCACCCGGACGCGCGCTTTTACCAAATCCTGGATAAAAACGGCCAGTTGCGCGGCCGCTTCTTCCTGGACCTCTACGCCCGCGCCAAAAAGCGCGGCGGTGCCTGGATGGACGATTGTGTATGCCGGAAAAAAGTCGGCGACGCATTACAAACGCCCGTCGCTTATTTGACCTGTAACTTTACGCCGCCCACAGGCAACGACCCGGCCTTGTTGACGCACGACGAAGTGGAAACCCTGTTTCACGAGTTCGGCCATGGCCTACATCATATGTTGACCCAAATCGATCATCTTGGCGTATCCGGTATCAATGGGGTCGAATGGGATGCGGTGGAACTGCCCAGCCAGTTCATGGAAAACTGGTGCTGGGAAAAAGAAGCACTGGGCCTGATCTCCGGCCATTACCAAACCGGCGAACCTCTGCCCGATGCCTTGTACGACAAAATGCTGGCCGCCAAGAACTTCCAAGCCGGCATGATGATGGTGCGCCAATTGGAATTTAGCTTATTCGATTTCAAGATGCACCAACATTACGACCCGGCCAAGGGCGGCCAGATTTACAGCATCCTGAAACAGGTGCGCGATCAAGTGGCCGTAGTCAAGGTCCCGGACTTCAACCGCTTCGCCCACAGCTTTTCGCATATTTTCGCCGGCGGTTACGCGGCCGGATACTATAGCTACAAATGGGCGGAAGTGTTATCGGCGGACGCGTTTTCCTTGTTTGAAGAAAAAGGTATCTTCGACCAAACCACAGGCGAGGCGTTCTTGCACAACATCCTGGAACAAGGTGGCAGTAGCGACGCGATGACACTATTCAAAAACTTCCGCGGCCGCGAACCCAATATCGACGCCCTGCTCAGACATAACGGTATCGCTGCGTAAATTTTTCCCGCTTTGCCTTGATGGTGGCCATCAAGGCAAAGCGAGTTTCTAAGGAGTTAGCATGAAAAACTGCCCGCAATGCGGCCAGCCCAGATTGGGCGAGGAGTTTAAGTGTCCGAATTGCGATGTGTTCTATTCCCAGCTCGACGAATTGCTGTATGAAGAACAGCAGAAACAGGAAAGCCAGACGCTAAAAGGCGCGTTTAAACGCATTCGCGCCGCCGAAGACCGCTCGCAAGCTATGCGAGATGAGCTGAAAACCCTGTGGCGCCACACGCCTTTAAAAACCAAGATCGTGATTTGGACGGTAGTGGCGTTCGTGTTTGTGCTGGTCGTACCGATTTTTTAAGCGATTGAAACGCTCAGGTACCAAGGATTTAGCAACCCCACCCCCCCCATAGTCTCGCACAAACTTTCTCTCCGGTTAGTCTTCCTTAGGTGCCGCGGGCGGTGGCTCGGTTGGCGTATTGGTCACAGTTAAACTATTCGCATCCAGTTTCAGTAAAACCGCATTGTTCTGATGCGCCTTCAACTCAGTCAACGTGCGCCAGCCGGCATTATCCAATTTACGAAAAGCCGCAAAAAAACCCAATATCCGAGTATCAGCGGCAGGTTCGATCCGCAAGGTTTTATTCTCGCCGGGTTTTAACACCAACTCTTGCTTACGTACCAAATCCGCGCCCAAAGTGGCCTGCTCTTTATCGAATATGGCAAAAAAATCGGCTCCGTTAAAACCGCTTTGCTCCCGCAACTCGTAGATTCGTAACACCACCGGCGACGCTTTACCGTCGGCATCGGGGTTAATAGAAGCGGTGCTGTTTAGCGTCAACTCAACGACAGTAGGCGGTGGTGGGGCCGGCTGCTCGGGCACATCCGCACACGACGCCAGGATGGAAGCAAACAAAATCGGCAGTATTCTGGTTAACAACATACGATCATCCCTTAAAAAACATAAATGAATACATTCTGCCATAGACGTCCGTAGTTGGCGTAAGGATTCGATCAAAGGATCCACAAACAACCGTATTCAAAATTATTGCAAGATCGGGGCTTGGGCAGCCTGCAAATTAGAGTTCGCCCAAAACCCTAATACCCAGCCTAGCATTGCCATCGCCGCCAGTTTTGGCCTATGCTTAGCGGCTGGTATCACTTCTTCATTCGTTAGCCATGCACGTTACCCTCGTTCACGTCCACGTCAAACCCGAGCATATCGACGACTTCATCGCCGCCACCCGCTTGAACCATTTAGCTTCGGTACGGGAATCCGGCAACCGCCGCTTCGATGTACTGCAAGTCCCGGACAACCCCAGCCAGTTTATCCTGTACGAAGTCTACGCAACCGCGGAAGATGCGGCGGCGCACAAACAAACCGAACATTATCTGGCCTGGCGCGACGCGGTCGCCGACTGGATGGCCCAGCCGCGCCAAGGCGTTCCATATAAAGCCTTGTTTCCGGAGGCTTGAGCATGCAGGCTTTCAAACCGTTTTATATTGCCCGCTTGCCCAGAATTTTGTTCGGCCGCGGCCGTTTAAACGAAGCGCCAGCGCTGATCGCCGGATACGGCCGCAAAACAATGCTGGTCACAGGCAAGCAGTCGTTTTTCGGCACGCCGCGCTGGCAACGCTTTATTGACGATTTGGCCGGGCAAGGCGTCGAATGGCGGCATTGCATAGTGTCCGGCGAGCCCTCGCCGCAATTGATCGACGACATGGTGGACCAATTCCGTAACGAGCATATCGAAGTCGTGGTCGCTATTGGCGGCGGCAGCGTATTGGATGCCGCAAAGGCCATCGCCGGCTTGCTCCCCAGTGGCGACTCGGTGATGGATTATTTGGAAGGCGTAGGCCGTAACAAAACGTATCGCGGCCCCAGCACGCCGTTCATAGCGGTGCCGACCACAGCCGGCACCGGTAGCGAAGCCACCAAAAATTCGGTGCTCAGCGTGCAAGGTCCGCAAGGCTTCAAAAAATCGTTCCGCGACGAATGCCTGGTACCGGAATACGCCATCCTCGACCCGGACTTGTTGGCAAGCTGTTCGCCGGCACTAATCGCCGCCGACGGCATGGATGCGTTAACCCAATTGATGGAATCCTATGTCTCGGCCAAGGCCAATCCATTCACCGACGCGTTGGCCTGGAGCGGCATGCAGGCCGTCAAAGCCGGCTTTTTCGAGGCCTGGCGCGGAGTCGAACCGGAAGCCGGCGAAGGCCGCGCCGCGATGGCTTACGCCGCGCTATTGTCCGGCATCACGCTGGCCCAAGTGGGTTTGGGTTCCGTGCATGGCTTGGCATCGCCCTTGGGCGCCTTCTTCCCGATCCCGCACGGCGTGGTTTGTGGCACGCTAGTCGCTGTCGCAACCGACGTCAACATCCGCGCGATGCAAGCCCGCGAAGCGGCCAATCCTGCCCTCGCCAAATACGCAGCAGTAGGCCGGCTACTAACCGGCCAAAACGAACTGGACGACCAATCGGCCCGCGACGCGCTGATCGCGCTGCTAGCCGACTGGAGCGATAGGCTACAACTGGACCGCCTTAGCGTCTACGGCATCGCCGAAACCGACTTTCCACACATCGTCGCCAATGCACGGGGAAGCAGCATGCAGACCAATCCGATTGTGTTGACCGATGAGGAGATTGGTGAAATTTTACGTAAAAGGCTCTAATTCGACCTAGCCTCGATGAATGCCCACATTTATGTCGATTAGGTTACCGTCCGCAGGACAACACTTGCTGATTCAAGAAACCCTAAAGGCTGCCCCCTGAAGCGCAGAGGGTTGTCGACCGCCTTGACATCCGCCAGAGCCAGGTTGCCATAGGCGCAATAGCCGACGGACCAGACGATGCGAACTTGGCTGTCGGTCAGTTCCCAGTGCGCCGAGATTATCCAGGTGATAGTGGCGCCGCTAGGCTGAATATTGTCCTGTTCGTGTAGCGCCAAGGGCCGGAAGCTGCCTAGTTCAAATAAGTAGGTGCGGCTGCGCTGGCTATCGGTTTCCGCCAGCAGGCGCGGGCCATCGTATTGAAAACGGGTTTCGCCTTGCGCGGTGTGCTTGGCGATACGCCGGCTCAGGGCGTCGTAACTGTATGCGCTGGTCCCTTGCGGCGTTTCCGCTCGGATCAAACGATTGTCGCCGTCGTATTGATAGCGGGTGACGATTTGGCCGGCTTTGCCGCGTTTTTCTTCGATCAGGTTGCCGGCCGGACGAGGGCGCAGTTTTCATTCAGGACTTGGCAGTAAGCCAATACGCTTTCCCTGCGTACGATTATGCTGACGCTAACAGTATCTACGCGGACTACAATGTGTCAAATTTCAGCGATTCACCAGGAAAACTTCTAGGAAATACGACGCAAACCAGTCTACCGGAAAGTAACTCAAATAAAAATTCACCGAATGGCAACGCAAATTCCTGCCATTCTGGTGATCGCGCATCGTTTACCACAAGACTCCACTGATCAGGGTTACCGCAGGTACGCCAAAATAATACATCTCCATTATCAGTCATAGCAAATGGGAATATCCCCCCATCCTTTGGAAATAGTTTATATGGCAAAACCTCTCCAAAAGATTCAAGATCAGCAAATACATCTCGCTGCCTATCGAGTTGGGTTTCCAAGTTTAAATTTTCATTTCTTGAAAACGGATTAAAAATCCATAAAAAATTCGCGATCCTGCCTGTTCCGTACTTATTTACAAACTCCTTGTAATCACTCGGCAATAAAGTTCCCATTCTAGCTTCGATCTCTTGCCAATCATCGTTTTTAGGGACATCAGTAGGCCTTGAAGGCGGAGAAAGTATCGACTTAACTCTTTCAATTGTCATGCTTAGAAACCAATTGGATTTAGAATGGAAACACCTAGGTCATAACCACCACTGCCTTTTCCGACAAGAGTGACGGCTTTAGGGATCAAATTATTGCCGTTATAGATTGGCGTTGCCGAATAATCAACTACTTGCCCCCCTTCAACAGCCGCTCTTACTTGCCCTTCAAATCCACGCATCGTTGGCGTATTGGTCCAATTCTGCTGCAATGTAACCAAATTTTCCGGTATATCGCCAGAGCCTCCAAGTTGCTTGCCTAACAGATGTCCACGAGCCTCATTAAAAGCAGTTCCATTGCCCGACCAACCTGGCGGTTGAATAGCAGGATTAGCAGAAGTTCCAGTATTAATCATATCCTTCGTTATCGTGGCTTTAACTCCTGTCGGACGCCCAAGATCATCAAGTGAACCATAATCGATTGATCCAACGTTTGCACAGTCTTTCCCAGTAAGCCCCAAAGGATCAATCCAGTTCACCGGATTCGGTACATACCGATAGACGTTACTTCCACCTTGCAACCCTATCGGATCCTGATGAATAAACCTCCCCGCATTCGGATCGTAATACCGGTTCAGGTTGTAGTGCAATCCGGTTTCGGCGTCGAAGTACTGGCCTTGGAAACGTAGCGGGTTGTCGATGGCTTCGACATCGGCAAAAGCCAGATTGCCGTAGGCGCGGTAGCGGGCGGACCAGACGATCTGGCCTTGGCTGTCGGTCAGTTCCCGGGGCGTGCCGAGATGATCCAGGTGGTAGTGGTAGGTGTTTCCGCCGGCTTGGGTGTTGTCCCGTTCATGCAGCGCCAAGGGCCGGAAGCTGCCGGGTTCGAATAGATAGGTGCGGCTGCGCCGGCTATCGGTTTCCGCCAGCAGGCGCTGGCCGTCGTATTGAAAACGGGTTTCGCCTTGCTCGGTGTGCTTGGCGATGCGCCGGCCCAGGGCGTCGTAACGGTAATGGGCGGTGACTTGCGGGGTTTCGGCGCGGATCAGGCGGTTGTCGGCGTCGTATTGGTAGCGGGTAACGATTTGGCCGGCCTTACCGCGTTTTTCTTCGATCAGGTTGCCGGCGGCGTCGTAGGCATAGTGGCGGTCGCCCATCATCAGCAAACGGTCGCCTTCGATTCTGCCTCCTTCCGCGCTGGCGCCCAATAGGTTGCCGGCCGGATCGTGAACGAAGCTTTCCGGGCTGAGGCCTTCGCTGCTTATCAAGCGGGCAGCGGGGTCGTAGTGGTATTGGCTACGGCCTTGGCGCAGGTCGTCCAGTTCGCGAAGTTTGCCGGCGACATCGTAGTTGTACTGACGACCGATGATCGCCGCTTGGCCTTTGAGGGCGGCGCGTTGCCGTAATAAGCGGCCCATCGGATCGTAGTCGTAGTCGGTGTTGAGTTGCCCCTGGCTACGGCTGATTTCCCGCCCCAATTCGTCGTAGCGGTGGCTGGTGAGGGTTTGGCCGTCGAATTCGATGCTGTCCAGGTAGCGCTCACCGAAACGGTAGTCGATACGGTGCCGGTCCGGGGTCTCGGTGTGGATGCGGCGGCCCAGCAGGTCGTATTTGTGGCGAACGATGGCGCCGTTCTGGTTTTCCTGGTTGATCTGACCCAGGGCGTTGTAACCCAAAAGCACCAGACTGTCGGCATTTTTGGCCAGCTGCAAACGGCCCAGCGGATCGTAACCGTATTGGCTCAGGCTACCGTCGGCGGCGTGCTTTTTCAGCAAGCGGCCTAGACGGTCGCGTTCGAAGCGGGTGACGTTCCAATCGCCATCGGCGCCCGGTTGCAGGTAGGCTTCCAGCACGCCGGCGGCGTTGTAGCGGTAGCGCTGGATACGGCCGTCGAAGCCGATTTCTTCGACCAGATTTTCGTCGCGGTCGTAGTTAAGGCTGTAAGTTTCACCTTTCGGGTTGATCAGGCCGATCAGATTGCGCTCGCTGTCGTAGCGATAACGCATTTCATGGCCCAGCGGATCGATGCGTGCGGTGGGTTGGGACAGGCCGTCGTCGTAGCGGTATTCGGTGGTGTTGCCCAGGCCGTCGATGTAATGGGTCAACAGGCCGGCGGCGTTGTAGCGCAATTGCACGGTGCTGCCGTCTGCGTGTTGCACCGCCGTGACGCGGCCAGCGGCATCGTAGCCGTAACGGGTGGTGCGTTTGTCTTGATCGATGATAGCAACGATACGATCGTCATCGTCGTATTGGTAGCGGGTCTTAATGCCGTCGAAGCCGCTTTCGCCGACCAAGCGCAACTGTTCGTCCCACAACAGCGAGCGGGTCCGGCCCAGGGCATCGGTGATGCGTACCGGCACGCCTTGAGCGTTGTATTGGTATTGAGTGACCGCGCCGTTGGCGGCGACGGTTTCTTCCAGACGGCCGCTGGCATCGTAGCGGCGCAGCCAGCGCTGATCCAAGGCATCGATCAGTTCGACCGGATTGCCTTGTTTGTCGTACTTGACGCGTTGACTAAAACCCAACGCATCGGACACGCCGATCAAGCGGCCTTCTTTATCGTAACTAAAGCGGGTGATACCGCCGTCCGGCGCCACGGTTTGCGCCAGTTGATTGTCGGCATTGTAGCTGTGGCGGGTTTCCCGGCCTTCCGGGCTGCGCTCGGAGAGCAACAAGCCTTGCGGATCGTGCCGATACACCGCGACACCGCCGCGCGAATCGATGGCATGACTGACGCCGTCCGCCAACCACTCGAAGCGGTAATCGTAGACGCCGTTATCGCCCCAGTTGTGCAGACATTTGCCTTGCGGTGTGTCTTGATCCCATTCGAAGTAAAAGTTAAAGCCGCTAGCTAAGGTACGGCGGGCGAGGACGTGATTGCGATAGGCGTAGTTTTCGCCTTGATCGAGCCGGTCGCGAGCGCCACTCAAATCGCCTGCGTCACTATACAGATAGCTCACCAACGGCTCGCCGGCCGCCTCGAATCCGCTTCCGTTACGCTTGCCGGGACGAATCGCGACGATATGCCGGCCCTGGCGTTCCACGAGCAGATGCTTGTTCCAGCTGGCGGAGATGCGCTCGACATGGCCATTGGCATCGCGGTGAAAATACAGGCTTTGGCCCTGGCTGTTGTGCCAAGCCCGCAGCGGACAACGACCAACTCTGCCAGTAAAGGTTTTCGCCAACCCGCTTTGATCGATAAGCCGAAATTGGCCATTTTCCCGGTACAAGCGAACCTGTTCCGGCAGATTAATGCTATAGGCTCCGGGCTTGGGCAGCGGCAAATCGATACGCTGACCATCGGCATTGCAGAACGTCACGCGCTCGCCGACTTCCAGCCACTCGTCTAACGGCGTCAGCCAGCCGTAGCCCAATTGATGATCGACATCGGATTGGCTGCTACGGTAATAACGCCGCCAAGCCAAGGACAATGGGCCATCCCAAGTAAAATCGATCTTTTCCAGCATTTCCTCGCCGGTGAGCATGCTGATCGGCTCACCGGCGGTTTTGCAATCCTTACCCGGACATGCGGTTTGTTTGGAGGTGGAGGCCCCGCCCGCAGTTTCCCCCTCTGCTGCCGCACCCGCACGTGCCGGCGCTTTAGCGGATGACGATTTGCCGGTTGCTTGCGACGGCGTTACTACTTCGGAGGCGGCTCCCGATTCGGCGCGGGCCAAGCCCTTTTTCCCGCGCAGCGAGCGTACTTTCGCCAGCAGCGCGACGAAAGCCGCGACGCCGATCACCGCGATGGCGTCCGCTAGGTGTGTAGCGGCTTCGTCGAGATCTTGTTCATTACTGGCGGTGGCGGTGATCGCCAAAAATTCGCCCAGATCGCGGGCGACACCGAATACCGCCAGTCCGAACATCAGAATGCCGCCGACCAACATCAGGATGTCGACGATTTCGCCAACCCCAAACACATGGGCGCCAGCCCAAATCACTAGGGTGGCGGCAATCATCGCCAGACTTTCTGGACTGAGTAGCGCCTCAAACTCGCGGCGCATGCTGCCGGGCAGTTTCGGTGCGGTGCGGCGCAGGGCTTCTGCGAATTTGCGTTCCAACGTCCAATCCCCAACCGTTTCAACCGGCATAACAGGGGGTTTAGGCGCAGGGCTAGCAGAAGGCGTCGCAGCGCCACTCGCACTGGCGAGCGGCAACATCGCCGGCGCGAATTTAGCTTGATCGCGTTTCAGCAGATAAAACCAAGTGTCTTTACCAACGATGCCGTCTGGGTTAATACCGACACCTTGTTGATACTGGCGTACCGCGTTAGCAGTAGCCTGGCCAAACCGACCATCTAAGACCAAGTCTGGCGACGGACTAAGGCAGGCGTTTAGCAAAACTTGCAGTTGTCTGACCTCGGCACCTTGCGAGCCGGGCTTCAATATCACCAAACCACTGCGTGCCGATGTTATGCGTGGGGCCGCCTTGGCCGGTTGACCGGGCAATACGCCTATCGGCGCCGGTCGCGGCGAAGAGTCGCGAATCGTCGTGCCGGTGTCGATCTTGCGCGGCCTGATCTCAGAGCCCGCTGGCCTAGGATCTCGCCAACCGGCCATCTACGCCACCATCCTGGCAAGCGTTTTGGGAACAATAAACGAGTAGGCGCCCCGACCCAGCTTGATGCCTGCTCGGCGCTGCTTATCCCTGTAGTATTTCGACATAATCCTTACTTAATCCTGATTGTTCCGAGCGACGGCAAAATGACCATCAGTTGATCATGACCATCCCGCCTTTGAGGGTCAACATACCATCGCCACTGACCGTGGTTTGTAAGCCCTTCAATTCGGCTTGAGTATCCGCCTGGATTTTAACGGTCATGCCTTTGATCGTAACGCCGCTTTGGTCGATTTTGATGCTGTTGGAGCCGACTTTCAGCTCTATTGACTGTCCCGCTTCCTCGGAAATGCTACCGGTATTGACTTTGATGGTCCGGTTTCCCTGACTAACCGTCAGACTGTCGTTGCCTTGCTCGATTTCGACAGTGTGATTGCCGGTCTTGACCGTCAATTTGTCGTTACCCTGGTCCAACGTAACGGTACGGTGATTGTAGATGTCCACAGTTTGGTCGCCGGCATCTTTTTTCTCGAAACCGATTTTCTGCACGTCGTTGTTTTCCACGATACGCGTAAAGTTTTTCTCGGCGTGCATGTAAAACTCTTCGCTATCTTTCTTGTCTTCGAAACGAATTTCGTTAAAGTTTTCGGCAGAGCCGTTGGGAGTGCTGCGGGTTTTGATGCCGCTTTGGGTTTTGTTGGCATCCAAGGCATAGGGCGGCATTTGTTGGGCGTTATAGACCCGCCCGGTGATGATCGGGTTATCCGGATTGCCTTCCAGAAAATCCACAATCACTTCCTGCCCGACGCGCGGAATAAACATCGAACCCCAATTATTGCCGGCCCAAATCTGCGCAACCCGCACCCAAAACGAGCTGTTTTCATTTTTTGTGCCTAGCCGATCCCAGTGAAACTGGACTTTAACCCGCCCATATTGATCGGTAAGAATTTCGTCGCCACTCGCCCCCACGACTATGGCGGTTTGTACCCCCTGCACTATCGGCACGCGGGTGCGGCGAGGCGGGCGATAGGCGTATTCGGTACTGATAACGGAATAGGTACATTGAAACTCGTCCATGCCGCCCGCTTCGGCAATACCATAATCATTGTTTTGAATCTGGAATTGGGTCGATACCGTGAGGTATTCGCGGTTTTGATCGGCGCGCGGGAATTGCGACAGGGTAAATTTTTGCCCCACTGCCAGCGTACGTACCGTGCCGATGGCCAAGGTTTGCTCGTGCTCGGCGCGCAGCTCTTCCATACGCAGACGCGAATAACGCTCGCCCTCGCTATCTACTTTGAATTCACCCGGATAGTCGTAGACTGCTTTACTGGACTGAGCATGTTGACCGGTAATGTCGGTGACTTTATCCAAAGGCGCGGTCGTTGCCTCGAAATCGAAATCCTTTAAGCGGTAACTGCCGGAACGGATTTGCCGCCCAAGCCGCCATTCGTAAAAATGTTCTTCATCGCGGTTATCCTGATTTGCACCGGGGTAGTATTTAACCGTGGCCGGTGATGCGGCCGTCAACTGCGTGATGTCATCGCATAAAACCAGTGAATGAATGCTATCGGTATGCGTAAAGTAATAGTAGATACCTTCTTCTTCGAGCAGCCGGCTAATGAAATTGAAGTCGGTTTCCCGGTACTGCACACAAAAATCGCGGGGCTGATAAGTCGTGGAAAATTTTGTCGTCACGTCGGTATAACCATGCTCGGCGAGGACAGCCTTGACCATGTCCGGAACATTTTTCGTTGCCGGCGCCGGCGATAACACCCGGCAGTTACTGGATTGCGTCAATAACCACACTTTCGGGTGCACGATAGCCCGATAGAAATACAGGTCGCCGAGCATACCGAATTGATTAATCTGTGTGACAATGCCGTTGAACGGGCGTAGCGCGCCGTTATCAAGTTGCAATTTGACGGTAATACTGGTGCCCAACACTGTTTGCAGATCAATATCGCCGTCCTCGCTTAGCAATTCCAATTCGTACTCGAACAAACTGCTCAGTTGCTCCCTACCGGTCATCCGATACAGCACAAATGTATCCGCACCAGCGGCTGTAACCACCGAAGCGGCACGATGATCTTGAGAAAGTGGCATGGTGAAATCCTAACGCTAAAACGATAATTTTTTGATACAACCGGCGTCAGCCACCGATCAGTACCGTAGGGTAACCGAGAACAATGGTGCCGCCATGGGCGCACATGTCGCCCATTCTGGCAGCCGGCATATTGGCTATCAAAACCGTTGCCGAGCCTTTCGCGATGGTATCCGGCGGCCCAACACAGACCAACATATCCGTAGCGCGCGCCGCAGGCATATTGCCGATCATGACGGTCGGTGCGCCTGGGCCGCTTATCGGGCCGCCAACATGCGGCACAGGCCCTGTAAACATAGGGCAAACATGCATATCGGTTAAACGTGCGGCCGGTTGTCCCATCGCAATCTCCTTAAGCAGCCTGCCAAATACGGCCGTTACCGCCATTGGCAATATCAATAGCCTGCTCTATAAAAAACTGGTATTTCTCATAAGCCTTTTCCGGCTGAGTCAATACCGCGGCCAACATCACCGCACCGGCAACCGCTTTCGCAGTGAGGTTATCGGCGGGCGGCACCGATGGCGCATCTTCCGGAGCCATACTGCCGTCGCTCCAAAAGGCGGCCATGGCAGCCCAAGCGGCAGGATTTTCAAACGACGCACTATGTGCGGCGGCGTTGGCAGCCCGCCGATTCGGCTCGGTTGGCTTAAATACCCACAACTCCGCGGCATCAAGGGCTTTAACGACTTCGGGGGAGGTTTGCGGACTCACCACGCTACGCGCGGAAAGACAGGCCCACCAGGTCGCTTCGCGCTTGGGTAAAGCTCGGGCCAAAAAGCGGACCGCATCGGGATAGAGTTGCTGTTCGATCAGCTTATTCAAAAAATCAACCGGTGCAGGGTCGGCAACCAGACCTGCAACTGCCTGCTGATCCAGTTGAATATCCCGGCAAATCGCCGAAGCTTTAGGAACTGATACTTTTGTTAAAGATGCCGCGCCAGCCATGTATTCCCCACTTTCCATTCACCTTATCAAATATAAATCGAAAAACCGTTCGCCTATTATGCCGATTCTCTCACTGCCCAGGCTCATCATCGTCATTCCATTCCTTTTCATATCCGGCGTTAATCAGATAGGATCTTAATGTATTCATGATGTACTCATCATAGGCTTGAAGATCGCGGTGACCAGCTGCATCCAAGCCCTGCTCCGCATCTTTAACCGACTCGTCGACCATCTGCCAGAAAAACGCCGTTAGCAGTTTGGCCTCGTTGGCGTTTTTGACGTATCCATTGTCAATAATCTCGATGATGTCATTGGCTTTTAGTTTACGAGCATAGTGCATGAGTATTTCTTTTTCCTCAGGATACTTGTAAGCAATCATTTCAAGAACATCTTCGTATTTGGATAGACCTCGATGATCATCTACTTAGCAACCCGTTAGTACCAATAGCTTTAAACTTTTCCGCGTCAACGAATTAAGCTTATATTGTTAGCACCTAACCAACCTTTGACAGGTTACACGCTACGACACTCACAAGCATATCCAGAACAAATTGCCACAACGTCACAAATCCCATGGTGGAATGCCTAATGGCGAATTCACTCTATAAATAATCCACCATACGGGGCCAATAAAGATTAGATTCGATGCGGCATAGTAAGTGGCCCCCATACTCCAAGTTTGCCAGAGGCTTTTTGGGGAGCAACATCCCTGCGCACCACGGGAGGGCCTACATGACCTTTCACTTTAAGGTCAGACGAGCCAGCGTTCTGACCATCCACATTGAAGACGATCCCACCGTTGACGCAATACAGCCCCGTACCAATAGTCATCCCAAATGACGGGATGAGTAAGATTTGAATTGTGTCAGCATATGGTGCAAGCCGACCGCCCGAATTCGGCGTCGCGCTCGTATGCGAGTGGTCGAGACAAATTTCCATGCCAAAGGTGATCCCATCGATCGTAAAGATACCCCCTCCCATACGCTCGTCCTTAAACTTCGAGACAAAACGGCTCTGGCTACTCCCGGCGGGAGGCACATACCAATTCGTCTGATCGGTCTTGCTCTTGCCCTGACCAACGGTGACCGTCACCTGATCAGCCTTGTAGTCGATTCCCGATACGTACTCCTTAACGACCATATGGGTATCTTGCCCCTTTTGAATCAGGGCAACATTTTGAACCTCATTACCATAGCTGCCCTCGGCCGTTGCGTGGGCCGGATTGTTCATGCATTGGGGAATCGTTTTCGCAGGATTTTTCGGGTCTTTGACGAACTTGATCTTGAGATTATTGGGAGGAAGACAGACTGTACAAAATGTCTGGGTATCTTCGCTTGCCGCGACCGCAGTGCCGAATACGAACAACCAATGTTCGTAAATGCCGTTCTCCGTGCCGAGCTTTTTCATCGTGGGAATAATGTCGGCGACCAAATCATAGGAATATGCGCCTTTAGCCCCGCGAAAATAGAACTCCGGAGCCATGAAGATTTTGAGGGTACTATCGTTGTCGCCGTTGAGAACCAGATTGTTGCGGGCGCTTTCGATAGCGTGCATCATCTCGTGGCATTTCCCTTGTTGGTCACCGGAGTCCTTATCGACGAACCTGAAATAATCCCCAGTCATTGTGCTACAAGGCCTTTCCCATCCGATTAAGGTTACTTGGCTGTATTTATGCGCCAGAGCACCAAGCTCGCGAAGCTTCTTGGCGATGATTTCCTTGAGTGCTTTTACCGCGACGTGACCGGAGACCGTCGAATATTGGATCTTCTCCCAGCTGACTATCAATTGGGACAACGAGTTGAGTACATTTCGTTTCGCCATGTTAGAGAAGGCTTTCTGATAATTATCGATATCCGCGTCAATTTTGGCGATCACGCCCCCAGCCGTCTTGCGAAAAATCTGAGTGTCATTTTTCCATTGGACAAGTTTTGGAAGATCTTGGTCATACATAGCGCACCTCGATGCAAAAGATTTATAGGGAACCGGTAAAGAGATTTCGCGACAGCAAACTGCCATCCGAAATATTAATAAACGTACCCATCCGCTCAGTTTATGTTGGGACGCCTAACGGCGAACCCGCCTCACATTAATCCACCAATCGGCCATCAAAACTCATAAAAAAACTCCCCGTCGACAACCTGCACATGTACCCGCTCAATCGCGCAGCCCTCCATCATCCTTGTCAAAAACTCCTCGCTGATCTTCGGCAAAACCGTATTGGTCAAGATCGCATCTATCATCCGGCCGCCGCTTTCCAGTTCTGTACAACGGCTGGCAATCAGTTTGATGACTTCGTCGTCGTAACTGAATGGCACTTTGTGCGATTCTTCGACGCGTCTTTTGATCCGGCCCAATTGCAGACGGGCAATCGCCCCTATCATTTCGTCGTTGAGCGGGTAGTACGGAATCACCACCAAGCGGCCCAGCAACGCAGGCGGGAACACTTTTAACAAGGGCTCCCGAAGAGCCTTGGCAATGCCTTCGGGCTCCGGCATTAAATCCGGGTCTTTGCACAAGCTGGCGATCAGGTCGGTACCGGCGTTGGTGGTCAGCAAAATCAAAGTATTTTTGAAATCGATCACTCGGCCTTCGCCGTCTTCCATCCAGCCTTTGTCGAACACCTGGAAGAAAATTTCATGGACGTCGGGATGGGCTTTTTCCACTTCGTCCAGCAACACCACGCTGTAGGGCCGGCGTCTTACCGCTTCGGTCAACACACCGCCCTCGCCATAACCAACGTAGCCCGGAGGCGCACCTTTCAAGGTGGAAACGGTATGCGCTTCCTGGTATTCGCTCATGTTGATGGTGATGACGTTTTGTTCGCCGCCGTATAAGGTTTCGGCCAGCGCCAGCGCAGTTTCGGTCTTACCCACACCGGAAGTACCGGCCAGCATGAATACGCCGATAGGTTTGTTCGGGTTGTCCAACCCGGCGCGCGAGGTCTGGATGCGCTTGGCAATCATCTCCAACGCGTGGCGTTGGCCGATGATGCGCTGTTCCAAAAGGTCCGGCAGTTTCAACACAGTCTCAATTTCGTTTTTGACCATCCGGCCAACCGGGATACCGGTCCAGTCTTGAACAACGGCTCCCACGGCCTGTTGATCGACGGTAGGCAGGATTAACGGCGACTCGCCTTGTTGCTCATGTAATTGGGCCTGCAAGGCTTTCAATTCGGTTAACCAGGCGTCGCGATCATTGGCCTCGCTACCAGCATCGCCTTCCACCGGCTCTGCTGCATCAACTGCATGTCCTGCCGATCTGAGCTTGCCGCGCAATTCCAAAATTTTGCCAACCAATTCTTTCTCGGCATTCCAACGTTCTTCCAAACCGGCTAGACGTTCCTGTTCGGCTGCCAATTTTTCGTTCGCCAATTGCTCCCGCGCAGTTACTTCAACGCCCACTGCTTTTTCCCGACCGATGATCGCCAACTCGGTTTCCAAGGCTTCGATACGCTTGCGACAGTCATCCACTTCGGCAGGCACCGCATGCTGACTGATACCGACCCGGGCACAGGCTGTGTCCAGTAAACTGACCGCCTTATCCGGTAATTGCCGGGCCGGGATATAGCGGTGAGATAGTTTGACGGCTGCTTCCAACGCTTCATCCAGAATCAACACCTGATGATGTTTCTCCTGCACCGAAACCACGCCGCGCATCATGCCAATTGCTTTGGCTTCGCTAGGCTCCAGCACTTGCACGACTTGAAAACGCCGAGTCAACGCCGGGTCTTTTTCGATATGTTTTTTATATTCCGCCCAGGTGGTGGCTGCCACGGTACGCAATTGACCGCGCGCCAGCGCCGGTTTTAATAGATTGGCAGCATCGCCGGTACCGGCTGCTCCGCCCGCACCCACCAAGGTATGGGCCTCATCGATAAACAAAATGATGGGTTTGGGCGAGGCTTGCACTTCTTCAATGACTTGCCGCAAGCGGTTTTCGAATTCGCCCTTCATACTGGCGCCGGCCTGCAACAAACCAACATCCAAGGTTCGCAAGGTGACGTCGCGCAATGACGGCGGCACATCGCCGGCGACGATTTTCAATGCAAAGCCCTCGACTACCGCAGTCTTGCCGACGCCGGCCTCGCCGGTCAGAATCGGATTGTTCTGGCGGCGGCGCATCAGAATATCGATGACTTGCCGAATTTCCTCCTCGCGGCCAACAATAGGATCGATTTTGCCGTTACGCGCCTGTTCGGTCAGGTCAACGGTAAATTGTTTCAGCGCCTCCTGCTTGCCCATCGCCGCCGGCGCAATCGCGCCGCTGGCTTCGCCCGGCGTGGCGCCGACTAACGAGCCATCATTGGCGACCAAACCATCTTCCGGCGAACCGGCGACGATCTTGGGTAACTCGTCGGAAACGGTATCCGGTTTGAGTTTATCGAACTCTTTGGAGATGCCCAGCAACTCGTTGCGCAAGGATTTGGTTTTTAACATGCCGACCAGTAAATGGCCGCTGCGTACTTGGGCCTCCCCGAACATCAGCGTACCGAATACCCAACCGCGTTCTACGCTATCCTCTATATGCGGCGAGAAATCGGAAATAGCGGTGGAACCGCGCGGCAAGCGGTCCAGGGCTGTAGTCACGTCCTTGGCAATCACCGAAGCGTCCAAACCGTAATGCTTGACCAAGCGGTGCAAGTCGGAGTCTTGCAGTTGCAGCAGTTGACTCAACCAATGCACCAGCTCGACATAGGGATTGCCTCGAAGTTTGCAAAACACCGTCGCTCCCTCGACAGCTTTGTAACAAACCCTGTTCAACTTCCCAAACAACTTGACTCGGCTAATTTCCGCCATGGTGTTTATTCCTCGCTAAAGTTTAAGTGTGGTTCAGCAGGCGCCAGCAGCCTGTATGAACGGATTAAGCGTTAAATCATCGGCATCGCCTTTGTCTCGGCGCGGCCCCAGCCAAGTACTCCAACCCAATTGGGCGTCGCCATTCATGCTACTTGCGCCGGTCGTTTCAGGTATACCTAAGCTCAGCTCTTCCGGTACTTCGGCTTTTTCCAGGATTAATTGCGCATCCCAGACCAGTTCATCACCGACATAATTGCGGACGATAGCCACCAGTTTAGGCAACAACGCTCCGCCCGGCAGCAATGCCAGATAGATGCCGAGACGTAATGGCCCGAGAACGACGCGAAATTTATGTTGGCAACCCCATACACTGGCACCGATTACCACCGAGCTTCCCAGAGAACAGGTGTCGGGGCTCCAGCCCAAACGAGTTTGCTCGCGGGGCTGAATGTCCATCCACTCGCCAACAAATTCAGCAACGCGGACTGGCACTTTGAAAATATCCGACACAATGGCTTGTAAGCCTTCGGGATGTTTGGTCTGCGCGGCAAAATGCCCGGCATAGAACAATTTACCCCGGTCGGTCAATGCGTCCCGATGCTGAAACGGCTTACCGGAAATACCGAGCATGGCGCCAACGTAAAAACCGAAGCGGTCGGTCTCCGGCCGGTCGTAGTGCACTTCCGGACGGGCGTTGGCCCAGGCCCGGTAAAACAAACTGATCATCCGATGATGAAATACATCGGCGAAACGAGCGAAAGTCGGATCGTGGTGGTGACGCTGCCGTTCCCGGGCATATTCGGTCAAATGCAGCGGCAGCGGACCGTTGGGACCGAACAAGCCCATAAAATTTACTGCCAGTCTCGGTTTGCCCGTGCCAGCGTCGCCAGGAGAATAGTGATCGACTGCGGTAGCAGGAAATTCCAGCTCAGGTTCCTGAGAAAAACGCACTGCGTCATCAGCAGCTTTTACACTGGTGCCGAAGCGCGGCTTGTCGCTGTTCATGCATTCGATTAAGCGCACCGCCTCGAAAAAATCGAAGCGCGAGGCATCTTTCGTCAAGTCGCTGATCAGATCGTGTGCCGACATCCCATCCTCACAGGCCAGCGCGCCACTTCGCCGCGATCAGTAGTACGTATGACGGTTTCTACGAAAGAATTGATTGATACGTAGCGCGCGAAAAAGCGCTCCAATACCGTCGCCAGCAGAAAATAACCGCCGCCTTCAAACGCCGACTCGTCCAACGTGACGGTAATTTCCAAACCGCGCCCGAACACCATCGGTCCCTTGGCATCAATGCGTCTGACCACATTTTTCGAAGCCACGGAAATGACGCCCTCGATCTGTTTCTTGATGGCCGGTTCGCGTTGATCGGCATACAGCCCCAACAACTCCCGCAATGCCGCCGCACCGGTCTTGACATCGGTATCCAGCAACGACAGATAGTTCAATGACAAATGATTGATTAAGCGCCAGACGGTATCCGCCTCATAAGCTGCAGGCAGCGGCCGAGTTGGGCCAGCGATGCAGCGTACGGATTTTACCGGCGCACTCACCTGCAAGGTAAAATCGGTTTCGCCCTGGCCTACCGGCATCACCAGCGGTAAATCGCGGTTGGTACATAGGGTATCCAAGCCCAATTGCGCCAATTTGCTGGAATACGGCGCCTGCGCCGCATCGACCAATGAAATGAAAACCTCGCTACCGATATAACTGGAACGCACCCCTTTACGACGCTGATTCGACGACAACACACGATTCACGCGCCGTAGGCTGAAAAACGCGGTCTCACCGGCATGCTGATAGGACGCCTTGGAACCGTAAAAGGGTAGAAAGGTTTGCTCGTTGCCTTGGTCGGCCCCGAATCCGACGGCTTCATTGACGCTATGGATTTCATAATCCATTGGCCGGCTACGATCCACCACGATGTGATATTCCGATTGGCGCTGGTCGATATGGATCCGATCAGCGCGCTTGGGAAACAAGTTGATGGCCGGCACACAGAACAAAGCCAAATTATTCTGATCCAGTACATTGATCAATTGCGGTTCGCTGCGATCAAACAGCACGAACAATTCAATCTGTTCGCTGTCGCAGGTGGACGCTAGCTCTTCCAGTCCGCCGAGCTCGACAAACAGGTAGCGATCCGGGAAAGCGAAATATTCCTGCAATATTCGATAACCGTCGAACGAGCGCGGTGTCTGTCTCAGTAATGCCTCATCCGGCTCGAATCCCAAACCGCGGATTGCACCACCGGGCAGCGCACGAATTTCGGTCGAGACACCATTATTGAAGCTGCCGACGATGCCGGTTGTATTCGCCAGCAATTGCTCGTAAAGGCGATACGGGATATTACCGACTCCACGCAGGAATAGCGGCAGCCGGTCCAGGGCAATTTCGTTGAACTTTAAACCACCGACACTGTTCAGGACGATACGTAACGCCGCCTTGACTGGTCCGCGAAAATGCTTAGCCGTCAGGCCACGACTGGAAACGGCAGCCAGACTCGGTAGATATTCAATCTGACCAATCTGCAACGGCAACAGTTGCAAGGCTTGCGCAGTACGGTACTCGCAGGCGGTTTGTTCGCCTCTGGCAATCTGGCTACGCAGCACCGTATCTTTGGCTATCGTTACCCCGTCAGCGAGAGCCGCTTCGGCAAAATCCGGTTTTAACTCCACCACGGTCATTGATGGTGTCGCAGACAGATAGTGCGGATAGATAATCTGCAATAATTGCTGGGTAAAGTTGGGAAATTCGGAATCGACTTTCAATTGAACCCGAGCAGCCATAAAGGCAAAGCCTTCGAATAGGCGCTCTACATAGGGGTCGGAACATTCGAACGTATCCAATCCTAAGCGATTGGCTATTTTCGGAAATTCGGCGGCAAACTCCGCGCCCACCTCACGGACGTATTGCAATTCGCGGTTATAGTATTTAAGCAGCCGGGGATCCATCGTTAACCGTCCAATTCCTTCACGCTGATTTCGCCAGTTTCCAGATCGAGGTCGCTGCGAATGTATAAATGTATGGGCAACGGCTGTGCCCACAAATCCCCCTCGATTCGAAAGGACAGCGCCTTGTGATTCATTTGATCATCGGCTTTCGCCAATTCCACCGACAGCGAATCCGCCAAGATTCTCGGCTCGAAATCGTTAATCGCTTGCCTGACTTTGCGTTCAATCTTTTTAACGTCAATCCCGGTCAGCGATACGCCGGACAAGACCGGCGTCCCGTAATTCAGTACCGACCGAGCTACAAACGGATAGTCGGCCAAATTAACCATGCTCTCAAACGCTGCGGTGTTAAGTAGCCAGCTTAAGTCGCGCAAGACGCTCTGCCGTAATTGGCGTAAGGACATAACGCGTTGTTCGCGGGTTTCCGCGCGTTTTTCCGGCGCTTCATCAGTCAACCGATCCAACAAGGATGGTTGGAGACGTTCCGCGTGCAGTAAATCGGCCATTATTCAAGCCCTGCCGCCGGGTTAAATTCGATAGTGCGGACATCCAGCAGGGCGTAATCGTCGACGTCGGTGGCCAGTAAGCGCTGTCCGGTGCCATGCATTACGCCATCGGCGACTTCGTTCCATTCGGTTAAACGGGACAGGCGGATGCGGGCGTCCGAAGCCGTTTCAGAGCCCGGATAACGGCAAGGTATCAAGCCGCTTGCTTCACCGCCATTGATCCAGGTAAATTGCGCCGGTATCCATACCAAATCGCGTAAATCGGTGGGTTTTTCCAACTGAATCTTGCTGATCTGCATAAACGGCACCCAATAGTATCGACCGTTGACAATGGCCTCCAAGACGGGTCCCAAACGGCTATCAGCATCCGCCATCCATTCAAACGGCGTGCCGTCGAGCGTTCCAGCAGTAGCCGGCGCCTGTTGCAAGGCCTGAGTTCGTAACTGCACGGCTTGCTGAAAATCACCGCTGCTTTCCCGCATAAGCGCTTCGAGAAGCAAGGCCAACCACGCAGGTGGTTCTCCAAAGATCAGCGGCGTTTTGCGCGCAGCGAAAACATCCTTACGTAGCGCTTCGCAGAGTAAAACTTGTTCGTAAGTACTAACCATCAGCAAGGTGGAGGCATCCAAATCACGCAGCACATTGAGTTGATTTAGCGCCTTGTCCCATAGGCCCTGCACGCAATACAACTGAAACAGCAGGATACGGGATTTAGGATCGGCCGGGTTTTGCCTGATATGTTGCTGGGTCTGCTGCAATGCCGCGTCCAATTCGCCGTCGGCAATCAACCGTGAAACGTCCTGCATGGGAATCTCCGATAAATAAAAAACCCCCGGCTATCAGGAAATAGCCGGGGTCACGCTTTAAGGAGCTGCGTTTAGCTTCAAGTCCCAAGCTTTTAGTTCTCCAGCCACCGGCGCCGTGCCTTCGCCAAAAGTGCTGTACTTGGTAGTGATCTTGTTGAAGTTGATGGAAATGCTCTCGCTGGGACGATCACCGCCACTAGAGGCGCTGTAACCGCTAATAATGGCTTCACCCAATTCGATTTCGTAATAGACTTGAACCTTGGAATCTGAGCCCGCAGTTTGGATGAAATGTATTGTGGCGGTGCCCAAACTTTTACCGCAGATGGCTTGTCTCCAAAGCTCTGTGGAGGCAATGTCCATGCTTTTGGTAATAGTCACTTCGGAAAACGAAGGATTGCTGGTGTCACGGTCTTTGCCGGTACCGCTGGTTGAGATGGCGCGGCCGACGCCCATTTGCAAAGAGTCGAGGGTAATCCAATCTTTGTGCCCTTCGACTGTGCTATCGCCTTTAATTGCTGTTGCGAAATTTAATAAAATCATAATACTCTCCTTTCTAAGTTACTGATAAAAAACATAAACGGGTACTCACCCAAAGATTTACAGCGCCGGCAAGCCGGCATATAAAACAACCATCGCCAGTCCCGGGAAATTCGCATTACCGACCCGACAATTAGCATACTTCCTAGCCTTATTCAGCGAACAGGGCTTAACCTTTTTGCGACGGTAATTTAGACGTCAGCCGCAAGGAAACCGTCAACCCTTCCAACTGATAGTGCGGTCTCAGGAAAAACTTGGATTGATAATATCCAGGATTGCCTTCCACCTCTTCTACCACCACCTCTGCCCCAGCCAACGGCCGCCGGGCTTTATCTTTTTCAGTCGCCACCGCCGGGTTGCTTAGTACATACTGGCTAATCCAAGTATTCAGCCAAGCTTCCATATCCTGCCGCTCCTTAAACGAACCGATCTTGTCGCGCACGATACATTTGAGGTAATGCGCAAAACGGCAAGTCGCAAATAAGTAAGGCAAACGCGCGGCCAGATTAGCGTTGGCACTGGCATCCGGGTCTTGGTACTCGAACGGTTTTTGTAAAGACTGCGCACCAATAAACGCGGCAAAATCGGTGTTTTTCTTATGCAGCAAGGGCATGAAGCCACTTTTCGCCAACTCTGCTTCGCGCCGGTCGGTAATAGCGATTTCGGTCGGACACTTCATGTCGACGCCGCCGTCGTCGGTCGGGAAGGAATGCACCGGCAAGCCTTCCACCGCGCCACCGGACTCGATACCGCGAATCTGCGAACACCAGCCGTATAACTTAAAAGAACGATTAATATTGACCGCCATGGCATAAGCCGCGTTGGACCATGTATATTTGCTGCTGTCGGCGCCCGAGGTATCTTCCTCGAAATCAAACTCCTCGACAGGATCGGTTTTCGAACCGTACGGTAACCGGCTGAGGAAGCGCGGCATAGCCAAACCGAGGTAACGCGAATCTTCGGATTCCCGCAATGAACGCCAGGCCGCATATTCGGGCGTTTGAAAAATTTTGGTCAGATCGCGTGGATTCGCCAATTCAGACCAACTCTCCATTTGCAGCACGGATGGCGCCACACCGGAAATGAACGGAGTGTGCGCAGAGGCGCTGATTTTCGCCATCTCGCCCAACAATTCCACATCTTGCGGACTGTGGTCGAAATGGTAGTCGCCCACCAAGCAACCGAACGGTTCGCCACCAAACGTGCCATATTCTTCTTCGTAAAGTTTTTTGAATAGCGGACTTTGGTCCCAAGCCGTACCCTTGAATTTTTTCAGGGTTTTACCCAACTCATTTTTGGTGATATTTAACACGCGAATTTTCAACATTTCGTCGGTTTCGGTGTTGTTAACCAGGTAATGTAAGCCGCGCCAAGCACCTTCCAGTTTTTGAAAATCAGGATGATGTATGACTAAATTCAATTGCTCGGTGATCTTCTGGTCAAGGCTGGCAATAATCGACTGGATAGTTTTAATTGCGTCGTCGGATACTTTTGAAACATCCTGTAATGCGTATTGCGCCAAGGTAGTTACCGCAGTATTGACCTGATTGGCAGCTTCTGTTCCTGGCTTGAACTCCTTGGACAATAATGCGGAAAAATCGTCCAATTCCAGAGTTTGAGTTGCGCCCTGTCCGCCTTGAGTTTCTAATTCGGCCATGGCTTACTCCCCTTTTCCTTCGGCAGCATCACCGCCGGCTTCCGTCGGTTTCGCCGAAGCAGCCAAGGTTTGCAACAATGCTGGGTCGTTAACTAACTTCGCGATTAATTCCTCGGCACCGGTTTTACCGTCCATGTAAGTGATCAAGTTGGACAATTGGGTTCTAGCTTCCAAGACTTTATCCAAGCCTGCCACTTTTTTGGCAACCGCTGCGGGGGAAAAGTCATCCATACTTTCGAAGGTGATATCGACATTCAAATTGCCTTCACCGGTCAACGTGTTGGCAACTTGAAATGCAACCCGAGGTTTCATCGATTTCAACCGCTCGTTGAAATTATCGACATCGATTTCCAACAATTTACGATCAGCTACCGGCGCCAATGGCTCGGAAGGCTTGCCCGACAAGTCCGACATCACGCCCATCACGAACGGCAACTGCACCTTTTTTTCGGAACCGTAGAGTTCGACATCGTATTCAATCTGTACCCGGGGTGCCCGGTTCCGTTGTATAAACTTCTGACTACTTTCAGCCATTGTATTCTCCGCTTGACATTAAGAAGGACTACCAAAAAATCGTTTTTTAACTCGGGTCCGGCCCCTTTATGGTACTTATTTGGGAAAGCGCATCCGGCATTAAGTTCTGAACGATTTCCATAAAATCCGCAGTTGCGAGATGCTTGGCCCTGCGCAATAGAATGGGTACAGGGCTAGACGGTTCGTAGTCAGCATAATATTTACAAAGCGCGTCCAAGGTTCTCACCACATCTTGACGCGACTCGATAGCTCCACTAACCGCCGATCTCGATTTGACCGGTTTTACATCATTACTATCTACCTCGGTACCGGTTTCATTTTCGATTGCCTCGCTCTCGTTACCGCCAGCCAACCGCGATCCCGCGTAATGATCAAAATCATCCCGAACTTCCTTGAGTAACGCTTTCAAGGGCGTCAACACTGCGCCTTGGCTGGCACCGACTTTTTCGTTAACGAAAGTATCGATCTGCTCAATTATCTTGATACTCTCGAGTAATGCCTGATAAGTATCGGTCAAAGCGGTATCATCTACATCCAGAAAAGCCGCTTTGATAGCTGCATTGTCCGGCTTTGTCAGATCCTTGGGCACTTCCAGACGATCAGTGGCGTATTGGATATCGCGCAAACAAAAGCGGCCAACGGCTTTTGACTCAACCAGTACCGCCAAACTTAGGGGCCTGAGTATCAGGTCGAAGCTGGCCAGCTCTTCCAAAATATTGACTCGCGACGTCGGATCCATACCATCGTCGGGATCGAGCTGCGGATAGATAGAGTCCCAATAACGGGATATAGATTCCTCCAGAAACGCCAGTCCATCGCGAAAACCTCTCCAACCTTCCACATTGATCAGCGTCCGGATCAAGTACAAGATGACCTGTAGATCCTTTGAGCGTTGTAACAATGCGAACGCCTCCTTGTAGACTTCGCGCCAGTTGGGTGGTAGCGCTTTCTCTCCGGAAAACTGATTCTCCGGGGTTCCTAAAATATTGCTGTCCAACGCCACTCTGGCGCTGTCATATTCAAGGTTATCTCCACAAGGGTGCTCGGCCGAAACGGGTTCTAGTAATCCGGACAAATCTGCCATTTTCACGCCTCTCTCGTCATGCAATTGTTAACGTCAACCGATTGAACCGCGATAACGAAACTTTGTGCCCTGCGTTCCGTTTCTTACAATCGACACGATTCTATTCTGCTCCGGACTTGTTACACCAGTATTTAGTCCAAAACCAATCCGCATTAGTCTAGTCGCTTTTTTATGTCCCGCTTTAAACTAAAGAACAGTGCCTGTCACAGTTTCTTATATCTATCAATTTGCATTTGCCGATTAATAGATAACCTAGCTATACCATTTAGCATGCCAACCCACGAACACATTAATCACGCGCTTATAAGACTATGATATAAAACAATTTATAAGTTAAATAGGCCACCATATCGCGAATTTGAAGCCCTATTGCAGAGACAAATCAGCACGATATTTCGTATCGGATACGATATTTGGTACTTGCGGAGATTCGTTAACGAGATGCTGGATAACGATTTAAATTCAGAAACTCCCAACTGGCGCTAAAACTCGCACATCGTTACACTGCGGCGTTGATCAGCTTGCGTTTAACTTTGCGTCGCCTGGTCCATACTAATGAGCAACGGAAGATAGACTGCGCCCAAAGCAACGCCGATGGAGTAATACCGGCCTATGAGTAATGGCGGTTAATCGTCAGCCTGATCGTATATTTATATTAAGTCCGCCGGAACCCTGCATAAACTCAGATGTTCCGCGTCTAAAACAGCATTGTGAATTCTGTCTTAACCAATAAACTCTGCAACCAATACGGTAATGTTATCTCGACCGCTTCTGCTCAACGCCTGATTTATCAGGGCTTCTGCGGCCGATTGGCAATTACCTGCGGCCATCAACTCCGCAATTTCGCTTTCCGACAACTCTTTATCCAAACCG
This sequence comes from Methylomonas methanica, assembly GCF_001644035.1. Lineage (GTDB taxonomy): Bacteria > Pseudomonadota > Gammaproteobacteria > Methylococcales > Methylomonadaceae > Methylomonas > Methylomonas methanica_A. The sequence continues at coordinate 38,375 of NZ_LUUG01000115.1, forward strand.
TCACTACATAACAGATAACGATCACCGCTGGCCGCCTGAAAGCGAACCACATCCAAGGCCAAGGTCAATTGTCCACCAACCGCGCGCGTGATTACATTCGCCCCGACTTGCTTTGCCGCCACTTCCCGGCTCATTACGCCGGAATCCATCAATTCGTCGATCAAGGTATGGTCGCGCGTAATCTGCGTAAACGCGCCGTTACGCAGTTGATATAAGCGACTGTCCCCAGCCCAAACCGCCGCACATTCTGCTTCTTTTGCAAGCAAAGCTACCACCGTGGTACCGACAATACTACCCTGTTGAATGCCCGAAGCAAAAAGGCATAAATCTTCGTTGATCTTATGCAATCTATTGCAAACTGCTTCAACCTGACTATCCAGGTTTTGGTTAAATTCCAAGGTCGATAAGGAATCCACCACCAAGCGACTGGCAACGTCGCCGGACTGATGCCCGCCCATACCGTCAGCAACCACCCATAAACCAAGGGACGGGCAATCGAGCAAAGCATCTTCATTGTGTTTACGCTTATTGCCGACCACCGTGACCCCGTATGAAGTCCACGCGGGCGAGTTAGGAAGCCCTAAAGAATCACCCGCTAATGCGTCCGCCCTGGCTAGGCTTGGCATCCGCTCTGATTTTTTAACACTTTGACTTTGTTGATAACTCTGCATATGCCAAGATCTGCCAGCCTGCGGCATACCTTGCAAAAAACTCGCGTAAGCATCGATCGGCGGCAATCCTTCGCAAAATAGCAAGCTAGGTCGATTCGACTGGCCACCCTCGCTCGCCCAAATACTGTGTCCCGGCAAAAACCGTTCTATCAGACACTGGCTCAAGCGCGGAAACAGTACTGCGGCCTGATCCAAGCCCTCTAGATCGAAACGAAACGCTAGCTTACCGTTAGCCGTCCCACTGCTAGAGTCGGCTTGAAAACACTGTATGGTAGAGTCAGCTGAGCCGATTTCAATCAGCCTTTTATCGAATTTATCCAGGTCACCGGCCTCGTTCAACACCGACAGCGCGGCGTCTTCCAGTTGCGCAAACCAATCGGACTCCGGCAAAAACAACTGTAGCAATGCGTCTGCGGAGACTGCTTGCGCCAAGGTCAACGGATAATAGCGACCGACTCTATCGACGCTAGGCATCATGACACCGGCCCAGGCAGTTGGGCCGCATACACCGGGGCTAAGCGCGAATCGCCAAATCGGGCTAACCAAAAACAACGATAGCCAGTTGTCGCCCAGAGTTTCCTGGCTAGCGCGCATTGCAGCTTGTAACCACTGATCCCATGGCTCGATAAAATGCCTGGGCAAGCGCCGACTGACAAAATCGCCCAAGCCCGGCACTTTTCCAAAAAAACCAACGCTCAGCCCGTCCAGAGAACTCATAAGGACTCCGGACAACGGAAGCTTTGATATTCGCTGATACCAAATGGATTATTAACGCTGGCCGCGCGCAATTCGAACTTAGCGGTATAGCCTTCCAGTTGCACGGTCAAATTAAAGCGACCCGGCAAACCAGTGGGCTGGATATTGAACTCGTCGAACATTCTGAATAATGCCCAGGCACCTTCCTTGGATTTACTGACTTGTTTGCCGTCCAACGCTTCAAACACCACTCTAACGCCGGCACTATTGTTGGTGCCGGGCCACTGAAACTTGGTGAGTTGTTCCGGACCATGGCGGTACACCAATTCCTGGCCTTCGACGTTTAATCTGAAGGTGCCGACTTTGTCGTCCAACGTCAAGGGCTTTAACTCGAACTGCACTTGCGGCACCGCGCCGCCGCCGGGAAAAAATGCGTCACGGATTTTCGAGGCGATCTGGAATTGGCGAATACTGGCCGCTGATAAGCCCAAAGCCTTATCGGAACTGAGCTCCTGCCACTGTACCGCCGCAGTATCGACAAACGCCTTGAGGTTAGTGTTAAAAAACTGATCGACAATGCCGTTAGCGGCAAAGACTTTACCGAAATCAGCCATCAACACATCCTGCTGGGTATTTTTTGCAAACGGATAACGTCCGGCCAAAGCGCTTTTGCAGGGCATGGTCACCGCGGTTTTCAGCATTTCGTTTAACTGGACTTTCGCACCGGTTTTGATTTGCTGTCCGCCCGTGCTGGTCAGGGCATTCAAGGAGGCCGCAACCGGGCCGGGCAAACGGGCAAACTCCATTTTGGCGGCTTGGAGAGGATCTACACCGCCGCCGGCGAACCGCGCCGCCTCGGTAGACAAGGCTTGGCCGCCGCTATTCGGCGCCGAACCAATCTGCATCAGATAATCGTGCAGGTTTTTAATACTCGCCAAGGTTGCGGCGATGGGAGCCGGCCTATCGGCGGCACCCCGCACTTGCATATTGTAAGGCTCGAAATAAGTCTCCAAGGCCTTAACCGGATCGACGCCACCGTCGCTTTGCTTAGCCATCGCCAGCAGTTTTTGGGTGGCAGCCTCCGGCACGGCCAACGCACCGCCAGTGGATTTTGCCAACGCATCGGCCAATTCGGAAGAGAGCTTGCTCAGCGCGGTATTTTTTTCGACCAGTTCCAACAACAGCTTCAGCGGCGAATCAGGACGCGACAGCAGATCCAAGGTATCTACCAGCTGATTATTGCTGGGCTGCGGGCGGAATTTAACCGCTGTCAGCACGCCATCCCAGGTCTTTTGATAATCCCCCAAATACAGACGTTTGAAATCGCTATATAAACGATCAATTTCGACAGGCGTACTGGCACCGTTTACGCCGAGCACCCAGTTCTGCTCACTGGCTTCATTGACGTAAACCATGCCTTTCTTCAGAAACAGCTCCGTATAGCCGTAACTGCTAAACAGACCGGGCACAACCAGCGTATCCAATTCCTTGCCGTTTGCTGTAAACACTCGGCCACCGTTCGGCGCCAGTTGTCCGGCGACGGAAATGTCGTGACTGCGATCAAACAGCGCCTCGCTTTTAAAGCGGCTATAAAGTTGATTGACCATGGGAATTTGCGTCAGTTTATTGCGCACTGCGTCGACAAACCCGTTATCAAGTGCTGCCGGATCCAAATTCAAAGCCAACAAGTTATCCAGATGTAACTGCAATTTGGCTTGGGTTTCCGGGTCGGTGGCAAACATTTGCTCCCAATCCAATTTCACCCAGGGTTGCGCAACCTTGGCGTCCATCCGTTGCGGCTCGCCGAACATCAGATAGACACGCAGCAGTTGATAGAGCACATCCAGATTTTTGCCTTCATCGCTTTGCATACGCTCTTTCAAGCGCAGCGCGACCAAAGCCTGAAAATTTTCGCGAAGCAAGCGTTGATAGGAAATATCGACAGCGGAATCGATTTTATCGCCTTGATATAATCCAAAGCCGCTGCTCCAGCCGGTTTGTCCATACACATCCTTGGCGGCTTGCAGGGCATTTAGCTTAGGCAGCAACGCCAAAAAACCGGAACGTGAATCTGTTGGAGCAAGATTACTGGCTCGGTAAATTTCTATCTGTTTTTCGACATCGGCAATCGCCGACTTATTGGTGGCAAAACTGACCATCCACACCACCACGGCTATCGCTACAATCGCAAAGGTGGCGGCAAAGCCTGCGAGGTTCATCAAACGAAAACGCCGTTCGACCTTTGGATCCACACCAACCAAATCGGCTTCTGGAAACACTACTTGCTTCAAGAGTTTGGTCAGAAAATAACTTTTTCCGCGTCCGCTCATTAATGGCGTCACTTGTCTTTCCAATCTAAAGCTTGAGGCCAACGCCGCCATCACTCGGTCTATCGGTGTGCCTTCCTGGGTGCCGCTGCTGAAATACACGCCGCGCAACAGGAAAGGCTCTTCGTAGCGATTGGTGGAAAACGCGGCGTCCAAAAACCCGATTGCCACCGATTTGAACAGCATCATTTGCTGCGGAAAATCGAAAATAGCGTTACGGCGCTGCACATCGCGCTCTTCCTGGATACGCTTCAAACGGCGCTGCACCAGCCTTTCGGTCAATTCGTCGTAGGCCTTTTCGAATTGCAGTAAATGGGCTGCCAGATCTTCTTTATCGTTGTCGGCACGAATAAACGTCTCACCCCACACCTGGCTGCGCTCGTCTTCGGTTAAATTGGCGAAGAAATCACTAAAACCTGCCACGAGGTCGGCTTTGGTGAACAACACATACACCGGCAATTGCACACCCAATTGCGCATTGAGTTCCGTAACCCGCCGCCGAATCGCCGCCGCATGCTGGCGCAACTCTTCCTCGGTCTGCTGTATCAAATCGCTAACGCTCACCGCCACAAACACACCATTCAGCGGTCGGCGTGGTCGGTATTTTTTTAACAATTGCAGGAATCCATGCCAGGCTGTAGCGTCCACTTCTTGATGACTATCTTGCGTGGTGTAGCGGCCAGCGGTATCCAACAACACCGCTTCGTCAGCAAACCACCAATCGCAATCTCGCGTGCCGCTGACGCCTTTTACCGCGTGCTTGCCCAAGCGTTCCGCCAACGGAAATTGCAATCCGGAATTGATTAAGGCTGTGGTTTTGCCGGACCCCGGCGCACCGATAATCGCATACCAAGGCAATTCGTAAAGATATTGCTTCCGTCCGCGTTGCTTGGAGCTGGTGGTTTTCAGCAAAGCCAAGGCCTCATCGAAACCACGATTCAATACATCCAGCTCCGCCGCCGAGGCCGATTGCGCATCGTTTGCATCGGCATCGCGAGCCAAATCGGCCATAAGGCGCTGCTCACGCTTACGCGACAACAGCCAAGCGACCAGCCGGTAAAGCAACCAACATCCGACTATTACGCCAATAGTTATGATCCGGCTTAAATCGGACTCCAACGGCACACTGCCGGCGATCGCAATTAAAGGCCCGATAAACCAAATTAGTACCGACAAAACCACGATACCGATCAGCTCAAGCACCCACTTTGTTTTAAAAAAACTGATTATCCGTTCCACGCGGTATTCTCACTTTATCAAGATGTCGACGCGCCGATTTAAGGCTCGATGTTCAGGAGTATCATTGGGTGCCAAAGGTTCGCCGTCAGCCCGGCCTTCTGCTCTGGCCGAACCTTTTAGCTGGGCGGATGCGGTCAAAATCGCCAATACGTTTTTAGCGCGTGCCGCGGACAGGTGCCAATTGGACGGAAAACGCGCCGACACGATGGGTTTGTCGTCGGTATGCCCGGTTACCAAAATCGAGTCTTGTTCATTCTCAAGCTCCTTAGCGATTTTTTTCAACATGGGCAGAAACTCCGGCTTGACTTGGTCACTACCCGAGGGAAAGGAGTTACGGACGCGGATGATGCTATCGTCGACCACTTCAACCATATTCTGGGCAATTTCGTCGCGCAATAATGGCTTAAAGCGTTCCAATCTGTTTGCAATAGCGGGCGCAGGTGGTGGGGTTATAGTTGCTGCCGCCGCAACTTGTACAGGCTCCTTGGCCAATTTTAGTAACTCACGATACGTCGGATCGGATGCCGAATTAATAAAAAACGCAAAACCCAGATAACAAAGCAGTAATAAGCCGCCGGCTACGCTGGCGAACACCCATAAGGGTACTTGCGTAATCAACGAGCTATTGCCGCTCTTTTGCCCATGCCAGCGCGGCGACAGTTCCGCTGGAAAATCCCCTCTCACCCGCTGAGTCAACTGATACAGTTCCAGACGTTGTTTTTCCAGTTCGTTGGAGCCGTTGGTCATGACCCGATATTTGCCCTCGAATCCAAAACTTAACAGCACATAGCAAAGCTCGATGAGCGGTAAGTTTTGCGCAGGCTGTTTCACCAGATGTTCGAGTATTTGGAAAAAGCGTTCGCCGCCCCAGGCTTCTTTATGAAAAAGGATAAGTAGACTTTGATGGCCCCAATTACTCTGCGAGCCCCAGGGCGTGTTTTGGATAATTTCATCCAGAAAAGTACATAAACCGTAGCTCGCCATGCGTATGGTTTCTTGCTGAAACCCCGCATTCAAGCCACGATTCTCAAATTCCCTGACTTCTTTGGCCAACTTTTGTTTTAGTTCATCAACGCCGGCATAACTAACGGTTGTTCTAAGCCTAGCCGCCAAGGAAAGTATGCCAGCCGATAGAGTCAATAAAGAACCGCTATCCGCTCCTGAAAGCACGCTCAGCGAAGGAATGTTGATATTTGCAGTCGGCTGCTGGGGTGGCGATGGTGGTACTTGCGTGAATGACGGCTGTTGAGGCATTCTTCCGCCAGGCGAAGGCCGTAACACTGTTTTGTCGTCATCGCCGAAAGGTCCTTGTTGCGCCATGTCATCACCCTTTTTTTATTGCCCAGAATTCCAACTCCAATCCCGGAAAATTACCGCCAATATGAAATGCAAAGCCGCCGGAATCCATCATTTTCTTCCAATAAGGGCTTTGTTTGTCCAGTTCGAAATAAGAGCATCCGGCGTGATACGGCAATTGCCTTGGCGCCACGGGCAAAGGGTGAATTGAAATACCCGGCAGTGCAGCAGTTACCAGTTGGGTGATCTCTTCGACAGGACCAATTTTTACCTGGGGTGGAAAATGTGTACGCAACATTTCCGACGATACTTGGGCACTTGCAGCCAGGATGTAGATTGCCTGCTCCAATAATTTCACATCCGGGCGACCCGAGTAATACACCGACTGGCTATGCTTGGTTAAAGGAATTTGAATGGCATTTTGCTCAAGCACCATGCTCAGCAAGCGTCGCAACTCGTCAATTAACGGTATAAAGCAAATACGCAAGTCGTCATGCCGATATTCAGGCAACACCGCAGGCCGTTTAGTTTGGCGGTAGAAAGTCGCCAGATCTCCCATCATCTGCAAGCATAAGGAAAATAACGCTTCCGGATGGAGGAGTGTATTTCCAGCCAAATGTGCCAGTAATGGCTCATAACGATTGATGGTTTGCAGCAACATAAAGTCTGCCACCTCCGCCACACCGGCACCTTGTGAAGTACCAGCAACGCGTGCTGCTAAAGCCTCACCTCTGGTATGCAGCAAACCTTGTAGTTCCCGAACAAAGCCGTTCAAAATACTACTGGCTGCCGATTGCAACACCACGGGGATGTATTTGTCATCCAGTACGACAGTTTTGTCGGCGCGCACCTCAACAATATTGGCAACACCCAGACATAGATAGCCTGATCGTTCTTGATTGCCAAGCATAAGTTTCGGACGAATGCTGCCTATCTGCACGGGGTAACGAGCATCATAACCGGCGTTGTTGTCTCTGACGTCCCTATGGGTAACGCGGTATCTCGCCAATCCGTCGGGGTTATTGTCGCTGTCAACCTCAACAGCGTCCGGACGACTCAGCGGCAATGCTAAATACACCACTTCATTAGCGACGCCTTCAGAGACATCCAGTGGTAAAGGCAGCTCATCTTCGTCAGGCAAATGAAACGGAGTACCGTCCTGGAAAATGCCTCTGGCAGCAATCAGAGTGATTTTTCCGATTGCCAATTGTGCTCCATCCAGCTTTAGCGAGGAAAAACCCCAGTCGTATGCCCTAATTCCATAACATCGACCATCGATTCTGCTTTCCAGATAACGATCATGTTGTTGAAAGTGCTGCGGCCTAAGGAACATGCCTTCCGACCAAACAATCCTGTTATTGATTGACATACTGTATTCGGTACCGTTTAGTATTTAAGAACAATGACTTATAAAAACTGCGCTGCCAACCCAATAAACTTGCAAACTTTCACCGCCTCGCAAATAGACGCATCTGTTTTTCATAAGCTTCAGCGAACTCTTCCCCAAAAAATCCTTCAATTGCTTGTGTTTTTAATTCCGGATATTTTTCGCAAAAAAGCTCCCAACACTTGGCTTTTCTTTGAAAAACAATGCCTTCACCCAAAGTCTTCTCAAAACTCTCTGGATCAAAACGATGCAAGATCTCTGCTAATGCGGCCTGAATACCGGCTGTCATCGCTAGCTGGTGAAATTTGACATCCTTGAAAGCTTCATTTATTGCATCATTTGAATTTATAAACGCGGGATTATTCGGCGCGAGCATTAGCTTAAGCACACTTTCCACATCAGGATTGAATTTTAGCGGGTTATTGTCAAAAGAGCGGATTGTGGTGACGGAAACTCGAAATTCACTTTTCATTTCCGCGCGTGCGCGCAAAACGTCCATCAAGCCTTCGATCAAATTTCGGAACAACACACCGGTAACTTTCATCGCCTCCGGCCACTGATCTTCTGTTAAGAACGCGTGATCTTTTATTCCCGCACCATCCAGAAACATCTTCATGAGTGATACTTCACCCGTTTTCGAACTGGTATAGCGGTCCTTATTCGGTGTTAGCGTAAACTCTATTTCACTGTCTTGCGGAACCACGGTGGGTTCAACCTCACGCTCAATATTAGACGCATTTTGGAATACGTCTTCAGAATCCAGCGCTGTATGCGAAGGAATAGGCTTGGATAAATTTATTGGTTCAAAATTCGGAAACTCTACTTCGGGAGACGCATTGAAAGGTGTATCCAATGTGCCTAATGAATCTAACCCTTTTAAGAATTCGGCAATATCTTTACCACCATTCTCGGGAGATATTACCTCGGGCGGGGTAAAGCTATCGTGAAAAGGGGATGCTGGAGGACGCTCTCCGAACGGAGAATTCGCTGCGCTATGCGGAATCGAGAAATTCAGCGGTTCATTTACTATTGACTGTTGATCGTTTGGAAACGATTCGGCAAATGGTGAAGGCGAAAGACTCTCGATACTAATGGGTGAACTTGGCAATATTTCGGCTGACTGTTCCACAATAACTTCATATTCGCCGATACGTAAAACTTCACGATCTAGCAATCTTGCTTGCGCATCATTTATATTCAATCCGGCCTTAGACAAAAATGTACCATTTTTACTTGTATCCTTTATCAAGTAACCGCCGTCCTGGTAAATGATTTCAGCGTGATGCCCTGATACAAAGTTTTCTGTGTCTGGTAACACCAGAGTGTTTCCCGCCTTTCTGCCTATCGTTCCTCCTAACTGATTGAATTCGGCACTCAATTCAGTAGGTAATGGCAAACCCTTGTAAGAAAGTACTTTTAAGATAATTGGCACGATTGTCGTCCTACCGTTAACATTAGTTAAATAGCTTAGCAACTTACGTCAGCTTTTATCAAAAAAGCTTAGTCATTTTTGCAATCTAACTTTATCACTTTGCTCGATATTCAATCATAAGAGCCGTCATCGCGGATTGTTTAAGTCTCCAAAATAACGGCGGCAAAGCCTCGCTTACCTATTGTCAAAATATTTATCGTTCTTCAATCAAGTATTCGGGTCTGAATCCGATGGCTTTGCCTCGTTTCTACCACAACATTAAAGTACTTTGACCCAATTAGAAAGCCAGCCATTAACTTGATGTCCCGGCGAGCTGAGCAAAGATGCAGTGATAAATAGTTTGGTGGGATATGCTAACTTATCACTTTGGGTGTAAAACTCCTAAGGAAACTCTGATTAATTCGCTATCTCGAACTTAAACTTAAGCACCTACTGATTCAATTGCTTGCTCATCGTTTTTCTTGAAAAACTGAATTAATTAGAGACTCCCTAAAATCGGGACGATTATTTGCAGCGCAGCGCTCCAAAAGACCTATGATAACGACGGCGATGATGTAATAAGTTATCGTGCCGTTTCCGCAATATTATCGGACCTTTTACTACATCTCTAATATCAATGCCTTGCTGATATAAACTCCTCAGTACTTCATTGTTTTAACCTGAAGAGATACTTGTAATTTTTGGAATACACTCCCAACGTGGGACTCACTTGCATTTGGGTTTTGTACTTCACTTTAGAGTGATAACTAAAATAGGTTCCGTAAAAAATTTACATTTTACTCACCCAATTAAATTCCGAGTGGTTTGCTACTTTCCAAGCTTTATCGTCAATCCGTTTGAATTCGTCGTCAGGTTGTACTATTTTGCATTTTTTAATTTTTCTTCACCACCAGTCACTAATCCAGACATACATTCGACTACGCTTTCGACGTAATTTGAATGTGCTTCTGCAAGCTCTTTGGCTGCACCAAAACTTTCTCGTAATTCAGTTAGGGTCTTCTGCGGATCCTTAGACTTATTAAGATCTAACATTTTGGCATAATTTTTATACGCCTTGCGTCTTTCAGGATCTAGTAAGAATAATCCTGGCATATCATTTGACGAAGTATCGACGACACATTTTGTCATTGTTTCCGGCTCAATTCCGTAGTCCTTAATATCTTTATCCTGCTTCATTTGCTCCAATACTACGGACTGATACTCTTCTTTTTCCGAGCAACCGCTTAATACTAATACCCCAACAATTACTAACATTTTTTTCATTTTTTATATTTTCCTGCATTTTCCGAGCATATTAACCAAAAAAAACCCCCGCTATCTTTCAATAGCGAGGGTTTTCAGTTTCTTCCTAAGTATTTCGACTTAGGAAACTTTCACTATTAGATGAAAGTTGGGATCAGAGGAGCATCAACTGTTACCAATTGACGGTTACCTTTTTCATCCCAGAAGAACAACAGACCTGCGAAGCGGCTGTCTGGATCGTAAATCAAGTCAGCTAAGCGATATACTTCCCAAGCAGCGTCAGAAGCAGTAACTTCGACAGTGCGTGTTTCGCCTGGAGCCAGAGGGCTGTTATCGCTAACAGTTAAGCCTTCTTCAGCCAGCAAATCGTCTGGGTAAGCAGTATCATCTTCATGAACCGCTGGATCTAAGAAACGTACACCTGCTGTGTTGAACTCACCCAAACGAACAGCTGAATCACCGTTGTTTGTGATGGTCAAAGTCATTTGCATTGCACGACCTGGAACACGGTATGTGGCATCATCAACTTTAACTGAAACGTTAGCTTCAGGCATTTGATAAGTTTTCATACCACGCAACAAACCAGCTTGCAAAGGAGTAGTTACAGGGTATTTTTCGTTGGTAGCGCCCATAGAAGCAGCAACGATAACCAAAGTACCTACGCCGAACAGCATACCGATTTTTTTGTCGCCAGCTGAGATCAGAGAATCTGCTTTGCCAGTGCTAACAGCGATATGACGTGGAACGAACAATGGACGTTTGATCCAGAACAACAACCATGCGAACGCGATTGCGAACCATACTGCGTGCCAGAAATAAACGTTGTCCAGAGCGTAGTTTTCCAAGTTGATTGTTTGACCAGTCAATGTTGTGACTGGGTTAACAAACTCGCTCATAGAACCAGTAATGGTTACCCATTTGCCTGGGCCGATGATAGGACCACCGCCTTGTACGTTCATCATTGAGTGAACGTGCCAGTCGCCTGGACGACGAGCTTTCAGCAGAACTTTAAACTCGTAAACTTCGCCCAATTCCAAAGACACTGAACGAGGAACCAATTGACCACCAATCCAAGAACCTGCACGGATAAATACAGGACCAGGGATACCAACGTTCAAAAATGAAACTTCTGGTTTATCAACAGTTTCTGGCCAGCCTGCGAATACCAGGAATTTACCAGAAATTGTCATAGTTTCATTAACAGGCACTTCTTCTTTTGACCAGTTCAGGTCAAACCAGTGAATCGTCCGCATACGCATGAACGCAGCCTGTGATTTTTCACCGTGAGCAGATGCTGTTGGAGCATAGAACATCGCTGCTGTCATTGCGACCAACAGTGCGACAAAGGACAGTTTTGCAACTTTGTCTTTTATTATTTTCATATTTCCTCCTCTATCACTAGAGAATTTTAATTAAGACTTTCTGGTAGCTATCTAGAACCACCAGGTTCATTTTCTTACTATTCTTCTAATTAAGACGCGTCGTCAGCGATGAAGTCGGTTTTAGCGAACCATCTGCCGAAGAAGTGCCACAAGAAGTAAATAATGATAGAAACGAATCCAGAGAAGAACGCTGATACTGGAGCAACGTCTTTACCGAAAGTTCTTAATGTACCTTTCTCTACCATACGGATGTACTCAGGTGTACCGGTACGAACATAGTGGTAACCTTGTAAGTCAGCCAAAGTCATCATCATGCCGTTATATTCTACAGGCACGTGCAATGGAGCGATAACAGGCCAGTTACCTGGGTAGAACAACAGACCATAAGCCAAACCACCAACAACAGCAGTCAGAGTCATGCTGTTACCCATCATCAGGATAACGTCAAGAACGATCGCACCTGGCAACAGGTTAGATGGGAAGCAAATGTTTACTGGGAAGTATGTCCAGCCCCAGAAGTTCATGTAACGGTTGATCCACTCACCAATCATCAGAGCAACAACAGACAAAGTTGCGCCAATTGGTAAACGGTATCTCCACCACAAGCATGCTTGAACAGCCGCAGGGAACGTAATAGAAACGATAGGAGCTACGGTTACCCATAGACGTCTATCTTTCCAGTCGGTCCAGAAATCCCAGTCACCGCCAGTCAACATATAGTGAATGTGGTAACCGCCCAGAACCGCTGTGAACAGTGTAAAAAGAATCATCCAGTCGAACGTACGGGAAACTTGTACCGCTTCCGCACGTGAACGTACAGCTGATTGAGATGCGCTCATTAGCTTACCTCCTAAAGAATTAAAATTATATTTTTTTCACTTCTCTTTATCCTACCGCCACTTAAAAAAAGCAGCGGCAGGAAAGGAGATAGTATTTTTACTTTTAAAGATAAGCTATTAAGCCAGATCTTTTTTCAGCAATTTTGCAATTGCCATTACTTCGGTGTTCACAACACCCATTATAGCCAGAGCAGCCCAACCAAAGAATACGAAACCGTAGTGCAATGGAGCAACGAACAACTCTTCCATAAACCAGAATGTGTGACCCCACTCGTTCAAACCTACGTTAGGCAAGATCATGAATGGACCGATAACCGCAATCAGATACATCAAGTGCAGACCTTCGTGGTATGTAGGCAATCTTGTTTTTGCATACATGAAAGAAGCTGAACCAGTGATGATGTAGATTGGGTATGACAGGTAGAACTCGATGATGTGACTTGGAGTAAAGTCAGTATCACGAACGATAGTTTGGTGCCATGTACCGTCTTGCTCTGTGAAGTAAGAAGCACCCCAGTAGATAGCCCAGCCGTAGCAAACCAACCATGTCCAGTGTGTAAAGTGTCTTCTCAACTCTTCACGTGGAGTGATTGACATAACTTTACGGTCACGAGTTTTCCAGATATAGCCATTGATACCAGCAAACAGCAGCACTTCGATAACGATCTCGATGTACAACATATTCATCCAGTATGTTTCAAACTCTGGAGCAAAAGAGTCTAAGCCAGCTGACCAGCCGTAAACACCTTCATACCAACGAATGAAAGAATAAAAAACCAAATACAGGCTGATACCAGCCCACAGGTTTTTTTGATTTAAAAGCGGTGCTTCCGCAGCATCAGCCTTAACTGATTCAGTTGTAGCAGCCATTTCTACCTCCTAAAAGATTATCTAAATCCCCGATCAAATCGGGAGTTCTTTGTTTTTCCTTGTTATTTAGCCTTCTTATTGAAGACACCCCGGTCCCTTGAGGTGCGTGGCAGTCTACCACTTGCCAAATCCTTGTCAAGATAAATTAAGCTATTTTATCTAAGCGCTTGTTGTCTCCAATTCGCAAACCCGAGATCAAGCCCCTACCCCCTATTCACAGACACACAGTAGCGGGCAATCCCGCTATAACCAACGGGTCTTATGAAAACTAACCGTTCCATTCAACAAGCAATCAGGTCCACGCAATATTCGTCACAGTTCAAGTAGCAAAAGCCGTGTTGGCGCCAGTTGAATATTGATTATCTAGAAGACGTTGTACCGATCGAAAATTGACCGGGTAATCCACGTATCCTGCTGTGATTTTAGGCAGGAGCAAAACCTGAGTGCATTCCATGTCAATGTTCGCAAAAGTTCGTCGGATGTTTCATCGCGACCACCTCACCATCAGTGAAATTCAGCGCCGGACTAGTCTGTCGCGGAATACGATCAAAGCCTGGCTCAAAGAAGGCAATCCCGATTACTACAAGTATCCTAAAAGACCGCAGGTCACGAGCAAGCTAACCCCTTTTATTCCGACGTTATTACTAGCCTTGGAAGTGGACTCACGCCGCGCAAAACGGGATCGCCGCACCGCTTTGATGTTATTTGATGCCATTAAACAGGAAGGGTATTCCAGTGATTATTCCCTAGTGACGGATTATGTTCGCCACTGGCGCAATGATGCCAGCACGTCCAGTCGATCGGCTTATGTGCCACTCAAGTTCGAATTGGGCGAGGCTTTTCAATTCGATTGGAGTGAGGAATGGCTGGTGATCGGGGGTATTCACCGTAAAATCCAAGTCGCCCATACCACCAAGCTGTGCGCCAGTCGGGCTTTTTTCTTGTCGGCTTATCCCACTCAAACCCAGGAGATGCTGTATGACGCGCGTTCTCGGCGCTGGGCGGCATTGCCAAACGCGGCATCTACGACAATATGAAAACGGCGGTCGACAAGGTGACTAAGCGTAATGGTCGGGTGGTCAATGCCCGCTTTTTGCCATGACAGCGCACTATTTGTTCGAGCCGGATTTCTGCAACGTGGCATCTAGCTGGGAAAAAGGTATCGTCTTCGGTATTACGACCCAATTCCTGCAGCAGCTCCCGACAGTCAATACTGGATCGACACGTGTAGCGATGGACAAATATCACGGCTTATTCGGTCTTGGGTGGAAAGGCCCTGTACCATAATCTCAATGGGAGCCTTTTTCCCTGTTTCTTGTTAACGCCACACACCGCGAAGGCGACTTAATTTGCTTGGCTCGAATGGAATGTTATTGTTCCGTTGATTACGAGATTCTATGGTTTTCGTCAAGCCACATTGTTGAGGCAGCCTAATTTTTGAGCGTCGAATCTGGCACCGCCGGCTTGTTGCCAAAGCGAGAATGCGATGCGTAATAGTTTTCTGGCGATAATCACCAGCGCCTGGATTGCCGAGAACTCTCTGGCTCGTAACTCATGGTAATAGGGTTTCTACACAACCGTTTTAGCGGCCGCCTGGGCACAGTTGTACAACAGTCTTCGCAGTTCGCCCGGCCCGCGTTTAGATAGGCGCCGGCGGCATCACTGCGGCTTAACGGGACGCGGTCAAACAATACAGCCAGCTGTGTTGAGGTTTGCCGGCCAATACCCGGTATACTTTCAAGACGCCGGACTTGGGCTTGCAAGTGCCGGCTGTAATGTCAACACACCCTCCAACTGTTGATCGATATGCTTCAGCAAAACATCCAAGGCGGCCAAGGTGTCAAAGAGTGGCGCTTCGAGTCGGTTCACGCTTCGCAAAGCTTTTTGCAGGGCTTGACGATGCTTGACCACCGTCGCACGGCGCCGTTGCAGTAAAGCCAATTGGCGCTGTATCGCCGAAGCAGGTTGATAGGGACGTAAATGACCCCGTTCAGTGGTGATAAATCGCCGGATCATGTGGGCGTCCACTCGATCCGTCTTGCCCCGTCTGCCCAAACCCAGGGCATAATGGCGCATATCCCGTGGGTTCAGCACATAGACGACCTTGCCCATGGATACCGCTCGCTCTGCCATGAGTTGATGTTAATCGCTGGGCGCTTCCAGACCGATATAACTCTCGGTCGGTAACGTCTTCAGCCAGGCATCGATGGCCTCTGCTGTATTGGCAATAGTCAGCAACTCCTGTTCTGAATCAATCACCAGCTCATCTTTTGCCGCATCGATACCGATCAACATTTCGCTTGTCATACGACCTCCCGTTGTTGAGAATAAGAGAGTCGGGGTGGTGCGTCTACCGAGTAAGCTTGTGCACAAATCGGCGGTTAAACCGCTAGATTCTTCATCGACTCTGGAAGACGCGATGGAATGAATTCTCAGCGAGGCCTGTCTTAGCAGATACTTGCCGACGTCCCTCCATCCCGACTCCCAAAGTTTCCCCGATTCTCTTAACCTTTACCATACAAGCTTGTCGAACCATGAACGGAATCAACTTGTTCAGAGATTCCTTAAATTTGTCACTCAGAGAACATTCCGCGAAATAGGGGCAAGGTCAGAACTTGGACTGCACGCCTAGTGCGTCGCGCCAACGTTAGCCAGCAAATTA
>NZ_LUUG01000116.1 GCF_001644035.1 Methylomonas methanica
TTTAATGTCGGGTCTCGGCCCGACAGCCGAGATACTTTCTTTTGCGTCGCCAAAAGAAAGTATCCAAAGAAAAGGCGACCCGGATGCCGCTTTGATCCTGCGCTCCGAAGCTTTTGACCGGGGTTGCCGAAAGGGGCTTCCTGCCCCTTCGGCAACGTGCGGCATCCCTGCCGCACCCCTACGGGCTGATCCGTCCAAAAGCTCCGGTGCTCGGTGCGGCATACGGGGCCAAAACCATCCCGGAATTTAGATGTACTTGGTGGCACCAACCCTAACACGACATTCAAACGTAGGGTGGGCAACGCTTTTTTGCCCACCTTGTTGAGTCGATAACTATAAATCCGCGTGGGCACAAACAGCTGTGCCCACCCTACAGGGCTCAACCCTTGTGGGTGCATTTGAGATAGCGTAATGCACCGAATAATCGAAGGCCAACATGCGGCGCAATACGGCTTCGCCTATTGACGCCCTTCGGATTGCAACTTACCGCGTTGAGTTAACTATGTGCCGCCTTAACGGTATAAACAACAAGACGTCGGAACGGAATCAAGCTGGATTTAACTATTCTTGCTGCTCCGTTTTTTTCAACTACATATTTTAAGTCTCGTATGCTGTAGTTTACGTCTTTGATCTCGACTGTCTCACTTTCCCTGCGAACGAATATATCCTTACTTTCTTCACCAAGTTTTTCCAAGAGAGCGGTCATCGCTTGTTTTTCGTAATCTTGTACTTCTTCCAAAATCTCTCGCCAGGTTGTGTCCTTAAGGCATCCCTTCCGGCGTTCATCATTTATAAGTTGCAACTTCCTTCTGCCGACGAAATAGATTAAACCGGAACCAGAAATTATAAGTACGGTAGATGAGATGACGGCCCAACTGGCGAGGGTTAGCCCCAAAAAGGTTGCTGGCGCGAGACCAATGCTTTGAGCCAAGCCGGACAATCCTATGGCAGAAAGACCACTGCCTAATGCAGTGCTAGCAGATGACACTGTCCCTCCAAGAGCGGCATATACTCCAGCTGCTGACGTGATACCAATACTTGATAAGAGCCCTGCATTACCTACAACGAAAGCTCCAATCCAAGTGGACGAGAGCGTTCCGCCAACATAACCGACGGCAGCAGTTGACGCAATCCACATACCCGAAGAGTGAAGAACCGGTATGGCTATAAAAGGCAGCATAAATATTCCTTTCTCGCATAACAAGAGATTAAATGGTTTCTGTATATCATCCGTATACGCAAGTAAGGCCTTGCTATCTGGACGGGTTTCCTCCCGTATGCCGCGCCGAGCACCGTAGCTTTCGGCGGGAATAGCCCGTAGGGGTGCGGCAGGGATGCCGCACATCGACAGAGGGGCAGGAAGCCCCTTCTGTCGATCCCCGTCGAAAGCTACGGAGCGCAGGATCAAAGCGGCATCCGGGTGGCGTTTCTTTTGGTGACTTTTCTTTGGCCAAACAAAGAAAAGTCACTCGGCTGTCGGTCCGAGAACCGACATTAAATTAACCCGTCGCGACAGCGACACAAATAAACAACAACTCAACCCACTTCCAAAACAATTACATACTCACCATCGACAGCTCGTGTCTCCAACACCTTATGCCCATTAATCCGACACCAAGCCGGAATATCCTGCATCACGCCCGGATCGGTACATTCCACCGTCAACACATCACCGGTTTGCAAGGTTTTGACCTTGTCCTGAGTGCGGATCACCGGCAAAGGGCAAAGCAGACGGCGAGCGTTTAAAACATGCGCACTCATACGAACCACTCCTGCGGAATTTCGTCGGCGAGCAAAGGCTTCACAAACACATTGCGTTCTGCGCCGTCCCGGTCGCGGATAGTGACTTCCACCTGCTCGGCTTCGCGGCCCTGGCCGTAGCGTGCGGTAATTTGCGCGGCCTGCAGCAGATCGTCTTCGCTGGGCGTGCCGTCGATCAAGGCCAGCGGGCCGCGATGGCTGGCGCAGTTCATGCTCATAAACTCTTTTTTATAACCGCTCATGAAGCGGGCTTCACCGTCCTCGCGAGCTATGATGACTTTGAAATGTGGTTTGGGGCGAATATGCCTGCCCACTTTCAATAGCATCACATCGTCCAGATCGTAATCGCGTTCGCCGCGCGCTTTCCATAGATCGACCAGCTTTAATGAATAGGCTTCGTCGGTCAAAAAACAGCAGCCGCCGGCTGGCTGGGCGTAGTCGGTAAACCCATATTCTTTCGCCAAGGTCATTTGCGGTTTGCGCGAACGGCCGCTGAAGCCGAACAGCTTGTCGCGACTGATCCAGCCTTCGCGTTCCGGTAGCGTAGCGGGCAAGTTTTGCGCGGATAAGGGCCTGACCAGTAAATCGTCTGCGCCCGATTCGGCGGCGACGATGGGCATGGTTTGCTTGCGTTGCGACATGGGGCGTTGGCCGACCACTTCGCCGGTGATGATGAAGTCGAAACCGTTTTCCTGCATCCACTGCTTGGCCTTATTGACCATGAAAATCTTGCAGTCCAGGCAGGGGTTCAGGTTGGCCCCGTAGCCGTGCTTGGGATTGAGCAGTACCTGCTTGTATTCTTCGATGATGTCGATGATATGCAGCTTGATGCCCAGTTGCTCGGCTACCCACAGCGAGTTGTTGCGCTTGACCTTATCGGCGTCTTGCTTGCGAATTGCGTGGGTGTGGCCTTCCACGCAAAAGCCGGTGAAAAAGTTGATGCCTTCGACGTGGATACCTTGCTCCATGATAGCCTTGCTGGCCAGCATGGAATCCAGGCCGCCGGAAATCAGCGCCACTGCTTTTCTTTGTTGACTCATAAATCAGATGTCTAGCAGGAAAAACGGCGCATTATACTGTGGATTTCGGCAAGATGCGGCCGCCAGCAACGCTGGCAAGCAATTAATTTGGCAAATTCCAGCGGGAAAAACCACTAAAAATCAGCGGTTTGATTCTGGGTGGTCTGTGATTCGCCGGCGGCTAACTGCCGGCGAATCACAGGCGCCGCGATGGCGTCAAATTCTAAAATGACCAACCGTCTGGCGTAATTGATTGGCCAGCTCAAGCAACTCGCGGCAGGCCTCGGCGGTATGTTTGGCGCCGTTGGAGGTTTCTCCGGACACGTGGCTGATATTGCTGACATTACGGTTAATTTCTTCCGCTACCGCCGTCTGTTGCTCTGCTGCGGTGGCGATCTGATTATTCATGTCGTTGATGGTAAATATTCTTTCGCTGATGGTGTTGATCGAATCACCGGCCGAAGCGGCCTGCTCAACGCTGGACGCGGCGCGCTTTCTGCCGTTTTCCATCACCGAAACCGCTTCTTTCGCCCGGCCTTGCAGCCTTTCTATGGTTTGGCGGATTTCCAGCGTCGAGTTTTGCGTGCGGCTGGCCAAGGTACGGACTTCATCCGCCACCACCGCAAAGCCGCGGCCTTGTTCGCCGGCGCGCGCCGCTTCAATGGCCGCATTTAACGCCAACAAATTGGTTTGCTCTGCGATGCCCTGAATCACGCTCAATACTTCGCCTATGCTGTTGCTGTCGTTTTCCAGATCGTGAATCACATTGGCGGCATTTTCCACTTCGGTAGCCAGTTCGTTAATGCCGCCAACCGCTTGCGTGACGATATTTTTTCCCGACGTCGCTTCCCGGTCCGCCGTTTCCGCAGCTTCGGATGCCTTAACCGCATTCTTGGCGACCTCTTGTACAGTCGAGGTCATTTGTTTCATCGCATTGGCCACCAGCGTGGTTTCTTGCAATTGCCGCTCTACGCCTTGTTGGGTGGATTGGGTGATAGTCGCCAGCTTATTGGCGGCCTGCGCCAGCCTGTCGCTGGTCACGCTGATTTCTTCAACGGTTTTGGCGATCTTTTTCACGAAGGCATTAAAGCTTGAGGCCACCCAGGCAAACTCGGATTTACCCGATGCGCTGAGTCTGGCGCGTAAGTCGCCGTCGCCGCTGCAAATGGCTTGCAGGTTCAGAGCCAATGCAGTCAATGGGCCAATGATGATTTTGCTCATCACCAGATAACCGGTGATACCGATAATTAAAAGTGTCAAACCCAAAAAGCCGATAGCGTAGAGCACGGTTTGCTTCAACTCGCTAAATGCGGTGCTGAAGGGAGTGATGATTTCGAATGCGCCGTGCAAATCACCTGCCCGGCGGTTTTCCATGGCATAGCCGAGTAAATCCTGGCCTTTGTCGTTGCCCCATAAGGCTTGCGAGGTCTGCGGGTCGCCGTGACAAAGCTCGCATTGCTTGACCATTTTCACCGGTCTGAAATAGCGAATTTCCTGTTTTTCTTCGTCGACAATGCTGTATTCGCTTACCGAAGGCTCTTTTTGGAATTTGTCCAGAACCTGTTGTTCCAGTTGATCCGGCATGTTTCTGGGCGGGTTGCGCGGATTAAGTGCGGGTGCTTTAAAACGAAAACCGCCTTCCTTGGCTTTGGCTTCAATCACGTCCCAGGCGTTGGCGGTGGGGACGGTAGCAATAATCAGGGAGCGGCGGCTGGCTTCATCCTTGCCTTGCACCAATTGCCGGAGGTATTCCGGCGAGTAAAGACCGCTTTCCCACTTCTTGCTTACATTGTCGCGAATCGATTCGGAAAGCAGCAGCAATTGCCGGGAAGATTCAATCTTACGGTCTATCAGTTTTTGTTTTTCGATGTTGGCAAACATCAACAACAAGCCCAAGCCCAGGACGAAGAGGATACCCGTGGTTATCGCTACCACTTTGACTCCGACCGAATGCCAGTTCATCAAGAACATAAGATTTCCCCGTTAAATTTATTGTTATAAGACTCAGTAAATTGGTAGAGGGGCGATTAAGCATTCCCTCTGCCAAGTAGTGTAGAAAATCAAAGAGGGCTTGAGATTACGGCCATTTAAGTGTCGGTGTGGATGTTTTGTGGCCGAATCGCCCTGTTCAAACTGCCAATAACGCGTTCGAACTCAGATAAGGGCATGGGCTTACCGAATAGATAGCCTTGAAAGGCATCGCAGCCTATACGCTCCAGGCAGATGCGTTGATCCTGGGTTTCCACCCCTTCGGCTATCACATTCAAGCCCAGGTTGTGGCCCATGCCGATAATGGTTTGGGCAATCACCGCATCGTTAGGATCAACGATAAGGTCGCGCACAAAGCTTTGATCGATTTTGAGTTGGCTAAGCGGCAGCTTCTTCAGATAACTCAATGAGGAATAACCGGTGCCGAAGTCGTCCATCGAAAAACGTACGCCCAATAATTTCAGCGTTTGCATTTTTTCAATGGCATCTTCTACATCGTGCAATACCATGCTTTCAGTCAATTCCAGTTTGAGTTTTGCCGAGTTGGCGCCTGTGTTGTTAAGAATCCGGCAGATCAAGTCGACGAAATCGGACTGACGAAACTGTCTGGCGCTCACATTCACGGCAAGTTGTAAATGCTGGGTGAGCGGATTCTGTTCCCAGGCCCGCAGTTGCTCGCAAGCGCATTGCAACACCCATTCGCCGATAGGCAAAATCAAGCCGGATTCTTCGGCAAGCGGGATAAACTCAGCCGGCGAAATCATGCCTTTTTGCGGATGTTGCCAACGTAATAACACCTCTGCGCCAAAAATATGAGCGTTTTTGTCTACCTGTGGTTGGTAATGCAGGCTCAGCTGATCTTGGGCCTGGGCATGGCGTAAATCGAACTCCAGCAATACGCGCGACTCCAATAATGCCTGCATCTGTGGATCGAAGAAGCGCAACGTGTTGCGGCCGGCATCCTTGGCCTGATACAGGGCCGCGTCGGCGCGTCTCAGCGTGTCGTCGAACGAGTTGTTGTGTTCGTCGAATATGGCTATCCCGATACTGATAGAGCCGAGATGTTCTTTGCCATTTAACAACATGCCGGTATTGATGGCGCACAATATCTTGTTCGCAACTTCTTCGGCATTTGTGGTTGCCTCCGGTTGCGCGCTGCCCAGATTCTCCAGCAGCACTATAAATTCGTCGCCGCCCAGCCGGGCAACGGTATCGCCTTGACGGACGCAGTTTTTTAAGCGCGAGGCAATTTCTATTAATAGCTGATCGCCGATTTGGTGACCCTGAGTGTCGTTAATCGTTTTGAAATTATCGACATCTATCATCAACACCGCGCCATGCTTACGCGCGCAACGGCTGTTGTGCAAAGCCTGCTGCAACCGGTCTTGCAACAGGCGGCGATTGGGCAGGTCGGTGAGCGGATCGTAATACGCCAGGCGATGAATGGCCGCTTGTGCTTCCTTGTGTTGGCTGATGTCGGTAAAGGCCGCCACGTAGTTGCAGGTATGGCCGTCCGCGCCGGTCACTACGCTGATAGTCAGCCATTTCGGGTAAACGTCGCCGTTTTTGCGCTTGTCCCAGACTTCGCCTTGCCAGAATTTTTCGCGCTTCAGTGCGGCCCACATTTCCCGGTAAAATTCTTGGCCGTGGCGGCCGGATTTTAAAATCGAGGGCTTGTTGCCGATTACTTCGTCCGGCTGATAGCCGGTCAGCCGGGTGAAGGCGTTATTGACGCGCAGGATGATATTATTTTCGTCGGTAATCATGATCCCTTCCTGAGAGTCGATAGCCGTTTCGGCAATGCGCAATTGACTCTCGGCCCAGCGGATGTTGCTGATGTCCCGGCTAATGACTACCATGCCTTTGCGTTGGCCGTTTTCCTGATAAATCGGCGTTTTGCGTACCTCTATTTCGATCAAACGGCCCTCGTCGTTGACAATATGATCCTCAAACATGATCAAGTGCCCGGCCTTCCATACCGCTTCTTCATCCGAAAATAGTTTGATGTGTTTATCCAGCGCGTTCGGCTGTTGATCAGCCAGTTCCAGATAGGTCTTGCCCTGCCAATTCATGCCGTCAAATCGGAACAGCTGTTGCGCATGCTCATTGGCGAATAACAAGCGACCATCGCCGTCTTTGAACAGAATGGCGTCGGGAATCGCTTCTATCAGGCTAATGAGTTGCTGGCTGAGGGCTTTTAGTTTGCTTTCGCTTTCCTGCAAATCCTGTTGCGCCTGCGTGCGCACCGCGATTTCGGCGGCCAATTGCTGATTGCTCGGTAAGGTCAACGCCTGCGGTATCAATTTAATCAGCAAAATTGCCGCCGCCACAGAGATGGCTGCCGTCGAGGCCCTGATGACTGCATCCAGCCAATACAAGGGGTGCCAGATCAGGAAGACGGACATCAGATGCGATGCCCCGCAGCCCAGGATAAACGCACTAAACATCAGATAGACGCCGCGAAATTTCAGGTCTCGGCGCTGCGATACGAAGTAAGCCAGAATAACGGCGATAGCGAAATAGGCCAGGGTGATTAAGGCATCGGAAATCACATACGACCAGAGCAGGCCGGGCGTCCACTTTAGGCAAAATCCATGCGGCATCAGTCCGCCCGCACTGAAAAAATCAAAGAATGGTATTTTCACGCTATTTTTCCTGTACGGCTTGGTCCTGGCGTAACCGTGGACGGGTTTTGTGTATCGGACAATCCTTGGCTAAGCGCGGTTTTGTGCTCTCCAGGCAGTCATGGCAGGCGGCGCGAACGAATGGTGTGTGTTTGCTGAAGTATTTATCGAATATGCCGGTATCGAAAATCTGATGTACGTCGCTGCCACAGCCTTGCAGATTGAGTTCGACGCCGGCCTTCATCCAGTCGCAGATTAGCGAGATGGTGGCGATGCCGCACATATTGAATGTAGGGATGTTTTCGAGCGTTATCCTGGCGCTGGCGCGCGGATTGATTTTTGCGTGGGCCTTGCATGACGCCAATAGTTCACGGCATTTTGCAAACTCCAACGTGTTGCGAATAGTCACCTCAAACAATTCACCTGTTACCGATACTTGCATAGATGAACACCCGATGCATTCAAAATTCTGGATTCTGCATCATATGTAAATGTTGATCGTCTGAATATCAGCTAATCCGAAATTACAGGTAAGTAAAGATGTGATTTTGCGTGAGCTATTTCCTTGGCGTGTAGGCAAGTAACTACATATTCAGGCGATGCGCATCATAGTAGCGGATCAATTCGGCGTTATTACTGATTTGCAATTTTTCAAACAGCCGGGCTTTGTATGTGCTGACGGTCTTATTGCTGATTGATAAGTCCCTGCCGATGTCGTTCAGGCTTTGGCCCTTGGCCAGTAACTGCAAGATTTGAAACTCGCGTTCGGATAATTTTTCATGCGGTTTGCTTGGCTCGGAGCCCTCGAATTCAAATACCATTTTTTCGGCGAGTTTAGGGTCGATAAAACGGCCGCCGCCGGCGACTCGGCGGATGGCTATCAGTAAGGTCTCCGGATCGTTATCTTTGGTCAGATAGCCATTGGCACCGGTTTTCAACGCGCGCGAGACGATTTGCAATTCGTTGTGCATGCTCAAAATCAGGATGGGCAATGCCGGGTATTGGCTGCGAATCCGGTGGATCATTTCCACGCCGCCGAGATCGGGCATGGTTAGATCCAGTAACACCAGGTCAACAGAATTTTCATCGAGAAAACTCAGCAATTGCTGGCTGTTTTCGGCCTCGCCAGCGACGGTAATATCGGCGGAGAGCGCGAATAGTTGTTTGAGACCGCCTCGCACAATGGCATGGTCGTCGGCAATAATTAGTCGGATCATAGTTCTGGTCTTTTAGGGTTAGCCGGGATACGTACCTGGATAGAGGTGCCTTGGCCCGGGACACTGGAAATATTGGTTTCTCCGCCCAACATCAGGGAGCGTTCCCGTATGCCGATCAGGCCAAACGATTTGGTCTTAGTGGGCGCATTGGCGTCGAAACCACGACCATTATCGTAAATTTCCAGGCAATAGTGGTCCTTATCCAAATTGACGGCAATTTTTACCTTGCTGGCCGCCGCATGTCGCAGCACATTCGTCAACGATTCTTGGGCGATCCGAAAAATCACGATTGCACATTCCTCGTCCATATCGAAATCATCCTCCGGATACAACAGATCGCACTGAATCCCGGATTGTTCCGCGAATTTCCTTACCAGCCACTCCAAAGCCGGCACTATCCCCATTTCTATCGCCGAGGGACGTAACGAGGTTGCTACATCACGGGTAACCTGAATGGTTTGGTCCAGCAATTCCATGATGTTGCGGATTTGTTCCGCCAGTCCCTGGTTATTAATCGCGAATTTCATGCGTAGCAGCGACATTTCCATACGCAGAGCCGTCAACATTTGTCCGAGTTCGTCGTGAACTTCGCGGGCCATGTGTTTGCGTTCTTCTTCGCGGGCTTTTTCCCGGCGGGCCGCCAGTTGCCGCAATTGCAAACGAGACGATTCCAGGTTTTTTTCTATCACTTTCAGTTCGGTGATGTCCTGGGATGTGCCTATGCCGCGCACGAAACTGCCATCCCCGGCAAATTCAAGGTCGGCCCGTTCCCTAAGCCATTTTACTTTACCCTTCGTCACGATACGGTGTTGGATGTCGTAAGGTTCGCCACGCATGGCTGCCTGCCAGGCGTCATGAACATAATGACGGTCAGCCGGATGGACACATTCCAGGAAGAGCTCATAGCTTATCGGCGTGCCCAAAGGCATGCCGAAAATCCGGTAGTTTTCGTCCGACCATTTCAGAGAACTCTCTCTAAGGTTCAAGGACCAACTGCCCAAATGCGCTTGGGCTTGGGCGTGTGCCAGATGTGCTTCGCTTTCGCGCAACGCGTTTTCGATCAGCTTGAAATTGGTGACATCCATATTAACCCCGACGATTTTTTGCCCGCCGCTTTTGGGATCACCCGCAATAATTGCCGAAGCCTGAATGAAACGTAAGGCGCCATCGCTCTTCCGGCGAATCCTAAACTCCCAATGCGCTTCCTGTTGGTCTCGAATTAACTTGCGAAGTTTGGCTTCGGTACGCGGTAAGTCCTCGACCACCACTGAGGCAACCCAGGTCAGGTGGTCTATAGGCGTTCCCACGGGGATGCCGAACATCTCGTACATGCGTTCATCCCATTCCCCGATACCCAATGCCAGATCCCACTCGCAAATACCGATTGCCGCGGCTTTGGTGGCCAGGCGCAAGCGCTCGCTGTAATTGCGAAGTTGCTCTTCCGCGCTTCGGCTTTCGGTTATATCGCGCGCCAGACCGATGGTGCCCAGAACTTCGTCTTTATCGTCAATGATGGGCGCTTTGATCGTTTCAGTCCAGGTTTCCCGGCCAGCGTCGAAGGCTCGTTCAGTTAACGATACTTGCTGTCGAGTTAGCATCACTTCTTGATCAACAGCAAGGTAATGCTTGGCCAGACTTTCGGGCCAGATGTCGAAATCGGTCACATCCGCTAAATCGCGCAGATTATCGATGCCCACGGCGTTTAGCCAATGTTTGTTGGCTTGAATATATTTCCCGTCGCTGTCCTTCATCCACGCCAAAAACGGCAGACTATCGTACATGGCTCGCAGACGGGCTTCCGACTCGCTGATGCGTTTTTGCGCGGACTTCAATGCGGTTATATCGGTAACCAGCACGAAAAATCCTTTCACTTGTCCTGCCGCGCCATCGGGCAAATAAGCGGATTGCGTATGGCGTGCTTCACCCGAAACATTGACGATGGTGCGCTCAAAATATTGCGGTTGTCCCGTCAGCACCGCATCGATAAACGGCTTGTTCAGGGCGTATAGCTCATCGCCGATGACTTCGCGAATATGTTTGCCGAGCAAGTTTTCGGAAGTAAAGCCGAACCATTCTTCATAGGCTTTATTCCCAAACTTGTTGATAAGATTTTTGTCCCAGTAACCGATCATCGCCGGCATATGGTTGAGGACGGAGACCAAATTCTGTTGGCGCTCTAAAATTTCGGACGCGTTCTCCTGCTTACTTTGCAACGAAATATCCGAAAGTATCGCTAGCCATGCCGATATGTTGCCGTGCCGATCCGGTAGGCCTCGACCGCTAACGCTGACTAGGACGTCGGTGCCGTCTGCGCGTTTGACTATTAAATCGATAGCCTCCGCCATATCGGGGCCATCAGACTTGAAACACGGTAAATGCGCGATTGGAAAAGGCGTATTGCCGCCTGGGGAAAAAAGGTAGAGTCGTTTCTCCCAATCGGGCGTTGAGCCGATTCCCAGCAATAGTTCGGCCGCGCGGTTGACGCTGATGATTTTGTGAGTAGTGTCGAAAACGATGACGGCTTCTTTAATGCTGTCGATGATTCCGTATAGCAAGTCGGTTTCATGTTCAAAATTATTCAAGTTGAGTCGGCGGTTTGGCATCTCGACGAATTGGCAATAGTTTGGGAATGCAAGCATAAACGAGCTGCTGCATTTTTAGGCAAAGAAATTAACGGGAATTCGGGCAGGCGAGAGGATACTGCTTCGGCTTCACTTGTCGGCGGATTGGCCTACACTTTGGGCATTATCAATTCGAGAGTCGCCCGCATGGAATTTAAAGACTATCTAAAAATCCTCGTCCAACACGACGGTTCGGATCTGTATTTGACGGCGGGGGCTCCGCCGGCGGCAAAGTTTCAAGGCACCTTAAAACCGCTGGAAAACGTGAAACTTAGCCGTGAACGCATCAAGGAAATTGCCGACGGCATCATGGATGCCGAGCAACGCGCCGCCTTTGAACATGTGCCGGAAATGAATCTGGCGATTACCGAAGAAGGAATCGGGCGGTTTCGGGTGAATATTTTCAAACAGCGTAATTGCCATGCATTGGTGATTCGCAACATCAAGGTCGATATCCCCAGTGCCGAGGCCTTGGGCTTGCCGCAAATCCTGAAAGATAAAATCATGGAAAAGCGCGGGCTGATTTTGTTCGTTGGCGGTACCGGTTCCGGTAAATCGACATCCTTGGCGGCCTTGATAGATTATCGCAACAGCAACTCGTCCGGGCATATCATCACCATCGAAGACCCGATCGAGTTTGTGCATCCGCATAAGAAGTCCTTGGTGAATCAGCGCGAAGTGGGTGTCGATACCCTCAGTTATGAAGATGCCTTGAAAAACACCTTGCGGCAGGCGCCGGATGTGATTCTGATTGGGGAAATTCGCAGCCAAGAGACCATGGAGCATGCCTTGGCTTTTGCGGAAACCGGGCATCTGTGTTTGTCCACATTACACGCCAATAATGCGAATCAGGCCTTGGACCGCATCATCAATTTTTTCCCTGAAGAGCGCCGGCCCCAGTTGTTAATGGACTTGTCCTTGAATCTGCAAGCGTTTATTTCTCAACGTCTGGTACCCACCGTCGAAGGCAAACGGGTGGCGGCTATCGAGATTTTGCTGGGCACTAAATTGGTGAGCGATTTAATCCATAAAGGCGATATTCACGCCATTAAGGAAGCCATGGAAAAATCCGAAAATATCGGCATGCAGACTTTTGACAGCCATTTACTCAAGCTCTACAAAGGCGGGGTGATAACCTTGGACGAGGCCTTGCGCAACTCCGATTCGCCGAACAATTTAAAACTGAAAATCAATTTGAGCGAAGGTTTAGGATCGGCGACCAAAAAGCCTAGTTCGCTGGCAGGCAGTCTTGCCTTGGAAGAAATCAGCAAGAAAGAAGGTGATGAGGATGGTGGGGGGCATTAAGGAAATTCCGAAGGACGTTTCAAAAAAGTCTTTGTTTTGTCGTTCCAACGAATGTGGGCGTCCGGGAAAATCAAAAACCGGATACATTTCCAACCTAACCAGCCACATATTCCGTTTGATTAGGCCAGCAATGAATGTCGGCTGTTGAGAGCTGCGGATTGGTACTGTCGACCCGATCCGGTCCCAGCTAACGAGGTCTGCTGTACTTCTATTAGCAGTCGCTCGGTATTATTTCTGTCAAAGGAGACCCATTTCATGTTTTGACGTCCAACATTTTGGACGCTAATCTTCAGGGCAAATTTCTTGATTAAATCATCCCCTTCGAACTGGCGGCTGATCCGCCAGTTGTGTGGAATGTGATTTTGTGTAATGGCTCCATCAATTAAAGCCAAAAAGGTCAAAAGGTAACAACCACATCGGCACCCAAGATAAACTGGCTGTCCTTATTGCGTTCATCATAAGCATCGACGCCTTGCGACCAGTCGTAGCGCGCTTCGGGTCTAAACATCAGCCATTTCGCCGGCTTCCAGTTTAGGCCGACCGTCGCCGCATAATAATTAGCCGATCCGGTTGCGAGTACCGCGCAACTGGGGCACATTTGACCAACCCGAACGCCGTCATCATCCCGAAACCATTCCCCCCTCACGCCCACTCCGACGGTATCGGTGACGTCGTATTTCAGTTGAGAGTGGATACCGTACCATTCGGCGTCGGCAAAATTGTTCAATGGATGCTGCTGCTCGATGCCGTGATCGTGCTGCAGCACGTAATGCCAGCGTTCCGCAAAGTTGTGCTGAAACACCAGACTGTAGAATGTACGATTATCGCGTTTGTTAATGCCGGTCTGCCGCTGAAATTCCCGCAGATTGTTGTCACTGTTGACGTCGCCGGTAATCAGCGTTGCGGTAAACGAGGTTGCCGCATCGTCGCTGGTCCAGGTTGCACCGCCCAGGAAATTCCAGTTCTCCATGTTTTTGTCGAAACCGTCCCAAGCACCGTTGCCGTCCAGCACCCCGTTAAGTTTGGTATGGCCGCCGGTGACCGCGCCCAGTGTCACGCTTAAATTTTTATGGACCGGATACGTGGTGGTCATGCCGAAATGGGTAAACGGCTCGCCGTATTGGAAAGTGTAAGGATGCGTATAGAAAAAATTGTCAGGTGACAATCCGGTCTCGTAACCCATAATCGTATAAAACCGGCCGACGCGCGTCGTCAAACCTTTGCCGATCGGCGTGAAAATATCCAGATAGGCATTCGGGATCGCCAGTTTATAAAACCGCTCGTCCGAACCGATCAAACGACTATCCCAATGCCCGCCGCCGTAAGGGTTGATGGTATTGAAACGGGCATCGCTACCATACATCAGCGTTAGCTTGCCGCCGATGTCCCAATGGTCGCCGCTGGTATCGACGTCGCGGATCAACTCGCCGCCGAGCTGGTGCAGATTGAACTCATTGGCTCGGTCGGCAAACACCACGGTGCCGTTGTAGCCGTCGCCTGGGTCATTGGCGTTGTAAACGATACCGGCATCCGCCCAGCTGTGGACACGCAGACCGGCGGCTTTCATCCAAGGTAAATCATTAATCAGCGATAAACCGTTCAATAAACCGGCGCGTTCCTCTGCCGGCAGCGGCGACATCGCCATCAGCAACGGTGCGGCATACATCCATTGGCGAGTTCGGGAAAATGAGGTGGTCATAGGGTTCTCCTGTCGGGAAATGGGTAATCAAAAGCTTTTTTTGGGCGCAAACGCTCCCGTGAGCCGGAAAATCCAGCTTGTAGGGGTACTGTTGCGGAAAATTTACGGGGTAAAACTGACTGCTTAGTCGGGACGGGTGAGATAGGCGCGCCAGCCGCCGAATCCGGTAATGTCCAGTGCTTCACGCACGGCGGCCGCCTCGCAAACAAAGCCCTGTACCGTGCTACCGTCGTGTAAAAGCACACTGCCGATACCCAATGGCGGCGGGATTTCGGCAACAAACTCACCATAACGGCTTATCGGCAAGGCCCAAACTTCGACGCTGATCGACGCGCCGGTTTCGTCGCGTACCATCCCGGGCCGTTTCCCGTCCGGCAATGCGTAAAGTCGGTAAGTTGGCGCGGTAAATGTGCTTTGTAAAAAGATACCGCCGCGTCCAGTCAGCAAATGGTTCAACGGCAATCCGGACATATGCGCGCCACACACGGCGACCCTGACAAAACCGAACTCATCCTCTGTAGCATTGACAGCAAAGTCGGAACTCGAAATCTGTGAGATACCCAAACTGTGCGGATTCAATTGTTCGCGCCGTTTCGCCAACGCCAACAAAGCCCGGTCGGCAAAGGCCGGCGCGCATAACGTAATTCCAAACGGCAAACCGTTGGTACGAAAACCGGCCGGCAGGGCGATGGCACTGAGGTCAAGCAGATTCATGAAATTGGTGTAATAACCCAGCCGGCTGTTCAATTCGACCGGAGAGGCTTCGACGGCGGCAATCGGGTAGATTGTGCCGGTGGTTGGCGTAACCAGCACGTCGACTTGCTGCCAGATCGCTTCGCTTTGCCGCTTCAAGTCCTGTAAGCGGTAAAACGCGCGCCAGGCGTCGGCGGCTGATAAGTCGGAGGCTTTGGCCAAAATGTCCCTGGTAACCGGAAATAAAGCATCGGGGTTGTTGGTCTGCATTAGTTCACCGGCCACCAGATAACGCTCGGCCAGCCATGGCCCAGCGTAAAGCAGGGCGGCGGCTTCGAGCAGCGGCTGAATGTCCACTTCGACCATGCTGCCGCCTTGTGCCTGCATTTGCGCGACCGCCTCGGCAAACAGGCTTTCCGCCGCATCGTCGCCGAAGAATTGCAATTGCTCCGGCTTCGGTACACCGCAGCGAAAACGGCCGGCAAAGCCCGGCGGCACCGGCAAGGGCTGGTCTGGGCGGTTGTAGGCGTCCGCATCGTCGTAAACAACGGCGACCTGTAGTACCTGCTGGGCGTCGGCGGCCGTCAACGCAAACACCGAGACGCAATCCAAGCTACGACAAGCCGGCACCACCCCGGCGGTACTCAACAGCCCGCGCGTTGGCTTGATCCCGACCAGATTATTGAACGCCGCCGGCACCCGGCCGGAACCGGCGGTGTCGGTGCCCAAGGCAAAGCTGGCCAGACCGGTCGCCACCGTAACCGCCGAACCCGAGCTGGAGCCGCCGGCGATGTAAGCCGGATCGAAACTGTTTTGGCAAACGCCGTACGGTGAGCGGGTGCCGACCAAGCCGGTCGCGAATTGGTCCAAATTGGTTTTGCCGACCGGGATCGCACCGGCGGCTATCAATTGCCTTACCACGAAAGCCGATTGCTGAGGTTGGTAGGCGTAAGCCGGGCAAGCTGCCGTGGTCGGCAAATCGGCTAGATCGATGTTGTCCTTGATCGCAAACGGAATCCCATACAACGGCAATTCGTCCGGCGATTGGTCTGCCAGCGCCTTGGCGTAAGTCAGCAGCCGTTCGAGCGGCAAGCGGCTGATCCAAACCCCACGCTCCGGCGCGGATTCCAGGCGTTGCCAGAGCATGTTCACCAGCGCCGCAGGCGTCAGAAGACCGTTGCGGTAGGCGTGGCTAAGATCGGCGATGCTCAGTACTTTGGGTAATTCGCTCCACGTTTTCATGCGTCCTCCCCGGCCTGCAACACCAGTAAATCCTGGCCGGCGTTGATTTGCCCACCTTCGGCGCAAAACACTTGCCAGACCGTGCCGTCTTCCGGTGCCGCGACCGGAAATTCCATTTTCATGGATTCAACTATCACCAAGGCGTCGCCTTTCTTGACGCTATCTCCAGCCTGGACCAATACCTGCCAGACGTTGCCGGCGATATGGCTGGCAACGGCACGGGCGCCGGCTGGCAAGTCCAGCTCGGTATCGATGGCCGCCACCGCGATGGCCTGATCATCGGCATAAGCCTGTCCAGCTTGTTCCCAGCGTTCGCGTTCAGCATCAAAGGCAGCCTGCTGGCGACTCTTGCATTCGGCGATCTCACCAGCGTGTTCGCGCAGAAAGTCGTTGTACTGGCGTAAGCTGAACGTTTCCTCGCGAATATCCAGCTTGAGCTTGCCGCTGATCACATCCTGCCGGTAGCGCAGTAATTCCTCGGCGGATACCGGATAAAAGCGGATCTGGTCGAAGAAGCGCAGTAACCACGGCTTGCCGTCGCGAAAATCGGCGGTTTGCCGGTAGCGGTTCCACATCGGCACGGTGCGACCGACGAACTGGTAGCCGCCCGGACCTTCCATGCCGTAGACGCACATATAAGCGCCGCCTATGCCGACCGCGTTTTCCGGCGTCCAGGTCCGGGCCGGATTGTATTTGGTCGTCACTAACCGGTGGCGCGGATCGATAGGCGTCGCCACCGGCGCGCCAAGATAGACGTCACCCAAACCCATCACTAGATAACTGGCGTTGAACAGGATGTCCTTGACCTGTTCGATACTGTCAAGACCGTTGATGCGGCGAATAAACTCGATATTGCTCGGGCACCACGGTGCGTCCTTGCGCACCGATTGCATGTATTTTTCGATTGCCAGTTGCGTGGACGGATCATCCCAGGACAGTGGCAGATAGACGATTCGGGTCGGTACTTCCATGTCCTCGATGGCCGGTAGTTCCGCTTCGGCTTGCGCCAAGATCCGCATCAATTCGTCCAGCTTCAGGCGTCGGTCGTAATGCACTTGCAAGGAGCGGATGCCCGGCGTCAGATCGACGATGCCGGCGATGGCTCTTTGTTGCAGCCAAGTTATCAAGGCATGCACCCGAAAACGCAGATTGATGTCCAGCATCAATGGCCCGTATTCGACCAGCAGATTACGGTCGCCGGCCTGGCGGTAGGTGACGGCCTCCCTATCTGCGCTGGCCGGCACCTGAGCGAGTATGCAGCTTTCCCCGAAGCTTGCTGTTGCCGGCAGTTCCGGTAACACGGCATGGGTCGGATCGGCTAAGGCCTGCTCGACCCCTGCATCCAGACTCGCTGCTTGTTCTCGGTTCAGACGGATAAAACGCAGCGTATTGCCCGGCTTCAATTGGCCCAGCTTCCAGAGTTCCGCGGCGACCACGGTAGCCGGGCAGACAAAGCCGCCCAAGCTGGGGCCGTCCGGGCCGAGGATGACCGGCATGTCGCCGGTGAAATCCACCGCGCCGATTGCATAGGCGTTATCGTGGATGTTGGATGGATGCAAACCGGCTTCACCGCCGTCGCTGCGCGCCCAACGCGGCTTCGGGCCGATCAGGCGTATGCCGGTGCGGTTAGAGTTGTAATGCACTTCCCAATCGGTCGCAAAAAATTCGTCAATGTCTCTGTCGGTAAAAAAATCGGGTGCACCGTGCGGGCCGTAAAGGACGCCGATTTGCCAGTGCTCGGCGTAATGGGGTAGCGCGTTCTTATTTGGAACGACCTCCTCTGCCATAGCGGCTTTCGCCGCTACCGGCAATACATCGCCGACCCGCAACACCCGGCCGCCGTGACCGCCGAATTGACCCAAGGTAAACGTCGCGCGGCTGCCCAGATATTCCGGCACGTCGAATCCACCTTGTATCGCCAGATAGGCACGGCAACCCTGGCCGGCGATATTGCCCAGTTTCAACACGTCGCCGGCCGACACTTGAATGGCTTGCCAGAAAGCCACCGATTCGCCGTTCAACTCGGCTTTCATCGCCGCGCCGGCCAACACGATGCGAGTGGCGAAATTAAAACACAGGCTCGGGCCGTTAATCGCCATTTCCAGGCTGGCTGCATCTTCCGGATTCCCCAATATCCGGTTCGCCAACCGAAAAGCCAGCATATCCATAGGACCGGACGGCGGTACGCCGACGTCCCAATATCCCAATCGGCCCGGATAATCCTGGATCATGCTTTGCGTGCCGGCTTCGAGCACGTCGAGCGTTCGCGGCTGGTAGTTCAGCGTAGTCAGGTAGGCGGTAATCTGGTGGCCACTACGAAACACATCGTCGGCGACGATCTGCCGCAAATAGGCCAGATTGGTCTCGATCCCGTACAAGCGGGTTTGGGCCAAAGCGATATTCATCTGTGCCAGCGCCTGTTCGCGGTCGGAAGCATGAACAATGACTTTGGCTAGCAAGGGATCGTAATACGGCGTGACTTCCAAACCGTTTTCCAGCCAGTGGTCGACTCTGACATCGTCCGGAAAACGGCAATCGGTCAATAGGCCGGATGAGGGTTGGAAGTTTTTGTTAGGGTCTTCCGCGTATACCCGGACTTGCATCGACCAGCCCTGCGGCGCATGCCTATATTGATCCAGAAATCCGCTATCGCCGGCCGCCAGGCGCAGCATCCAGGCCACCAAATCGGTGCCGGTGACTTGCTCGGTCACGCCGTGCTCGACCTGCAAGCGGGTGTTGACTTCCAGGAAATAAAATTCGCTGCTGTCTTGGTCATACACGAATTCGACCGTACCGGCCGAACGGTAATCAACAGCCTCGGCCAGCGCCAGAGCATGGCGGTAAAGTGCCGCGCGAGTGGTTTCGGTGAGTCCCGGTGCCGGGGTTTCCTCGATCACTTTCTGGTTGCGGCGCTGTACCGAACAATCGCGCTCGCCCAAATGGATCACCCGCCCGGTGCCGTCGCCGAAAATCTGCACCTCGATGTGACGAGCGCGCTCGATGAATTTCTCCAGATACAGGCCGCTGTCCTTGAAATTGGCCGCGCTCAAGCGCTGCACCACGGCAAACGCCTCTTGGAGCTCGGCTGCGTTGCGACACAAACGCATGCCGATGCCGCCACCGCCGGCTGTGCTTTTCAGCATCAACGGATAGCCGATGTCAGCCGCCGCTTGCAAGGCCTGGTCGATATCCGCCAGCAAGCCGGTGCCCGGCAGTAATGGCACGCCGCAGGTTTTGGCGATCTCGCGGGCAGTGTGTTTCAAGCCAAAACGCCGCAACTGCTCCGGCGTCGGGCCGATGAAGACGATACCGGCTGCGGCGCATTGCTCGGGGAACTCGGCGTTTTCGCTCAAGAAGCCGTAACCGGGGTGAATGGCCTGAGCACCGGTAGACAATGCTGCTGCCAAAATCCGCTCGCTGCGCAAATAGCTGTCGGCCGCCGCCGCGCCGCCGACGCAGACCGCTTCGTCGGCTTCTTGAACATGGCGAGCGTGGGCATCGGCTTCGGAATACACCGCGACGCTGGCGACACCCAATTCTCTTAAGGTCCGAATGATGCGGCAGGCGATTTCACCGCGATTGGCGATCAATACCTTGTTAAACATGAATCCTCGATTGGCGGGCCGTCCCGCCTTGGCATACCGGCGCCGGGTCGTCCCGGCACGGATAAAGGGTTAATCCCAAATCAGCAGCC
The DNA here is from genome assembly GCF_001644035.1 of Methylomonas methanica. GTDB lineage: Bacteria > Pseudomonadota > Gammaproteobacteria > Methylococcales > Methylomonadaceae > Methylomonas > Methylomonas methanica_A. The sequence goes on from NZ_LUUG01000116.1 coordinate 19,865, forward strand.
GGACCGGCGTCGGGTTATAGGCGTTACAGGGGTTGTTCAACTGCGGACAGTTGGAAATCAGCGCGATGACGTCCATCTCCGCCCGCATTTCGACGTATTTGCCCGGTGCCGAAATGCCATCGGCAAAGGTCAATTGACCATCAGGAGTGACCGGCACGTTCATGAAGAAGTTGATGTTGCTGGCAATGTCGCGCTTGGCTAGACCGCAGTCGGCGTGACCAATCGCCAATAGAAAGCTGTCGCGGCAGCTATGCATATGCTTTTTATCCAAGGCGTAGCGGACGGTGTTGCTTTCGGCGGCGCAGGCGCCACCCAAGGTGTCGTGGCGGCCGCAGGTATCGGCCACGATGGTCAGCAGCACGTTACCCTCGCTGGACATCAGCCTGGTGCCAGCACTTAGGTACAAATTGCCTTGGTGGCGGATGGTATCGGTGGCGCTGTAGCGTTCTTCATAGTCGGCCGCGCTGTAAAACAAGGTGTCGACGGCTTGGTTGCCTTCCAAATCCAGGATGCGGAAGGTTTGACCTTGCTTGATGGTATGCAGCCAGGGTTCGCCGGCCGGCAGGGTGTATTCGTACATGGCGCTGCTCGGATCGAGCGTGCTCTCGACGATGGGCATAGATTGGTCCTCGTAAAATCGGTGATTACAGGAAATAGCGTTCGGTATTGGTAAAGCCCCGGCTATTTTCCGGGCGGAAATTGCGGCACTTATCGTCCTGGTCAGGGGAGGCTCCGCGGTAGACCTCCAAAAGCACTGGTTTGGGCTGATAGTGCGGATTGGGGTCCAAGGGATGCGGACAAGTGCTGAGCACTACCAGCGTATTCATTTCAAAACGCAGTTCCACTTGGCTGCCGGGAATGGAATGGCCCACGTGATACTGTAAATTGCCATCTTCGCCGACCACTATCTTGCTGAAAAAGTTGACGTTGGCTACCAGATCGCGCTTGCCCAAGCCCCATTTTTCCAATTCGATCAATAAGCTGTCTCGGCCATTGCGATACATGGCGTTAAGATGGCTTTGATAGCTGGCCGTACCGTACTTGGCAAGCACTTGCGCAGCATCGGACACGCCGCATACGGTGTCGTGCCAACCCAATGTGTCGCCGGTAATCGAACACAACACTCGCCCCATATCCGAATAGCACACAAAGCCTTCGGTCAGATGAAAGGTATGCTGGGCCTTTAAGGTGTCGGGCATGTTGTAGCGTTCGCTGCGTTCGTCGTAGTTAATGAACAAGGCCGCCAGATTGGCGCCGCCTTCGCTGTCGGTCAGGCGCAGCCGGTTGCCGCGCCGCATCCGGAACGAGGTATGCGCGCCGGCGGGCAGGTCTTCGCTCCACAACAGGTCTTCGTTATTGATCGAGGCTAAGCTCATCGTGGTCTCCTTAATCGGTTAGGGCGCCGGGTTTTGGCCCAGACGCTCGAGTAGTTCGTAATTGGTTTGCATGCCGGACGTCTCGCGAATGCCGGCTAAAATCTGCTTTTTCAAGGCAATGAAGCCCGGGGTCTGCTTCATGTCCTGGTCGCGGTGATCCTGCAGAGGTACGGTGTGCACTGCGGCGATGTGTCCCGGCCGGGGGGCCATCAACACCACCCGGTGCGCCAGATAAATCGCTTCCTCTACGTCGTGAGTAACGAACAGCACTGTGGTTTTTTCCAGGATGGAAACGTGCAGGATCAGATCGTGCATCACTTCGCGGGTCTGGGCGTCCAGCGCACCGAACGGCTCGTCCATCAACAGAATGCGCGGCCGCGCCATCAAGGCTCGAGCAATTGCCACTCGTTGCTGCATGCCGCCGGAGAGCTGATTGGGGTAAGCGTCGGCAACGTGGCTCAGGCCCATCAAGCGGACCAAGGCGTCGGCCCGGCCTTCGGCGGATTCGACATCGCTCAACGTCGACACGTCGCGGTGCACTTTCAGTTGCCGGCAAAACGTGATGTTCTCGGTCACGGTCAACCACGGATACAGGCTGTAATGCTGGAACACCATGGCCCGATCGATGCCGGGACCAGCTATCGGTACGCCGTCGACGCTGACGCTGCCACCGCTGGCCGGTTCCAGGCCGCCAACGATACGCAGCAAGGTCGACTTGCCGCAGCCGGATGCGCCGACCAGCGTGACAAACTCGCCGGGCGCGATATCGAGATCGGCATCTTGCAGTGCGACGATGTCCGCGCCGTTGGCGGCAAAGCGTTTCTGCAATTGGCGGATTTGAATGATTGGACTCGTCATCAGCGCTATCTCCGGTACAGCCAAGGGAAGCTGCGGCGATGCGCCCAGCGGAAGCATTGGTCGGTAGCCAACCCGAACAGGCCGATCAGAATGATGCCGGCGAAGATTTTGTCGGTTTGCAGAAAACGTTGCGCTTTCAATACCGCAAAGCCCAGCCCGGAATTGGCCGCGACCAACTCGGCCACGACCAGGTAAGTCCAGGCCCAGCCCATCGTCACCCGTAAGGTATCCAGAATCGCCGGTTTGGCCGACGGCATGATCACCCGCATCACGATTTCGTCGCGGTCGGCGCCCATGGTTTGCGCCGCCTCGATTTGCTCCATTGGCACCCGGCGTACGTCCTCGGCAATCATCAGCAACATCTGGAAGAAGGTGCCGATGAAAATGATCGCGATCTTGGCGCCCTCGTCGATACCTACCCACAGCATCACCAGCGGAATGAAGGCTGCCGCAGGCATATAGCGAATGAAGTCGGTCAACGGCTCGAATAAAGCCTTGACTGGCGCATAAGTGCCGACCAAGACACCTAACGGCAAGGCCAATACTGCCGACAATAGAAACCCTGCCACCACCCGGTAAACGCTGATCGCGATGTCGCCGAGTAAATCACCGTCGTGTAGCCATTCCCAGGCGCTGTTCAGCACCAGCGGCGGGGTCGGCAAAAACACCGGGTCTACCGCGCCGCCAGTCGAGGCCAACCACCAAGCCAACAACACCAGCAGCAAACCACAACAGGCGATCAGCCAATGGATGCGCCGATCCAAACTGCCGCGTATCGCCCACAGCGGTCGTCGCGGAATTAAATTGACAGTCATATTTGCTCCCCGGGCTAATGAGCGGCGAGCGCTTCGGCCACCAACGAGGCGTCAAAGCCGGTAGTCAAATCAGGCACGGATTCGATTAGGCGATTGTTTTTCAGAAAGCCGGCGATGGTCGGACCGACCGCTGCCAACGAGCCAGGTTCGCTGGCGGCTGCCATGGCTTTGAGATTGTCTTCGAGGGTAAAGAAACGGGTACCCGGCAGAAACACTTTATAGGCGTCTGGTTTCATGCCAACCACCTTGGCCATGATGGCGACGGCTTGGTCCGGCTGCTCGCGGATAAAGCGCTGGGTATCCTGCCAGGCCTTGATCATGCCTATCAGTTCGGCGCGGTGGGTTTCGATGGCTTTAACCCTTGCTACGAGTAAGTCGGGGATCAGACCCGGCATGTCTTTGGAAGTAAATAAGGCAGTGCCTTTGCCGCTGGTTTGGATATTGTTGACCCAAGGATTCCAAACCACCGTTGCATCGACCCGGCCGCTGAGAAATGCCGCGGCCGCGTCGCCGGCCGACAGGTTCACGGTTTTAATGTCGTCGAAACTCAGGCCGTTCTTGCTCAGCGCCGTGGCGAGCACGAAGTGGGAAATTGAATACTGTTCGAGTGCGATGGTTTTGCCTTTCAGGTCGGCAAAGCTTTTGATGGCGGAATTCACCATCAAGGCATCGTTACCGTCTGAGTTGTCGTTGACCAAAATGGCTTTGACCGGCACTTTCTTACTAAGCGGCGCCATGGTGTCCGACCAAGTTTGGCAATTGGCGTCCAGCTGGCCGGCCGAGAGGGCCGAAATCGAGTCGGTGTAATTGGCAAACCAAACCAGCTTGACCTTGGCACCGTATTTTTTGAAATAGCCGTTTTTCTCGGCGACGTACCAAGCTACCCAGCCGGGCCAATCGCTGACGCCGACCTTTACCTCGGCAAAAGCCGGTTTGGACAAGCAAAACAAGGCCGCGGCGAGGATGAGCGCGATAAAGCGGGAGAGGCTGTGGGAGAAAATTGAGGTCATGAGTAGCTCCAGTCGGGTTAGAAAAGCTACACGTAGAGGCGGACCGGTTTGCTAAACCGTCTGACCTCCCGGGCTTTTATCCCGCCGTGTAGCTCCCCGAAAGAAGCCGGCAACTCTCGGTCGCTGACGCTTAAATTTAAGCCGGAACCCTAGTCACCATTTTTGATAAGGCGCTTTTATGATCGCGCCTCACGTGTTATTTATATCCTAGCATGAAATGCGCCATGTTGAATTTTATATTTAAATCAACAGCATATAAAAATAGGCCGCTAGCAAAGCTCAGCATTTTGCTTATTAGTGGTGCAATTAAAGGCAAATGCTGATCTAAATTGGTGCGCAAAAATTCTAAATAAGTTTGATTATCTGAACCCCAGTTGTCTCGAGAAATGTCCTCTTTTGAACAAAGACCGGACCTTCAAAGATGTCATATTTCCCTTTGCTGGATGACTCAAAATGGCCGGTCGGCGCCACTGGCGGTTTTGAAATTGGAATCGATGGCAAATTTCATCGGAATGCGCCACTGGATTTTTTATGTCATCGAATATGCCTAGACTATCAATGTCGAAAAACAGCGGATAACCCATTCTGCATGCGAGAAGCAGGTGATTAATTTCGTTGAGGCTAATTGTCGAACCATCGGTGTAATCGACTGACTCAGATTCTCCTAAACGGTTTTAAACAGACTAGGGTAAGTCTGCGATGCAGAGGATCTTATAAACCTCGTAAGCCGGCTGCTGATAGGGATGGCAAGCCAGCAGGGTTTGCACTACGGTTTTGATCAAATCATCGGCACAGACCATTTCTATCTTGTACTCGGCGACCTGGTGAATTTCACCAATACTGCCCAGATAAGGTTCGCTATCGGCGAGCGGCCGGAATTGGCCTTGGCCTAGCACTTGCCAGGCACAACTGTCGTAATCGCCGATACGCCCGGCACCTTGCTCGAATAAGGCTTGTTTTAACTGTTCGGCATGACTCACCGGCACATAAAAACTCAGTTTATACATAGTGTCGGGTACCGGTTGGCCATGCCAAGCAGTTTGTCGGTGCGAACATCAGCCGGTAGCCAGTAAAAACACTCCCCACAGCACCACGACCAGCGTAATTTCCTCGATCATGTTGATGGCGGCTTGTCGGTCTGCCCGGCTCAGCATGGCTGTTTGATTGGCTTTTTGATCGCGCATATGAACGGATTGATGAAGCATAATCTCCTCCTAATGGTGGTTGGTATAGCTACGCATTTGTCCGACTAATACCCCTTGTATTTCCACTTGCTCAGGCCGGTAACGCATGGCCTGCATCGAGGAATTGGCAGGAATTAGCAGGGTTTCGTGTGGGTACTGCTCGATAAATTTCAAAGTCGCTTCGGCTTTTTCGACCAAGGCGACGACGATTTCGCCGTTACGGGCATGGCTGCGCTGTTCGATGATTACCCAGTCGCCGTCGAAGATGCCTTCTTCCTGCATCGAATCCCCTTTTACTTTCAGTACATAACAAGGGTTTTCGGTTTTCAATTCTTCAGGCACTGCCATGTAAGAAATGTTTTCGATCGCTTCTATCGGTCTGCCGGCGGCTATGGTGCCGACAAAAGGCAGCATGCCGGATGCCGCGGTTTTATTAATCAGCGATTTGGCGTGTTCGGTCAGGCGAATTCCGCGTTGCTTGCGCTCCGGTGCTTCGATCAGATTGGCGTCGATCAGCGCCTTGATCTGGCTGTGCAATGAACCGCGCGATTTCAAGCCCATTGCCGCGCACAGTTCCTCCAGTGTCGGCGGATGACTGAACAGCTCCTGATTCTGTAGCAGGAAGTCGAAAATTTCTTGTTGTTTACGAGTTAATGTCATGGTTGTTCTGTATTTGTTTTGCAAAAGCATACAATGAAAACAAATATAGAACAAATGATTTTTTTGTTCTCGGCAAAATTTTATTGCTGGCAGGTTTATGGGCGATTTACCGGTTGATTGTGCGTTCCCAACTCTCTGGAAATAGAAGCGTAACGAAGCGAAGATTGTTTGACGGCGATGGGTGTAACTATGGGCGTATTTTTGTTTGATGCGAAGCCCAAGGTATCTGAACGCGTAAGATATTGGCGGCTGCGTAATTTTTGTTGGTTTTCCAGTAGGGTTCCCGGAAAAATAGCAGCATCTCCGGGTGCTATTGCAGCTCTGGGAGCTGAAAACTAAAAACCCGTTGGAGCATGCAACGGGTTTATTATTTGTGCCGACTAGGGGCTGTTGCCGTTT
>NZ_LUUG01000117.1 GCF_001644035.1 Methylomonas methanica
AGGGGCGATGCAGGGATGCATCGCGTTGCCGAAGGGGCAGGAAGCCCCTTTCGGCAACCCCGTTCAAAAACGAGGAGCGCAGGGAATAAACGGCATTCGGGTGTCTTTTCTTTTGGATACTTTTCTTTGGACAAGCAAAGAAAAGTATCGCGGCTGTCGGTCCGCGAACCGACATCTAAAATAACCCGTCGCGTTAGCGACACATCAAAAATGAAAGCCATTCACCAAAACATCACCAAAATCCGCCGCGACTACAACGCCCTGGTCGCCAACGAAACCCTGGAAGACTACGCGCTACGCTATGCGCCGCGCAGTTTCCGGAAATGGAGCGAGTTCCAGGTCGCCAACACCGCGTTCGGCTCGACCTCGTTTCTGGTGCTGGAAGCGATCGGCGGCTTTTTGTCGATCAATTACGGCTTTACCAATGCTTGCTGGGCGATTCTGATTGTTGGTATCGTGATTTTCATCACCAGCTTGCCGATCAGTTATTACGCGGCCCGCTACCATATCGATATCGATTTGCTGACCCGTGCCGCCGGTTTCGGTTACATCGGCTCTACCGTTACCTCGCTGATTTACGCCTCGTTTACCTTCACGCTGTTTGCGCTGGAGGCTTCGATCATGTCGTTGGCGATTGAATTGTATTTCCAGATTCCGCTGGCCCTTGCGCATGTGGTCAGTGCGGTGATCGTGGTGCCGCTGGTGACGTTTGGGATTACCACGATCAGCCGGATGCAGTTATGGACGCAGCCAATTTGGCTGGCGCTGTTGATTGCGCCTTACATTGCTGTGGCCCATGCCGAGCCGGAAGCACTGATGACTTTAAAAACTTACTTCTGGATTGCCGGCAGTGGCGAAGGTTTTGATTGGCTGTTGTTCGGCACCGCGACCACCGTAGCGTTTTCGATGGTCGCGCAAATCGGCGAGCAGGTGGATTTTCTGCGCTTCATGCCGGATAAGACCAAGGCCAATAAATTCAAGTGGTGGGCGGCGATGCTGGCGGCCGGTCCGGGCTGGATCGTGTTCGGGGTGGTTCGGCAAATCGCCGGCGCCTTGCTGGCGCATCTGGCGATTCGGCACGGCATCAGTCCGCAGCATGCTCACGAACCGACGCAAATGTATCTGGTGGCCTATAACGAGTTGTTCGAAAATCCGCAATGGGCCTTGGCGACCACGACCTTATTCGTCGTTCTCAGCCAGATCAAGATCAATGTCACCAACGCTTATGCCGGTTCGCTGGCCTGGTCGAATTTTTTCTCAAGGTTGACGCATAGCCATCCGGGGCGGGTAGTGTGGTTGTTGTTTAACGTGCTCATCGCCTTGTTGTTGATGGAGTTTGGCGTATTCGGCGCGCTGGAGAAAGTGCTCGGTTTATTTTCGAATATGTCGATTGCCTGGATCAGCGCGGTGGCGGCGGAGTTGATGATCAACAAACCGCTGGGACTCAGCCCGAAGGAAATCGAATTCAAGCGCGCCTATTTGTCCGATCTGAATCCGGTGGGGATGGTTGCGACGTTTGTGGCGTCGGTCGTGTCGATTCTGGCTTATGTCGGGCTGTTCGGCGAATGGCCCAAGGCTTTTTCGGCATTTATTGCTTTGGGTTTAGCCTTTTTACTGGTGCCGATCATCGCGTATTGTTGCGGCGGTAAACATTATCTGGCGCGCGACCGGAAAAAGCACAATCGTAAGTCGCAAGACAAATGCTCGATTTGCGAGAACGAATTCGAGCACGATGACATGGCCTATTGTCCGGCCTATGCCGGCAGTATTTGTTCCTTGTGCTGTACGCTGGACGCCCGTTGTCTGGATGCCTGCAAGCCGGGATTTCGCTTCGACGATTATTTGGAGAGTCTGGCCAAGAGCCTGATGCCGGATTTTATCGGCATCACCGCGCGTTTGCGCCTGTTGCGCTTTGGGCTGTTGTTCGGTTTTCTGACCATCCTGACCGGGATTTTTATCAGTATCATTTATTACCAGGATTTACTGAGCGTCCAGCATAACCAGCCGGCCTTTGGCTTGTTGATCAACAACTTCCTGAAGATATATGCGTCCTTGCTGGTGTTTATCGGCCTGTGCACCTGGTGGCTGATTTTGAACGCGGAGAGCCGACGGGTGGCGCATGAGGAAACCGCCAAACAGACCCAATTGCTGCTGCTGGAAATCGAACAGCACAAACAAACCGATCTAAAGTTGCAGCAGGCACGACGGATGGCGGATGCCGCCAATCAGGCCAAGAGTCGGTTTTTAAGTAATATGAGTCACGAGATTCGTTCGCCGTTGAACAGCATCGTCGGCTACGCCCACATTTTAAATCAGGACCAGAATATCCCGGAAAACCGCCGGCAAGCCGTCGATACCTTAAAACGCAGCGGCGAGCACTTGAGCGCGTTGATCGAGGATATTCTGGATATTGCCCGCATCGAGGCGCGCAAATTCGATTTTAAATATCAGCCGATTGATTTTCCCGGCTTTATCGAACATCTGGTGCATGTCTTCAAAGCGCAAGCCGAAGACAAGGGCTTGAGTTTCAATTGTCAGCTGACCACCGTGTTGCCGCAGCGCATACGCGGTGATGAAAAACGGGTAGGGCAGATATTGATGAACCTGCTCGGCAATGCCGTCAAGTTCACCAGCCAGGGCGGCATCGTATTTCGGATCGGTTACAGCAGCGGTGTCGCCAGCTTTCAGGTGTCCGATACCGGCAGCGGCATTGACGAGCAGCAATTGCAAAATATCTTTCAACCGTTCACGCGGTTGGATACGCCGACCGGCAATGCGGTGTCGGGTAGCGGTTTGGGGCTGACCATCAGTAAAATCCTCACCGAGGTGATGGGCGGCGAGTTGACGGTGCAAAGTCGTGTCGGCGAGGGATCTACCTTTAGCGTTAGGCTGTTGTTGCCAAGTCTGGGGGTGGAAAATGAAGCGGAACCCCACGCGCCTATCATCGGCTATCAAGGCGCGCGCCGGCGGATCATGGTGGTCGACGACCAGCGCGAACATCGGGAGTTATTGTTGTCCTTGCTCGAGCCGTTGGGTTTTTATCTGGAAGAGGCCGATTCCGGCGAGGCCTGTTTGGACAAGGTGGCGGAACAGCAGCCGGATCTGATTCTGCTGGATATTTCCATGAGCGGCATAGACGGTATCGAAACCGCGATGCGTCTGCGCGAGCTTGGTTTACAGATGCCGATTCTGGTGCTGAGCGCCAATGCCTATCCCGGCGATCGGTTGGCGGTGTTAAATGCGGGGTGCAACGATTTTCTGTCCAAGCCGATTCAAGTCCCGCAGCTGATCAGCAAGCTAAAGCTGTATTTGTCGCTGACCTGGGTTTATCAAGACGATGGTGTGCAAGCGGTTCCCGAGAAAGCGAGCGAGCCGATGCTGGTGCCGCCGCCGGAATTAATACAAGTCTGCGTGGAATGCGTCAGGATAGGCGACTTGTTGGCATTGAAGAAAGTGCTGGCACAACTCAATCAGACCGAGCCGCGCTATAGCGCTTTTTTTGCCAAGCTGATGGCTTTAGCCAACCAATTTCGGGTAGGCGAAATCAGAAAATTGTTGAATATGCACAAACAGGAGGTGTCCCGATGATGGAAGTATCCGCGAGCAATGGCACTGTATTGATAGTCGATGATACGCCAGGCAATCTGGCTTTGTTATCCGATACGCTGTCCGAAGCCAATTATCGGGTATTGGTGGCTACCGATGGTTGTTCGGCCATTGAACAGATTCAATATGTTAAGCCCGACATTATTTTGCTGGACGTGATGATGCCGGGCATCGACGGCTTCGAGACTTGTAGCCGCCTAAAAGCCGACCCGGCGACCGCGCCGATTCCGGTATTGTTCATGACCGGCTTGAGCGAGCTGGACGATTTATTGCGCGGCTTTGGCGAGGGCGCCTTGGATTACATCGTCAAACCGATTCGGCCGGCAGAGGTGTTGGCGCGTATCGAAGTGCATCTGACTCAATCCCGCAACTTACGGCGGGCCGAGAGTTTGCTGGATCATCACGAATTTGCCGCAGTGGCGGTCGATGCGGCGGGCGGTATTGTTTGGCTAACGCCGGCGGCCAGAGAATGGTTAGCGGATTTTTCCGAATTGCAGGCGATGCCAAAGGCTGCGGATGGCACGCTGCCGGAGTCGCTGCACGGCTGGTTTCAGCGTTGGTTGCGGCAAAGTGGGCGGAATGATGCGGAAACCGAATCCGACGCTCATCGCCTGGCGCCGGGGTTTACGCTTAGAGTGAGTGCTTGCCAGCATCCGGATGAATATCTGCTGCTGTTGCAACGGGAAGACGCGCAATGGACTCCGGAAACCTTGCGCGACAAATTGAAATTGACGTTTCGCGAGGCTGAAATCTTAATGTGGATTGCCCGCGGCAAAACCAATAAGGAGATCGGCATCATCCTTACCACCAGTCCCAGAACCGTGAACAAACATCTGGAACATATTTTCGAGAAACTGGGAGTTTCCACGCGGGCGGCGGCGGTGGCGATGGTGTTGCAACGCGGTTAGTTCGGAGTATTAAAAAAGGCCGACAACTTTTTAATAGTTGCAGGCCTTTTTTGTTTGGCTTGGAGAAAGCTTACCTTCTTTAAGGCATGTACATCCCGCCATTCACATGCAATGTCTCGCCGGTGATGTAGGAGGCTTGCTCGGAGGCCAGGAAAGACACGGCATGGGCAATTTCTTCCGGCTGACCTAAACGGCCCAGCGCGATCGAACCCAGCAGGGCGTTCTTAATGTCTTCGGACAATTCCTTAGTCATATCGGTATCGATAAAACCGGGGGAAACGGTGTTTACGGTGATACCGCGTGAACCGACTTCTTTGGCCATGGATTTAGCAAAGCCGATCATGCCGGCTTTCGCTGCGGCATAGTTGGCTTGGCCTGCGTTGCCGGTGGAGCCAACGACTGAGGAAATATTGATGATGCGGCCGTAACGGACCTTCATCATGCTGCGCAACACGGCTTTGCTCATCCGGAAGATAGAGGTCAGGTTGGTGCTGATGATATCGTCCCATTCTTCGTCTTTCATCCGCATTAATAGGTTGTCGCGGGTGATGCCGGCGTTGTTGACCAGGACTGCCGGTGTGCCGTAGGCATCGCCCGTGGTTTTGATAAAGCTTTCGATATCGGCGGAATCGGCGACATTCAATTTATAACCTTTGCCGTTCTCGCCCAGATAAGCGGAAATAGCCTCTGCGCCGCTATCGGAGGTGGCGGTACCGACGACAAAAAATCCGTCGGCGACTAATTTTTCGGCAATGGCCCGTCCTATGCCGCGGCTGGCGCCGGTAACAATGGCGAGTTTTTTATCCACGGAGTTGCTCCACAACGTTGTCAATGGTTTCGGGGTCGTATAGTGTGTAATGCGCGGCATCCGGCGCGATGCGTTTGTTCAAGCCGACTAATACTTTGCCGGGTCCGCATTCGACAAAGGCGGTAACCCCTTGTTCGTGCATGAATTTGACGCTTTCCACCCAACGTACCGGTTTGAACAATTGTTCTTTCAACGCGTAGCGAATCACTTCCGGCGAACCGTGAGATTTGACGTCGGCGTTGTGGATCAACGTGCTATTCGGCATCTCGACGTTAAGGCCTTGCAGCATTTCGTTTAGTTTGTCTGAGGCGGCTTCCATTAGTGCGCAGTGGGACGGCACACTGACCGGTAACTTTAAGGCGCGTTTGGCGCCCAGTGCTTTCAAGGCTTCCATCGCGCGTTCCACCGCAGCGGTTTCGCCGGCAATCACAACTTGACCAGGGGCGTTGAAATTGGCGGCAGCAACGATTTCGCCATTGGCAACTTCGGCGCAGGTATTGACGACTTGATGATCTTCCAGGCCCAGAATAGCTGCCATCGCGCCTTCTCCGGCTGGTACGGCTTCCTGCATCAGTCGGCCGCGCTCGGCCACCAGACGAATGGCGTCTTCATAGCCCAGCGCGCCGGAGCAGACCAGGGCGGTATATTCGCCCAAGCTGTGGCCGGCCATCCAGGCGGGTTTGATATCAGTTTTTTCGCACCAGGCCCGCCATACCGCAACGCCGGCCGCTAGCATTGCCGGTTGGGTGTTATGGGTTTGGTTCAAGTCGGTGTCCGGGCCGTTGGCGACCAGATTCCAAAGGTCGAATCCCAGCGTGTCCGAAGCTTGCTCGAAAGTTTGCTTGACCAGCGGATTGGCGGCGGCCAGTGTGCCCAGCATACCGACAGCTTGCGAGCCTTGTCCGGGAAATACGAATGCCAGATTGTAACTTTGTTCTATCGTCGTCATGTTTAGTACCTGATTAATGCGGAACCCCAGGTGAATCCGGCTCCAAAAGCTTCCATTAATACGGTTTGTCCGCGTTGAATACGGCCGTCGCGCACACCTTCGTTAAATGCCAATAACACCGAGGCAGACGAGGTGTTGCCTTGGTTCTCCAAGGTCAGAATCACCTGATCCATGGACATGCCCAGCTTTTTGGCGGTGGCGGCGATGATGCGGGTGTTGGCTTGATGCGGCACCAACCAATCAATATCGCTTTGCTGCAAGCCGTTGGCTTCCAGGGTTTCATCGACAATCCGGCCTAGCGTGTTGACCGCGACCTTGAATACTTCGTTGCCGCGCATGCTGATGTAAGCCATTTCGTTTTGTTTGGCGACCGCCGCTACCTGCGGATTGGAGCAATACAATAAATCTTCGTAGCCGCCATCGGAATGAATATGCGTGGACAAAATGCCCGGCTTATCGCTAGATGTCAGCAAAATTGCGCCGGCACCGTCGCCGAACAGAATACAGGTGCCGCGGTCGGTCCAATCGACGATGCGGGAACAAATTTCCGAGCCAACCACCAACACATTCTTGGCGAAACCGGTTTTCAGGTATTGATCGGCGATGCTCAGCCCGTAAACGGAACCCGAGCAGGCAGCCTGAATATCGAAACCGACGCATTGCTTGATACCCAAACGTTCCTGCAATAGGCAGGCGGTGCTGGGATAGACGCGATCCGGGGTGCCCGTGGCCACGATGATCATGTCGATGTCTGTAGCGGCGATGCCGGCCATCTCAATGGCTTGCCTAGCGGCGATTTCCGCCATGCTGGACGCGGTTTCTTCCGGTCCGGCTATGCGGCGACTTTTGATGCCGGTTCTTTCATAGATCCAGCTGTCGGATGTGTCCACCGTGGCGGAGATATCGTCATTGGTGCGGATGGTTTCGGGCAGATAGCCGCCCGTACCGATAACATGAGTCCAGCGTGTCATTCATCAACCTTTTGGGTCAGCGCGAGTTCTAGTTTTTCGCTGATTTTACGAATAACGCCCTGCGCGACTTCCACTTCCGCCAAATGGATGGCGGTTTCGAAAGCCAAAGCATCGGCACCGCCGTGGCTTTTGATAACCAGGCCGCGCAGGCCGATGAAACTGGCGCCGTTATACAGGCGCGGGTCTATGCTGTCTTTAAAGCGCTTTAAAACCGGATAAGCAATCAGGCCGGCTAATTTGGTCAGCCAGTTTTGCGAAAAACTGTCCTTCAGTTTGCCGCCTATCATTTTTGCCGCGCCTTCTATCGATTTCAGGGCCACGTTACCGACGAAACCGTCGGCGACGATCAAATCGACTTTGACGCTGCCGGCGTTGATCGAGTTGCCTTCGACGTAGCCGATATAATTCAGCCCGGAATTTTCCAGTAATTTCGCGGCGGCTTTGACTTGTTCGTTGCCTTTCATGTCTTCTTCGCCGATGTTTAGCAAGCCGATGCGCGGGCGATCGATGTTTTCCACGGCCTTGACCACTTCTTCGCCCATGACGGCGAATTGGTAGAGATGTTCGGCACTGGAATCGACGTTGGCGCCTAAATCCAACATGTGGGTGTGGCCGAAAGTAGACGGCAGCGTGGAAATGATCGCCGGGCGTTCGATGCCGGGTATCATTTTCAGCACAAAACGGGCAGTCGCCATCAGCGCTCCGGTGTTACCGGCGCTGACGCAGGCGTCGGCCTTGCCTTCCTGGACCAGGTTAATCGCTACGCGCATGGAAGAATCTTTTTTGTTCTTCAAGGCTTTTTGCGGCGCTTCGTCCATTTCGACCACTTGCGAGGCGTGTTGAATACTGATCCGACCTTTAAACTCGACCAGCGCTTGGGATAGCAGGTTACCAAGAACCGCTTCATCGCCAACCATGATCAGATTTAAGTCCGGATTTTTTCTTAAACAGGCCAGTGAGGCAGGAACGGTAACTTGAGGACCGAAATCCCCGCCCATGGCATCAATTGAGAGAGTTGAGCTCACGCTTAGGACTAACTCCAGTAGTTGAAAGGAGCCAACAGCTGTCCAGCGACGCGTTGGCTTACCCAGAGACTATCAATAAATCAAATATTACTGCCCGTCGTGCTGACGATTGCGCTGGAAAACGCGATACTTGCGGCCGGTCTTGGACTGAGGGCTGCTCGACTCGCCTTGCGAATGGGCTGCGAGTCGGCCTATGGCAGTTTAAAACGATTAATCTTCGTCGTTGCCGGCAATGATTTGACGGCCTTTGAAGAAACCGTCCGGCGTCATGTGGTGACGCAGATGGGTTTCGCCGGTCAATGGATCCTGAGCCAGGGTTTTGCCGACTAATGCATCGTGTGAACGACGTTGACCGCGTCTGGAACGCGATACTTTGCTCTTTTGTACTGCCATTTCAATCTCCAGTTTTTTTAAGTTTTGCTAAAACAGAAAAAGGGTTGTTAGCCTTAGTCTGACTATCTGTTGCGCTGTAATCGGCATCTTCCGAACGGTTGTGCGCGAGACAATCGTGTTCATGCCGAGGGTAGTCGGGCAATGCCAGCAGGATTTCGTCTTCGATCACGGCGTTTAACGATAGGGTGTCGCCGTCCAGCAATAGCGGTTCGCAATCGTCTAGTTGCTTTGCTTCCTGTAGCGAAGAGACAACAGCCAACTTAAAATCGATATCCAGCGGCCAGGTCAGTGCTTGTAAACAAGACTGACACTCCAGCTCCACAACACCCTCGATATGGCCGGCAACGACGATGCGTTTGCCTTCCTTACCAAATTCGATCTTGGCGCTAACGCTGCCGCCATGATCGATCACGCTATCAGACAAGCGCTCGAGCGCAGCGATTTTTATATCCCCGGATAGCGCGCCACGTCTTTCGGCGAACAATAAGGGATCGATATGGTCGGGAAACTTGTCTGACATAACTGTACAATCATACAGATAACTAACTGTTGCGTCAAACGCACACCTACTCAAACCACTAACTACCGATGACCGCCATAGTCCTTGCCTCGAGTTCGAAATACCGCCGCCAATTGTTGGAAAAACTGGGTCTGGATTTCCTTAGTTGCAGCAGCGACATCGACGAGAGCCCGCAATCGGGCGAATCGCCTGATGCTTTGGTACACAGATTATCGCAGGCTAAGGCTGAAGAAGTCGGCAAAACATACTCAAACCATTTGATCATCGGTTCCGATCAGGTTGCCGTGCTGGACCAAGAAATATTGGGAAAGCCCGGCGGGCGCGACGCGGCAATTCAACAACTTGCCAAGCAATCCGGCCGGACCGTGCGATTTTATACCGGCATCTGTGTTTTGAATAGCGCAACGGGTCGAAGCTTAAGCGATATGGATGTTTGCAGCGTGTATTTCAAAAGGCTGACATCGCCGCAGATTGAAAACTACATCGATCTGGATCAGCCCTTCGATTGTGCCGGCAGCTTCAAGTCCGAAGGTTTGGGCATTGCGCTATTCAGTAAAATTGTCGGCGAGGATCCTAATGCCTTGGTCGGTTTGCCGTTGATAAAACTGGTGGCATTGTTGGAAAAATTCGGCGTCGATATACTCTGATCGGCAGCCGATAGCGTTTAATGAAATTTTTTGTTCGGCCCGAGTAATTCAAACATCTGCAAAAACTCCTCTTCGACTTGTTCCATCATCGAGATGATTTGCTCTCGAGTTAAACGCACCAGCGTTAACGATTGATTAGAAAACTCCGCAACGGCTAATTCCAGACCATCGGCTTGTTGGCCGCTATCGACCAGGCGTGCCGCCATATGCAGCAAATGCGCGTCCAATTTGTGCACTTGGGCATCGGCAGGGTTCAGATAGCAGCCTATGGTTTCGTAGAGGGATTCCGGCAAGCCCCAGGTTTTTAGCAATTCCCCACCAACCTCTGCATGAGTGAAACCAATCAGTTCTTGTTCGAAGCCGGCCAACAAGGCGCGGTTATGGTCTGCGGCAAGCAATGCTCTTAAATACTGCTCGGGCATTTTTTGACTGAGCAGCAGCGAGCCTATGTCATGCAATAGACCAGCCAGGAACAGTCTTTCGGTATGCAGCACAGCGCTGGCTTTTGCCAGCAGACGGGCAATGACCGCGCAATGTATGCTGCGCATCCAGAACGAGGTCATGTCGATCAGCTCGTCGGGAATTTTTCCGAAGCGATCAACGACTGTGGTCGCCAATACCAGATTACTCAAGTCGTCGATGCCTATCACGGTAACCGCCCGGGAAATGGTGTCGATCTTGGCTTGAAAGCCGTAGAAAGGGCTATTCACCACGCGCAACAAGCGCGCGCTCAGGGCCGGGTCCCTGGCGATAACCTTGCCGATGTCGGCCAGCGAAAAGCGCGAATCGCGGATCATCTCGCTGAGTTGAAAATAAATATCAGGCAGGGAAAACAGTTCGGTCGAGCCGGCAATCAATTGCTTGATGGCAGCTGCTTTCAATTAACTTTTCCGATACAGCGCCATCACGTGCTGCACATAATTGCGGGTTTCGGGATAGGGCGGCACGCTGTTATTGTATTTCATCACCGCGCCTTCTCCGGCGTTGTAACCCGCCACCGCCAGCGTGAGATTGGAGTTGAACATTGCCAGCAAGTCTTTCAAATAACGGGTGCCGCCGTCGACATTCTGCTCGGCATCGCGCCGGTCGGTGACGCCGTAACGGCGCGCGGTATCCGGCATTAATTGCATCAAACCCACCGCGCCGGCTGACGACACCGCATTGGGGTTATAGGCTGATTCGGCTTGAATCACCGCATGCAGCAGTTTGGGGTCCATTTGATGCTTGGCCGCAGCCTTGGCAACTAAATCGTTAAATTTGAGTTTATTGCCGGACATAAATTTTAGGTCGCGGCTGTAAGTGCGCGGCCGGGTGCGGATGATCAAACGGTAATCGAAGCCTTTTTTCGGCTCGTCGGTGTAATACACCCGACCGCTCGGATCGGTGTATTTGAAAATGTCCGCCCCCGCATCGGTGATTAGCGCTATAGATAGTGTGGCAACCAGCAGGGGTTTCATCGCGTCACCTTTTACCGATTGAACTCATTCAGTCACGCTAATCAGGCTGGCCGCCTGGACCGCCTTGGCGCGAGCATCGCTAACATTGTCGGCCGTGGCGAGTGCTACGCCCATGCGTCTCGCCACGAAGGCTTCCGGTTTGCCGAATAGGCGGATGTCGGTATCGGCAACAGCCAGGGCTTTTTCCAAGCCATGATAGGTCACGGCTTTGGCGTCTATGCCGCCTAGAATCACCGAGCTGGCGGCGGTTTTATCCAATGCGGTGTTGACCGGTAAACCAAGGATGGCGCGGGCATGTAAATCAAATTCGCTTTGCCGCTGGCTGGCCATCGTCACCATGCCGGTGTCGTGCGGGCGGGGGCTGACTTCGCTAAACCAGACTTGATCCCCAGCGATGAATAATTCCACGCCGAATAAACCCAATCCGCCTAGTGCGGTAGTCACTTTGTCGGCAATTTGCTGAGATAAAGCAATTGCTTTGGCGCTCATCGCCTGCGGCTGCCAACTTTCCCGATAATCGCCGTTTTCCTGGCGGTGACCGATTGGTTCGCAGAAATAGGTTTGTACCTGGCCGTCGCCATCCAGCGCCCGCACTGTCAGCAGCGTAATTTCAAAATCAAAGTCGATCTTGGCTTCGACAATCACCTTGCCGGTGTCGGCGCGGCCGCCGGCCTTGGCGTAATCCCAGGCGGCCTGCAACTGATCGGTGCTTTTGACCATGGATTGGCCTTTGCCGGACGAGGACATGGTGGGTTTGATAAAACAGGGATAGCCAATGCCGTCATTGACGGCGGCTTTTAGTTGTTCAAAGGTTTCGGCAAAGGCGTAATTCGAGGTCGGTAAACCGAGTTCGGCGGCAGCCAGCTCGCGGATGCCCTCGCGGTTCATCGTCAATTGAATCGCCCTGGCGTTGGGTACGATGGTGGTGTGGCCTTGGGCTTGGATTTCCGCCAACGCGTCAGTGGCAATCGCTTCGATTTCGGGGATGATGTAATGCGGCCGTTCGGCGGCAATGAGCGTCTTTACCGCCGCTGGATTGGTCATGTCGATCACGTGGCTACGGTGCGCGACTTGCATTGCCGGCGCACCGGCGTAGCGATCCACGGCAATCACTTCCACGCCGTAGCGTTGCAGGGAAATGGCGATTTCTTTGCCTAATTCGCCGCTGCCCAGTAATAATGCTTTGGTGGCGCTGACGCTGTCAGGGGTGCCTATTTTCATGATTTTGCTAAATAGTTATCGATGTCTTGTTTGGAAAAACCAATTTTTTTCGCGACCCGGTCGGCGTGGCTGACTCTGGAAATGCCGGCTATCAATTTAAATGTCGGCAAGTCGTCGGCAAATTCCACTTGTTTGGGGACCGCGATTTTTCTTTTCACAAACTCGTCCACCAATTGATGGTTATGGGTAATTAAAATGGTGCTGTTGCCTTTGCGGTAAAAACCATCCAGCACGTCGATAGACGACTGCATCTTCTCTTCAAAGGTAGTGCCTTCCGCCATTTCGTCAAGCACGACCAAGCTTTTTGCGGTGCTGGCCAGGAAAATATCGCGGGTGCGTTTCAGTTCCGTGCCAAAACGGCCTTCGCCATCGTCGAGATGACTGATTTCCGGGCATTGATAGAAAATTCGATCGGCGACACTCAAACTGGCAGCTTGGGCCGGCACGAAGCAGCCGATTTGCGCCAGCAATTGAATTTGCGTGACTGTTTTGCAGAATGCGGTTTTGCCGCCGCTATTGGGACCGGTCACGCAGACCAGACGTTCGTCGTCCATACTAAAATCGTTGCCAACATAGGTCGGATTTTTTTGACCCAGCACCGGGTTCTTCGCTGCAACCAATTTGATGTTATGGCGTTCGCTGGCGTTCAGTTCCGGCAGCACCATCTCGCTGCCGTAATCTTCGGCATATTTGATAAAGGCCAGCAACTCGTCTAGTTGGCCCAGGCCGTCCAGCATGTCGCCGAGCGCCTGCGAGTTTTTATAAATAGTGCGTAGCGGAATGATGCAGTTGTCTCGGTCGTAACCGCCGATTACCGGAATATAAGCCAAGGCCAAAGGCAGAAAAAACACCGAAGCCACCGACAAACCGTCGCGGGTGACCTGGAACATGTCGGTCGGGAAGATCTGCATCAAGCCCCAGATAGCGGCGATCAACAAACCGATCAGCATAGGCTTGAACAGAGTGGGCCGGAAGATTGTGGCAGGTGAGAACGAGTTTTTGCGTTCTTCCTTGCTTTGCAGGCCTTTCTCGCTGTTATAGACCGGGCCGACCATCAGCGAATACTCGTTGCTGTGGGAAAAATTGCCGATTTTTTCGAACACGCTTTGCAGATAAGGGCTTTGCGGCTTGCCGGAGTTGTAGATCGCACCAACTAAATTCAAAACCACGCGTATGCCGCGTACGTATTGTTTGTAGCCGTAACCTTCGATTTGATAGTCTTCGCGAGCCGTGCCGAAACCGCCGAGAAATTCGCCGAATAATAATAAATACAGCCGGTTTTCCGACGCGGCGGCATTGGCGACAATATTTTCCACGTTGGCGCGCACATCGGGATTGTCTTGAATTTCCCGTACCGCTGCTTGTTTTGCGGCTATCGCCTCCAGATCGCCCAAGGGTTGGCTTAACGAGCGATACAGCACGGTTTTACCGGCGGTAGTGCTGGCGTAGTTGACATAATCGAATAGCTCGTCCACTTCTATGGTGTTAAACGCGCCTTGATCGATCACGCCTTCACCGGTAGGCAAGGGTTGGCTTGTGCGTACCGCCGGCCATTCGTCGTTCCAGCTTTGTAAGATGTTTTGTTGCATATTACCCCCGGTTTTTATGTGCCGCGCTTTATTTAGTGCACGGTTTTGATTAAATCAAGCATCACCTCGACATGAGCGTCGCTGTCGTTTAAACACGGAATGTAGCGATAGGTCTCACCGCCGGCTTCCAGAAAGATTTCCTGGTTGGCGATGGCGATCTCTTCCAGCGTTTCCAAACAGTCTACCGAGAATCCCGGACAAATCACGTCGACGTTTTTGATGCCTTGTTGCGGCAATTCCTGCAACACTTCCACGCAATAGGGTTTCAGCCATTCGGCCTTGCCGAAACGCGATTGAAACACCAGTTTCCATTGTTGCTCGTTCAGTCCCAACTGCTCGGCGAGCAGGCGGCCCGTGGTTTGGCATTGATAGAAATACGGGTCGCCCCATTCTGTCAGCTTGGCCGGCAAGCCGTGAAACGACAGCAGCAGCAATTCGGCCTGACCGTTGGCTTGCCAATGCTGGCGAACCGATTGCGCCAAGGCTTCGATGTAACTGGGGTGTTCATGAAAGTCGCTGATGAAATGTAGGCCGGGCATGTGTCGCCAACTGACAAATTCCTCGGCAACCACATCGAAAATCGAGGCGGTGGTGGTGGAGGAATACTGCGGATACAAAGGCAGGATGACGATTTCCTGGACACCTTGTTTCTGAAAGTTTTGCAGCTTTTCCCGCAAGGCCGGCTTGCCGTAGCGCATCGCGCAGTCGATGACCAAATTCGAGCCATCTACTCCCGCAAAACCTTGCAACTTGGCGGTTAGCTTTTCGGTGAATACGATCAAGGGCGAGCCTTGTTCGGTCCAGATTGATTGATAGGCATGCGCCGATTTTTTGGGCCGAAACGGCAGCACGAACAGATTCAGAATCAGCCACCATAACGGTCTGGGCAAATTGACCACCCGTGGGTCGCCAAGAAACTCGCGCAGGAAGCGGCGCACATCGCCGGTTTTTGGGGAAGCGGGTGAACCCAGGTTGACCAGTAACACCCCAACTTTTTTCGCGCTTGTGTCGGTCATGTTTTTCAGCGATTGATCAGGTTCAGGAATTCGGAGCGGGTGCTGATTTCTTCTCGAAAAATGCCCAGCATCACCGACGTGGTCATCACCGAGTTTTGTTTTTCCACGCCGCGCATCATCATGCAGAGATGTTTGGCTTCGATGACCACCGCCACGCCGCGGGCGTCGATGGCTGTTTCCACTGCCTTGGCAATTTGCCGAGTCAATTGTTCCTGAATTTGCAAGCGGCGACCGTACATATCGACGATCCGTGCCAACTTGGACAAGCCCAAGACTTTGCCTTTCGGCAGGTAGCCGATGTGGCATTTACCGATGAACGGTAATAGATGATGCTCGCATAAGGAGTAAAGCTCGATGTCTTTCACGATCACCATGTCTTCGGTGTCGGCTTGAAATATCGCGCCGTTCAATACCTCTTCCAGGGTTTTTTCGTAACCGTTATTCAGGAATTTAAAGGCTTTTGCGGCCCGTTTCGGCGTGTCCCGCAAACCTTCCCGATTCACGTCTTCGCCTATCGCTTGAATGATTTTGGAGAAATATTCTTCCATTGCCGCCCCCGAGTAAAAAAATGTCGTGAGTATACAGCATCAAACTGTAAATTCTAAGGCGTCCAAAATCACCTGACTGCCGGCTCCAAAACGGGTGGCGTTTTCGCTGAGATGGCGGCGCCAGGCCCGCGCACCATCGACACCATGAAACAGACCCAACATATGCCGGGCAATGCAATGCAGTCTCACGCCTTGTTGCAATTGCTGCTCTATGTAAGGCAGCATTGCCAATACCGTCTCTTGCCGCGACTGGATATGATGCTCGTCGTTAAACAAGCGCCGGTCTACTTCCGCCAATAAATAGGGATTGTGATACACCTCCCGGCCCAGCATGACGCCGTCGACTTGCGTCAATAAATCCAGCGAGCTATCCAAGGATTCGATGCCGCCATTGATGACGATCTTTAGCATTGAGAAATCTTGCTTCAACTGAAACACCACGTCATAACGCAGCGGCGGCACGTCACGATTCTGTTTGGGCGACAGGCCGGACAACCAGGCTTTGCGGGCATGGACGATAAACGTCTCGCAACCGGCCGCCGCCACAGTCTTTATGAAATGTGTAAGTTCGTCGTAGGAATCGCGATCATCGATACCGATCCGCGACTTCACAGTCACCGGCATCGATACCGCTTGGCGCATCGCTGCCACGCACTCTGCGACCAATTCGGGTTCGGCCATCAAGCAGGCGCCAAAGCGGCCATTTTGCACACGGTCGCTAGGGCAGCCGACGTTTAAATTGATCTCGTCGTAACCATAGTCGGCGGCAATTTTTGCGCATTCGGCTAAATCCGCAGGATTGCTGCCACCCAGTTGCAAAGCCACCGGGTGTTCTGTTTGATTGAACTGTAAATGCCGGTCGCGGTTGCCATGCAAGATAGCGCCGGAGGTGACCATTTCAGTGTACAGCAAGGCATGTCGGGATAAGCTTCTATGAAAATGCCGACAATGCCGGTCAGTCCAATCCAGCATGGGTGCTACGGAGAATCTACAGGCTAGGTTTTTGTCAGCTTGTGGTCGTACATGGACGCGGTCAGCGGTCATCGATGGTTCTGGTAGTTGGGAAGCAGGATTTAAATTCGGTGACTTTATTATACTGTGCCGGACTGAATAAAAACGGCAGTAGGCAATCAGACGTTGATGAGGCTGAAAGAGCAAAGCGGTAGGATAGGAAAATATCAGTCGGCTTTACCCGTGTAAATCTTGTCGACCAATTCTTTAAACCACCGAGGTCTAAAAATCACCACGTACAAACCGATGCTGCTGGTAATCGGGATCGGGCCGACGCTAAACAGCATAAACACGATAAAGACTATCGCACATTTGATTCTCGTAAGGTTTGTCGGATTCATATTGCCCCGCCGATATTAAATGATGCTAAAAGCTAACACGTTGTTGGCAAATGCAGCTATTAAGAGCGAAAAAATCCTCGGTGCTGTTTTGAAATAGCGTTGTCGAGTTGCTTGGGAGTCGGGGATGGCTATCTGGTTTGTCCGCGTGGACGTTTCGAGGTAACTCAGTTTACCGATAGTGTTCGGTTGTACTGTTTGCCGGCTTTGTTCTCAGTGAGGTTGCCAACGCATTTGCTGTTGGTTTGCTTGGCATGAAACCGATGGAGCGAATTACCAACCGGCTGGACCAAAGCCTGAGTGCCGGGTTTGAGCGGGCGTGAGGCAAGCGCGTTAATTGTTTCCATGCTGCCCATGCATTGCTTGTGCTTCGGCATGGTTGCGGCGGGGGCGTTTTGGGTGGCCAGAAATACGCCGATAATGATCAGCAAAAAGCTTATGCCGCAACGCTTTAGCTCGCGTACACAGGTTTTCAGGATTTCTTCGGAATTCATTGTTTGTCTCCTAATGTTGGGGTTATAAAAACTTTGCGAGCAGACCTTTTAATGCGCAAACAGGTGTGAATGTTTTAGAAATTAGCGCCAATGCTTTTGCTGTGACCGGCAAAAACGTTGAATAACGACTCTGATTCGCGACCCGGTTGAACCTAGTGATAGTTATAGGCTGCCGTTTATCGTTGCGCAGCCAGACTTATAACAAGGCAATGCTTAAACCAATCTGAAGTGAATTTTCGCCACGCGATTTTTGGCATGTATTTCTTGGTGAATTTCCAGTGCTTCACTGCGCATGTGGTTGCAGAATGCACAAAGGCCTTCGTGGTCGGCATGTGATTTTTCATGAGCTGACAATAAGTCGCCGCATCTTTTGCAACGAGTAATCTGCTGGAGTGTTTTCATGGTGATCGCCTCGTAATCGGAATTTGTGAAAATAACGCGCTATGGGTTTGTTGGGTGTCCGGCTCTTTGTAAGGAGAGCTAAACTACACACCGCAAAACCAATGCCACTAGAGATGCGGGCATGCGGTAAATATTTTAACTAATTGTTTCTGCGTTATTTTATGAGCTGACAATGCTGGAAAGCAGTGAAAAAATACACAAGAAATTGTTGATTTCAGCACTAAATATCGTAGCGTTTACGAAATGTCGTACAAAGTATTCGGGCGAGTCGATGATTCAGGGACGTTAGAGCCTTTTGCAGGTTGTCGGTCAATTAAAAGTCGGTATTAAGCTTTGGGGTTATGGGTACCTCTACGGCGGTCTCTCCAGCACCAGCGCGACGATTTGTAAGGGTCCGGTCAGTTAATGAGCTGAATTTGGACAAGCCCGTCGCATTTTTAGTGATGCTGCTAAGGGGTTTTACCGGCGGTTAAGTTTTGACGAAATATCGTCAACCATGCAAAAATATGTGATACATTTCGCTTTAAACGTATCGGGAGGATATTCCCATTTAACTAGGTAGTGTGCGTGTCCTACCGATGAAATGCTTGAGAGTCAGCATGCGGCAACGATACTATCCGGCTATATTCAAAACGCTAAGCGGCGCTATCGTTTCTTGTCTCAGCGCACTCGCCACCGTGGTTCCCGTCACGGCAGTTGCCGCAGGTCATATGGGACATATGTCCAGCCATGGCGCCACTGGGCTGCCGGGTGATTTTTTGTTGTTTCCGGCTTTGACCGGTATCGTCCGTTTCGATCAAGAACCTCAAAAAAAACTCAGTAATAGCGAGGTTATCCCAGAGATTAACGTGTTTTACACCACCGACTATCAGCGCTTTCGGTTTCTCGGCGAATGGCTGGTCAGTACCAAAACCCATAACTTGGAAAGATTTCAATTGGGTATGCACGTAGGGGACGAAGC
Source organism: Methylomonas methanica (assembly GCF_001644035.1). Classification (GTDB taxonomy): domain Bacteria; phylum Pseudomonadota; class Gammaproteobacteria; order Methylococcales; family Methylomonadaceae; genus Methylomonas; species Methylomonas methanica_A. The sequence goes on from NZ_LUUG01000117.1 coordinate 18,865, forward strand.
TACTCTGTGGCTTGGTCGCTTTCATAACCCGATCGGCTACTGGAACATGCAGTTTCATCACGGCGCGTTTCTGCAAACCACTATCAGCAGGCCCGGCATTATGGCGTTCGAAACGGCCGGCGGCGTGATACCCAACCACTTGACCGGGTTTTTATGGGAAGGCGTCCACGATCTGGGTGAGGGCGGCCTTTATTACTCGGTTGGGGCTGGCGCGGGCCCGCAAATTAATAAAGGTTTGGAAGCATTCAATCTCGTGGAGCCGGGAGGTTCCCGTCGACCCGGTGTATCGTTTCGGCTGGGCTATCAACCCATCAGCTTCGGCGTGGACGAATTCGGCGTTTCCGGAGCGTATAACCAAATTCGTTCCGACGAGCCCGCCGTAAGAAACGTTAGTCAATTTGTCGCTAGCGCTTATGCGAATAAACAAATTCAATCAGTAAGGCTGCTAAGCGAAATTGTCTATGTGAACAACACCTTGGAAAGTCGGTTGGGCGGTAAAAGCTACGATGATTTTCTTAGCGCTTACGGGCAAGTCGAATGGGAACTCAATCCGACCTGGACTTTGGTCGGGCGGGTCGAAGGCACATTTGGAGGTAGGGATGATCCGTATCTGGCGATGTTTCCCCGATACGTCGAGGACAGGTTTCTCGGTGGCGTACGCTACAAACTCAATCATACCAATTCTTTAAAGCTTGAAGCCTCCCGCGATCATTTACGCGACGATCATTTCGGGCAAGTGATGTTTCAATGGAGCGCGGTGTTTCCATGAAACTGCTTCGCGGCCTAGGTATCGCTGGTCTATTACTGCTGCTGGGTGCGCAGAGCCTGTGGGCTATCACTCGCCACTCTCTGGTACTGGCCACCAGCGCCAACTCGTCCATGCCGGCTTTGACCGTGCAGGAGGCCAGAAAATTGTTTCTGGGCGTACCGCTGGAGAAGGGCGGTGAGCATCCCGTTCCGTTATTGAACATCAGCGATCCGTTAATTTTCGAAGTATTTCTGCAAAAAGTGGCCTTCATGTCGGCTAATGCCTATGAAAGCCAGACCATATCGGTGGTTTTCCGTCTCGGCGGTAAACGTCCGGAAAGTTTTAACGATCTGAAGAGCTTGGTCGATACGCTGCAACAGAATCCGGGCACGGTGACCTATTTGTGGGAGGATCAAGTCAGGGCCAATCAAGGCCTTAAATCCGTCAATGTGTTATGGCAAGGAGCCCTGGAATGAGTCGGTTTTTTCATAGTTTTAATGGCCGAATGATTCTGGCTGTTGTCGGTATTCATTTGCTGTTGGTGCCAGTGTTGTTGTTTGGCATTTATCGGGTGATTAAGCCCAGTTTGGAAGCGCAGTTTGTCAATTACGTCAGGTCCGATGCTTTGTTATTCAGCAATCTGGTCACGCCGCGGCTGGAGCATAGCAAGGCCGGCGAATTGCAAGGCTTGTTAGGCGAGTTTCTGTTGAACGGCCGTTTGGCGTTTGCGGAAATTGCCACCGAGCGCGGCAATATTCGCGCGGACATCGAGCTCAATGCCCAGCAGCAATTTCAGGAAGATTTTTTCTTCGGCGAGCACGACGACGATATTTATTTTTTAGCCGTGCCGATTCTGAATCCGGAAGACGGCTCGCTGGCGATGTTAAGGCTGGGATACGACGAACGGCAGATTCAACGCGACATTGCCACTATCTATCAGCGTAGCGCCTATTTTGTCGCGGTTTACATGGGCTTGACCCTATTGGTGGTTGGCCTGTTCGGGCGCAAACTGGTCATGCCGCTGGAACGTTTACGTGACGAAGCCGAACAAATCGCCGCCGGCAATCACACCGGGCAATTTAATTCCGGCACCAAGATTACCGAAGTGGCGGCGTTGGCGGAGCATCTGGAAAAAATGCGTCAAGCCTTGCTTTCCGCCCGTGACGCGGCGTTGCAGGCGGCCGGGGCGAAGAGCGAGTTCCTGGCGAATATGAGCCATGAAATCCGCACGCCGATGAACGGTATCATTGGCATGATAGGCCTGGCCTTGCGTACCGAACTTACCCCGCAGCAGCGCGAGTTTCTGGGGATGGCGAACAGCTCGGCGGATGCTTTGCTGCGTATCGTTAACGATATTCTGGATTTTTCCAAAATCGAGGCCCGTAAACTCGAGCTTGACCATGCGCCCTTTAAAGTCCGCGAGAGTCTTGGTGATACGTTAAAGTTACTGGCCGGCCATGCCCACGAAAAAGACTTGGAGTTAATGCTGCGCATCGACCCGGAAACCCCGGACGATTTGCTTGGCGACGTTGGCCGTTTGAATCAGGTTATTATCAATTTGGTCGGCAATGCCATCAAATTTACCCAGCACGGCGAAATCGTGGTGCAGGTCAAACCTGAATCGGTCGACGAAAACAAAGTCTGCCTGCAAATTGCGGTTAGCGATACGGGCATTGGCATTTCGCCGGATAAACAACAGCTTATTTTTGAAGCCTTCGCGCAAATAGACGCTTCTTCGACGCGGAAATTCGGCGGCACCGGTTTGGGTTTGTCGATTTCCTCGCGGCTGGTCGAATTGATGGGCGGGCGTCTGTCGCTGGAAAGCGAGGAACATAAAGGCAGTACTTTTTTCTTTACCGCCGTGTTTGACAGGCACACTAAAAGCGAGGTTGATGCACCCTTTCAACCGCTGATCGACGTCAAAAATCTTCCGGTGTTGATCGTGGACGACAATGCCATCAATTTACGGGTGTTCTCGGAAATCTTGAACCATTGGGGCATGCGCCCCACCACTGTCGATAGCGGTGACGCGGCTATCGCCGCATTGCGGAACATGGCGGAAACCGGTGAAGCCTATGCCTTGATTCTACTCGATGCGATGATGCCGATCATGGACGGTTTCATGGTGGCGCAAGCCATCAGAGAAGATCAACGCTTCGAGCCGGTGACCATCATGATGTTGTCGTCAGCCGACCGTCCTGACGATTGCGAACGCTGCCACGATTTGGGCATTAATCTGTACGTGCGTAAACCCGTCAAACATTCCGAGTTATGGAATGCCATTCAATCGGCGTTGGGTAAATCCGCCAAAGCCTCTGAAGCCTCGCCAACAGTATTGGCCGAGCCGCCTCGTAAATTAAAAATTTTGTTGGCGGAAGATAATCCGGTTAACCAATACATGGCAGTAGTGTTGCTGGAAGAACGCGGCCATACCGTAAAGGTGGCCAACAACGGACAGGAAGTGCTGGATATACTGGCGACCGATACCTTGTTCGATTTGATCTTGATGGATGTACAGATGCCGGTAATGGACGGCTTTCAGGCTACCGAAGCGATTCGGGCCGGAGAGCGCGAGACCGGCAAACGTATGCGCATTATCGCGATGACCGCACACGCCTTGAAAGGCGATAAGGAACGCTGTTTAGCCGTCGGTATGGACGATTACATCGCCAAACCGGTGCAAGAACAGGATTTGTTGGCAATGGTGGAGTGCTGGAATATGGCGGGAACAGAACAAGCGGACAACAACAGCGTAGCGTCTGCGCTATTGGCCGAGCCGGCGCTGGATTGGCAACAAGCCTTAAACCGGGTGCGCGGCAGACAGCAGATGTTGTGCAAAATGATGACCTTGTTCCAGGAGCAGTCCACACCGTTGTTGAACGACATGGCGGATGCGATACAGCGGCAGGATGCGGATTTATTGCGACTATCCGCGCATACGCTAAAAAGCTCGGCCAACAGTATCGGTGCATTCCCGTTCGGCAAGATCGCCCAGCAGCTGGAGACGATGGGCCACGAAGCCGCTTTTGTCGATGCGGCCGCCAGTTACGAGTTACTGCAACAAGCTAGCATCCGGTTGGAGCCGGCTATTCAGGACTATTTGCACGAGTTTCAGGAATAATGCTGCCGCCGATGTTTTGGATAGGTTAAGTTAAGGAGAAATGCATGACTCATAAACGCCAGCGCGAGAAACCGTTAATTTTGATGCTGGACGACAATCCGGTCAACCTGGAAGAATTGGCGGGCTTGGTCGATGAAGCCGGATTTGACGTGCTGCGCGCGGAAACCGGGGAAGTGGCTTTAGTACAAGCCGTGGCGCAGTTACCCGATCTGATTTTGCTGGATGTACTGATGCCCGGCATGGACGGCTTTACCGTCTGCCAGACCCTGAAAACCATTCCGACGACTCGCGATATTCCGGTGTTGTTCATGACGGCCTTGGCGGATACCGCCGATAAGTTAAAAGGTTTTCAAGTGGGAGCGGTCGATTACATCACCAAGCCGTTTCAATACGAAGAAGTGCTCGCCCGCGTGCAAACTCATCTGACCCTGCAAAAGTTGAAGTTGGAGTTGCAAGAAAAAGAGCAGCGCCTGTCGCGGATTTTCGAGAATGCGATGGACGCTATTTTGACGCTGGACGAAGCTGGGCGGATTACTTTGTTCAACGCTGCGGCGGAACAGATGTTTCGCTGTAAAGCGGCCGACAACATCGGCCGGGCGGTGGATCGATTTTTGTCGCCCGAGCTATACAAAACCCTGACGAATTTTCGCAACGGCGTGCCTGCGGAGCAAGCGATCTGGGTCTCGGAAGGCATGAGCGCGGTGCGCGCCGATGAGAGCACTTTCCCTATCGAAGCCACCATCTCCCGCGTGGAAGCCATCGGCCAGAAGCTTTATATTCTGATACTGCGTGACATCAACGAACGCAAAGCCCGGCAACAGGCGGAAGCGGAATGCAATACCTTGCGGGGCATTAATCTGTATCTACAAGAAGAAGTGTTGGCCAGCCGCGACGGAGAGGAATTGATCGGCAACTCCCCGGCATTGCATCAAGCCATGGATTTGGTGAGACAGGTTGCCAATACTGACGCGACCGTATTGATCACCGGCGAGACCGGTACCGGTAAGGAGTTGATCGCCCGGGCGATTCACAATCTCAGTGCCCGCAAAGACAAAACCTTGGTGAAATTGAATTGTGCGACGATCCCGGAAAATCTGGCGGAAAGCGAGTTGTTCGGTCACGAAAAAGGCTCGTTTACCGGGGCGATTGCCCGCAAATTGGGTCGTTTCGAACTAGCAAACGGCGGCACCTTGTTTCTGGATGAAATCGGCGAATTGCCGCTGGAGATGCAGGCTAAGTTACTGCGGGTACTACAGGAAGGCGAGTTCGAGCGGGTGGGCGGCACCCAAACCCTGACCTGTAATGTACGGGTCATCGCCGCCACCCACCGGGATTTGGCGCAGTTTTCGCAGCAGGGTAAATTCCGGGCCGACTTGTATTACCGTCTGAATGTGTTTCCCATCAATTTGCCGCCTTTGCGTGAGCGCAAGGAAGATGTGCCGTTTTTGGTTAAACATTTCATCGATAAGTACGCGGCAAAATTCGGCAAGAAAATCCAATCGATTCCGGAACGGATGATGGCCGATCTGCAAAGCTATTTCTGGCCCGGCAATATTCGCGAGCTGCAACATATCATCGAACGCGCGGTAATTTTAACCAAGGGCAGTCAGCTAGCAGCCGTCGATTGCGTGAATGTAATGGGTGCCGGCGCGCCCACCGCCGCGCCGATAGTCACCCTGGACGAAGCCGAGCGCGCGCATATTCTGAAAGCGCTGGAAGCGACGTCCTGGCGTATCGCCGGCAATCAGGGCGCCGCGAAGATTTTGGGCGTGCCATCCACGACCTTGCGGTCGCGGATGGAAAAGCTGGGGATCAGTAAACCGGCCTGAGTCAGGCTAGTTTTCAAAGACATCCACGCCTTTCGGCGCTTTGAAATTAAACAGGGCCTCGTCCAGCTTGGGATTGAGCTGAATGTTGGAAAAATAAATCCGGGTTAATTGCCCGAAATTGTCGCTCAGTTCCATGCCGCCCAACTGGTTGCCGTTCAGGCCGATCAGGATGTATTTAAAACCGCTTTCTTCGTTCTTAGGCGACAGCTTCACCCAGTTCATCCCATCATCCTCCTTGCCTTGCTCCTGTAGGGTAAACTTTTCCTCTATATCCACATCGCCGGTCAGCAACAGGGCGGGAGTAGAACCCAGCGAGTCGTCGAGCTGCTTTACCGTCACTTGTTCCAGATCGGCATCGTAAAACCAGACTTTACCGGCATTCGACACAATTTCCTGCACAAATGGTTTTTGGTAGTTCCAGCGAAACTTACCGGGGCGGCTCAGGTAAAACTTGCCGAAGCTGTTTTGCGCGGGACGGCCGCTTTTATCGAAACTGATTTGCTTGAAATCCGCCGTCAAGGACGCGCTGCCGGCTAAAAAACTTTTCAGCCGGGCAATCGGCGCATCGTCGGCCCAGACTGAAGAGGTGGTAGCGATCAGGAAAATCAGAGCAAAAATGTGTTTAAGAAACATAGTTAAAAAGGGTTCAGGTTATTAAGCCAGCTTTCGCCGGATTCCGGGCTTGCTCCGCAGTCGGCAAACTGGCTGGGCGCCGAGCCGTCCACGAAAGGCATTAATTTAGCGCCGGGGCAGCCTTCATTGCTGAGCAAGCCGCTGGCAGTGTCTATCCAGGTCATCTGCACGTTATCGGGCGGTACCAGACTGACCGGCTTTTTCGACACTTGCCGCATCAGCTCGGACCAGATTTGCAAGGCACCGGTTCCACCGGTCAAGCCGGTGGGTTTGTTGTCGTCGCGGCCAACCCAGACTACGGACAGAAAGTCGCCGCTAAAACCGGCAAACCAGCTATCGCGCAGTTGATTGGTGGTGCCAGTTTTGCCGACTAAGGCCATGTTTTGCGGTAGATAGTTATAAGCTGAATGACCGGTGCCGGCGTACATCACTTCCTGCAAAATGGTATTGGTGATAAAGCTGGCCGCCGGATCGACGGCTTGACGCACGGTAAACGGATAACTCTGTAAAGCTTTGCCATCGGCAGCGTTTACCGCGCGGATCGAACGCAGAGGGGTCGCATAGCCGTCGCCGGCCAGGGTTTGATATAGCTGCGTAACTTCCAGCGGGGTCAGCGGTTGCGCGCCCAGCAGGAAGGAGGGGAACAAATCCACCGGCCGGCTGACGCCCATGCTTTTTAAGGTGTTAGCAACTTTGGCCAAGCCAATGTCCATGCCTATCCGCACCGTCGCCATATTGTAGGAGTGTGCCAGGGCTTTATGCAGAGGCACGACGCCGTGTTCCTGATTGTCGTAATTGTCCGGCGACCAGGTTTTGCCTCTTTCGGCCGGAATTTCCAGGCGGGTGTCGCTGACAGGCGTGGCGATGGTGTAGCGGTCCGGATATTCCAGTGCAGTCAAATAGACTACCGGCTTGATCAAAGAGCCTATCGGCCGTACCGCATCCAACGCGCGATTGAAACCGGTATCCTCGGCGTCGCGCCCGCCGGCCAGCGCGACGATCTCGCCGCTGTCGCGGCGGGTAACGATGGCGGCGGTTTCCAGATCGTTACTTTTCGGACTTCTCTCCAGCTGTTTCAGTTTGGCGGCGATGGATTTTTCCAGCGTGTCTTGAATGCGGGTGTCCAAGGTTGTGACGATGCGCAAGCCTTCCGAGGTTAAATCGTCTTCTTTATATTCCTGCTTCAATTGGCGTTTGACCAAATCGATAAAACCCGGATAGCGATTGGCCGACCGATGAATCACAGTCGCAACACCTATGGGTTGTTTTTTGGCTTCGCTCACTTGCTGTGCGTCGATAAAACCTTCAGTGTGCATCGCGTCCAGCACGATGTTGCGGCGCTCCAGGGTGTGCTCGGGATTGCGGCGTGGATCGTATTCGGACGGTCCGCGCACCAGAGCCACCAAAGTGGCGACTTGATGCAGATTCAGGGTTTTTAAGGACTGGCCAAAATAGAATTCGCTGGCCAAACCAAAGCCATGTACCGCGCTGGCACCGTCCTGGCCAAGGAAGATTTCATTCAAATAAGCTTCCAGAATTTCGTCCTTGCTGTACCGGTATTCCAGAATAAAGGACATTAACGCTTCCTTGAGTTTGCGGCGCAAAGTACGTTTAGGATTCAGGAAAAAGTTTTTCACCAATTGCTGGGTGATGGTGCTGCCGCCCTGCACCATGCCGCCGGCTTTCACGTTCGACCACATGGCGCGGACGATGCCTTTCGGCGAGATGCCGAAATGGTTGTAAAAGTCTTTGTCTTCGGTAGACAGTAGGCCTTGCACCAGGGTTTGCGGCGCTTCGTCCAACTTGATCAGAATTCGGTCTTCCTTGCGGGTCGGATAAAAGCTGCCGATTTGTACCGGGTCCATACGCACGATGGCCAAGCTCTCGCCGGTGCCGGAGTCAGTAATGCTGGCGATGCCGCCGCTAGTGAAACTAACGCTGATTTTGCGGCTTTCCTGGGGGGTATTGCCAAAGTTGAAGGCGCGGGTACGGATGTTGATCTGGCCGCCCTTGACGAAATAAGAGCCTTCGCCGGCCAATTGATAATCCTGACGATAATGCAATTCCAGCAATAAGTCTTCCAGATTTTTGCTGGAAATTTCGTAACCGGCGTACAGCTCGACAGGGCTGGCATACACGCGAGCCGGAATAGACCAACGCTTGCCCTCGAATTGCTCGCGTACCGTGTAATCTAGGTAGCTGACATAAGCCGCCAGTACAAAAGCCGCTATTAAGAACAGCGAAACAAGCGCGCGTTTCAGCCATGATGCTTGGGGTTTCGATTTTCTGCGTCTAACGGTCGATTTGCTGCTTCTGGGTCGTCTGGCCATTAAGTCGGTATCTGATCTCGCCACCGGCATTTAGCGGCGGCTGTGTGTGAATGGGGCGAAAATTGCACCCGCTGGTTCGGCGCAATTCATTTAACTTGTTATTATCTAATAAAATGAGTACTTCCGCACAGATTGCTGGAGTTATTGAGGAGGATAGGCGAGTGCTGATAGTGAAACTGTTTCCGGAATGGTCGACCCAGCTACCGTCGATACTGATGCGTTTCGGCTTGGCGCTGCTGCTATCGCTGACGATAACGCCGGCTGTCGGCGCCGTCGAAAACCGGGTCGATATCGAAGCCTTTGTGCGTGACGGTTGTCCGCATTGCGAACAAGCTGAACAGTTTTTGGCGATTTTAAAAGGTGAGCAACCCGACATAAGGATCGTCATTCGCAATATCTCGCAAACGCCAACCGCCTTGGAACGATTGCAACAGATTAGCGAATCCCGGCAAGCCGGGCCAATCAGATTGCCGACATTTCTAGTGCGGGGCGAATATATCGTCGGCTATTCCGAAGAAGCCGGCAGTGGCGGTTTGATTCGTAATGCCTTGCGTGCCGGTGCGCGGCAAGTTGAAGCGTCCGACGCGGAGGCCGGCAGTTGCGAAGTGCAGGTCAGCGAATCTTGCGATGTGCCGGTTAGCCAGCCAGCCGCGCCCGAATCGGACGTGTTTGCCGTGAACTTATTCGGCAGACGCATCGGTCTTGACGAGGTCGGCTTACCGGCCTTTACGCTGGCCATGGGTTTGCTAGATGGTTTTAATCCGTGCTCGATGTGGGTATTGATTCTGATGATTTCGATGCTGGCGCCTATGCAAAATCGGCCCAGAATGTTGGCGGTGGCCGGGGCTTTTGTGGTGGTGGAAGGGCTGGCTTACTTTGTTTTTATGGCTGCCTGGTTGAATTTGTTTTTGTTGATAGGCTTATCGCGGGCCTCGGAATTGGTTATTGCCGGCATTGCCCTGTTGGCCGGCGCGATCAATCTGAAAGATTTTTGGGCGTTTGGCGTGGGTGTGTCCCTATCGATTCCCGCCTCCGCCAAACCCGGCATCTACAACCGGATTCGGCGGATCCTGCAAGCCGAAAATCTGGCGGGTGCAATGCTGGGTGCCGTGGTATTGGCCTTGCTGGTGCAGATTGTCGAGTTACTGTGTACGTCCGGGTTTCCGGCTCTTTACACCCGCATCCTCACCTTGCGGGAATTAAGCGGGCTGGACTATTACGGCTACTTATTGCTGTACAATCTGGCTTATATGTTGGATGACGTCATAGTGCTGGGTGTGGGCGTCGTCACTTTGAGTCAACATCGCTTGCAGGAAAAAGAAGGCCGTTGGCTGAAATTGCTCAGCGGTTTGGTGATGGTGGGCTTGGGGCTGTATTTAATTTTGCGGGGTTTAGTCGAGTAGATGGGGGTATTGCCGGCGGGCCGCCGTTTGACATCGGCATGCTTTCATACTATCACTTGCCTTAAAACCGAAACGATCTAGGAGAATTCGTGATTGATAACAAGCGCAGGCACCCGCGCCTAAAGCATCGTGCCAAAATCAGAATGACGGTGCCGGCTTCAGCAGTGGCTGTGGTTGTGGATATGCGGGACTTTTCCGAAACAGGCTTGTTTTTACTCTGTGCCAACGAATTAATTCCGCCGATTGGCGCGCTAGTGGAAGTACAAACCACCGAATTCGACGATGCGCCGATACAAACGGCTATTGTGGTAAGGGTAGAGCCGGACGTGGGGTTTGGCCTGGAGTTTGCGCCGCGTTGATCAGGCGGTCAGGTCTATAAGCTCGCCGTTACGGCTGGGTTGTTTTTGCGAATTTAACAATTCCCCGCGGGCTTTATTAGCCATTGCCGCAGCCTTGGCGGCGATGCTTTGATCCGGGCCTGACGGACTGGCCGGTGCTAATGCTGCACGGCGGATGGTGTCGGCTTTACGCAGAGTCGCTTCCGGGTCTCCGGCAACCTCCGAGACATCAATATTCACTTCACCGCCGGTAGCGTAACGTTGACCATCCGGCCCCGTCACAAAAGTAAAACGCGCACCACTGACGGCGATACCGCCGGCAGCACTTAAATGAGCTTGTTCGTGAGCTCGAACTTCCTGGTCGCGGGCTTTAAGCTCGGCAATTTGGCTTAGCTGTTCCGGACTATATTGGCCGGATTGGGCGCTTCCGCTTTTCGCGGTTTGGGGGATGGGTTCGACAGACGCTGCTTCGCCGGTCGCGGCTGGGCTGCGGGCGGTCAGCCGATATAGCGAGGTTTGATTGGAAGAGGCGGTGACCAGCATTTTGGGCCTCGAGCGGATTCTGTTAACTGGTTCTAAGAATACACCTTGACTTCATTCGAGTTCAAGTCTTAGACGCATATTTAGCCTGAGTTGTGGTGGTAGGCGCGACTGTGGAAGTCTTGCCTATTTTTTACTGCCTGGGGCCGTCATTCTCGCTGATGCGGGAATCCAATTTGTTAATTTCACTCGGCTCCTGCTTGCGCTGAAGAGACGATTATGAATTATTGGAAGTTCCCGCTAAATGTTCAGACTGTCTAAGGTCTGCAAAGCCCACTCAATATGCTCGCGCACCATCTCCGAATCGTGACTAGATCTGTCAGATAAAGCCGCTTTGGCCTCTGGCGTTGCTTGACCATTGCCCAGCGCGACCGCGATATTGCGCAGCCAGCGCAAATGGCCGATGCGGCGAATCGCCGAACCTTCGGTTTTTTGCAGAAACTCGGCTTCGGTCCAGGCAAACAACTCAAGCAAGGTGGCCTGATCCAAACGATGCCGGGGTTTGAAATCGTTTTCCGCGCTAAGTTTGGCGAAGCGGTTCCACGGACACACCAATTGGCAATCGTCGCAACCGTAAATTCGGTTACCCAGCAAGGGCCGAAACTCGACCGGGATGCTGCCATGCAATTCGATAGTTAAATACGATACGCAACGGCGGGCATCGACTTGATACGGGCCGACGATGGCTTGCGTTGGGCAAATATCCAGACAGGCCCGGCATTGCCCGCAATGATTGCTGGCGGCTTGGTCGCTTTGCAGCGCCAAGTCTGTGTAAATCTCGCCCAAAAAAAACCAGGAGCCGGCCCGGCGGTTGATCAGATTACTGTGCTTGCCTATCCAGCCCAACCCGGCTTTCTCGGCGATGGCTTTTTCCAAAACCGGGGCGCTATCGACAAAGGCCCGGTAGCCGAACGGGCCAATCTCCGCGCTGATTTTGTCCGCCAGTTTTTGCAATCTATTCCGCAGCAGTTTGTGATAATCCCGGCCCAAGGCATAGCGGGAGACAAACGCCGCAGCCGGATCGTCCAATAGCCGCTGGCTGGCAGCGGGCGGTTCCGGCAAATAGTCCATCCGGGCCGAAATAATGCTGCGCGTGCCTTCCTGCAGCAAGGCCGGTCGACTGCGTTTCAAACCGTGGGCGGCCATGTACTGCATCTCGCCGTTAAAGCCTTGGTCCAGCCAATGCTGTAGATGCCGTTCGGCGTCGTTCAGGTTGGTATCGCTGATGCCGATCTGCTGAAAACCCAATTCCTCGCCCCATTGCTTGATGCGTTGGACAAGCGCTGTCAAATCTTCGGTTTGGTGGGGAGGACTGTTCAATCTAACGGAACCTTAGGCAAAATGTGTAGGGTCGAATTTATTCGACCTTAGGCTTTAAACAGCGGACAGGCCGAATAAATTCGGCCCTACATCCAATATTAGAACGGGTGATTTTATAAAAAGTCTACCTGAACATTTTTGATAAACGGCAATTCGCCCATCCCGGTTATTTGTCTTCTTTCTTATCAAATACCCCGCTAAAACTAAAGCCAATATCGATTTTGCCTATCTCCTCTATCACTTTCTGGCTTAATTCAGCCACCGGCTTATCGGAAAACACCGCGTAACGCATCAAATTTTCCGTATAGGTTTGCTTGTCTTTGTATTGGCTGTAAAACGCGAACATCAACGCCGCGATGCCGGTGACGGTGGTTTGCACAATCGCCGATTTATACCATTCGCGCTCGCCCAGCCGGTCTTTCAACAATACGCCCAGAGCCGGCCATAAAAACACCGCCATCGCAGACACCAGGGACAACCAGAAAAACACTTTGTTTAAAATCGCATAGCTTCTGGCTTTGGCATACAGATCATAAATCAACACCAACTTGCGCTCTTCGTCTACTGTTGTAGGTTTAGTTTCGCCTGCCGGGCCAGTTTTACAGACAGCGGTTTTGGCGTAATCCATCAGCAATTTCGCACTGGTTTGATTGGGATTAAGGATGTTGATGACGTCCTTATCGCAGGATTCCGACGCGCATCCGCTCAGCGCAATTAGTGTCACGGTGATCAACAGAAACTGACGCATGGTTTTGCTCCGTATCGATTTAGTGGGGCAATTGTTGCATAATCGATTGGATAGATCGTGGGGAAAATGCTCTGTTAACCAACGAGGTGGCTACCAGATGATTTATCATCCTTCAATGTTTAGCTATTTAAATTCTTGTTAGAACTTTCAGGATAGCCATGGCTTCTCCAGTAGAACAGTTGTACGAAACTATATACGGTGAGTTGCCGTCGAAATCAGGAGCAGCGTTCGAGCGCCTTGCGTCCATTGCCATTTTCTTGCTCGAGGGTGGCGAAGTACGTCACGACGCCAATTTGAGAGGGCAGTTTTCTAAAACTCTGTATCAACTTGATGTTCATCACAAGCCAACTGCAGGTGACAAAGCAACAATGGGCGAGGCAAAGGATTATTCCAACAGGGGAGCAAAAGTTGGTAGAGGAGATCTTCAAAAACTAGGCGGAGCTTTGCCAGACCTTGCTGAAATCAAAAGTGGCGCGTTTTTCTCTGCTACTGGTTTCACCGCTCCTGCAAAAAAGTATGCACAGGCAGCAAAGGCCATAACCGGAGGAAAGGAAATCAACCTTTATGAACTCTTGCTAAGCACTGAGCAAGATGAAAATGGATTCGTAAAAAAGATCATCATCAACGTACACTTTGAGATTCCAGCGCCATCCCATGGTCAGTTCATCCCAGCATTAACAGAGGAAGCCCAAGAGCTATTGAAGTCCAAGTTCCTCAAGGAAGGCGAGTCAAAGTTTACATACCAGTTAGGGCTGAGTGAGTTCTTTGATGCGTCGGGAAGTCCTATACTATCCCTGGAAACACTAACGACCACTGGGTATGGCGAGGCGAGCGATGATGACAAAACGTCCCATGGTTGCTATTTGCTGCCTGGGCATCACTTGAACATAAATGGGGTCCTAGCAGAACTCAAAGGACTTGAATACCATGTCCCTCACGAGTATTTCACAAGGCAAATCATCATCACGGATGACAGCACGAATAGATTCGTGGTGAAGGATGAGTCAGGCGAATCTCTATTAATTCTTACGGACAAACGCTTGCGAGAGTTTTCATTCGACGATCAGGGGAATTTACTCAAAAAATAGGCAAAAATTTTAACTGTCGATCCAATGAACACCAACACTTTGTGTCGTCTCTGGATAACATGGATATTGAAAGTATAACTTGTCATTGTGTTGAAGTTTTCGTAAGAGCGAGCAGATAATCGGAGTGTCAACCTCCACCCTTGTTAGCGGTGATTGAATTTGCTTAGGCGGAAGATAGGTGCTGTCCGACAAAATGCCAGAGAAGAGCATTTACGCAATCCCGGTAAAATCAGCGCCAATAATCTCAATATTCTATCGATTTTCCCAAGGCCACGACATGCAAACGCCCCAAAACAAACTCTACTGCACCGCCCAAATTCGCGAGGCCGAGCGATACGCGATCGACGAACTGGGGATTCCGGGCCGGGAATTGATGCGCCGGGCCGGTTACGCGCTGTTCGAGCAGATACGGCAGCATTGGCCGGAACAACAAATAGTCACTGTGTTTTGCGGCGCCGGCAATAACGGCGGCGATGGTTACGTGGTTGCGAAGTTGGCCTTGCAGGCAAATTATCAGGTAAGCGTTTATGCCTTGACCGATCCAAATGTTTTGCCGGGCGACGCGCTTAGTGCCTATCAAGATTTTTTACAGGCTGGTGGCAGTGTCAGCGACTTCGAAGCCGGACAATCCAAGCTGCAAGGCGTCATAGTCGATGCCTTGTTCGGTATCGGTTTGAGTCGTGATGTGGGTGAAGTTTATACGTTAGCCATTGCGGCTATCAATGCTTCGAGCTGTCCGGTGGTTGCCGTTGATGTGCCGTCTGGTTTGCATGCCTACACCGGCTCGGTATTGGGTTGCGCGGTCAAGGCTGATTTGACGGTGACTTTCATCGGTTTGAAGTGCGGCTTGTATACCGGAGAAGCGGCTGAGTATTGCGGTGAGATCGTTTGCAGCACTCTGGATATAGAGGACGCAGTTCTTGCGGCAATGCCGCCATTCGCGCTATTGCTGGACAAAATCGAGTTGCCGCGCCGCGCGCGCATTGCCCACAAAGGCCATTTCGGGCATGTGTTGTTGGTTGGCGGCAATCTGGGTTATACCGGGGCGATACGTTTGGCGGGCGAGGCGGCCTTGCGTTCCGGCGCCGGTCTGGTTAGCATCGCCACCCGCGCCGCGCATAGCAGCTTGATTAATATTGGCCGGCCGGAGTTAATGTGTCATGGCGTGGAATGCGGCGAAACTTTGCAAGCCTTGCTGGATAAAGCCAGCGTGGTGGTGATCGGGCCGGGTCTGGGGCAGGATGATTGGGCCAGGGAGATGTTTAACACAGTAATAGCCAGCGATAAGCCTTGCGTGCTCGATGCCGACGCCTTGAATTTGCTCGCGGAGCAGTCGACGCGGCGCGAGAATTGGGTGTTAACACCGCACCCCGGCGAAGCCGCACGCTTGCTGGGTTGTAATACGCGGCAAATCTCGTCAGATCGTTTTGCAGCCTTAACGGACATGCAAAATCAGTACGGCGGCACCTGTTTATTAAAAGGCGCCGGCACCTTGATCAGTAACGGCGAAACGGTGTATGTCGGCACTACCGGCAACCCAGGAATGGCTAGCGGTGGCATGGGCGATGTGTTGTCGGGTTTGATCGGCGGCTTGCTGGCACAGGGGTTGAGCTTGGATGAAGCGACGCGGTTGGGCGTGTATGTGCATGGCGAAGCCGCCGACAGTTTGGCTTTGGAATTTGGCGAGCGTGGCTTGCTGGCCGGCGACTTGCCGGAACGAATTAGGAAATTATTGAATTAATGAATATCTCGCTGGAAACCCCCGAAGATACCGAAGCGCTGGGCGCCGCGCTCTGGCAAGCCCTGCCGGCAAAATGTCTACTATTTTTGTACGGCGAATTGGGCGCCGGCAAGACCACACTGGTACGCGGCTTGTTACGTGCCGCCGGTCATCAAGGCGCGGTGAAAAGCCCCACGTATACCTTGGTTGAGGAATATGAAGTGAATAGCCGGCGCTTGTTTCATTTTGATTTGTATAGGCTGAAAGATCCGGAAGAACTGGAATGGATGGGCATGGACGATTATCTGAATCAAAACGCGTTGTGCTGCATCGAATGGCCGCAAATGGGCGCGGGGTTTTTGCCCACGGCCGATCTGGAAGTAAAGTTGAATTATTTTCAGCAACAACGTACCGCTGAAATCAATGTGTTAGCAAAAAATCGGCTAAATGGTATAAAACTAAACTGGAAAAACAATAACCTACTGCTATAATTTCAACGAAGTTGTCACTAGTGGAAATGCGGGGTATGCAGCAGATGTTTAGAATTTTCTGGATATGGGGTTTGTTATTACCCACGTTTTCCGCATTCGCGGCTCAGACTGAACTGGGTGCGGTCACTTACTCATCGGCCAATCAACTATTGGTCAACCTGCCGAGCACGGTCAAGCATCACGCGTTTGTTTTGAAAAGTCCTAACCGTCTGGTCGTGGATTTTGTCGACGCCAAAATGACGCAGGGTTTGAATCAACCGGCTGCGGATCATCCCTTGTTTGGCTTTGCCCGTAGCGCGATGCGTAACAACAAAGATTTGCGTATCGTCGTCGAATTGAAATCTGATGCCGACGCCAAAGTAGCCATGGTCGGCAAGAATCTGCAAATCGATTTGGCCGCAAAAGATCAGCCGGCGCAGCCGCAATTGGCAGCCAAACCAGCGGAAAGAGCGTTTACTCCTGTCGTTGCGGTTAAAACTGAAAAAACGGCAGCCACATCAGTGATTGCCGTTGCCGAAAAAGCCGATAAATCCAGCAAAAAATCCGAGACCACTGCCAAACCTGTCGCGGTTAAATCCGTCGCCAAAGCCAAAGGTCGTAACATCATCGTTGCCATCGATGCCGGCCACGGCGGTAAGGACGTCGGTGCGCAAGGCGCTAACGGCACCCAGGAAAAAGACGTGGTCTTTGCGATTGCCAAGAGTTTGCAAGGGATGGTCAACAGCCAGCCGGGCATGAAGGCGGTGATGATTCGTGACGGCGATTATTTTGTGAAGTTAAACGAGCGCCGCCGCATTGCCCGTGCCGCTAAAGCCGATTTGTTCGTGTCCATCCACGCCGATGCGTTCAGCGATAGCCAAGCGCATGGCGCATCAGTTTATACCTTGGCGAGCAACGGTGCTTCCAGCGCCGGTGCCGGTTGGTTGGCCGCCAGTGAAAACGCGGTAGATGGCGGCGGCGAGGACAGGGATGACACATTGACGTCGGTATTGATGGACTTATCCAACAAAGCCGCGAAAGAAGCTAGTCAGAATGTCGGCAACAAGGTTTTAAGAAGCGTGAAAAGCGTCGGCCATCTGCATAGAAGCGCGGTGCAAAAAGCCGGTTTCGTGGTGTTGAAGTCAGCGGAAATTCCCTCGATTCTGGTGGAAACCGCCTTCATTTCCAATCCGGAAGAAGAGCGTCGTTTGAATACCAAGGCCTATCAAAACAAAATGGCTTCGGCGGTATTTAGCGGGATAGTCGGCCACTTTAAACAATATGCGCCGGCCGATACGATGATGGCTCAGCTGAATCGTTCCGGCAAATCCAAAGCAGTGCAATTGGCTGCGTTGGCTGTGGATGACAATGAACCGGTGGCTAAAGCGAAAACAGAGCAAAAACCGCTGTTGGCGGCTAGAGAGCTGGATGCTGCTCCGACAGTGGTGGCGAGCAATGCCGGCACCCATCATGTGATCAACCGCGGCGAAACGCTGTCCGGCATAGCCCAACAATACGGGATCAGTATGCGGGCTTTGCGTATGGCCAATGCGATGAACGACGGCAACGTGCGCATCGGCCAAGTGTTGCAGATTCCGCGAGACAGCTAATAATCCAATCTAAAACGGGGCGAATCATTTCGCCCCGTTTCATTTCCATCCGCTAAAATACGCGCTTTTTCCCGAGCGCAGCCGATGCGGATTCACGCCTTACCCACTCAATTAGTCAATCAAATCGCCGCCGGCGAGGTGGTCGAGCGCCCGGCGTCCGTGGTCAAAGAGCTGGTGGAAAATTGTTTTGATGCCGGCGCGACGCAGATTCAGATTGATGTGGAACAGGGTGGGGCGCGGCAAATCAAAATTCGCGATAACGGCTGCGGCATCGTCAAAGACGATTTGGCACTGGCATTATCCCGGCATGCGACCAGTAAGATTGCTTCCTTGGACGATTTGGAACGTGTGATCAGCATGGGTTTTCGCGGCGAGGCCTTGCCCAGCATCAGCTCGGTGGCACGCTTGACCTTGATTTCCCGCACCGCCGATGCCGAATGCGCCTGGCAAGTCAGTGCCGATGGCACCGAGCAAAATTTCGATCCGCAACCCGATCCGCATCCGCTCGGCACCACGGTGGATGTGCGTGACCTGTTTTACAACACGCCGGCCCGCCGCAAGTTTTTAAAAGCCGAAAAGACCGAATTTACCCATATCGAGAGCCTGATCCAAAAGTTGGCTTTGGCACGTTTCGATGTCGGCTTTGTGTTGAATCACAATCAGCGTGAAGTGCTGAATCTCAAGCCCGCCGCGACACAGGACGCTCAGGAAAAACGCATCGCCGCGATTTGCGGCTCGGCTTTTGTTGAGAACAGCGTGAAGATCGATTTCGCGGCGTCCGGTCTGCATCTGCACGGTTGGGTCGGCTTGCCTACTTTCTCCCGCAGCCAGCAGGATATGCAGTTTTTTTACGTCAATGGCCGGCTGATCAAGGACCGATTGGTCGCCCATGCGGTGAAACAGGCTTATCAGGATGTGTTGTACCACGGCAGGCATCCGGTGTTTGTCTTGTACTTGGAACTCGATCCGGCCTTGGTAGATGTCAATGCGCATCCAACCAAGCTGGAAGTGCGGTTTAGGGAAGGGCGGATGGTGCACGATTTTCTGTTTCAGGCTTTACACCGCAGCTTGGCCGATCAACGACCCGGCGGTACGCAAGTTGCGCAGCAGATCGAAATAGCCGCCGATTTTTCGGAAACACAAACTTCGGTAGCGCCGCTAAGAACGCCGTTGAATCAACAAACGTCCTTGCCGCTGACCTTGCCGGAACCCGGTTTGGATAGTATTCAGCAAAGAACCGCGCCCGAGGCATTCGGCGCTTATCGCTACCCGCCCGAGCGGGCGAATTTGTCCGATGTGGCAGAGCAAATCAAGGCTTACGGCAAACTTTATCCGCAGACCGACCGCGCCAACCCAACTCAGCCCGCCATAGAATCGGCGATGCCGCCCTTGGGGTTTGCGCTGGCGCATATCCACAATATTTACATCCTGGCCGAGACGGCCTCAGGCATCATTTTGGTCGACGCCCACGCCGCCCACGAACGGGTGACGTATGAACGGCTGAAACAACATTATCTGAATCGAGCCATTGTCTCCCAGCCGCTGTTGCTGCCTATCAAGTTACAAGTCACCGCCGCCGAGGCCGACTTGGCCGAGCAAGAGCATGAATTTTTTACGGGTTTGGGTTTTGAAATCAACCGCTCCGGCCCGGAAGCCGTGGTGTTGAGAGCCACGCCGGCCTTGTTGGCAAAAGCCGATGTTGATCAGTTGGTGCGCGATATTCTGGCCGATCTGGCCACCCACGGCGTCAGTCATAAAGCCCAGGAAAGTCTTAATGCGATTTTGGCGACCATGGCTTGTCATAGCTCGGTGCGCGCCAAGCGCAAACTCAGCATCGAGGAAATGAACGCCTTGTTGCGCGACATGGAGCAGACCGAGCGTATCGGTCAATGCAACCATGGCCGGCCGACCTGGGTGGCGCTGAGTCATCAGGATTTGGACCGGTTTTTCATGCGCGGCCAATAAATGAGTGAGATAAAAAAGCCGTCGGCCATCCTGTTGATGGGGCCGACCGCATCCGGTAAAACCGCGCTTGGCGTGGCGATGGCGCAAGCCATGAATGCCGAGATTATCAGCGTCGATTCGGCCTTGGTCTACAAAGGCATGGACATCGGCACCGCCAAGCCCACGCTGGCGGAGCGAGCTGGAGTGTCGCATCATTTGATCGATATTCTCGATCCCCGCGAAGCGTTTTCCACCGGCCAATTCCGCAACCGCGCTTTGGAGTTGATGGCAGATATTACGGAGCGCGGCAAATTGCCCTTGTTAGTCGGCGGCACCATGTTGTACTTCAGCGCCTTGACGCAGGGTTTGGCGCAATTGCCTGAAGCCGATCCGGAGATACGCCAGCGATTAGATCAGGTATTGCAAGACTTGGGTAAGGAGGTGTTGCATGCCCGTCTGGCGCAAGTCGATCCGCAAGCGGCGGCGCGGATTCATGTCAACGATCCGCAACGCATTCAGCGGGCCTTGGAAGTTTATGAAATCAGCGGCCGACCGCTATCCAGTTTTTTCGACGCCAATCAAGACGCTGAGCATCCCTTTCGGTTTATCAAGCTGATCGTAGCGCCCGAGCAGCGTAGTACCTTACACGCCAAAATCGCCGAGCGTTTCGACCAGATGCTGGCGCAAGGCTTTCTCGACGAGGTCCAGGCTTTATGGCAACGCGGCGATATGGACGAAAGCATGCCATCGATACGCTGTGTCGGTTACCGGCAAGCGTGGTCTTATCTAAGCGGCGAATACGATATGGCGACAATGCGCGACAAAGCCATCATCGCCACCCGGCAACTGGCCAAGCGCCAATTTACCTGGCTGCGTAAGGAACAGGATGCCCATCATTTGATCACTGGCTCTGAAGGCTTGCTTGAGCAAGCCTTGGCCTACTGCCGTAACCATGAATAAAGCTGAACAACGCCAAATCGCTTACCTAGCGCGCAACGCTCAGGCCGATAAGGATGCGATCAGTGTCGAAATTTGTCGGCGCGTCGTGGAGCAGCCCTGGTATCAATCCGCGCGGACAGTGATGTGGTATCTAAATTGTCGTTCTGAAGTGCGGACCTTGTCGGCCGTCGCTACTGAATTGGGCTGCGGTAAGGGCATCGTCGTACCCTATTGCACCGTTGATTCCGAGGGCCAGAAACAACTGGGGTTATGGTATCTGAAGTCTATCGAAGAACTGCAACCGGGCATGTGGAATATTCTTGAGCCGCCTCGCGAACGTTGGCTAGAGCCTGCAAAGCAAGTGAGTGTCGATGAACTGGATGCGATCATCGTGCCAGGCGTGGCGTTCGATAAACAGGGCGGACGCTTGGGTAACGGCGCCGGTTATTACGACCGTCTACTGCAAAAAGTCCGGCCCGACGCGGTATTGGCGGCGATTAGCTACGAAGCCCAACTATTGCCGCAGGTTGTAATGGATGAGTACGATGTATTCATGGATTTTGTGGTCACCGAGCAGGCGATTTATTCAGGGAAGGGACGCACATGTCGGAGAACCTAGCAGAATTGAAACGGTTCATTCCCAGTTCGCCGGCTTTTGTGCTGGATGAAGAGCAAGTACTTGCCAATTTGCAACCCTTGCTGGCCTTGCGGCAGGCCACGGATTGCAAGATTTTGTATTCGATGAAAGCGCTACCTTTGGCGTCTTTACTGGTGTTGCTGTCTGGGAGAGTGGACGGCATATCGGTCAGTTCTTTGTTCGAAGCGCGCTTGGCAAAAGAGGTTTTGGGTGAAAGTGGCGGCAGCATCCATCTGACCACGCCCGGCATGCGTCCGGATGAGTTTCCCGAACTGGGCAAGCTTTGCAGTCACATCAGCTTCAATTCGCTGTCGCAGTTTCAACGTTTGCATGGGTTGGCCCGCTCGTATTCGAAAGGCTTGCGCGTTAATCCAAAGTTATCATTTGCCGACGATCAGCGCTACGACCCGTGTCGGCCGCATTCCAAATTGGGTGTGGATATTGAGTTACTACAAGACGGTTTGCCGGCCGATATCGAAGGGCTGCATTTTCATACGGTGTTCGCTTGTCAGGATTTTGCGCCGTTGCAACAAACCCTGGAAAAATTGCTGCCGATTCTGAAACGCAGCCAGCTTGAATGGCTGAATTTGGGGGGCGGTTATTTGTATCACGGCATCGCGGATCAGGCGCAGATCGTCGAATTGATTCAAAGGCTCAGAGTTGAGTTCGGCGTCGATGTGTATTTGGAGCCGGGCAAGGCCTTGGTTGGCAACGCTGGGTATATCGTGACGACCGTGCTGGACCGATTTGTTAGCGACGGTAAGGAGGTGTTGATCTTGGACACCTCAGTGAATCATCATCCGGAAGTGTTCGAATATCAGCGCAAACCGTGCTTGCTGGAGGACGAAAATGCCGGCGAGCGGACGGCAATTTTGGCGGGATCGACCTGTCTGGCTGGCGATGTATTTGGGGAATACAGGTTCCAGCAAATCCCGGAAGTGGGCGACAAACTAGTGTTTGCCGATGTCGGTGCGTATTCCTTGATCAAGGCCAATCGCTTTAACGGCTACAACTTGCCGGATGTTTATGCCTTAGCTCAAGGGCAGGCAACAATCCTCACGCGTCACGATTTCGATGATTATCGCCGGCAATGGACAAACGACGGCAATTAACTTTGATGAAACCGGTTTTTTGTCTAAGGGTGCGCGTGCGGCGGCGCTTGGTACTGGTCCAGGCCGGCCATTAAGGCTTCCATTTTTTGAATACTGGCATCGCAACTCTCGATGCTGGCTTGCACCTTGGCTTTAAAACGCAGACTCATGCTTTCGCCTTCGCTTTCCCGTTCGGCATATTCGTTAAGGAGATGGCAGGCGTCGTGCATCGCTTCTTCTGTATTTGCAAAGCTCTCGTTGTCCGGTAAAAGATCGGCTTCACTGAGCATCATGAGTCGACTTAATACCGTGCTCTGGTGACGGAATACCGATTCGGCGTAGTCGGCAAAGCTGTCGTGCTGGCTATTGGCCGGTACGCTGGCGCAACCCATTGCGCCGCAGCCCAATATTGTAAACAGGATTAGAAACTTCAAATGCGGTAAAACCATCGGCATCTTGTTTAAGCCTTTTGTGCAGTAAAAATGCAATATTCTGTCAGTTTTTCGGTAAACAACTGATGTTGCGCCAAACCCACCAGATAATTGGCGGTTTGCGCCTTGGAGCGTAACCCCAGCCATTCGCTGATAGTCTGTACCGGTTTCAGGCGTTTGGCTACTTTGAACATGTGTTCGACGGAGGCCTGGGTTTGTGCGGTGATGTCGTGGCAAACGATGGCTTGAAAACCTTGTTGCTCCAACAGACCGGTGAATTCGTCGCGCGCGCACAGATTTGGCACAGCCCAGCCGTTTAAGCAGGTCACCACCGCCGCCCATTGCTGTTGGTTAAACTGCCTTTGCAACACAAAGCCGTCGCAGACCACAATTCTCCCGCCGGGACGGAGTACCCGCCAGGCTTCTCTTAAAAACTCCCCTTTGTGTAAAGCATGACAGGAGCTTTCCAAGGCCCAGACCACATCAAACGAGGCATCCGGGAAGGGCGTGGCGCAAAAATCCGCGACTTTGAAATCGACTAGTTCGGCCACACCGTGGCGCTTGGCGTGCTGGCGGGCATAAGCGGCTTGCTTGGCACTGATGGTAATGCCGGTAACCTGATTGCCATGCTGTTTAGCCATCCAGATTGTACTGCCACCGATCCCGCACCCGGCATCCAGCACTTTATCGCTGGCTTGGATACCCGCTTTGTCATAAAGAACTTGGTTTTTGTTCAGCAGAGCTTGATGTTGGTCATACGGCTTAGTTTCGTCCCAATAGCCGTAATGCAAGGCCAGATTGTCGCGGTTGCACCAGGCCACCAGATAATCGTTGTAACAGTCGTCGTAGTGTTTGGCGGCGTCGGCTTGCAGTTCGGTGCTGGATAATTCGGCGTTATCGCGCAGGCTTTGGTCGCGGTAATCTTGATTGGGTTCTAGGGTGTACATCGTAGCGGGAAGTGAGGAAAGGGACGGCTGAGCGTAAGACAATGGAAACGGCCGGATTAGTTGGGTTGCCGGCCATTATAATTCAGATCGGCGACTTGCTTCATGTTAGCCGATAGATTGTTGAATTGCGGGTGATTGATTTCCAGCATAGAAAATATCTGTTTAATTGGTAACGCTTTGATTTGCTCCGGTTCCATCCCAAAGCGAATCTTGAATAGGCTTCGCTGTTTGCCGACCGGTAGCGCTGCCAGAATTTCGTTTAAGCGTTGATCGATCAATTGCCTAGCCAAGGCCAGTTCCGGACTCACGTTTTCATCCTTTGCTTTGAAATTGGCTTGAGTAGGCGCGGGTGCCGGCTGATTTGCCGTGGCCGCGCGCTGCCGCATCTCCAGCAATCGCGAGCTTTTGCCTGGATTGACCAACAGCGAATCCGCCGGGCGGGTGGGTGGTTTAGCCATGATGTTTGTTATGGGTCGAGTGGGCTGGATCGTGAATCAAATTGCGGATTACCACCGAAGCGCAGACGCCGCCGAATGCAGCGGGCAAATAAGAGATGGTGCCGTAAGCCGACTTTTTATAATTACTGCCGTCGGTAAACATCAAGGAATCTTTATTGACCACTTCCGGCGAAAACACCACCTTCACGCCACGGCTGATGCCGTGTTTGCGCAGGCGGGTGCGGATGAATTGCGCAAACGGGCAGTTATAGGTTTTGGAGATGTCCACCACTTTCAAATGGGTCGGGTCCATCTTGCCGCCAGCGCCCATGGAGCTGACGATTTTCATGTTGCGGGCTTTGGCGGCGCGAATCAGCGTGATTTTTGGCGTCAGACTGTCGATGGCGTCTACCACGTAGTCGTAATGCCGGCTCAATAGCGCGTCGGCGGTATCGGGGGTGATGAATTCGTGTTTGATGGTCAGTTTTAACTCGGGATTGATCGCCAGCAAGCGCTCGCCCATGATGTCAGCCTTGGACTGACCGTGCGTGGTCGATAGTGCCGGCAACTGCCGGTTGCGATTACTGGGATCGACCACATCGCCATCGACGATAGTCATCGCGCCAACCCCGGCCCGGCAGATAAATTCGGCCGCAAACGAGCCCACACCGCCCATGCCAACCACCAACACATGAGATTGCTGTAGCTTGTCGAGTTTGGGCTTGCCGATCAACAGTTCGGTACGGGACAGCCAGCTTAGATTAGTCATTCAGAAATACTCGTTTGAAATTGCTCATGATGTGTTGCCGCAAAGAGGCATTGTCGAGGCCGAGCATTTTAGCCGCAGCGGCGTATATCGCGTCAATGGATACATTCGCAGCGTCGGTTTCCAGAAATACGCGATCAAACGGCGTTCGGCTTAGTGCTTCTCCGGCATGACTGCGAGGATTCAGCAAGGCGGTCCCAAAGGACAGATAAAACCCGTGTCTTATCAATTGCTCGGCTAGGGCAGGGTTGCCGTTAAAGCCGTGAATGATCCAGGGTGTCTTGGCGTTTGGCGTGGATTTTTTAATCCGGATCAGCTCGTTAAAGGCGCGTACGCAATGGATGATCAGCGGCTTGCCAAGTTGGTTGGCTAGATTGATTTGGCTTACGAATGCTGTGGCTTGTGTTGCCAAAGCTGCAAAAATAGCATTATCCAGTCCGCATTCGCCGATTGCCAGTAGGTTTGGGTCCATACCTGCCGCACTAATTTTCCCTAAAGCTGTTTGCGTGTCTTCTTGGTCGAGATGCCAGGGGTGCAAGCCCAGGCTGTAGAAACCGTCTGGCGTTGCCGCGGTGTCGAAATCCTTGGTGCCGATGCTGATCACTTCAATGGTCTGATTTGCGCCGGTTTGGTGGCAATGGATGTCAATGTAGACATCGGCTAAGCTCAGCGCTTCTAGACCTGTTTCAATTTTCATTGAATTGCCACCTGTTACTCGATAAAAATTAACACCCTTAAAAAACCGTTATCGCACGGTATAATGCTATTTTATTTCTTCAGCAGAAAAACAATGGCGCAATATATTTTCTCGATGAACCGGGTCGGCAAGATCGTACCGCCCAAAAAGCATATTCTTAAGGATATTTCCCTATCGTTTTTTCCCGGCGCGAAAATCGGTGTATTGGGCTTGAATGGTTCCGGTAAATCCACGCTGCTGCGCATCATGGCCGGCATCGACAAGGAAATTGAAGGTGAAGCGATTCCGCTGAAAGGTACCAAAATCGGCTATCTGCCTCAGGAACCACAACTCGATCCGAATAAGACCGTGCGCGGCAATATCGAAGAAGCCGTTGCGGAAATCAAAGACGTACTGGCCAGGTTAGACGCGGTCTACGCCGCTTA
Source organism: Methylomonas methanica (assembly GCF_001644035.1). Taxonomy (GTDB): domain Bacteria; phylum Pseudomonadota; class Gammaproteobacteria; order Methylococcales; family Methylomonadaceae; genus Methylomonas; species Methylomonas methanica_A. Next base: position 45,077 of record NZ_LUUG01000117.1, read on the forward strand.
CGCCGATGCCGACGCTGATTTTGACGCGCTTGCCGCCGAGCAGGCCAAGCTGGAAGACATTATTAACGCCTGTGACGGTCATAATCTGGAACGTACGCTGGAAGTGGCTGCGGATGCCTTGCGCCTGCCGGATTGGGATGCCGATGTCACTAAATTGTCCGGTGGTGAAAAGCGCCGGGTGGCGCTGTGCCGTTTATTGCTGTCCAAGCCCGATATGTTGTTGCTCGACGAACCTACCAACCATTTGGATGCCGAATCGGTGGCCTGGCTGGAGCGCTTCCTGCATGACTATCCCGGCACCGTGGTAGCGGTAACCCATGATAGATACTTCCTTGATAATGTGGCCGGCTGGATCTTGGAGCTGGACCGTGGCATGGGTATTCCCTGGGAAGGCAATTATTCGTCCTGGCTGGAACAAAAGGAAAAACGCCTGGAGTTGGAGGAAAAACAGGAATCTTCTCGGCAAAAAGCCATGAAAGCCGAATTGGAGTGGGTGCGTTCCAACCAAAAAGGCCGGCACGCGAAGAGCAAGGCACGTTTGGCGCGTTTTGAAGAGTTGTCGTCGGTCGAAACGCAAAAACGTAACGAGACCCAGGAAATTTATATTCCACCCGGTCCGCGTCTGGGCGATGTAGTGATCGAAGTCGATAACATCAGTAAAGGTTTTGGCGATAGATTGTTGATCAACAATCTCAGTTTCAAACTGCCGCCGGGTGGGATTGTCGGTATTATCGGGCCTAATGGGGCTGGTAAAACCACGCTGTTTCGGATGATGGCTGGTTTTGAGAAACCGGATTCCGGCGACATCAAATTCGGCCAAACCGTGCAGATGGCTTATGTGGACCAGTTGCGCGATGACATGGATAACAACAAGACGGTTTGGGAAGAAATCTCAGACGGTTTGGACATGATCACGGTCGGCAAATACGAGACTCCGTCGCGGGCTTATATCGGCCGCTTCAATTTTAAAGGCGGAGATCAGCAAAAACGCATCGGCGAATTGTCCGGCGGCGAACGCAACCGCGTACACTTGGCCAAGCTGTTGAAAAGCGGCGGCAACGTGTTGCTGCTTGACGAGCCAACTAACGATTTGGACGTGGAAACCTTGCGGGCACTTGAAGAGGCCTTGCTGGCGTTCCCCGGTTGCGCGGTGGTGATTTCGCATGATCGTTGGTTTTTGGATCGTATTGCCACACACATGTTGGCATTCGAAGGCGATAGTGAAGTGGTGTGGTTTGAAGGTAATTACGCGGATTACGAAGCCGATAGGCATCGTCGTTTGGGCACCGATGCCGATAACCCGCATCGTCTCAAATATAAAAAAATCGGCTAAGCTGAACTTAAGCAGCCGTTGTTATTTTTGCAACGGCTTTGCTAATTAAGATCAGATTGAACTTGAAATAGCGCAGACCAGTCCCAAAGTCATTAAAAGTTTTTTATTGATCCGAACCCCGCGTGTTGAAATTGGCGGGTGTAGCGGGTAATGTATTAATAGCGCACCGAACAATAATAAGGAGAAATAGGATGTCGAAAGCACAAAACTTGCAGGACAACTTTTTGAATGCCCTCAGAAAAGAACACACTCCCGTGTCAATTTTTTTGGTGAACGGTATCAAACTGCAAGGCCGCGTCGATTCTTTCGACCAATACGTGGTGATGCTGAAAAACACTGTGAATCAAATGGTTTACAAGCACGCCATATCCACTATCGTTCCCGGCAAAAATGTCACAATGCACCGTGACCCCGACGTTAGCGATGAAAGCTAAGAGGTTATTTTTTGTTTGAACGTCCCGATGCGGGTGAACGAGCCATTCTCGTTCACCTCAATTTGCAAGCTGGTCAAGAAGACCTCGACGAGCTGAAAGAACTAACCAAATCCGCAGGCGCCCAACCCACTCATGTAGTAACTGGAAGCCGGTATCGGCCTGATCCGAAATATTTCGTTGGCACTGGTAAGGTTGAAGAAATCAGGGCGGCGATCATCGAGCACGAAGCCAATATCGTTATTGTCAATCATCCGCTAACACCCAGCCAAGAGCGCAATCTGGAAAAAGCGTTGGAAGTTCGGGTGGTCGATCGCAACGGCCTGATTCTGGATATTTTTGCGCAGCGGGCGCAAACCTTCGAAGGTAAATTGCAGGTCGAACTGGCGCAGCTCAAACATCTGTCTACCCGATTGATTCGCGGCTGGACGCATTTGGAGCGGCAAAAAGGCGGTATTGGTTTGCGCGGTCCGGGTGAAACGCAGCTGGAGACTGACAGGCGGTTGCTGGCTGTACGCATCAAGCAGATTCAACAGCGCCTAGGTAAGGTTGAAAAGCAGCGCCATCAAGGCCGCAGTAAGCGTAAAAAGGCCGAAATTCCTACCGTATCCCTGGTTGGATATACCAATGCCGGTAAGTCGACGCTGTTTAATACGTTAACCGGTGCCGGTATTTATGCGGCGGATCAATTGTTTGCCACTCTGGATCCTACCTTGCGGCAATTGTCGCTCAGTAATGGTGGCGAAATCATTTTGGCGGATACCGTTGGCTTTATTCGGCATTTGCCGCATGAATTGGTGGCGGCATTCCGATCCACTTTGCAGGAAGCCAGTGAGGCGGATTTACTGTTGCATGTGATCGATGCAGCCGCTGAAGATCGTGAAGACACGATCTATCAGGTTAACCAAGTTTTAAATGATATTGATGCCGCCAAAATCCCACAGTTGATGGTTTTAAACAAAATCGATTTACTCGAGGATGTTGCGCCGCACATTGACTACGATGCCGACGGTAAACCCGTCAGCGTCTGGATTTCCGCGCAAAACGGGGTAGGCTGTGATTTGTTGCAGCAGGCCTTGTCCGAGTTATTTGCTAGCAGCAAGGTGATTCGAAAATGCTATTTGCCAGCCGGCCAAGTAGGATTAAAGGCTAAGTTATTTACTTTTGTGAAAATAATCGACGAAGTAAATAACGATAGCGGCGACTGCGAATTGACGATAGAAATCGACAAAAAGCATTTGGGCTTGTTGAAGGGTATTGATGTTCATGAGCAGGTTTAACTGGCCGATTGCCGGAACAATCACCTAGTTATTTGCTCGGAAATGGCTAACTTACGATAGAATGGCGGTTTTTCGCATAGACAAGCCAAGGCTTCGAGTGATCGAGCAGCTTGTCCTTACGAGATGCAGCTCTAGAGTTTTCAAATCCAATTATTGGAGTGTTTGGTATGTCTTGGAATGAACCCGGCGGTGGTAAAAAAGACCCCTGGAGTGGTCGTAATGATAAGAATGATCCACCCGATTTGGACGAGGTAATTCGTTCGCTACAGGACAAACTGGGCGGTATTTTCGGTGGCGGTTCCAAAGGTGGTCTCGGCAGCGGGCCGTCAATGAAAGGCGTCGGTTTGCTGGCTGCCGGTGCACTGGTCCTCTGGGGTTTGAGCGGGTTTTATACCGTGGACGAAGGTACACGTGGCGTGGTCACCCGCTTTGGTGCCTATGTCAATACCACTCAGCCGGGTCTGAACTGGCATATCCCGTCGCCTGTAGAGCAGGTAGCGGTCATCAATGTCGAGCAACAACGCTTTATCGAAGTGGGTTACCGCTCCGGCGGCGGGCAGGGTATGGGCTCAGTGCCCAAGGAAGCGATGATGCTGACTAAAGACGAAAATATCGTCGACGTCCGTCTGGCTGTCCAATACCAAGTTAAGGACGCCAAGGATTATGCGTTTAACGTCCTGGATCCAGCCTCAACTCTAAAACAAGTTACCGAAAGCGTGCAGCGCGGTGTAATCGGTCGTAGCGATATGGACTTTGTGCTGACCGAAGGCCGTAGCGACATCGTGCTGGCGATTAAATCGGAAATTCAGTCGGTAATGGATGCGTACAAAACCGGTATATTGATCACCAGCGTCAATTTGCAAGACGCGCAGCCGCCCGAACAAGTGCAAGGTTCTTTCGAAGACGCGATCAAGGCGCGGGAAGACAAGCAGCGTTTGATTAACGAAGCGGAAGCGTATTCGAACGATGTGGTGCCTAAGGCGCGCGGTGCGGCTTCACGTATCGTGCAAGAGTCCGAAGGTTATAAAGAAAAAGTGATTGCCCGCGCGAATGGTGATGTCAGCCGCTTCTCGCAATTGTTAACGGAATACAAAAAAGCGCCGGCTGTAACCAAGCAGCGTATGTATATCGAAGCGATGGAGTTGGTTCTGGGCCGCTCCAACAACGTACTGGTTGATGTTAAAGGCGGTAACAACATTATGTATCTGCCGCTGGAGAAGTTGGCGAACAAGGCTGTCGAGGACGCCGCGCCGGCACCAGTAATCAGTCACGAACCAGTTTCTTTAACGTCTCAACCCGTGAAAGAAATTAAAACCGATGTGCGTGCGTCAAGCCGTGAACGCGATGTGAGAGGACGCTAAGATGGGAAATAAGATTTTAGTCGCAGTTGGCGCAATAGTGGTCTTGCTCTCGATGTCGGTATTTACCGTGGCGGAAACCGAGCGCGTAATTAAATTTCAGTTAGGCGAGATTGTGGGTGCCGATTTCCAACCGGGAATGCACCTTAAATTGCCTTTCATTAACAACGTTAAAAAATTCGACGCCCGAATCCTGACGATGGATTCGACGCCTGAGCGCTTTTTGACAGCGGAAAAGAAAAACGTTATTGTCGATTCTTTCGTGAAATGGCGGATTGGCGATGTTAAAACCTTTTATACCACCGTTGCCGGTGATGTGAATCAGGCCAATATTCGTCTCGATCAAATCATCAAAGATTCCGCACGTAGCGAGTTCAGCAAACGCGAGATCAAACAATTGGTGTCCACCGATCGTAGTGCGATTCGTGACGCCTTGATTACTAATGTATCGCCGCATGCCGCGAAATTGGGCATTACTATCGTTGACGTGCAGGTCAAGCGCATCGATTTGCCTGCTGAAGTTAGTACTTCGGTTTACCAAAGGATGGAAGCTGAACGGGCCCGAGTTGCTCGGGAGTTTCGTTCCCAAGGTTCGGAAGCCGCCGAGCGGATTCGAGCCGATGCCGATAAACAGCGGGAGATCATTTTGGCGAATGCTTATCGCGATTCGGAGGTTATGCGCGGTGAAGGCGATGCGAAAGCCGCCGATATTTTCGCCAAAGCGTATAGCGAGGACAGCGATTTCTTCGCTTTCTACCGCAGTCTGATTGCTTACAAGGAAAGCTTGGGTAAATCCGGCAACATCATGGTGCTGGAGCCGAATTCCGACTTCTTCAAATATTTCAAGAATCAGAAATAACCCCCCATTTGGATTACGTGTAGTCAAACGCCCCGCCATGCGGGGCGTTTGCTGTGTTTGAGACAGACAAAATGCAAAAAAAAGACACCTGGCTATTGCCGGAAGGTATTACTGAAGTATTGCCGGAACAGGCGGCGCATCTTGAGAAGTTACGTAGAAAGCTGCTGGATACTTTTGCCTGCTGGGGTTACCAGTTGGTTATTCCACCATTTGTAGACTTTCTGCATTCCTTGCTGATCGGCTCCGGGCATGACCTGGATTTACAGACTTTTAAGCTGACCGATCAATTGAGCGGAGAAATGTTGGGCGTGCGGGCGGATATGACGCCGCAAGTAGCCCGAATCGATGCGCATCACTTTCAGCACGACGGCCCAACCAGGCTGTGCTATGCCGGCACGGTGCTGCATACCTTGGGGGATCCCTTGGAAAAAAGCCGCAGCCCGATGCAGATTGGCGCAGAGCTATATGGTCATGCCGGCTTGGAAAGCGACTACGAAGTCATCCAGCTGATGTTGGAAATGCTGGCGATCAGCGGTTTGCAAAATGTGCATCTGGATTTGGGGCATGTTGCTATCTACCGGGCCTTGGCCGAACATGCCGGTCTAAATCCGCAACAGGAAGCCGAATTGTTCGACGTTTTGCAACGCAAGGCCAGAACCGAATTGGCGGAATTGCTTGCCGAGTTTGAGATTGACGCACGTTACAAAGACATATTCAATGCCTTGCCGAAGCTGAATGGCGGCAGGGATATACTGGACAAGGCTAAAGCATTATTAACCGGTTTTGCCGGTGCCGATGAAATTGCTGGCGCTTTGGCCGATTTACGCGGTATATCCGATAAATTACGTCGCGATTATCCGGGGTTAACAGTCAGTTTCGATTTGGCCGAGTTACGCGGTTATCACTATCATACCGGCATGGTGTTCGCGGCGTTTGTGCCTGCTCTAGGCAAAGAAATAGCCCGCGGCGGCCGTTACGATAACATCGGCGAAGTTTTCGGACGAGCGCGAGCGGCTACCGGTTTCAGCGCAGATTTGAAAGTATTGGCGGGCATGTATAAAGTCGATGACGAAGCGGCACAGGTGGTGTTTGCGCCCTTTACCGAAGACGCCGATTTGCGGGAAGCCGTCAGAGATTTGCGTGCGCAGGGTGTGGCGGTGATTCAACATCTGCCGGAACAACAAGGCGGCGCTGAACAACAGGGCTGCAATGCTATTTTAGAAAAACACAATCAACGCTGGGTTGTTAAATCAATAAGCTGTCGTTAGATCAATAAGCTGTCGTTAAACCACTAGTTTAAGGTTAGATAATATGGGAAAGAATGTTGTTGTTATCGGCACGCAATGGGGCGATGAAGGTAAAGGTAAGCTGGTCGATCTTTTAACCGAACAAGCCGCTGCGGTGGTGCGCTTTCAAGGCGGCCACAATGCCGGTCACACCTTGGTGATTAACGGCGAAAAAACGGTGTTGCATCTGATCCCTTCAGGGGTTTTGCGCGAAGGCGTCCAATGCATGATAGGTAACGGCGTGGTCCTGTGTCCGGAAGCGCTATTGAAGGAAATCGAGATTCTGGAAAAATCTGGCGTTCCGGTTCGGCATAGATTGCAAATCAGCGAAGCCTGCGCATTGATTCTGCCGATACACGTCGCTATCGATCAGGCCCGCGAAAAAGCCCGTGGCAGCAAAGCTATCGGTACTACCGGTCGCGGTATTGGTCCAGCTTACGAAGACAAGGTGGCCAGACGCGGCTTGCGAGCCGGTGATTTGCGCAACAGCGAGGAATTTGCCGCTCGCTTAAAAGAGCTGGTCGATTATCACAACTTCATGTTGACCCATTATTATCATGCCGAGCCTGTGGATTATGACGCGGTGCTGGCGAATACCTTGCGCTTGGGCGAGATAATCAAGCCGATGCTGACCGATGTTGGGGAGGCTATCTACAGCTATCAAAACCAAGGTGAGAACGTGCTGTTCGAAGGTGCGCAGGGCGCACTGCTGGATATTGATCACGGTACTTATCCCTATGTTACTTCATCCAATACCACTGCTGGCGGAGCTGCCACCGGTACCGGCGTGGGGCCTTTGGCGCTGGATTATGTGTTGGGTATTACCAAAGCCTATTCCACTCGAGTGGGCAACGGTCCGTTTCCAACCGAATTGCTGGATAACTACGGTGAGCATCTGGGCGTGAAAGGTCACGAGTTTGGTGCCACGACAGGTCGCAAGCGCCGTTGCGGCTGGTTCGATGCGGTATCGATGCGTAAATCGGCTCAATTAAATAGCTTGAGCGGCATTTGTCTGACCAAACTGGATGTGCTGGATGGCCTGGATAAAATTGGTATCTGCACCGCTTACAAGATTAATGGTCAAATTACTGAAACCGCGCCGCTGGGTGCTGATCAATACGCTGCCTGTGAAGCGGTCATTGAGGAAATGCCGGGTTGGACCGGTACTACGGCCGGCGTTACCGATTTTGCGCAATTGCCGGAAAATGCCAAAGCCTACATCGCCCGAATTGAGGCGTTGGTTGGCGTAAAAGTAACGATCTTGTCTACCGGCCCAGACCGGAACGAAACTATAGTCTTGGAAAATCCATTCCAGGCTTAACGCTTAAGCATTTAAGACGCTGAATACATTCAGCGTCTTGTCTAATCTGCCCAGTTAGTAAAACTGGTTATTAGCTCGGCCCTTAAATTTCCTGGAATCGTCATTCCCGCGAAGGTGGGAGCCGTTAGACCGCGCAGCGAATCCAATATAGCCGCTGGACTTTCGCCTTCGCGGGAGCGACGATATTTATGGGCCGGGTTAATAGGATAATCCCATAAACACTCTTGTTGTCTTTGATGACACCGATTCAATCGGTTGCGACCGGTCTATTCCGGTTGGTGATCCATTCGCTCCACGAGCCGGCGTAAAGTTTCGAACCACTTAGTCCTGCAACCTCCATTGCTAACAGGTTATGACAGGCTGTCACGCCTGATCCGCACATGTGTACTACTTGCTCGGCAGGGTAAGGGGCAAGCAGCTTGCTAAATTGCTGGTTTAACTGGTCGGCGGGTAAAAATAATCCAGATTTATCCAGATTAGTTTGCAAGGGCCGGTTCAGTGCTTTGGGTACGTGGCCGGCTACAGGGTCTATCGGTTCTTGTTGGCCATGGAAGCGTTCAGGCGTTCGGGCATCTATCAAGGTAATGTTTCGTGTCGCCAAGCCATCCGAAACTTGATTGGCGTTAAGCCATTGTTGATTGTCCAGATAGATGCGGAATTGGCTTGCGGTAATCTGTGGTAACTTGGTTGTGACCGGCAAGCCTCGTTTTTTCCAATGTCCAAATCCGCCATCCAATACTGCGACCTGAGTATGGCCCATCGTGCGCAGCAGCCACCACATCCGGCCGGCAAACGCGCCGCCGGCATCGTCATACACCACTATTTGGCTGCGGTTGTTCACACCCCAGTCGCCCAGCTTTTTGCCTAATAGTGAAAAGTCGGGAAGTGGGTGGCGACCGGTATAGGATCGCACTGGCGACGACAAATCCTGGTTTAAATCGGCAAAGCGAGCGCCGGGAATATGGCCTTGTCGATAGGCTTTCTGCCCAGCAGTCACATCGGCCAGAGAGAATCGGCAATCGAATATTCGCCAATCCGGGGTGTTAAGGTTGGTAGCTAAAGTCTCTGCGGAAACCAGCGTGGTGTAGGACATGCTTATACCTCCAAAATAATTTTACCGATATGTTGGCTGCTTTCCATACGTTCGTGGGCTTGGGCAGCCATGGCCAGCGGAAAAACCGAATCGATGATGGGTTCGAGTTGGCCGGATTCCAGTAGCGGCCAGACTTTTTCAAGCAACTGCTCAGCTATTTTAGCCTTGAACTCGTCGCTGCGGGGACGTAAGGTCGTGCCGGCAATGGTTAGCCGTTTCATCAGCACGGATGCTAAATTGATTTCGCTCTTGCTGCCGTTTTGAATGGCAATCTGTTGTAAACGGCCATCAAGAGAGAGGCATTTCAAGTTGCGGGGCAAGTAGTCGCCGCCGATCATGTCTAAAACAACGTCAACGCCTTTGTCGTCGGTGTGATGCATAACGGCTTCGACAAAGTCTTGTTGCCGGTAATTAATCGCTAGATCAGCACCTAGTTTCTGGCAATACTCGCATTTTTCTTGGCTGCCCGCGGTGACGATGACCTGGCTGCCGAAGGCTCTACCGAGTTGAATGGCAGTGGTGCCGATACCGCTGGTACCTCCATGTACTAACAAGCTTTCGCCGGCTTGCAGTTTCGCGCGGTCGAAAATATTGCTCCAGACCGTAAAAAAAGTTTCCGGTAACGCGGCGGCTTGAATAAAACTCAAGCCCTTCGGTATGGGCAGACAGCAACAGACGCTTGCCAGGCAATACTCCGCATAGCCACCACCCGTCAACAATGCGCAAACCGGGTCGCCAACTTTAAATCCAGTTACTTCGCTCCCAATTGCTTCGATAGTGCCTGACACTTCCAAGCCGAGAACAGTGGATGCGCCTGGCGGCGGTGGATACAAGCCTTTGCGCTGCATCAGGTCCGGGCGGTTTACGCCGGCTGCAACCGCTTTTATCAAGACTTGATCCGAGCCGGGAGAGGGTAGTGGCTGATCCGTTTCGATTAAATCGGTGAACTCTGCGGTGCGATAAATCTCGAGGGCGCGCATGATGTTAAGCTTTGCGGGGAGAGTGTCGTATTATATGCGCCGCATTTGACTAACAGTATTTTTTCAACGAGAACATTCATGATACGTGCAGGGATTGTCGGCGGTACCGGGTACACCGGCGTCGAATTGTTAAGAATTTTGGTATTGCATCCTCAGGTCGAGGTCAGCGTCGTGACGTCCCGCGCCGATGCCGGACTGCGATTGGATCAGTTGTATCCCAGCCTTAGGGGCTATTGCGATGTGAAGTTTGCCCTGCCGGAGTTGGATAATTTAAAAGACTGCGATGTGGTGTTTTTCGCCACGCCAAACGGCACCGCCATGCTGATGGCTGAGGCGTTGCTGGCGCTCGGCATCAAAGTTATCGATTTGTCTGCCGATTTCCGGATTAAAGACCGGCAAGAATGGGAAAAGTGGTACGGCATGCAGCACGCCAGTCCGGATTTGATCGCCGAAGCTGTCTATGGTTTGCCGGAAATCAATCGCGAGCAAATTAAGCAAGCTTGTTTGATTGCTTGTCCTGGATGCTATCCGACTGCCGTGCAACTGGGATTTTTGCCGTTATTGGAGGCCGGAGCGATTGATGAGCAGCATTTAATCGCCGATGTAAAATCCGGTGTCAGCGGCGCAGGACGCAAGGCGGAAATATCGTCTCTGATGAGTGAAGCAGGTGAGAGTTTTAAAGCCTACGCGGTCGGCGGGCATAGACATTTGCCGGAAATCAGGCAGGGTTTGCAAAATGTCGCCAAGCAGGCGGTAGGTTTAACTTTCGTGCCGCATCTGACGCCGATGATACGCGGTATTCACGCGACGCTTTATGCGCGATTGAACCGGAAGCTGGATTTGCAAAATCTGTTTGAAGAGAAGTATCGCGAAGAAAGATTTGTGGATGTGTTGCCGGGTGGCAGTCATGCCGATACTCGTAATGTTCGCGGCAGCAATCGCTGTCAGATTGCAGTGCATCAACCGCAAGGCGGCGATACCGTGGTGATTTTGTCGGTGATTGATAACTTGGTGAAAGGCGCGTCTGGGCAAGCGGTGCAGGCTATGAATTTAATGTTTGGGTTGCCTGAGTATGAGTCTTTAGAGACCGTTGCTTTATATCCTTAAGCTGTACTAACAAGCATGGCACATAAAAAAACCGCCTTCCGGTTCAATTCGGGAGGCGGTTTTTTATTGCGAGAACGTTAGCGGTTTAAGCAGCTATCGTTTGGCTTTTGCGATTCATTCTCCAGCCCAACATGCCGCTAGCTAATAACAACAAGCTGGTAGGTTCCGGAACGCTGCCAACACCGCCGCCACCGCCACCGCCACTGCCGCCTGCTGTACCGACAAGTTGAGTAAGCTTGAAGTAGTCGTTGCTGTTATTCAACTGGCTGGAGGGATCGCCTTTACCCGAACCCCAGCTGCTGCTATAAGCGCTAATCAACCAAAGACTTGAAGACAGGTTGCTTGGGTTGATGTCTTCAGCTACGTCTCCTACTGTATTGTAACTACCTACGAATTCCCAGCTGTTACTAAGAAGACCGGAAATACTTTTTCCGGAAATATCTGCTGCACCAGTAAGTGGTCCAGTAGCTGGTACTGCACCGGTATACCTAATAACCGAAATATCCGAATCGTAGGCTGTGGTATCCGGCCAGCCGACAGTCAGTTTGTCTAAAATGGTGCTGCCATCAAACCGAAAAAGTACGGCTTCGATTCTGCCACTGTTATCAACCGCATGGTCTGGAAAGCTTTTCGTCGTCTCGGATCCGCTGAGCACGCCCAAGCCGTTAGCACTGCCGTACCAAGCCAATGTGGCTGGCGAAAAAGTTGAAGTACTTGTAGTCCCGACTGAGTATGCACCCATACTTTGGATGCCTGCCGGTGTCACTGAGCTAGTACTGTTTATAGTCCACACCGTGGCGTTAACCGACCATGGGGCCAGCAACAGGGCTGTTATAGCCAAATATTTTCGGGTCATAATGTCCTCACATTTTTCGAATTTCATTTTCCGTTATTGTCTTCGCCGGTCTGGAAATAACCATTGTACTATTGGCCATAAACAAAGAATTACGGTCTATTTATTAATAAGCACTTAGTGGGCCATAGTAAATTTATTATTAGAATACAATTGCTTAATCATTGCTTCGTTAGTAAATAGGACCAGCGGTTGTGTACGGTGTAAAAAATTACGACATATTTTAAAAAATCGACTATCTGCGGAGTTTTTCAAGCAGTGCTTTGGCTTGTTCACGGCCATTGAAAATAGCGTCGCCTTTTAGCGCTTCTTCCAATTCTTGCTTAGCCTCTTCCTGACGTTGCAACTGATTTAGCGCGACAGCGATATGGTAGCGGATCTCAGGATCTTGCGAGAGTAGAGAGTGTGCGTTTCGTAAGTAATGAAGACCCTGTTCTATTTGTCCCGTGTTAACGAGAATCCAGCCCAAGGTATCGTTCGTCGCCGGTTGATCAGGGGCCAGTTTATGGGCCTGTTCAGCCAGAGACAAGGCTTTGTCGTTGCCGGTATTGAGATACACGTAGGCAAGGTTGTTCAGGAATTGCGGTTCGTTGGGGAATTGTTTCAATAGCTCGACGTAGTACTTCTCTGCCTCTTTAAACTTTCCGCTTTTCAGTAATTCGTTCGCGAAGGCGGCCATCGGCAGTTGGTCTTGTGGATGCTTTTTTATCCACTGCTCCAGTAAATTAAAGGCTTTGTCCGGCTGGTTGATTGTTTTCAAGTTTTCATAGAGCTGTATCAATGATGTTGTGTCAGGCTCCAACTCAAAAGCCGCTTGGTAATGACTATTGGCCAAACTAAGGTTTTTGTCATGATCGGCAATGTTTCCCAACAGCTGGTGAGGAAAAGCGCGTTTTGGATATTGTTTTAGCAGGCTTTCTGCGCGGTTTAATGCAAATACCGGTTTCCCATGGTTCAGTTCCATCTCCACCAAGGCAATTTGCGAAGGTATATGATTTTCGTCAACCAAAACTGCTTTCTTCAAGGTCTTTATAGCTTCAAAATAATCGCCTGCATCTATTTGATAACGAGCAGCTTTGTAAAGTTGTTTGACATTAAACCGGGCTTGGTCTGCCATGCGGATAAACACCCCTAAGGCTTTCTCCTTGTTGTTGTTAGCTAAGTAGCTTCTAGCCAGAGCGTCGATAACCTGAGGATTGTTCTTGTCGATCATTTCCGCAGCTTGTGCGGCGGCATTAGCCTCAGCAGCTTTGCCCATCTTCAGATTTAGCTCAACCAAAGCCAAAAGTGTCGGTAATGACTTCTGGTCCATCATCTTCGCTTTTGCTAGCCAATCATTGGCTGCCTGATAACGTCCGGCGCTTTGTTCGACTTTGGCTAATTCAATGAGAATATCAATGTCTTCCGGGTGATTCTGCTGTAAGGTTTGCAGGCGCTGTCGGGCTTGATCAAGTTTGTTCTCGCCAACGTCCAGTTTACTTAGGTTAATTTGTGCGTCGAGAAAATTGGGGTTCAGTTCAATCGCCTTCTCGAAACTTTGCCGCGCCAGTTTGTACTGCCCGGTATTGACTTGAGCGGTCCCCAGTAGATTTAGTAGTGTAAAGTTTTTCGACGCTTTCTCATGTAGCGCTTGTGCGGTTTTTAACGCTTTTTCCGGTTCACCACGGCTCATGTAAAGAGCCACGAGAGGAATACCTGCCTGAATCGCATCCGGATTCTTTTTGAATGCCACTTCAAGGTCTTGAACGGCCGCTTGTTCCTGCCCCATTGCCAATCTGTTCAGGCCAATTTCGGTTTGCAGGCTGCCACTGTCATTGCTTAACGCAGCGGCTTTTCCAAACATATTATTGGCCATATCGTGTTTGCCGGCCTTCATGAAAGCACTTCCCAATAAAAATGCCAAACGCTGATCCTGGGGATTGCGGATTTGCATCGGGCGGAGCAGATCAATTGCTTGTTCGGGTTCGTCTTTTTGTAACAGTATGGTGGCCAGCAACTTATACGTACCTGATTGTTCCGGGTATTGCTTTACATACAGACGCAAATACTCCGCTGCCAGGTCAAACCGTTGCAGGCTGTAGTTAACCAAGCCGGAGAGCATTAAAGTCGGGCCATGTGCCGATAAATATTCCGGTTTGATACCGGTGATGATGTCGGCTGCCACTTCCAATTCCTTGGTCGCCGCTTCTCTCTGATTATTGCGCTCGAGTAAAACCGCATGCAGATAGGCTGCTTTCGGTTCGAATGGATAAGCCTGGCGTATATATTCCAAATCTTGCCGTGCCCGCTCGTCTTGCTTTAAGTCCATTAAAAGGCCCGCTCTGGCAAGTCGAGTGTCAACATGATCGGGGTTTAGCTCAATCGCCTTGTCGTAAAACTTTAGCGCTTCATCCAGTTCCATGGTGGCATGCTTAATCGAACCTTTTGCATACCAAACGCCGGCATCATTTGCTTGCATTTGTATGGCTTTCTCGGCGGCTTGATCGGCGCCTTTAATATCACCCCGCTTTAACAGCGCGTTGGCGCGCCCGATTGCGGCGTTAACCTGGTTGGGAGCAATTTGCAATGCAATGTCGAATTCGTTCAGCGCTTCACTAATCAAATTGAGTTGCAGATACGCATTACCGCGGTAAACATGCAAAACCGGGCGTAATCCACTGTTAAACTGCGCTGGATCGATTTCCTTCAGTAGGTCGTTATAGCGGATTTGGTAGGTGTAAAGCTTGGCCAGGTTTTCCGCTATTAAAGACGGATCCGCGCCCAGTTGTTTGGCTAAGCTGAGTTGGACTTCTGCTTCCGTCAACGATTTCTGTTGCAAGTAAATTTCGCCAAGCAGCATGTGAGCCGAAACATATCTTTCATTTTGCTGTAGCGCATTCTTCAACTGGATGATGGCTTCGGCGTTATTTTGACTTCTGTACGACTGTAGAGCCTCTTCGTAAAACTTTCCGGCCTGGATGTCATCAGCAAAGCTTATCTGCACGGGGTTGAGTGCCAGAATCAGCAGCAGTTTATTTAACGGGAAATTGGATTTCATCGGATTTTTGCGCATAACGAAAGTGGGGTTGCTCAAGTGTGCACATAGCATAGTCGCAAAGCCAATTCGTCACCAGTCCGGAACTAGCGGCCGTCTTCTTGTCGTCAAAAACTTGACTGTGATTATTTAAGTAGCTGTTTTTAGATGTAAATTTAAATGGTCTAAATTTTGCTGTTAGCGTCTAGACAATCAATTAGGCGACTAAATATGGGTGCTTTAGAGCTGCATCAACAACAAAAAACCGAACGCTTAACCGATGCATTCCGGATATTTAACGAACTTTCGGAAAACCTTGCGCATTCCTAT
The DNA here is from genome assembly GCF_001644035.1 of Methylomonas methanica. GTDB lineage: Bacteria > Pseudomonadota > Gammaproteobacteria > Methylococcales > Methylomonadaceae > Methylomonas > Methylomonas methanica_A. The sequence goes on from NZ_LUUG01000117.1 coordinate 60,321, forward strand.
CAGGGTTTGGAAGAGCAAGTGGCAAAACTCAATCGCGAGTTGCAGGCCGCGCGTAGCGAGCGTCTAAACACGCTGATCGAGAAGGAAAAGCTCGCCAGTCGCTTGCAACAGATTCTAGCGGCCTTGCCGGCGGCGGTGGTTGTGCTGAATGCGCACGGAATGATCATCGATTGCAATGTTCATTCCGTGGACTTTTTGGGGGAACCCTTGCTGGGCCAATTATGGTCGAGTGTGGCGGCGCGCAGTTTGCAACCGGTTTTCGAATCGCCGCATGAACGCCAGCTCAGGGACGGCCGTAAAGTCAATATCACCCATAGCTCGTTGGGTAACGATGCCGAACAAATCATTCTGTTGTCGGATGTCAGCGAATTGCGCTCCTTGCAAGACACGCTGGCTCAGCACAAGCAGTTGAGTGCGATGGGGGAAATGGTGGCCGGTCTGGCGCATCAGGTGCGTACGCCGCTGGCGACCGCGATTTTGTATGCGTCACAAATGAGCAAACCCTCGATAACAGATGAAAAACGCCAACAGTTCTCCGAGAAAATTTTAGAGCGCTTGCATTACTTGGAGCGCCAAGTTAACGACATGCTGATCTTTGCCAAGCAGGGCCGCATGGCGATGCAAAGTTTTTCATTGCAGCGGCTGCTGGCGCATCTCGCCGAAGCGGCCGATAGTTTTGCGGGCGAATTTAGCATTGAAAACCGAATCAGCACCGATCAGTTACTGGGAAATGAAGATGCGCTGCGCGGGGCATTATTAAACTTAATCAATAATGCGGCCGAGGCTGGTGCGCAAAAAATTGCTTTAACGGTCCGCCGGAGCGATTTAGGCAGCATCGACATCACGGTGACGGATGACGGTTCCGGTATCGCCGAAGCGCAGCAAACTAAATTATTCGAACCGTTTTACACCACCAAGTCCAACGGCACCGGTCTGGGTTTGGCGGTGGTGGACAGCGTGGCACGCGCGCATGGCGGTAGCGTCAAGTGTCGTTCCACTCCGGGGCAGGGGACGAGTTTTTGCTTGAACCTGCCTTGTATCAGTCAATACACCCTGGGACTGTCCGCAGGTGTTGCCAAAATGGAGCAAAATTATGAAACAGTATGACGTGCTTATCGTCGAAGACGACATGGCTTTATGCGAGGCGCTGTGCGATACCCTGGAAATTGAAGGCTATCGGGTAATCTCCGCGAAAAACGGTATTGAGGCGCTGAGCCAGCTGGCCAAGTATGTGGTTAGATTGGTAGTCAGCGATGTACAAATGCCGGTGATGGACGGTTTTCAGCTGTTGCACAATATTCAGCAAAAATTCGAGCAGTTGCCGGTGTTGCTGATGACGGCTTACGGCACCATCCCCAAAGCGGTGGAAGCCATGCAGTCCGGCGCTGCCGATTATTTGATCAAACCCTTCGAAGCCGGGATGTTGGTCGATAAGGTGGCGTCGTTGATCACGCTGCAAGCGCCAGTGGTTAACGAGCGGGTAGTGGCTGACGAGAGCATGAAAAAGCTTTACGCACTGGCCAGCAAAGTAGCCAAAACCGATGTGACCATGCTGCTGGAAGGCGAAAGCGGTACCGGTAAGGAAGTGCTGGCCCGTTATGTTCATCGCAACTCGCATTATCATGCCGGCCCGTTCGAGGCCATCAATTGCGCGGCGATTCCCGAAAACATGCTGGAAGCGATGCTATTCGGTTACGAGAAAGGCGCGTTTACCGGTGCCATTCAATCGGCGCCCGGTAAATTCGAACTGGCGCAAGGCGGTACTCTATTGCTGGACGAGATTTCTGAAATGGACATATCGCTGCAAGCCAAATTACTGCGGGTGCTACAGGAAAAAGAAGTCGAACGTTTGGGCAGTCATCGCAAGATAACGTTGAACGTCAGAATTTTGGCGACGACCAATCGCAAATTAAAAGATTATGTGCAGGATGGCCGGTTTCGCGAAGATTTGTATTTCAGATTGAGCGTATTTCCGCTCAGAATTCCGCCGCTCCGCGAGCGGCCTGGCGATATTTTGCCGCTGGCACTGGAGCTGTTGAATAAGCATAGCCCGGCCGGGAAAGCGGTTTGCAGCTTTGACGAGGCGGCAATGACTAAGTTATCCGCATACCGCTGGCCGGGTAATGTCAGAGAATTGGAAAATGTGGTGCAGCGGGCGTTGATCCTGCAAAGCCGGAGTCAAATCGGCGCCGACGACCTGATTTTTGAGGAAGATATGTTGGTTTTGCCGAGTTTGCCCGCTGCTGTGCAAAGTCTTGCCGTAGAATCGCGGCAAACCGATAGCGAGAGCAGCCAATTCGAGCTCGGCAGCTTGGGTGACGGCGTGCGTTCGGCCGAGGAAAAAATTATTTTGCAAATGTTACGCGATGTCAGCGGCAGCCGGAAAACCACAGCCGCCAAGCTGGGTATCAGTCCGCGCACCCTGCGCTACAAAATTGCGCGGATGAAGGAAGCGGGAGTGATGGTACCAGGTTAAATCTTGGCTTGAAAAATGCTTATGCTAAGCAAGGCAACCTAAAAGAGTCATTATCATGTCAGATATGAATGTTAACCAAGTGCTCGCGCAGATGCGGGCAATGTCCATAGAGGCCGGCGTCAAGCCACAGCCTAGCGACACGTCCGGCGATTTTGCCGCCATGTTGAAACAATCCATCGACGCCGTGAACAATACCCAGCAAACCGCCAGCGCTATGGCTAAATCGTTTGAGATGGGTCAGAGTGACGTCAGCTTGGCGGAAGTGATGATTGCCTCGCAAAAAGCCAGCGTTTCCTTTCAGGCCATGCTCCAGGTGCGTAACAAACTGGTGGATGCTTATAAGGACGTGATGGGCATGTCAATGTAGGCTAGCGGAATATAAGCCATGAGCGAACTAGACAGAAATCTACCGATGGAGGCCCATAGCCAATTAAGTATGGCGAACGCCGACAAAATGCATCCCGCCCTGAAAAGCCTGAGCAAAATGCCGATGGTTCGCCAACTTGGTCTGATGTTGGGTTTGGCACTCAGCGTCGCGATTGGCGTGGCGGTGGTATTGTGGTCGCAGGCCCCGTCTTACGATTTACTGTTTTCCGGCGTAGCCGAAAAAGATTCCGCGGAAATTCTCGACGCGTTGACCAAATTGAATGTGGATTACAAAGTCGAAACCGGTTCCGGGGCAATTATGGTGCCGGCGGATAATGTCCGGGAACTGAAACTGCAATTGGCGGCGCAAGGTCTGCCGCGCAGTGCGAGTTTAGGCTATGAGTTGTTGGATAAAGACAATGGCTTCGGCGCCAGCAAAAATGTCGAGCAAATGCGTTTTCAACGTGCGTTGGAAGGCGAAATTGCGCTGACCATCCAAACCATCCAGAACGTCAAATCCGCGAAAGTACTGCTGGCTATTCCGGTGCAGTCGGTATTCGTCCGCGAACGTAAAAAGCCCAGTGCCTCGGTGGTGGTGGAGCTGTATCAAGGCCGGATCCTCGAAAAAGAACAAATCGAATCCATTATCCATTTGGTCGCTTCCAGCGTACCGTTGATGGAAGCCAGTCAAGTGACGGTCGTGGATCAGAAAGGCCGCTTGTTGAACAGCAAGGAAGGCGGCGAAGACATGTCCTTGTCCAGCAAGCAATTCGAATACAAGAAAAATATAGAAGAACATCTGCGTGGACGGATCGAAAACATCCTGACGCCATTGGTAGGCGGTGACGGCATGCGGGCGCAAATTTCCGCTGACGTTGACTTTACCGTCACCGAAAAAACCCAGGAAATGTTTAACCCGGATTTGCCTGCCTTGCGCAGTGAGCAAACCCAGGAAGAAAATAACTCCCTATCCAAAGTGCAAGGTGTGCCCGGCGCGTTGTCCAATCAGCCGCCGCCAACGGGTACTGCGCCGGAAGTGGCTAGCGGTCAGGAAAAACAAGCTGCCGCGGAATCCGGTTCCGGCTCGTCCAACAAAACCGCCACCCGCAATTACGAACTGGATAAAACCATTACCCATACTAGACTCGCCACCGGTGCCTTACGACGCTTGTCGGTGGCGGTGGTGGTTGACGATAAAAAAGTGGCGCAAGCCGACGGTAAAGCTACGCTAGTTGCATACTCGCAAGAAGATCTCAATCAACTTCGCGACTTGGTCAAACAGGCAGTCGGTTATGATAACAGCCGTGGCGACCAGGTGACGGTTACCAACGTGGCGTTCAGATTGCCCGATGCAATGGAAGAAGTACCTTCCGAACCTATCTGGGAACAACCCTGGTTCGCCAGTGCGCTGAAACAGTTGGCGGCGGTTGCTGTAGTCTTGCTGCTGATCATGGGGGTATTGCGGCCGGGTCTGCGCACCTTGATTGCCAAGGAAGAACAGTTAGAGGCGCTTGAACAAGCCAAGGCAATCGCGGAAGCTACCGGCGGTGTGGTCCGCTTCGATGAGACCGGTAAGCCGGTGGCTGTCGCGGTGTCGGTTGATGAAGAAACCGGCGAAGTACGCACCATCACTACCGGGGTAGAAGATTTATTGTTACTCGAAGCCCCACAAAGCTACGAAAAACGTTTGGAATATGTACAAAAACTGATCGACGAAGATCCTAAATTGGTCGCGCAAGTGATCAAAACCTGGTTAAAAGACGATGGCTGATCAAGAGAAATTAACGCATGCGCAACGGGCTTCGCTGCTGCTATTGGCGGTGGGGCAGGATAGGGCGGCCTCGGTGTTGAAGCATATGGGACCGAAAGAAGTGCAATTGATCGGTTCGAACATGGCGCAGCTCGGGCCGATTAGCTCGGGCATGGTCGATGAGGTGCTGGAAGAGTTCATCATCGAAATTAAAAACGAAACCGGCCTGGGTCTGGATTCCGACGAGTACATCCGCAACATGCTGACCAACGCGCTGGGCGCCGACAAAGCCGGCAGTATCATCGACCGGATTTTGTTGGGAGCCAACAGCAAGGGTATCGAACAGTTGAAATGGATGGATACCCGTTCCATCGCCGATTTGATCCGCCTGGAACATCCGCAAATCATCTCAATTATTTTGTCCTTGCTGGATGCCGATCAGGCCGCCGACGTACTGACTTTGTTGCCGCAAAACATGCGCTCCGATATTTTAATGCGTATCGCCACCTTGGAAGGTGTGCAGCCTGCGGCATTGCGCGAACTTGACGACATCATGGAAAAGCAGTTGACCGGCAGCGATGGCGTCAAATCCTCGCAAATCGGCGGTATCGACGCGGCGGCCAACATCCTCAACTTTATCGAAAGCGGTGTCAGCGATCCGATGATGCAAGACATCAACGAAGCCAACGCCGATTTGGGTCAACGTATCCAGGATAAAATGTTTGTGTTCGGCGACTTGATCAACGTCGATGATCGCGGTATTCAAACCCTGTTGCGTGAAGTGTCCACCGATCAGTTGTTGTTGGCCTTGCGTGGCGTGGAAACCGGTTTACGTGACAAAGTCTTTGCCAATATGTCCAGACGCGCGGCGGAAATGCTGCGCGACGATTTGGAAGCCGCGCCGCCTGCGCGCCTGAGCGAAGTGGAAGCCGCGCAAAAAGATATTCTGGCGATAGCCAAACGCTTGTCCGATGCCGGTGAAATAGCTTTGGGCGGCAGTGGCGGTGGCGATGAGTTCGTCTAAGAGCAATAAGTTTTCCGAGTCCGAGCTGCAAGCTCTGGATCGCTGGACTAATTTACAGGATTTCAGTAACCCGCGTTCCGAAGCGGTTGAATTGGAAGACGTGACCGAGGTTCTGACGGCCGAGCAGATTGAGGAAATTCAGAAGCAGGCCTATGCCGAAGCGTTTGAACAAGGTAAGCAGCAAGGCTACGCGGACGGACAAAAAGAAGGGTTTGAGGCCGGGCGCAAGCAAGGTTATGAAGAAAGCCTGCATTTGCTGCAAAAACAGGCAGCCGAGCTCACCAGTTTGCTGGAAGCGCTCAGCGAGCCCTTCAAGCAACTCGACGAATCGGTCGAGCAGGAGTTGGTGAAATTGACCATTGCCATCGCCAGTCAATTAATTCGCCGGGAATTGAAGTTGGAACCCGGTGAGATCGTCGGCGTGGTCAGAGAGGCGATCAATGCCTTGCCATTGGCCTCACAGAAAGTCACCGTCAACTTACATCCCGAAGATGCGGCCTTGGTCCGCACCGCGTTAAAACTCGATGAAAACATGCCGCCCTGGCGCTTGCAGGAAAATCCTTTATTGAGCCGTGGCGGTTGCACCGTCGAAACCGAAGTGTCGAGAATCGATGCCAGCGTCGAAAGCCGTGTGGCCGCAGTGATTGCCACGGTACTGGGCGGCGAGCGCCGTGAGGATTCTGGGCGATGATCCCCAGTGTTGATCGTTCCGATGTGTGGCTGGCGCGATTGCAGCCATACAGGGAAAGGCTGGCTGCGGACCCTCTGGAGTTGGTGGTTGAAGGGAAATTGTCGCGTATGGTGGGTTTGACGCTGGAAGCGGAAGGCTGCCGGGCGGCCATTGGTTCGTTGTGTCAAGTGATTACCAAATCCGGCAAGATCATTACGGCCGAGGTGGTCGGTTTTGGCGGATCCCGATTATTTTTGATGCCGACCGGCGATACGCATGGTCTGGAACCCGGTTGTCGGGTGATTCCGATGGGTAAGAACAGTCTAGCGAGTGTCGGCTTCGGTCTGTTGGGCCGGGTGCTTGATGGCGCCGGTAACCCGTTGGACAGCAAAGGTCCGCTGGATACCGATGCCAAGGTGTCCCTGGCCGGTGTCACCATCAATCCGCTCAGTCGCAAACCGATCCGCGAGGCACTGGATGTCGGGGTGCGGGCGATCAATGCCATTCTCAGTGTCGGCCGCGGTCAAAGGATGGGCTTGTTTGCCGGTACCGGCGTCGGTAAGAGCGTGTTGCTGGGGATGATGACCAAGTTTACCAACGCCGATGTGGTGGTGGTTGGTCTGGTCGGCGAGCGGGGTAGGGAGGTCAACGAATTTGTACTGAAGATCCTTGGCGAAGAAGGCTTGCGCCGAGCCGTGGTGGTGGCGTCGCCGGCTGACGATTCGCCGCTGATGCGGGTGCATGGCGCGTTATTGGCGACCAGTATCGCCGAATATTTTCGCGACCAGGGTCTGGATGTGTTGTTGCTGATGGACTCCTTGACCCGTTATGCTCAGGCCTATCGGGAAATCGCTTTGGCGATAGACGAGCCGCCGGCTACCAAGGGCTATCCGCCGTCGGTATTTGCGAAATTGCCGCAACTGGTGGAGCGCGCAGGTAACGGCGACGAAGGCGGCGGTTCGATTACCGCGTTTTACACGGTATTGGCGGAAGGCGATGATACCAACGATCCGATTGCCGACGCAGCGCGGGGTGTGCTGGACGGCCATGTAGTGTTGTCGCGTTCCTTGGCCGAGTCCGGTCATTATCCGGCAATAGACATTGAAGCGTCGATCAGTCGGGTGATGCCGGACATCATAGAGCCGGAGCATCTGCAAATGGCGCGGGATTTGCGGCGTTTGTATTCCACCTACCAACAGAACAAGGATTTGATCAGCGTCGGTGCTTATCGGCCGGGAGCCGATCCGCGCATCGACAAGGCGATAGAAAAAAATCCGGCGATCATGGATTTTCTGCAACAAAGCATGGATGAATCGGTGGACTTGAGCCGGAGTCTGAGCGAGTTAGCGGAATTGCTGGCTAGCTGATGAAAAAATCCCAGCGCCTGAAAGTCATCATCGACCTGCATGCGCGTCAGGAACGTGACGCTCTGGAGGCCTTGGGTATCAGTCAGCAAAAACTGCAAGAGCAGCAAGCCCAGCTAGAAAATCTACAAAGTTACCGTCTGGATTATTTAGGTAAATTCGCCGTCAGGCAGCAGGCTGGTATCAATATCAGCCAGTTGATGGAGTTTAGGGCCTTTGCCGACAAGCTCGACCAGGCCATCGAAAGCCAGCAGCAGACGGTTAGCAACCACGAGCGTGAGGTGCAGCGGGCGCGTAAGCGCTGGGAAGATGCGCATCAGCGTACCAAAAGTCTGCAAAAAGTCAGCGATTTGGCGTTGGTCGAAGAAATGAAAGTCGAACAAAAACGCGAACAGGCCGAGCAAGACGACCGGGCTGCGCGATCAGGACGTAAGGATGGCACGGGAAGTGCTTGAGTAAATAAAAATGTCAGGAGAAATGCCATGAATATCCAAGGTTTAAATCCGCTGTCTCTATTGTCCTCCGCCGAAGGTGCCGGTTCTGCTACTGCGGGTCTGCTGGGTGAAGGCGGCGGGGGCGTGTTTTCGGCGGCGTTGCTTGAGCAGCTGGCGCAATTGCAGAATAGCTTGCTGAGTAAGGGCGCAGCCGGTGACGCCGGATTGGCGAATTTGCAGCAGCTGGGCGGTTTAGGGGCTGACGCCTTGAATAGTCAAAGCATGCAGGATTTTACCGCTCTGTTCGGCAAGAGTTTGCCGACGGCAACCAAGCTGGGTCAGGATATTAATCTGGACGATACCATGCAAGCTTTAGCGGATGTGTTGCAATATCTGCAAGGCTTGGAGTCTGCTACGGTTAACGAACAACAAACCCCGATTTTACCGGCTATCTCGGCAAATCAAGATAACTTTGCCGAGATAGCGGCGGAAAATACCGATACCGCAAATGAGCAGGCAGAGAATGCAGCGATGCTGGCGGGGATGCAGGCTCAGCCCTTGCCGGTTGCGGATAGCGTGAATAATGTTAACGAGGTACTAAAATCCGCGGTAGCAACCAGCGAGGCGATGTCTGCTATCAAAAACAGCCCTGAACTATTGGGTATGGATGCCAAAAAAGAAGCGCTGTCGGCATTGAACGGCACGGAAGAAGGGCGGAAAGGGTTGGTAGCGGAAGGTGGTTTCGCCAAAGCACTGGCCGCCGAGGACGGAGCGTCTCAGCAATTTTCGCAAGACAGTGCGGCTAACGCTTTTCAAAGCGAACAGAGTAATACAACCAAAAATCAAATCGGCGCTAGCGAGACTGATTTGGGTTTGTCGAGAATGACGGCCGACATCGCCCAACTGAATAAGTCGGTGAGTAATGCCGGGCAAACGCCGGCGCCGGCGATAGAAAAACATTTAACTCATCCAGAATGGAACACCGACTTGGGCGAAAAACTGCTGTGGATGCATAAACAAGCGGTACCTTCCGCCGAAATTCGCTTGAATCCGGAGCATCTCGGGCCGATTTCCATCAAGATTGATGTGAATCAGGACCAAGCCAGTGTGGTTTTTACCGCCCAGCATGCGGCGGTCAGGGACGCCATAGAGGCGGCTATCCCCAAATTGCGGGAAATGTTGGGCGGGCAAAACTTGAATTTGGCGGACGTTAACGTTTCCCAGCAACAATCCGAACAAAGACCGGGACGCGAGTCCTTTCAAACGGCCGGCGAGCAAAATCGCGGCGGCAATAGTCGAGGCCAAGGCCAGGCCGATAGCGCGACAAACGATGCATCCAATACTATTCTCGATGAAATTGAAGCAGGCAGAGCCATTGCCAGCAACGGTTTATTGAGCCTGTTTGCCTAGTCTCCTCAGGCGCTGTTGAAAAATTGCTTTGCAAAAACAGCGCCTATTTCTATAATGCCCAGTTTTTTGGGGAATTTATCCCCGTCCCTTGCTTCACTGTCCAGACGGACGGGAGGCTTTTAAACCCGTAAGGAGAAATCATGCGACATTATGAAATTGTCTTCTTAGTCCACCCTGACCAAAGTGCTCAGGTGCCGGCTATGATAGAACGTTATAAATCCACCGTTGAAGAAGCCGCAGGCAAAATTCACCGTCTGGAAGATTGGGGCCGTAGACATTTGGCCTACCCTATCAAAAAAATTCATAAAGCACATTATGTGTTGATGAACATCGAATGCGACCAAGCCACTCTTGAAGAACTGGAAAGCGGTTTTCGATTCAACGACGCTATCTTGCGCAGCCAAACCTTGGCGCAAAAAGCGGCCGTAACCGAGCCTTCCGCGATTGCTGTCAGCGGTAACGACGGCCAAAAAGCCGGTAACCGCGTTAAGGAAGAAGTCGAAGAAGAAACCGAAGAAGCTGAAGTAGAAGTCGTCGAGACTGAAGTCGTAGCGGATTCCGAATAATCAACATTGAACCAAGAGAATTGTGATGGCACGTAATAACATTAGACGCAAAAAAGGGTGCCGTTTTAGCGGCGAAGACGCGATCGTAATCGATTATAAAGATCTGGATTTATTGAGCGAGTACGTCACCGAAACCGGCAAAATCATTCCTAGCCGCATTACCGGTACCAGTGCGAAATATCAAAGACAGCTGACTTCCGCTATTAAACAAGCGCGGTTCCTGGCTTTGTTGCCGTTCTGCGACGCACACAAGTGATTTAGCACGAGGGAATAGCGCGTGCAATTTCTGGCCACTTTCATTATGAAAGGACGGATGCAGGCCATGACGGTCGCATCCAGCCTGGCCTTGCTATCGCTGCTATTTCCTCCTGTCAGTATTGTAAGTTCAGCCGCTGTCTCATTGGTAACGTTGAGGCGAGGGGCTAGTGAAGGCTTGTATGTGCTGATTTGCTCATGCCTGGCTGCCGCTGTATTAAGTACCTTATTGATCGGCAATTACCAGTACGCACTGCTTTACGGTCTGGCCTTTTGGCTGCCGGTTTGGCTGATTTCGATAGTACTGCGCGAGGGCCGCTATCTGACGCTGGCAATTGAAATTGCCGTGTTATTAGGTGTTGCGGTGGTGCTGGGTATTTATACGATTCAGGAGCAACCGGTACAGCTTTGGCGCGAAGTGTTGAACTTCATGTTACAGCCCATGCTGGAAGGCAAAACCGATGTGCCGCTGGAGCAAATTAAGCAGTCCGCGGAACTGTTGGCGCATTTCATGACTGGGGTTGCCGCGGCCGGCAGCGTTTACGGCCTGCTGTTCGGTTTGTTTTTGGCCAGATGGTGGCAAGCGGCGCTATACAACCCGGGCGGTTTCAGAGCCGAGTTTTTGGCCTTGAAAGGGCATGTGCATCTGACATTAATTACCTTGCTTGTGGCTGGGGTAGCGATGTTGACGTCGGGCAAAACCGCAGAGTTGTGCTGGAACGTGTTGTTGGTGCTACTGGTGACCTATACGATGATAGGCACCGCCGTGTTGCACGCCACGTTCTCGGTCATGAAGGGTAGTCGTTTCATGGTGCCTTTTTTATACGTGACGTTGATGTTGATCCCGCATGTGATGGTGGTGATCGTGTTATGCGGACTGACCGACACTTGGCTGGACTTACGAAATAAACTAAAACCAAATGGGGCGTAAGCTCCCGATTTTTCGACAATCAAGTCGATCTAAGAGGTAGAAAACGATGGAAGTCATTCTTCTGGAAAAAACGGCGAACCTGGGTAACCTGGGCGACAAAGTAACCATCAAAGCGGGTTACGGCAGAAATTATCTGATTCCGCAAGGCAAAGCAGTTCCTGCAACGCCTAAAAAAATCAGAGAGTTTGAAGAGCGCCGCGCCGAGCTGGAAAAACAAGCGGCTGAAAAATTGGCGGCTGCCACAGCTCGTGGCGAAGCGATCAGCAAATTGAACGTGTCTATCGCGCACAAAACCGGTGACGAAGGCCGTTTGTTCGGTTCGGTCGGTACGCAAAACATTGCAGATGCTATTACTGCTGCCGGCATTAAAGTCGAGAAACACGAAATACGTTTGCCGAACGGCGTTATCCGCAACATCGGCGAATACGACATCGCTATCAATCTGCATACCGACGTCGTTATTACGCTGCCGGTAAAAGTGGTAGCCGAGTAAAGTCTGTGATCATCGTAACCGGTGGCGCCGGCTTCATCGGCAGCAATCTGGTATTGGGCCTGAATGCTCGCGGTTATGATGATATTTTAGTAGTCGACCATTTGACCAGCGGTATCAAGTACCGAAACTTGGTCGACTGCCAGATAGCGGATTATCTGGACAGAAGCACCTTTTTGGAACGACTCCAACAAGGTGCTTTCCAAGCAGAAACGATAGAAGCCATCTTCCATCAGGGCGCCTGTTCCAGCACCACCGAGTGGGACGGCCGTTACATGATGGACAACAATTATGAATACAGCAAAACCCTGTTTCATTATTGCCAAAGCCACAAAATCCCGTTTATTTACGCCTCCAGCGCCGCTACTTACGGTGCAGATTTAACCTTCAAGGAAGCATTGGCTTATGAAGGTCCGCTGAATGTCTACGGTTATTCCAAGTTTCAATTCGATCAATATTTGCGCAGACACCAAAAGCTGAAGGCGCAAGTAGTGGGTTTACGTTATTTCAATGTCTATGGTCCGCGCGAAGCCCATAAGGGCAGCATGGCCAGCGTCGCCTTTCATCTGAATAATCAGATTAAAGAGTCCGACGAATTACGTTTATTCGAAGGTTGCGACGGTTACGGCAACGGCGAACAGCGCCGCGACTTTGTTTATGTTGGCGACGTGGTGGATATTAATCTTTGGTTTCTGGACAATCCCCAGGTATCCGGCATCTATAATTGCGGTACCGGCCGTAGCCAGACGTTTAACGATGTTGCCAACGCGGTGATTCGTTATCACCAACGTGGGCAGATCAAGTACATACCGTTCCCCGAGCACCTGAAAGGTTGCTATCAAAGTTTTACCGAAGCTAACCTCGAAAATCTGCGATCTACCGGGTGTCAGCATCAATTCAAAAGTGTCGAGCAAGGCGTACAACTTTATATGGAATGGTTGAACCGCTAGCGAGCGCTGTTTTGTCATCAACAAGGTGACAGTCTTAAGGTAAATTCCGGCATATTTCGTTGTTTTTCTAAAGCATAGCCGCGGACCCGGTTGTAAAATATCCTTTCTTTCCGTCAACAGTAACTGCCGAGAACGCAGATGAGTCGCCGAACGGCAATTCGCATTGCCCATTCTTGTTTATCGGACCCCCAGCGGGCGGTTGAAGAGCTTGCTTTAGGGTTGCTGCAAGCCGTACGGCTTTGGTTATTTTCTTTTGCTCGACTAGTTACGACCGAACTTTGCTGGCTTCCGAAATAAGACGCCGATTTCAAGGTATACAAGTCATTGGCTGCACGACCTCTGGCGAAATAGGCGATGCAGGACTGAGTCAACAAAGTCTGGTAGGTGTCGGCTTTTCCGCGCCGGATTTTATTGCGACCAGTGGGCTAATCCCTAACTTGCAACAGTTTCAAATCGCCGAAGGGCATGCGCTTGCCAACGAACTATTGTATGGCTTGCAAGATAGAGTTACGCATCTTAATGCCGAAAATTGTTTCGGTTTTTTGTTGATCGACGGCTTATCGGTGCGCGAAGAGCAGGTCACCCATGCGATACAAGACGCATTAGGCAATATCGCCATGATTGGCGGCTCGGCGGCCGACGACTTGCTGTTCCATAAAACATACGTTTATTGCGATGGTGATTTTCATGCGGACAGTGCCTTGTTGTTGCTGATGCATACGTCGTCACCTTTTAAAATCTTCAAAGCGCAACATTTTGTACCGACGGCGGAAAGATTGGTGGTCACGCACGCCGATGCCAGACGGCGCATCGTACATGAAATCAATGGTCTACCGGCGGCCCCGGAATACGCCAGACTCATCGGAGTTTCGGTAGAAGCGTTAAAACCTGCGCATTTTGCCGCAGCGCCGGTCGTGGTAGCTATCGATGGTAGCTTTTATGTGCGGGCGATTCGCAGTGCCAATGATGATCAAAGTCTGACTTTTTACTGTGCTATCGAGGAAGGCTTGGTGTTGAGAGTTGCGCGTGGGGTGGATCCTATCGAAAATCTACAACAGGCTTTTGCCGAAGTTCGGGCCGAGATTGGCCAACCTCAGGTGGTTATAGCGTGTGATTGCATACTCCGAAAGCTGGAACTGATACAGCGCGGCTTGGCGGCGCAAGCAGCACAAATACTCGGCGATAACAATGTGATAGGTTTCAATACCTATGGCGAACAGTTTCGGGGCGTGCATGTCAATCAGACGTTCGCCGCTGTTGCCATAGGTGCAGTTGACGGGTGCGACGGGGATGATTGAGTCGGATGCACGCGATTTAGAGAGCGAATTAAAGGCGGAAATCGTTCGTCTCAATAAGGTCGTAGAAGCCTTGATGAATCGAGTGGAGCGCAGTTCCACCCAGCATTGTTCGGATTTCGATCAGTTTCAAACCACCATCATGTTGGAGAGTTTGGTGCGCGCTCGGACAAAGGAATTGGAAGCGGCATTGCGGGAGAATGAGAAAATCAATCGGGCGCTGCAAGAAGCCGAGGAAAAGTTTCACCGGGTTCTGGATCAATCCTTGGTTGGCATAACGATGATTATCGAAGACCGTTTCCATTATGTGAATCCTAAGTTTGCGGAAATCTTTGATTACGAGGTCGATCAACTCTTGACTATGGGTATGATGGAATTAATCAGTGATGCCGATCGGCCCGCTCTGCGCGAAGTGATGCAGAATGCCTTAAACAAGGATCGTTCGACAGTTAGTCTCATCGCCAATGCCGTTCGCCGGAATGGTGAGCTGATCACGGTTGAGGTATCCGGTAGTCAGGCAATTGATATAGGCGGCAAACCTGCTTTGATCGCGGTGTTGGCAGATATCAGCGAGCGCTTGCAGTCCGAGCGGCAAGTCAAAGCCCTGCATGAACAGCTTCAATACCAGGCGATTCACGATCCCTTGACCGGGCTGTATAACCGGCTGTTCCTAAACGAAAACTTGGAACGTGAATTGCTGTTGGCCGAGCGGCAAGGCTATCAGGTGAGCGTGGTGATGAGCGATCTGGATCATTTTAAAATGATCAACGATTGTTACGGACATCAGGCCGGCGATGCAGTGTTGAAAGTATTCGCCGATATCATGAAGCGTCATGCCCGCGCTAGCGATTTGGATTGCCGGTATGGCGGCGAAGAGTTTTTTCTGGTGTTGCCGGACACCTCGCAACAAACAGCCAGTGAGCGTGCCGAATTGATACGTTCGGCGCTGGTTGCCCAGCCTGTTGCAGTTGCCGACAGAGCTATTGCCGTAACTGCGTCGTTTGGCGTGGCCACATATCCGGCAAATGGCCTCTCTTCGGCGGCATTGATCGGGGCGGCGGATAAAGCGCTTTATGCTGCCAAGGACGCCGGGCGTAATCGCGTCATGTCATCTCCCCTGCAATCGTAGCCGGCTTTTTGTAGTCCACGTTTCGGATAGCCCGACTCGGTTTGTTTCCGCTGCTAAGCTCTTGCCGATTGCTCTGAACGGCGTATGCTTATAGTCATAAGCATAACAATAGCCAAGGAGCGCATCATGTCCAAGCAAGATCAATACATCCGCTGGTTTTCTGAACTCACCATCAACGACATCCCTTTGGTTGGCGGTAAAAATGCCTCGCTCGGCGAGATGTATCGCGAGTTGGCCTCGGAGGGCGTGATTGTCCCCAACGGTTTCGCAATTACCGCCGAAGCTTACCGTTATATGCTGGATCAGGCCGGCGTTTGGCCGCATTTGCACGCTTTACTCGATGATGTCGATGCCGACGACGTCGCAGAGTTGGCGCGCCGCGCACAACAAGCCCGTGATTTGGTTTACGCAGCACCGCTGCCCGCTGATTTGCAGCAGCAAATTCTGGATGCTTTTGGGCAATTACAACAACAATACCCGGAAGATTTGACCGTTGCGGTGCGCAGTTCCGCGACCGCCGAAGATTTGCCTACTGCCAGCTTTGCCGGTCAGCAAGATACCTATCTGAATATCCGCGGCGGCCAAGCCTTGCTGGATGCCTGCAAGCGTTGCTTCGCCAGTTTGTTTACCGACCGGGCCATTCATTACCGGCTGGATCAGGGCTTCGATCATTTCAAGATCGGTTTGTCGATTGGGGTGATGAAAATGGTGCGTTCCGATCTGGCCGCCAGTGGCGTGATGTTTTCCTTGGATACCGAATCCGGCTTCGACGATGCGGTATTTATCACCGGCGCTTACGGTTTGGGGGAAAACGTCGTGCAGGGCGCGGTCGATCCCGACGAATTTTATGTGCATAAACCCACTTTCGCCCAAGGCTATCGCGCCGTATTGCGGCGTACGCTAGGCGCGAAAAAAATCAAGATGATTTATAGCGACGGCCGCACTCGCGAACCGATTCGTAATGTTGCCACCTCAAACCACGAGCGCCGGCAGTTTTGTATCAATGACGCCGAAGTGCTGCAATTGGCTGACTACGCTCTAAAAATCGAACGCCATTATGGCCGGCCTATGGATATGGAATGGGCCAAAGACGGGCTGGACGGCAAGCTTTATATCGTGCAGGCCCGCCCGGAAACCGTGGCTTCGCAAAAAGTGGGTAATGTGTTGGAGCAATACCAGCTCAAGCAAGCAGGCGAAGCCATCGTCAAGGGCCATGCGGTCGGCAGCAAGATCGCGGTGGGTCAGGCGCGGGTGATAGACAACGTGGCCAAACTCGGTAGTTTCAAACCAGGCGAAGTGCTGGTAGCCGACATGACTACTCCGGACTGGGAGCCGGTGATGAAAACTGCCGCTGCTATTGTCACCAATCGCGGTGGCAGAACCTGTCATGCGGCGATCATAGCCCGCGAATTGGGCGTGCCGGCCGTGATAGGTTGCGAGAACGCGACGGCAGCGATAACCAGTGGCAGCGTGGTCACGGTATCTTGCGCGGAAGGCGATGTCGGCAAAGTCTATGCTGGCCGGCTGGATTTCGAGGTCAAGCATACTGATTTGTCGCAACTCCAGCGGCCAAAAACCAAGATCATGCTCAATCTGGGCAATCCGGAGTTGGCTTTTAAACTCAGCTTCTTGCCGAATGACGGCGTCGGTTTGGCGCGGATGGAATTTATTATCACCGAATATATCAAGGCGCATCCAATGGCTTTGATTCACCCCGAAAAAATCGAAGATGTCGGCGAGCTGGATCAACTTAAGCAATTGACCGAGGGCTATGCCAAACCGGAAGAGTTCTTCATTCAACGTCTGGCGGAAGGAGTAGGCACCATAGCTGCGGCGTTTTATCCCAAGCCGGTGGTGGTGCGGATGTCGGATTTTAAAACCAACGAGTACGCGACCTTGTTGGGCGGGCGTTGGTTCGAGCGCGACGAGGCTAATCCGATGATCGGTTTTCGCGGTGCCTCCCGCTATGTGCATCCGGCTTATGCCGAAGGGTTTGCCTTGGAATGTGCGGCAATGAAACGGGTCCGCGAGCAGATGGGCCTGAAGAATGTGGTGTTGATGATCCCTTTTTGTCGGCGGAAAGAGGAGGCCGAACGGGTATTGGCTTACATGGCGGAACTGGGTTTAAAACGCGGCGATGACGGCCTGGAAATTTACGTGATGTGCGAGATACCGAATAACGTCATCTTGATCGATGAATTCGCCAAATTGTTCGATGGTTTTTCGATCGGTTCCAACGACTTGACGCAATTGACCTTGGGGGTGGACCGCGATTCGGAAATCGTCGCCAACGATTTCGACGAGCGGGACGCCGGCGTGAAGACCATGATCAAGTGGGCCGTGGAAGGCGCTCGCCGCAACGGTAGACATTCGGGTTTGTGCGGTCAAGCGCCGTCAGATTATCCGGAAATGGCCGAATATTTGGTCGAAATCGGCATCGATTCGATGAGTTTGAATCCGGATACGGTGTTGCAGACTACCCGGAGTGTGTTGGATTTGGAACGTAGATTGGGGCGCTAGCTATGATTTGCTTTTGATTGCCTTGGCCGCCCTGTTACTCATCGCTGGGTTAAATGCCAGGGATGGCTCTGTCGCCGAACAGTCAGGGTGACGACCATACAAAAACGACAGATATTGCGGCTGATTTTTAAATGGAGCGTTAAGCCTAAATCAGTCTTGTTCCGGAACACAGGCTGGAAAAATTTACTTGAGTAAGCGGAAAAATCTGAATTATGTTATTTCACCTGTTTTTTGTGAGCTAAATCACGGATTTTGCTTGAGCGCTGAGAATAAGTAAATTCTAATTGTTTGTAATTAATACGTTTTATAGATGGCATAGGGATTGCGTTATGGAGGCAGGCGCCTGTCAGTCATGGCTTACAAGATTGTTGATCAGTCTTGGGGCCTAAGGTGCTTTCTCCCCTAACTTGAGATTTAAGGTAAAAACGTATGATCAAAACAAAATTGGCTAAGGCTGTTTCCATGGCCGTTGCTGGTGTGGCTCTATCAGCCGGCGCGACAACTGCTTCTGCCCACGTCATGTACAACACTTTCACCACCACTTCGGCCAGTTCTACGGATGGCTGGACACGGGTCAACGATATCGGTTCCACGAATTCAACAACAGGTGTGTATACCCCGCCTGATGGAATCTTTACCGGTCCGGAAAGTAAGGGAAACAGTGGTAATCTGGTACCTTGGGTCGGTACCGCTGGCGGAGCGTTGCCTTTCGGTTACGCCGGTTCTTCTCATTTGAACTGGGCGGCCCACTTGCATTCAGCGGGTTCATCACTGACAGTTTCGGCAGCGGATGCCTTGGCGGATTACGGTGTAGCTGCCGAAATTGATACCGGTGCTGGCGCCTGGCTGGATGCTGGTGGTGTTAGCTCGACTGGCGCGCCAATCGCCCCAACAGGTTGGAGACATCAAACTGATATTGGTTTGATCAAGTCAGATGTCACACAAAAAGTGACTATTAACCTGTCAACCTTAGGATCCTTCAACAATAATTTCGGTGTTACCGTATTTACGGGTATGGATACCAATACCGGTAACTATTCTCATCACGGTAGCTGGAATTGCCCAACTTGTGCGACTCCAAAACCTTTAACCGCCAGTAACCCTTTTGGTACCTCGGGTTTGGCTTATTTGACCCACGATGAGTCAGTCGATGCGCTTAATGGCTTGACCTTTACCGCAGTTGCCGGTCAGATCTATTCGATTTACCTGGGTGGTAACGGCGTAGGAAGATGGAGCCAAAATGTTGCAGGTTATTCAATGGACATCACTACCTCGGCAGTACCTGTTCCCGGCGCAGTTTGGTTGTTCGGCAGCGCGATGGCCGGCCTGATCGGTTTTGGCGGTCGTCGTAAAGCAGCGGTAGCAGCTTAAGTTTGGAAATATCGCTGCAAATCTCAAGGTTTGTGGCGTTAGGATTTGTTTTTAGGATAGTTCAGGATGATTGCCACGGATGGCGCAGCTACCGCCGGTCTGCTTCGAACATCGCAGACCGGTTCAATTCATGGGCCAAGGCTACTCGGTCCTGTCTACCAGTTGCTGAATTGTTGGGCCAAATATTCTGTTTAGTCTAGGATGTTATTGCTACCCCCAACCGAATCGATACACGCACCCTGGTATTCCGTCAACTTATCGCATCACTGTCACTATCCCACTGTGTAGATCAACACCGTTGTGTCCAATCGCAGTTTAGGTCAATTATCGGGAATCAACAGCTTCCTTGCTTTGTTAGATTTCCTGTACTTAATTTTATTTTTGGTGCAAAAAGTTAAGGGTTGATCTGCCTGGTCTTAGTCAATACTCAATCACTAAAATCGTTCGAAATGGTTTATGTCGAATCCCTCAGGATTGTCTGCGTGATTAACATGTAGTGCCGGCGGTATTGCCTTTGGCGATTTAGGCGGCGTTCTCGTTGCGTTGCGGGGCGGCGTTGGTTGCAAATTTTTGATTTTGAAAAAGCTCATCAGATTCTGCAATTGCGCGGCTTGGCTGGTCATTTCTTCTGCTGTTGCCGCCAATTCCTCGCTCGCAGAAGCATTTTGCTGCGTAATTTGATTCATCTGATTCATGGCAATATTAACCTGCCTGACACCCGCCGATTGTTCCTGGGAGGCGGCGGCAATTTCTTGCACCAGATCCGAGGTTTTAGCAATGCTGGGGACGATGGCGTCCAGCAATTGACCTGCACTTTCAGCAGTTTTAACGCTGTTCTCCGCCAGCTGACCGATTTCTTGTGCTGCTACCTGACTACGTTCCGCCAATTTTCTGACCTCCGCAGCCACTACCGCAAAACCTTTGCCGTGATCGCCCGCTCGAGCCGCTTCGATGGCGGCGTTGAGAGCCAACATATTGGTTTGGTAGGCAATGTCGTCGATGATGCCAATTCGATTGGCGATATCTTTCATTGCAGTGACGGTTTGTTTAACGGCTGCTCCGCCTTCGCTGGCTTCCTGAGTGGCTTTACCGGCCATGCCATCGGTCACTTTGGCGTTTTCCGCATTTTGGTTAATGCTTGCCGCCATTTGTTCGATACTGGCCGTGGTTTCTTCGACGCCGGCTGCCTGTTCGCTGGATGCTTGCGATAAAGATTGTGAGGTGGCGCTGATTTGCGCTGAGGCACTGCCTAACTGGTCGGCAGCACTGATGACTTCGGCGATGGTTTGCGAAAGTTTGACTATGGTATTGTTAACCGTATCTTTAAAGTCATTAAGCTGACCTTTGTAATCCCCTCTGATTTTACGGGTCAAATCCCCTTGTTCGACCAATGTCAGTACTTCGACAGCCTCATTGAGAGGCAGAATGACCCCGTCCAAGGTATTGTTGAAACCTTCCACTATCTTACGAAAGGCGCCCTGATGTTTACTGGCGTCGGCGCGGGTTTGTAAGCGGCCTTCCACTGCCGCTATCGAAAGTTTGTCGGCATCGGCTACCAAGGCCTGAACATTGCCTTTTAGCAGCATTAACCATTCATGGATCTGGTCGTCGTTTGAGGCCTTGCCCATTTCCGCCGTCATGTCGCCATTGGCTAGTTTGGTAACGTAAGCGATTAAATCCGAGAGCCAACTATGAACGCCGTTAACGGCTTGTTTCATCTGGTCGTGGTCGCCTTTACAAGCGATTTCCACGCGTTGGCGTAAATCGCCGCCCCGGATCATACGCAAAATGCGGTTGCCTTCGCCTATGGGAATCAGGATTGCATCCAGCATATCGTTGACACCACCAATAATCTCGGCGTAGGCGCCTTTAAACTGCTCGGTTTTACCCCTTTCCGAGAGTTGACCATCCCCAGAAGCGCTAGTTAAGCGGCGCAACTCGTTCTGCAGGCCTTGCAAGGTGATTGCCATATTGTTGACCGCTAATTTCATTTTTTCGTGATCGCCCCGGTAAGTTTTCTCGATCAATTCGTCGATTTTGCCGCCGGAAATCTGCGCCAGGATGCGATTGCCTTCCTCGATGGGCAGCAGAATGGCGTCCAGCATCTCATTGACGCCGCCGATGACTTCGGCGTAGGCGCCTTTAAATTGCTCAGCGTTGCCGCGTTTGGATAATTGTCCTTCTCTGGAAGCTTCTTGGAGTCTTTGTAACTCTTTTTGCAGGCCCTGTACCGAGATGGCGACGTTGTTGACAGCCAGTTTCATTTTCTCGTGATCGCCTTGGTAGGTTTGTTCGATCAATTCGTCGATTTTGCCGCCGGAAATTTGCGCCAGAATGCGATTGCCCTCGCCAATCGGTAGCAGAATGGCATCCAGCATTTCATTGACGCCGCCGATCACTTCCGCATAGGCGCCTTTAAAGTGTTCGACTTTACCCCGCTCGGTAAGCTGTCCCTGTCTGGAAGCGATGGTGAGACGTTGCAATTCATGTTGCAGGCCTTGCAAGGTGGTGGCGACATTGTTAACGGCCTGTTTCATTTTCTCGTGATCGCCACGGTAAGTGTCGCTGATCAATTCATCGATTTTGCCGCTAGAAATCTGCGCCAGAATGCGATTACCCTCGCCAATCGGCAGCAGAATGGCGTCCAACATTTGGTTGACCCCGTGAATGACTTCGGCGTAAGCGCCTTTGAATTGTGCCGGGTTACCCCTTTCGGTTAGTTGGCCGTCTTTTGACGCACCGGTCAGACGCTGGAGTTCGGTTTTCAAGTTCTGCTGCACATCAACGACTTTGACCAAGCTTTTCGCCAGAGCATCGTGTTCGGAGCGAACATTGATATGAATAGTGAAATTCCCGTCGGCAATGGCCTGAGCGGCGGATGATTGCTGGGCGATAGCCTCTATAAGCTGATTGAGGTGGTTTTTCAGTGCGTTGAAATCGCCACGGTAATGATCGCTGATTTTAGCCGGAACGGCGCCGCTGGCGATTTGTTCGATGCAATCGGCAACTGCATTGTACGGTTGGGTAAAGGCATCCAATATCTGATTAATCGCATGACCGAATTGCATGCTGTTCTCGGCAAATCCCGCGGTATTGACGCGTACATCCAATTGCCCGGCGACGATGGCCTGCGCGACCCTTTCTATTTCGAGGGTGGTCTGTTTTTCCGCTGCTTGTTTATGGCTTGAAAACAAATGAGTTAACTTCATAAATCGATCTCCTCGGTTGGTTTTGTTCAGATTTAAAATCATGGTTGCAAGACGCCGAATTACTCCTCTTGCTAGATGTAACGCACTTTCAAAAGCAAATTGGATCTGACTTGTTGTTTGGTCTCCGGGTATAAGGGGAAGAGCGAAGGCTATTTGGAAACCGCTGTGCTGCGATCTCGATTCAATGCCAAAACCAGAATTGAACATGAGCGTAAAAATTACTTTGCTGTCAGTTGAATCCAAAAGCCGTCTTTCGGGTATATAACCCTATCGCTCCAGTTAGGTTGACTGATGCGTGAGTCTCTGAGTGACGAAATAAATTTACCTTGATGGGGCTGGTCCGACGATCAGTATAGACGGGAATAGCTTATATGCAGCGACTAAACAACTGTGTTAGCAATGTGGCTACGCGACGTAGTTTCGATCCTGACTATGCTTTTAAATATCCGCGGAGCACTAGAGGCTGTCATGCTTGGCTGATGCTTCCGCAAATGAAGGATTGGATGCCGGGTCGTCGTTTTATCAGCACGCTTGGACGATTTCGATGTGGCTGTTAAAGGTAGCTTACGGGCGAAATTGGCCGGTTAATAGTTTAAGATTGCATTGGTTTAACCCAATAATTTGCGAGAACGGATGTAATGCGTAACCTATACACGCTGCTTTATGGATTGTTGTTGCCTGCTGTTTTATTGCGATTGTATTGGCGGGGCTTCAAGGCGCCGCAATACCGGCAACGCTGGTTAGAGCGCTTGGGCTTTTACCAAAGGCCGTCCAGGCAGGGGGTAATCTGGATACATGCTGTTTCAGTGGGGGAGGCGGAAGCGGCTTTCCCATTAATCGCACATTTGCGCCACTGCCATCCGCAGTTGCCGGTACTCGTTACCACCACCACCCCAACCGGTTCTGCCAGGGTGCAGGCGGCATTGGCCGGTCAAGTAGAGCATGTCTATCTACCGTATGATCTGCCGTTTGTGATTGAGCGTTTTTTGAAATGTTTTCGGCCTAGGCTGGCGGTCATGATGGAAAAGGAAATCTGGCCCAATTTGTTTGCAGCCAGTGCGGCGCAGAATATTCCGTTGTTTATCGTCAATGCCAGATTGTCGGCGCGTTCCGCGCGGTCTTATCGAAAAATTCCCGGACTGGTAAAGCCGGCGTTGGCTTGCGTTACCACTGTTGCTGTGCAAACAGAGGAGGACCGCTTACGATTTATCGAAATCGGCGCCGCTCCTCAGCAAGTTCAGGTGTTGGGTAATATTAAGTTCGATGTGACGATAGACGCCGCCGTTATCGCGGAGGGGCGAGCGCTCAAGCAGCAGTTATTTGCAAAACGCTGGGTCTGGATTGTCGCCAGCACTCATCAGGGTGAAGAAGAGACATTTCTTGCGCTTTACTCGGTTCTTAAAGTAAAGATACCCGAGTTGCTGTTATTAATTGTGCCGCGTCATCCGGAGCGTTTTCAAACCGTTAAAAAGCTCTGCGAACAGCAGGGTTTGGCGGTGGTGATGCGAAGCGAGCAAAGGCAGAATCATGAGCAAACCGATGTTTATATCGCCGACAGCATGGGCGAGCTGAAAATGTTATATGCCGCTGCCGATCTGGCTTTTGTCGGCGGTAGTCTGGTGGCAGTAGGCGGGCACAACGTGCTGGAACCGGCCGTCATTGGCGTACCGGTGTTATTTGGCCCGGAAATGTTTAATTTTCAGGAAATTGCCGAGCGGATTTTAGCCTTGGAAGGGGCGATGCAGTGTCGTGATCGCCAAGCCATAATGGATGCCGTGTTGCGTCTCTATCGAGACATAGCGTTTAGAAACAGCTTGATCGATAACGGCAGGTTGTTTGTAGAAAATAACCAGGGCGCTACAAAACGGGTGGCGGGATTGTTGGCGGAGTACCTGTAAGTTTTACGCTTGGGTTAGGGTGGTTAGCGGGCAATTCGTTGAGGTTTTCCGTTATAATTCGCCAGTTTTTTTAATTTGTAAAAGGTGTGAAGCGCATTATGTCGGATATTAAAAAAGTGGTGTTGGCCTATTCCGGTGGTTTGGATACCTCGGTTATTTTGAAGTGGCTACAAGATGTGTACGACTGTGAAGTGGTGACATTTACCGCCGACATCGGTCAGGGCGAAGAGTTGGATCCGGCTCGTGCCAAAGCCACGGCGGCCGGCATCAAGGAAATTTATATCGACGATTTACGCGAAGAATTTGCTCGCGATTTCGTATTTCCGATGTTCCGCGCCAATACCATTTACGAAGGCGAATACCTGCTTGGAACCTCGATTGCCCGGCCGCTGATTGCCAAGCGTTTGATCGAAATCGCCAATGAAACCGGCGCCGACGCGATCTCCCATGGCGCCACTGGCAAAGGCAACGATCAGGTGCGTTTCGAACTGGGCGCTTACGCCTTGCGCCCGGACATCAAAGTGATTGCGCCGTGGCGGGAATGGGATTTGAATTCCCGGCAAAAACTGCTGGACTACGCCGAGCAACACGGCATTTCAGTGGAAATGAAAAAAGGTAAAACCTCGCCTTATTCCATGGATGCCAACTCGCTGCATATTTCGTACGAAGGCCGTATCTTGGAAAATCCATGGACGGAACCGGAAGAAGATATGTGGCGCTGGACCGTATCGCCGGAAAATGCGCCTGACCAAGCGACCTACGTTGAGCTCACCTATCAGAATGGCGATATCGTCGCCATCGACGATGTGCCTCACACGCCGCATCAAGTGATGGAAAAATTGAACAAAATCGCCGGTGCCAACGGGGTTGGACGTCTGGACATCGTCGAGAATCGTTATGTCGGTATGAAGTCCAGAGGCTGTTATGAAACGCCAGCCGGCACCGTGATGCTGAAAGCACACAGGGCCATCGAATCGTTGACCCTGGACCGCGAAGTCGCGCATTTAAAAGACGAATTGATGCCGCGTTATGCGTCCTTGATTTATAACGGTTACTGGTGGAGCCCAGAGCGGGCGCTGTTGCAAACCATGATCGATGCCTCGCAGGTCAATGTTAACGGCAAGGTCCGGGTAAAATTGTATAAAGGCAATGTGGTCGTGGTCGGTCGGGCCTCGGAAACCAATAGTCTATTCGATGAAAATATCGCCACTTTTGAAGAAGATGGCGGCGCTTATAACCAAAAAGATGCCGAAGGCTTTATCAAACTGAACGCCCTGAGAATGCGAATTGCCGCAAAAAAAGGGCGTTGATTGCGGTTTGTATAAAACAGGACATTTTTGATTTAGCTTGTATAATGCGCCGATGTATTTCCGTTGAGCATGCGGTGCCGTTTAGGCGCCGCGTGCTCACGGTGATATCTATAGAGCTTCCCGATTAGCAACACTAAAAGAATAATGAGCGATATGCCTGAGATTAATCTGGATGATGTCAATACCGATAAGCATGAGATAGTCTATCTGCGCGCCCATCAGCATCAGGCGCTGATGAAGGCCAATCGCTTTTTGTTAATGCTGGTTTTGGCGTTGATGGCCGCGGTTTTTTTGTTGGGTTTTGTATTGCTGCCTAAGCAAAATCTGTTGACCGAAATACAAAAGCATCAGGCCATCTCGACTGCTTACGCTACGCAGCACCCGGTGCTATCTGCCGAAATCAGCGCCTTGAAAGGCCAGTTGTTCGGCTTGTTAAGCGGTTCCATCGACAGCAAATTAAGAGCCCTGGAAGAGAATATCAAAAAAGGTAGCGTCGCCGATTCCCTGGAGACCATTCAGGATTTGAAAGGCGATGTGAAGATACTGACGACTTATTCTGTCGATTCGCCGGCCAAGGTTGAAGGCGCGGCTGTCAACCAGGTTCTGATCAAAGAACTGAATGACATCAAGGATTTGGTCTATTTGACCTTTGTGTCTTGTGGGCTAATGATAGCGGCGATTGCCGGAGTTTGGCTGCGTAACCGTTACCGGTTAACCCATCAACGTAGCCAGCAGGCGTATCTCAGTAAACAAGATTAATCGGCATATTCTTTATGACATAAAAAAGCCGCTATCCGAAAGGGTAGCGGCTTTTTCTTTGCCCGGAAGGCTACGATTATTTTTTCAGATATTCGTAAACTGCATCGATAGCTTGGTCTTCGGTGTAACCTGCTTTTTTCACAGGACCGACTTCCATGATAGCTGCAACAGCTTTAGGCATACCGTTTTTGCCTTCTTTCAACACTTTGGCGAACTGGTCTTTAGGCAGTTTGCCGGCGCTGATCAAAGCCGATAATTGTGGGTTGGAAGCGATGTCATGGCAAGCGCCGCAGCCACGACCGAAAGCACGCTCATAAATTTTCGCGCCGATTTCTTCCGCTTCGTTAGCTGCAACTTGTCCGCTGATAGCGATCAAAGCTGCGCCTACTAATAAACCGAATGATTTTTTCATATGATTCTCTCGTTGTGTTTAAAAAAAAGAACTGCATATTGTTATTTGCATAGGCAGTTCATTGGGAAATTAAGCGGGTAAAGGATAGGGAACTTTAGCGAAAAATTCAATCGATTTTCTCTGTGGTTCGCGCCGTTACCGAGTTTGCGGGCTGATTTTTCCAGCTAAAACTTAACATCGTCTGAAATAGGGAAAAATTCATATACGCTTAGTTTTGATTGGGTTGAAACCATTCCAGTTGTTTGCGCAGGCGCACTACCGTGCCGACTATGATCAAGGTGGGTGGTTTTATATCAGCGTTTTCGACGCGTTTAGGCATATCGCCCAGGGTACCGGTAATGACCCGTTGATGGCGGGTAGTGCCTTGCTGGATCAGTGCAATCGGTTGATCGACAGGGCAGCCGTGTTCGATCAACGATTGGCAGATAGTCTCCAATCCAACCAGACCCATGTAAATCACGATGGTCTGATTGGGCGAGGCTAGCTGGCTCCAGTTCAAATTGATATTGCCGTCTTTCAAATGCCCGGTCACGAAGGTGCAGGACTGCGCATGATCGCGATGCGTCAGCGGTATGCCGGCATAGCTGGCACAACCGGCCGCGGCGGTAATGCCGGGCACCACTTGAAATTGAATGCCTTGTTGCATCAGCGTTTCGATTTCCTCGCCACCCCGGCCGAAAATAAACGGATCGCCGCCTTTCAGGCGCGCGACGCGTTTGCCTGATAAGGCCAGCTTCGCCAGCAGCTCGTTGATCGATTCTTGCGGCAGGCTGTGATTGCTGCGTTGTTTGCCGACGTAGATTTTCTCTGCGTCGCGGCGCGCCATCTCCAATATCTCCTGAGAAACCAGCCGGTCATAGACAATTACATCTGCTTGCTGCATTAAACGCAGGGCTCGGAAAGTCAGCAAATCCGGATCGCCGGGGCCGGCGCCGATCAAATACACCTCGCCACGATTTTGCGTCTGCTCCGCCGCATCGAGTTTGGCTTGTAGTTCTGTTGCAGCTTGCTCACGGCGGCCGGAAAACACCAATTCGGCGATATGTCCCTGCAAGGCGTCTTCCCAGAATACCCGGCGGCGGTTGGGTTCTTTCAGTCGTTCCTTAACCAATGCCCGAAAATCCTCGGCAAACTGTGCTAGCAGGCCGAACGCGCCGGGAATGGCGCTTTCCACCTTGGAGCGCAGCAAACGCGCCAGTACCGGTGAGACGCCGCCTGAAGACACGGCTACGATTAATGGCGAGCGATCAACAATCGCTGGAAAGATAAAACTGCACAAATCGGGATTGTCGACCACGTTTACCGGAATATTCTGAGCCGTGGCGGCCTGAGCGACCGCTTCGTTGACCGTTCGGTTATTGGTTGCGGATATGACCACGCGCATGCCTTTCACATCATCCGCGGCAAAGGCTTTTTCTTGGATAAGCACTCGTTTGTCTCTGCCCATCTCCGCGACGCTGGAGCCAATTTCCAGTGCCACCACCGTAATCCGTGCCCCGGTTTTCGCCAAGAGCTCGATTTTACGCGAGGCGATTTCGCCGGCGCCCACAACCAGACATGGCTGGTCTTTTAGTTTTAAGAAAAGCGGAAAGTAATCCATGGTGCTTGATTTTCGTGGTCTGGGGTTGGTGTTATTATAAGTGTTGTCTAAAGAACAGTTGAGTGAGCACTACTATGATCGAGTTTGATTTGGAAGTCGATGCCAGCGGATTGCAATGTCCGTTACCGTTGCTGCGTTTGAAGAAGGCGATTATGGAAGTGGAAAGCGGCAGGGTAGTCAAAGTGATTGCTACCGATCCGGCGGCCCATTTGGATTTCGGCGTCTATATCGATCAGGCCGGACATATCCCGCTGAAGATATTCAAGGAAGCCGACAAACAAGTTTTCTTTATACAGAAAAAATAGAAGCGATTCAATATTATAAAGATTCAAAATCCTGTCTCGCTCGGACCTTGCTCTCCGAATCTATTTCCTCAAGCTGATAATCGGCCAGTTTGCTTGCCTAGCAACTTCCCGTAGTTTTTCGTCGGGATCGACTGCGACAGGTTGATCGACCAAATTCAATAGTGGCAAATCGTTATGCGAATCGCTATAGAAGCAACTGCCGGCGAGAGTTTCCGTAGAATTGGCCAGCCAGTCGTTTAGCTGCGCTACTTTTCCTTGCTGGAAGCAGGGTGTACCGTTGAATTTGCCGGTGTAGCGGCCATCAAGGAATTCGGGTGTAGTAGCCAGCAGGTTGTCGATACCGTAAAGTTTTACGATAGGCTCGGTGACGAAGCGATTGGTGGCGGTAATCACCAGCAAGGTATCCCCAGCTGCACGATGCTTTTCCACCAAAGCCTGCGCGGCTTCCAGCATGATGGGCTTGATCAGCGTTTCGACGAATTCGGCGCGCCAGCGATACAGTTGCTCGGCGTCGTGTTGGGCCAGTGGCGCCAGAGAGAAATGTAAAAACTCGACGATATCCAGCGTGCCGTGTTTGTAATCCTCGTAAAATTTTTTATTGGCCTGTTCATACTGCTCTTTGTCGACGATGCCGCGGTCGACTAAAAATTGGCCCCATAAAAAATCGCTGTCATCGGCGATCAGCGTGTTATCCAGATCAAAAATCGCTAAGCTCACGGCAAATCCGTCGTCATAAAGAAAAAAGTAGCGGCCTGTGGCGTCCGCCGGTTATTTGTGGAACAATTGCGCCATTAATTTTAATGGCCGTGCCGTTGTTAATTTTAACATCCAGGCATTAGCAACAGGGCGGCAAATAATACAGGTTTTTACATGATAGACTCGAAAGGATACCGACCTAATGTCGGCATTATCCTTTGCAATGACGAGGGTCGTGTGTTCTGGGCAAAGCGCAAGGGCGCTAATTCGTGGCAGTTTCCGCAAGGCGGAATTGACGGCGACGAGGATCCGGAAACCGCGATGTATCGGGAGTTGTGGGAGGAAACCGGCTTGCGCGCGGAACACGTGCAATTGCTGGGCCGCACCCGCTATTGGTTGCGTTACAAACTGCCGGATCGGTATATTCGCAAAAATTCCACGCCCTTGTGCATTGGTCAGAAACAGATCTGGTTTATTCTGCGCCTGACCACCGACGAATCGATGGTGCGTTTCGATTGCGGTCACAAGCAGGAATTCGATAACTGGAAGTGGGTAGAGTACTGGTATCCGCTGAAAGACGTGGTCTACTTCAAGCGCCGGGTTTACCGCAAAGCGATGGACGAATTGGGGGCTTTGCTGATTGCCAATGATGTGGGAGTCAATGCCGACAGTTACTTATCCGGAAGACTAGCGTTCGGTTAGTAACTGTGTTCGTTGGTTTGTAAGCCGTTCATGCTGATAGGCACTCGATAGCACCTGGATTGCAAATTACCGTCATCGTACAATTCGAAGACCCTATACCCAGGCGCTTGCGTGTCCAGTTCAAACTCGGTCGCAAACGGTTTGAACTGAAAACAGCTGGCCGGCGTAGCGAATATCGCTATTTGTTTATGACTAGTTTGCATTTCCTGATGCAAATGGCCGCAAGTGATAGCTTTAGCTTGCGGAAAGCGTTCTGCTACTGCCAGCAATTCCTCGCCGTTCTCAATTTGCATCGTATCCATCCAGCTACTTTGGCTGGCAATACAATGATGGTGTATTGCGAGCAGGGCAGGCATCTCATTTGTGCTTAACGTTTGCTGTAAAAATGCCAGTTCTTCCTGTGATACAAACCCAGCGGGACTGCCCGGTTTTTGGCTGTTTAAGGCAATAATCTGCCAATTCTTCAGCAGCAGGTGTTTGCGGCAACTGACGAAACCTACGTTCAGCTCGGTTTCCATTAGTTCCCAGTCGTCATGATTACCCGGCAGACATAGGCAAGGTGTTTGATAAGTTTGCAGATGCCGGCAAATTCGCCGGTAGCTATCGGCGCAAGGGTCTTGGCCTAAATCGCCGGTCAACAAAATCAGATCGAATGGGCCATGCGTGGCATGCGCGTGGGCCAGGGTTTTTTGGAAATACTGTTCCGTATCGATACCCAGCATTCTGTCGCCGACATGCGGCAATATATGCAGGTCTGTCAGCTGCAAGACTTTTAAGATTGGCATTGTTCAGCGCAGATAGGGATAGTAGGCTTGGCTGTTAGGATGAACTTCACTCAAGTCTTCATGTTTGCCAAACCAACGGTAATTAGAATGTTGTTGTGCAGGTAACTGATTAATATCGATATCCAGCTGCAATTGATAGCCTAAAACCACGTAATGGGTACTTATACCCGGCTGTTTGGCAAAATTAGTGTCATACAGATGGGTGAAAGCACCGAGTAAATCAGCGCTTTCCATGCTGTAGGCAGTGCCCAATTCGGTTTCAGTGATTCTTTGAAACGCATCTTCCAGGGTTTCGGATTTAAAAATTCTGCCGCCGGGCACGAACCAATAGCCCGCCGCCGGTTCATTCACGCGCATGCCCATCAATATTTCGTCCTTGCTGGAACGTACAATTAAATCGATAGAGACTAAGGGGGTGTTTTTTACGACTGTAAGAAAATCCTGTTTATCGAGCATCCTATATTCCGCGAGCTGATAGTGGGTGGAGGGTGATGTTAAACGTCTTTATACAATACCTTGGAATTGCGCTGATAGTTGTAAGCGCTTTTCATCGGCTCCGGCAAATCGTCGATTTCGCAAGGTGTAAAACCTCGCTCGACGAACCAATGCACGGTTTGCGTGGAGCGCACGAACAGGCGCTGGATATGCTCGGTTTTGGCCTTATTGCCGAGATACTCCAGTAAGCTGTTGCCGCGCGCGCCTTTTTGATAGTCGGCATGCACCGCCAAGCAGGCGATTTCCGCGCTGTTGCCGTCGTTCATCACGTGAAAGGCCGTGCAGCCGATGATCAGGCCGTCCCGCTCGATGACGATGTAGTCGCCGATTTCCATTTCCAGCTTTTCCCGCGAACGCTTAACCAGGATACCTTGCAGTTCCAGAGGTTTGATTAGTTCCATAATGCCGCCGATATCGTCCAATGTCGCCGGCCTAACGGTTTCGAACGCGTTAGAGCTGATCAGCGTACCGATACCGTCGCGGGTAAACAGCTCCAGGAGTAGGGCGCCGTCCACATGGCGATTGATCAAGTGCGCGCGCTGTACGCCTTTTTCGCAGCTTTGCATCGCGGCGCGCAGTGAGCGGGCGACTTCATCAGGTAGTGTCGGCGTATCTTGCAAGAGTGCCGAGACTTGAATCGTTGTGAGCTGTTGGATCGGCCGGTTATCGTCAGGCGATACGCAGTTTTGTTCGGTTAGCAAAATTAATTTTTCGGCTTGCAAGGCGATGGCTACTTCGGTGGCGACTTCCTCGGCTGACAAGTTGAACACTTCGCCGCTGGGAGAATAACCAATGGGTGAAATCAGTACCACATTCTGCTGATCCAACTGTTGATGGATGGCTTGGGCATCGATGCGCCGTACCTTGCCGGTATGGCAATAGTCGATGCCGTCTAATACTCCCAAAGGTTTGGCGGTAACAAAATTGCCGGACGCGACGCGTATCTTCGCGCCGGCCATCGGCGAACCGGAAACGCCCATCGATAACAGCGCTTCAATTTCCACCCGCACCAGTCCTGCCGCTTGCTTCACATATTGCAGCGTCGTGGCATCGGTGATGCGTAAATGGTGGTGAAACTGCGGCGTGTCGCCATGCCCTGTGACTTGCTCGTCGATCTGCGGGCGAATGCCATGCACCAGCACCAGTCTGATGCCCAGACTTCTCAACAACGCGAAATCGTGAATCAGATTGTCGAAATCAGGCTCCGTCACCGCGCTACCACCGAAAAAAATCACGAAAGTGCGATTGCGGTGGGCGTGGATGTAGGGAGACGAGTTTCTGAACCAATTAACGAAAGTTGATTGATGTTCCATGGTGTGTGATGGTTTGCGACGTCGCTGGCTGCTTAGTTTAACTTTGCCGGCGTTAAAACCCAATCAGGGCTGGTTACTTGGCTTTTTTCCAACGGCTGGCAACATAATCCAACGCTTCTTGAATGTTGAGATCCCGAGTGCCACCGCCGGTTCGTACGAAGAATTTGGGTGTGTTGCTCTGAGTCAGAAATACCGGCCGATGTGAGGGTGAAACGATGACTCGGCACACATCACGGTCGGTCAGCTTATGAAATAACACATGTATAAGCGGGCATAAATCGGCACCCAGATTGCTGGAGATTGCGGTCATCAAGGTTTGCTCGAAGCCATCGTGATCGGGTTTTTTTAGGGTTTGAAAATCGGATTCCAGACCCATGATCTCGCCGTTGTCGGCCACGCCGATCAGCAAAGTGCCGCCAACCGGACTGTTAAAGAAGCCGGCCAGGGTTTTCATAATCACGCCTTCCAGGGTCTTATTGACGCGTTGCTCCTGGATATCCCAGCGCAGCGACGATTTAAACTCCAATAACGGCCCTTCGCCTTGACGGATGATGGTCGGCAAATCTTTTTCCAGCTCGATTTTCAGTGCGTCCAGATCCACCAGCCGTTTATGCAGAATCTGATAAAAGCCTAGCGACAGCAAGCCCAGTATCGCGCCAATTTCGGCGTAAAAAAAGATCAGATTATTCTGATTAATTTGGCCGGTCATCACCTCTTTGAACTGACTCAATACGAATTCGATTGAGGAAAGCGGGTCGGCGTTGCGCTCGCGCGAGCTAATATAATCGTAACTGGGCGCTAATAAAAATATCCCCATCCCGGCACCAATCCAGCCGGCTATGAAATAGATTTTTAGCTTTTGTTTCCAGATGTAGAGCAGTTGGAGGAGGAAGCGTTTCATCGGCAAATGGGATTAAGGCGAATTCGGGGCGGTAATGAATCAATTACACAGTTGAGCCGGTTTTGATCGCTCCATCCGCAATCGCTATCAAAAATTAAGTGCTATACCCTGGGGTGCAGCGCTGAGAAATTTGGCGAAGGTTGTCGGGCGTTAGCCTTATTAGTCAGGCGGCTTCCGGGTATTTTCTGAAGCGGTAGATGACATCGTGTCCGCTAAAATGCAAGGTTCAAGACTTGACGGCGTTTCAACAGTCTACACCGCCAAGCCTCTACCAGCATCGCTTTCTTAATGATCCTCAAGCCGCGACAAATCTCGCACCGCCCCCTTATCGGCGGAAGTGGCAAAATAGGCATAGGCTTTCAGTGCTACAGACACTTTGCGCGGACGTGGCTTGGCCGGTTTCCAGCCGAGTTTGGCCTGTTCGGTCCGGCGCTGGGCCAGTTCCTCGTCGCTGACCAATACATTGATCGTGCGATTGGGAATATCGATGCGGATACGGTCGCCGTTGCGCACCAGACCAATCGCCCCACCTGCCGCCGCTTCCGGCGAGCAGTGGCCGATGGATAAACCGGAGGTGCCGCCGGAAAAACGGCCGTCGGTCAACAGTGCGCAGGCTTTGCCCAAACCCTTGGATTTGATATAGCTGGTCGGATACAGCATTTCTTGCATGCCGGGGCCGCCTTTGGGGCCTTCGTAGCGTACCACCACCACGTCGCCTGCTTTGACTTTATTGTTCAAGATATTCTCGACGGCTTCGTCTTGCGATTCGACCACATGGGCGCTGCCTTCAAACACCAGCAGGCTGTCGTCCACGCCAGCTGTTTTGATCACGCAGCCGTCCAGGGCGATATTGCCATGGAGTACCGCCAAACCGCCTTCCAAACTGAAGGCATGTTCAATGGAGCGAATACAGCCTGCAGCGCGATCCTTGTCCAGGCTGGGCCAGCGGGAGTTCTGACTGAAAGCAACCTGAGTCGGAATCCCGCCCGGCCCGGCTTTGTAAAACGTTTCAACTGCTTCGCTGGGGTTCGCGGCAATGTCCCATTGTGCGATGGCCTCACCCAGGGTTTTGGCGTGCACGGTGGGTACGTCGGTATGCAGTTTGCCGGCCCGATTCAGTTCCGCCAGAATTGCCATTATGCCGCCCGCGCGGTGCACGTCTTCGATATGGTATTTATCGGTGTTGGGTGCCACTTTACACAATTGTGGTATCACTTTGGACATGCGATCGATGTCGGCCAGTGTGAAATCGATACCCGCTTCTTGAGCGATGGCCAGCAGATGCAAAATGGTATTGGTCGAGCCGCCCATGGCAATATCGAGCGCGATAGCATTTTCAAACGCTTTAAAGCCGACCGAACGCGGTAGCACCGATTCGTCGTTTTGATCGTAGTATTGTTTGGCCAGTTCGACAATTCGCCGTCCGGCTTGTTTGAATAACTGTTCGCGGTCTGCGTGGGTGGCAAGCACCGTGCCGTTCCCGGGCAAGGATAAGCCCAAAGCCTCTGTCAGGCAGTTCATGGAATTGGCGGTGAACATGCCTGAGCAAGAGCCGCAAGTTGGACAGGCGGAGCGCTCGACAGCTGCTAAGTCCACATCTGAGACTTTGCTGTCGGCCGCCATCACCATCGCATCGACCAAATCCAGTTTTTTGATGTCGGCACGTTCAGCCAAACGCACTTTGCCGGCCTCCATCGGCCCACCGGAAACAAAAATGACCGGGATGTTGATGCGCATCGCCGCCATCAACATGCCGGGGGTGATTTTGTCGCAATTGGAAATACACACCAGCGCATCGGCGCAGTGCGCATTGACCATGTACTCAACGCTGTCGGCAATCAGATCGCGGCTGGGCAAGCTATACAGCATGCCGTCGTGCCCCATAGCAATACCGTCATCCACGGCGATGGTATTAAATTCCTTTGCCACGCCGCCGGCTTGTTCGATCTCGCGCGCCACCAGTTGCCCCAGGTCTTTCAAATGCACATGGCCGGGCACGAACTGAGTGAAGGAGTTGGCTATGGCGATAATCGGTTTATCGAAGTCGCCGTCTTTCATGCCGGTGGCGCGCCACAGCGCGCGCGCGCCCGCCATATTGCGGCCTTGAGTGGTGGTATGAGAACGATATGCAGGCATGATGATTCCAACTGAAAGCAAAAGCGGCGCTTAAACTGCCGCGGGAAAGGGCGTCGTTTACCGCAGTAAAGTACTGCGGATAAATAGTTTAAAAGTTAAAAACTGTCCCAGCCGCTGGAGCGGCGGCGCCAGCTAAGTTTGGGCAGAATAAAGCCCAGCAAGACGCCGAATAAGGCCAAGCCGCCGCCGTATAAAAACCAGTCCTGGTTACTGCTATCGGTTAATGCCTGATTTTCGCGTTTCAACTGTTGTAGCTCGCGCTCGACGGAGATTACGCGTTCCTGCAATTGGTCGCGCTGTTGTTTGAGTTGTATCGCATTGGCAGCGGTTTGCTGAAGTTCGCTAAGGTCTGCGCTGAGCTTGTCCCGTTCTTTGCCAATTTCCTGACTGTTGGCTTGTCCGGCTTTAAGTTGTTTGTTTTCTTCCTGCAGCATTTCGAGTTTTTTGCTGGCGGCTTCCAGCTGATTACGGGCACTGGGTTCGCCGGTTAGGTAACGGCTGAGAATGAAGCCTTCCGCGCCGGTACTGGTTTGGATATAGGTGTAGCCGTTCTCGGTACTTTCTTGCAATACGCTGACAGGAATACCGTTTTCCAACATTTTTACGATCTTGGTGCGCTCGCTTTCGCCGCTACGCAACGGCACCTCGACTTTGTCGGTGACGTAGGCGGTTCTTGCCATGGCAAGCGGGCTAATCAGCAGACAGGCAAAAATGTAGGCAAAAGATTTTTTCACAGTATCACTCTTCGTTCGGCTTAAATAAAGCGGCGATTCTAGCGAAATTATCGACAGATGAGAAATTCCAGTAGTGCTTTCTGGGCGTGCAGGCGATTCTCGGCTTCCGGAAATATTACGCTTTGCGGGCCGTCGATCACCTCTGCCGTGACTTCTTCGCCGCGATGCGCAGGCAGACAATGCATGAACAGTGCATCGGATTTGGCGGCAGCCATGGTTTTGCTGTTGACCTGAAAATCCTTAAATACGAATTCGCGTTTTTTCTGTTCCTCTTCCTGGCCCATGCTGGCCCAGACGTCGGTTACGACCAAGTCGGCTTGTTGCGCGGCTTGCTCCGGCGTATTGAAAAACGCTACTCGGTGCCCAGCCGCATCGACGATACTTTGCTGCGGACGATAATCGATAGGGCAGGCGATGTTTAATTTAAAGTTGAATTGCCGTGCGGCGTTAATATAGGAATGACACATGTTATTGCCGTCGCCGATCCAGGCCACGGTTTTGCCGGCGATGTCGCCACGCAGTTCAAAATAGGTCTGCATGTCCGCCAGCAACTGACACGGATGCAACAAATCCGTCAGACCGTTGATCACGGGTACCCGCGAATACTTGGCAAAGGTCGTTACTGTTTCATGATTGTTGGTCCGCAGCATGATGCAATCCACCATGCTGGATATGACCCTGGCGCTGTCTTCCAGCGGTTCGCCGCGACCCAATTGCGTGTCGCGCGGTGACAGAAACAGCGCAGTTCCGCCGAATTGGGCCATGCCGGCTTCGAAGGAGATGCGGGTCCGGGTCGAGGATTTTTCGAAAATCATCGCCAGTACTTTGCCTTTGAAAGGCTGATAGTCCGGGTCGCGATGCGCTTTGAGTTGAATCGCCCGTTGGATCAGGGTGTGTAATTCGGCGCTGGACAAATCCAGCAGACTGATGAAGTGTCTGGGTTGCATGGTTATTGTCTGCTAAATTCCTGAATGAGCGCTGCCAAGGTTTCGGTCAGCGTTAGTATTTGTGCGTCGTCGATAATCAGCGGCGGCAATAAACGGATAGTGCTGTCGGCGGTGACGTTGATCAACAAGCCTTGTGCCAAGGCCTTGCCGACCAATTCGCCACAAGGCCGGTCCAGTTCAATGCCTATCATCAAGCCTTTATGCCGAATATCCACGATATGGGGATTGCCCGCTAATGCATCTTTGAAGAGTTGGCAAATCCGCGCGCCTTTGGTTTGGGCATCGGCAATCAGTGTGCCGGTCGTTAACGTTTCCAGTACTGCCAACGCCGCGCTACAGGCCAGAGGGTTGCCACCAAAGGTGGAGCCGTGATTGCCGGCTTGTAATACTTCCGCAGCTTTGCCACGCGCCAAGCAGGCGCCAATCGGCACGCCGTTACCCAGGGCTTTAGCCATCGTGCATACATCCGGCAGGATGTCATTATGTTGATAGGCCAGAAAGCGCCCGGTACGGCCGGCACCGGTCTGAATTTCGTCCAGCATCATCAGTAAATTATGCCGATCACACAGAACGCGAATTTGATTCAAATAATCCGCGGCCGGAATGTTCACACCACCTTCACCTTGCACCGGTTCGACCAGAATCGCCACGATGTTTTTATCCGCCGCGATGGCGGTTTCGATAGCAGCAATGTTGTTATACGGCACATGCGTAAATCCAGCCAGCAACGGGGTGAAGCCTTGCTTGATTTTGGCGTTCCCGGTTGCGCTCAAAGTACCCATGGTCCGGCCATGGAAGCTTTTTTTCATGGTCAAAACCACGGGATTGTCGATGCCTTGTTGATGGCCGTATTTGCGCGCAATTTTAATCGCCGCTTCGTTGGCTTCCGCGCCGGAATTGCTGAAAAACACATTATCCATGCCGCTCAGCTCGATTAATTTATCCGCGAGTTGCGACTGTAGTTCCACGCCGTACAGATTGGAGGTATGCAGCAGGGTTTTGCTTTGCCGGCAGAGCGCTTCATGCACGGCCGGATGGGCGTGACCGAGGTTGCATACGGCAATGCCGGCGACCGAGTCGAGATAGCGGCGTCCAGCGGTATCCCACAGCCATGCGCCTTCGCCGCGTGCAAAAGTGACCGACTGGCGGGCATAAGTAGGCATGATGTGACTGGTCATTGTGCTAAGACTCTGAAAGTGTTTTGAAAAACGCTATTCGCTCGAAAAAAGCGCGCGATTATATTTTTTTCATCCCGTATAAGCAATAAATAGTTTTTCCTGAAAATCCGGTAATTCGCTCGATGTGCAAAACCTTATCGGGGCGGCTTCCAGCAAATTTTCGAGTGCCGGGGCGTTTGTTATAAATCTGTAACATTGATGCTTTAAATTCTTGCAAATTAAGCTGTTTCGACCGGTTTGAATTTACCGGCGATATACTCACAAAGGACTTGCGTTGAACGACAACGAACATCTTTTAGACGATAAAAAGCACATCGTTTCCATCCGGTTAAACAATTCCGACCGGATTGCCGTGCGTGCCATGGCGGCTCGGCTGTTTGTGCGTGAGTCCGAATTGTACCGGTTTGCGGTCTACCATTTGCTAAATCGTTTACACAAGCTGCACGAAGACACGTGCGTCGGTAGCGATTTGTTACCGTTATTTATCGAATTTAAAGACGAGCTCAATACCCATTTAGGCTTGAAAAAGCATCAGCTGTTCAAGATTTTTAACGGCAAGAACCCTGATCCGGAAAAGTTTGTGTCTATGGCTGATATCGAGCTGTTGTTACTGCCGCAACACGCGGTGCGTCAGCGTTTACAACAAATGAACGAGGCTGCCGGGCAGCGTAGAGCCGACACCAATGCCTGGCTTTTGGAATACTTGAAGGAGAAATACCGCTTCAGTGTGTACGACCCGGATGCGGAATTGCCGTTGCTGGATTCGCTGGCTCTGGAAAATAGATAAATCGTAAGTCATTTCAATTATACCCGGCCGGTATTGGGCGAATGGGTTCTGACGTATTGCCGATTTTATCCAGTGCCCTATGTTTGACGAGTGCTTACAGCTGGACAGTAGTGGTACGTTTTAGCTATGCTCCTCGATCACATTGTTTTGTCGCGCGGAGGCTGTATGTCATTGACCCCATCATTGTTTCCGGAATTGATTCAAGCGCTGATCGCTACTATCGATGCGCATGCCGAGGAAATAACCGAATTGGATCAGGCGATAGGCGACGGCGACCACGTGTTTAATTTACAACGTGGTTTGCAGGCCTTGCGCGAGCATGCCGGCGAGATAGCGCCTCTCGACTGGGTTGCGGCGTGGCAGAAAATCGGCATGACGGTGATGGCCGCTGTAGGCGGTGCTTCCGGCTCCCTGTATGCGACTTTGTTTATTGCCCTGGCGAAGCAGGGTAAAGACAAAGTCATTGATTTATCCGGATTCTCCGAGGCATTTCTACAGGCGGTGGAGGCCGTGAAGCAGCGCGGCAAGGCCGATGTCGGCGAGAAGACCCTGTTGGATGTGCTGGTGCCGGTGGCGGTGGTATTGCGAGACGAGGCTGCTGCCGGCAAACCGTTAACTGAGATTCTGGAGCGGCTTTGCGCCGTGGCGGCCGAAGGTGTGGAAGCCACTCGCGAGATGCTGGCTACCAAGGGCCGCGCTTCGTTTCTGGGCGAACGCAGCAAGGGCCATATCGACGCCGGTGCCAAGACTGCGCAGTTGATGATCGCGGCGATAGCCGAGGTGTTGAAAAACGCCCAAGCTCAGCCCACTTAGGCTGCTACCCGTTTCAACAACCCCAGCGCAACGCAGCGGTATTCACCGGTGCGTCCCACAAGCCTAGCATTTCGTCGTCCAACAGCGTCAGCGTCAGCGAACAGCCGGCCATATCCAGCGACGTGGTGAAGTTGCCGACCAAAGAGCGCCGGACGATCACGCCGCGTTTGCTGAAATATTGCCAGGCCAATTCGTAAATCAAATGTAGTTCGATCAGCGGCGTGGCGCCGAAACCGTTCACATGCAGCAACACGGCTTGACCGGTTGTTGGCTGTAATTCGTCGAATATATGTCCGGCTAATTGTTCGACAATTTCGCTGGCGCTCACCAGTTTCACGGTTTCGCGGCCGCGTTCGCCATGGATGCCGACACCCATTTCGATTTCGTCGTCGGCGATAGCAAAGGTCGGATGGCCCAAGGCCGGTACCGTGCAGCTGGTCAAGGCGACCCCCATGGAGGCGGTGGCTTGATTGACGCGTTCGCCCAGGGCTTTACAAGAAGCTAAATCCGCGCCGTTTTCGGCGGCGGCGCCGACGATTTTCTCGACAATGGCTGTGCCGGCCACGCCTCTGCGGCCAATACTGTGAGTTTTAGGCAAGGAAATATCGTCGTCGATCAGGACGCTGGTGTTGGGTAAATCCAGCATTTCAGCGGCCATTTCAAAATTCATCACATCGCCGGCATAATTTTTAACGATGAATAACACACCGGCACCGCCGTCCACGGCTTGCGCCGCTGCCAGCATCTGGTCCGGCGTTGGCGAGGTGAATACCTGGCCGGGGCAGGCCGCGTCCAGCATGCCGAAGCCGACGAAGCCGCTGTGTAGCGGTTCATGGCCTGAGCCGCCGCCGGAAATCAGTGCGACCTTGCCGGTTTTGCGGGTGTTGCGATACACAAAGCGCGGTTCGGGGTTGAACTGCACGATGTCGGCATGGGCTTTGGCAAAGCCTTGCAGGCTGGTTTGCAGCAAGGTGTCCGGGGTGTCGATGAATTTTTTCATGATTCGCCTCCGCTATATTGGCGTGGAATGAAATTAGGGAGTGTTGTTACGCAATATCTCGGTGATGTCGCGGATGTCCGGCACGATCCAGGTCGGGCCGAAGTCAGCAGCTGCGACGTCTTGTTCGCTGGATACGCCGCTAAGTACCATCAGGCTGCGGATGCCGGTGCGCACTGCGCCGAGAATGTCGGTGTCAAGCCTGTCGCCAATGGCAACAGTGTAGGCCGGGTCGACATTTAACAGGCTCAAAGCTTGACGGTAGATGATAGGCTCCGGTTTGCCGATAATCATCGGCTTAATGCCGGTGGAAGCGGTTAATCCTGCCAGAATGGCACCGTTGCCATGTGTTTCGCCACGTTCGGTAGGTAGCGATAGGTCGCCGTTGGTGCCGATGAAGTGCGCGCCGGCTCGCAGATTCAGGGTGGCGGTAGCCAGTTTGTCCCAGCTCAGTTCTCGGTCCATGCCGCAAACCACCAGATGCGCGCGCTGATCCGGCTCGGTCTCGTAAAGTCCGGTAAGTTTAAAGCCCAAATCCAGCAGCGGTTGCCGGGCACCGATGCCGCCAATCACAAATACGCGAGTG
Organism: Methylomonas methanica; assembly: GCF_001644035.1. Classification (GTDB taxonomy): domain Bacteria; phylum Pseudomonadota; class Gammaproteobacteria; order Methylococcales; family Methylomonadaceae; genus Methylomonas; species Methylomonas methanica_A. Next base: position 101,885 of record NZ_LUUG01000117.1, read on the forward strand.
GTCTGTGGATCATAGCGTTCCGACAAATACAGCGCGGTGGCCATGCCCGAGGTCAGGATCTCGTTCAATGCGACCGTTACACCCATTTTCGCCAGCTTATCGACATATTGTTCTGCGGTCAGTCCGGCGTTGTTGGTGGCCAGGATGAAGGGCAGCTTTAAATCGCGTAGGGTCTGAAAAAACTCAACGAGTCCTGCTTGAGCTCGGTCGCCGTGCCAAAGGACTCCATCCATGTCTATGATTAGGGCGCGGATGTCGGTGAAAGCTTGCATAAGCGGTCTCGTTTGCTTGGGTTGTTTAAATGGGGTTTGTGTCTTCAAGGCCTGGTATTTCATGGTAAAAATCCCAGGAATTTGCGGTGCGCAAGAATTGCATAAATCGCCGTCTACTGTCCAGCCAGTCGGCAATAACGGTATTTTCCTTGACTAATCGTTTATAACCTAGTTTAATGCGCGGCTCTTGACGCCCAGGTAGCTCAGTCGGTAGAGCAGAGGACTGAAAATCCTCGTGTCGACAGTTCGATTCTGTCCCTGGGCACCATTCTGGTTTTAGGTTAAGTCGCTGCCCAGGTAGCTCAGTCGGTAGAGCAGAGGACTGAAAATCCTCGTGTCGACAGTTCGATTCTGTCCCTGGGCACCACCACCTGAAAACAAGCATCCCCTCGTAATATAGGCCGACCGGCTAAGGTCACCCGAAATACTGATTCTCCTTGTTGTCGTTAAGAAGTAACTGACGGATTGCCCCCATCAACTCAATGTCATTGTCGATTGAGGTTTGGCTGGCGAGTGAGGTTGACGAAAATTTGAAGCCTTTGTCTCGAATGTTATTTTTCTAAGTGCGGCGCTACGAGATTTTGTCGAGAGAACGGCTTCCAGGAAAACCAGCATGTTTAGCCAATCTTGTCCGGTGATAAGTAACGGTGATTTACATCCTTGAAAGATATGGTTATAATCCGGCTTTTAATTTTTCGCCGCAGTTTTTGGCGCGGGAAATTGTTTCCTGACAAGTGTGCTTTTCGAGACAAAAAGTTTCGATAAACGAGGGTATGTTCCTCGACGCGGTCTCAGGCGTGGTTTTGCTAAGAAAGCCCCTATAAGGGGTTTTTTCTTTTGTGGGCTTTCGAAAACGCGAAGCCCACGGGTTTTGGTTGTTTATGGAAGAGCCTGAGGCTCTTTTTTTTTGGGTTTGAAAAGGTGAGGCGTTAATGAAACAGGCTCCTGAACATTTGGTGGATTTGATCGAGCCAATTGTGGAAGGTCTTGGCTATGAGTGTGTGGGGATAGAGTACAACCCGCATCCGACACACGGCATGTTGCGCATCTACATCGATAGCGAAAACGGCATTTTGCTGGAAGATTGCACCAAGGTCAGTCATCAGCTCAGCGGAGCGCTGGATGTCGAAGATCCGATTCAAGGCGAATATCAATTGGAAGTTTCTTCGCCTGGTGCGGATCGGCCCTTTTTCAAGCTCAGCCAATTTCAACGCTTTTTGGGGAGCACTGTACTGGTGAGTTTATTTAAGCCCATCGATAAACGCCGCAAAATTACCGGACAGATTATGGCCGTCGAAGGCGAGACTGTTCTGTTGCAGGATGGCGAACAATTATTAAGCATCCCGTTTCAGGCAATGAGCAAGGCACGCTTGGTGCCGGATTACTTACTCACTAAAGGAGGTCGTAGTGGCAAATAAAGAAATTTTATTAGTAGCAGACGTTTTTGCTAACGAAAAGGAAATAGACAAGGAAATTATCTTTCAGGCCATTGAGTCCGCTTTGGAAGCGGCGACTGTCAAGCGTTACGAAAACCCGATTAAGGCCCGAGTAGCCATTGATCGTCATACCGGCGATTATTCGACCTATCGCCGTTGGCTGGTGGTCGATGCCAATCCGGAAATTAACGGCGATGTCGAACATCCAGGCTGGCAGGTATTGCTGGAAGTGGCTCAATTCGATAATCCCGATATTCAAATCGGCGACTATGTAGAAGAAGAGATCGAGTCGGTCGATTTTTGCCGAATTGCCGCGCAAACCGCCAAGCAAGTCATTATTCAGAAGGTTCGCGAAGCCGAACGTAAAAAAATTGTCGAAGCCTATCAGGATCGGGTTGGCGAGTTAGTTACCGGCGTTGTGAAACGCTTGGAAAAAGGCAGCGTTTATCTGGATTTGGGCGGTCATGTCGAAGCCTATATTGCCCGGGAAGATATGATCCCGAAAGAGCCGGTCAGAATGGGTGACAGAGTGCGCGGCTATTTGAAAGCCGTGCGTTCCGAGCCGCGCGGGCCGCAACTGTTTGTCAGTCGTACCGCGCCGGAATTGTTGATTGCGTTGTTTCGTTTGGAAGTGCCGGAAGTGGGTGAAGGTTTGATCGACATTCTGGCGGCGGCACGCGATCCCGGTTCCCGCGCTAAAATCGCCGTCCGAGCGAACGATCCGCGCCTGGACCCAATCGGTGCCTGTGTCGGTATGCGCGGTTCCAGGGTGCAAGCTATCTCCAATGAATTGGCCGGCGAGCGGGTCGATATCATTTTATGGAATGGCAACGACGCGCAGTTCGTGATCAATGCAATGTCGCCGGCGGAAATTCAATCGATTGTGGTTGATGAAGATAAGCACAGCATGGACGTGGCGGTTGCCACCGACAGTTTGTCGCAAGCCATCGGTCGTGGCGGTCAAAACGTGCGCTTGGCTACCGAATTGACGGGTTGGGAGTTGAATATTCAAGACGCCGCGCAGGTAGATAAAAACCACGACGAAGCCGCGGCAAAATCCAAACAACAGTTCATGGAGTTGTTGGATGTCGATGAAGAAATTGCCGGTATCTTGGTCGATGTGGGTTTGAATAACATCGAGGAAATTGCGTATATCCCCGTCGACGAAATGCTGGAGATCGAAGGCTTCGACGAAGAGTTGGTGGAAGCTTTACGTACTCGCGCAAAGGACGCTTTACTGATCAGTGCGATCGCGTCCGAAGAAAAAATTGAAACCGCCGTGCCTAGCGAGGAATTGTTGAGCATGGATGGGATGGACGAAGAGTTGGCACACCAAATGGCTGCCAAGGGCATTGTTACCTTGGACGATCTGGCGGAGCAGGCGATAGACGACATTATCGAATTTACCGGCATGACCGAGGAGCGTGCTGGTAAACTAATCATGAAAGCCCGCGAATCTTGGTTCGCAGAGGATAAGGGCTGAGGCAGGAGGATACTATGAGCGATAAAACAGTACAGGAATTGGCAGAGGTTGTTGGCATCCCTTTGGAGCGTTTTTTAGAGCAATTGAAGGAAGCCGGCTTAACCGCCAGCGCGCCCGACGATGTGATAAATGATGAAGAGAAAGTCAAGCTACTCGCGCACTTGCGCAAGCGCCACGGCAAGTCGGACGCCGATCAGGAAGCCGCCGCCCCCAAACGTATTACCTTGAAACGCAGTACCAAAACCGAATTAAGACAATCCTCGCCGCCGGGTACAGCTGTGAAAACCGTCAGCGTTGAGGTGCGTAAACAAAAAACGTACATCAAACGCAGCGATGCTTCTTCCGGTAACGACGAGCTAAGACAGGCCGAATTAGCCAAGCAAGCTTTGGAAGAACAGAGACGGCAACAAGCTATCGAAGAAGAAAAGCGTAAACACTTGCATGAGCAAAAGTCCGTTCAGCCTGTCCAAGAAGAGCAAGTGGTCAGAGAGGAAGTCGCTCAGCCCGTTGAAGTGTCCGCAGCGGCTGTGACGGCGGTCTCAGAACCAGTTGCTACGGAACTGCCTGTGACGGAAGAGTTGCCGGTTGTTGCTGAAGCGCAGCCTGAGGTGATCGCTAAGGCCGAAGCTCCCGTCCCGAGCGCGGCGCCGGAGATGACCGAAGAGCAGCGCCTGGAAAAAGAAAAGAAAGAAAGGCTGGAAGCTGCGGTGCAAAGAACCGCCGAAAAGGTCAAACAGAAAGCCGAAGCCAAGCAGCAACAAACCACGCTGCATAAGAAAAAAGCCGAATTCAAGCCGACTCGAGGCCCGACTACCGATGGCGATATCGGTGGCGGCGGCGATGCTGCGCGTCGCGGTGGCAAAGGCAAAAAAGGCAAGGCGCCATCGCGCCGGGAAAAACCCGAATTCGAGATCGATGTCAATCAGGCTCGACATAAGTTCGAAAAGCCGATCGCGCCTACTGTCTATGACGTAACCATTCCGGAAACCATCGTGGTCTCTGATTTGGCTGCGAAAATGAACATCAAGGCTGCCGAAGTCATCAAGCATTTGATGAAGTTGGGCATCATGTCCACCATCAACCAAACCATCGATCAAGAAACAGCGGTAATTTTGGTTGAAGAGATGGGCCATAAAGCCATCATGCAGAGCGAAGATGACTTTGAACAGGAAATGCTGGCCGAAGTACAAGGCGAAAGCGACGAACGTAAAGTTCAGTTTAGAGCGCCTATCGTTACCATCATGGGTCACGTTGACCACGGTAAAACCTCTTTGCTGGATTACATCCGCAAAACCCGGGTTGCCGCCGGCGAAGCGGGCGGGATTACTCAGCACATTGGTGCTTATCAAGTAAAAACGGACCATGGCGCTGTAACTTTCTTAGATACTCCGGGCCATGCCGCGTTTACCGCGATGCGGGCGCGTGGTGCGGAAGTGACCGACATCGTGATCGTGGTGGTTGCAGCCGATGACGGCGTGATGCCGCAAACCAGGGAAGCCATTGATCATGCGCGTGCTGCTAATGTGCCTATCATCGTAGCCTTAAACAAAATCGATAAACCGGAAGCCAATCCGGATCGGGTCATGCAGGAACTGGCTACGCTGAATGTGGTGCCGGAAGAGTGGGGCGGAGATGTGCAATTCCTGAAGGTATCAGCCAAAGTCGGTACCGGTATTGACGAATTGATCGAAGCGCTGATCGTCCAGGCAGAAGTGCTGGAGTTGAAAGCGCCGGTTGACGGCATCGCGTCAGGTATTTGTATCGAATCACGTCTGGATAGAGGCCGCGGTGCGGTCGCTACCATATTGATTCAGAAAGGTACCTTAAGCAAAGGCGAATTCGTCCTTTGCGGCCACGAATATGGCCGGATTCGGGCGATGTTCGATGAGAATGCGCACGCCATCAAATCGGCCGGACCGAGTATGCCTGTGGAAATTCTCGGTTTGTCCGGTACCCCGGACGCTGGCGACGAGTTTCTTGTGGTGCAAAACGAACGCGTTGCTCGCGAACTGGCTGCGCATCGGGAAGACCGCAAACGCTCCAATCGTCACGCTGCACAACATGCGTCGAAATTGGACGATGTATTCTCGCGGATGTCCGCCGGCGAAACGTCCACGCTCAACGTCGTTATCAAAACCGATGTTCAGGGCAGCTTGGAAGCTTTGCGCGAATCCTTGGTGGGTTTGTCCACCGAAGAAGTGCAAGTTAAATGCATTTTCGGCGGTGTCGGCGGTATCAACGAAGGCGACGCAAACTTGGCTTTAGCATCCAGCGCGATTCTGATCGGTTTCAACGTACGTGCCGACGCTGTCGCTCGTAAATTGATCGAAGAAAAAGACATCGATCTGCATTACTACAGCATCATCTACGAAGCCATCGACGAAGTAAAACGCGCGATCAGTGGTATGTTGGCGCCGGAAATTCAGGAAAAAATCGTTGGTCTGGCCGAAGTGCGCGACGTATTCCGGTCGCCGAAATTCGGTGCGGTTGCCGGTTGTATGGTGGTCGACGGTTTCGTCAAACGCAATCTGCCGATTCGCGTACTACGCAACAACGTGGTGATTTACGAAGGCCAGCTGGAATCCTTGCGCCGCTTCAAAGACGATGTCAACGAAGTGAAAATGGGCATGGAGTGCGGTATCGGCGTGAAAAACTACAACGACGTGCAAAACGGCGATCAGATCGAAGTGTTTGAACGCATCGAAGTCAGACGGGAAATCTAATGGCAAGAGAGTTCGGCCGCAGTCAGCGGGTGGCGTCGGAAATGCAGAAAGAGTTGGCGTCGATATTACAGCGCGATGTCGACGACAGCCGCTTGGGTTTTGTCACGATCAACGACGTTGAGCTGTCCAAGGACTTGGCGGTTGCCAAGATCTTCGTGACGGTGTTGGATGCCCAGGATGATGCCGGTAAGCGTGCGAATGTGAAAGTGCTTAACGAGATTTCGCCGTTTATCCGCCACGAGCTGGCCAAGCGCATGCGTTTGCGGCATATCTCCGAATTGCATTTTTACTACGACCATTCCTTTGATACCGGTATGCGCGTCGCCGAGTTACTTGGCGATTTGCATCACGACGAGGGACATGACGCTAGTGCAGCGCCGGAAGACGTTGTCGATAAACCGCAACAGGACAATTGATGGCAAAACGTAAGTCCGGGCGCGATGTGCATGGCATCGTGCTGCTCGACAAACGTTTGGGTGCTTCGTCCAATCAGGCTTTGCAGGAAGTCAGGCGATTGTTCAATGCCAATAAGGCAGGTCATACCGGGGCGCTGGATCCTCTTGCGACCGGTTTGTTGCCCTTATGCTTTGGCGAGGCGACCAAGGTATCCGCTTTAATGCTGGATGACGATAAGTGTTATCAGGTAACGATACAGCTTGGCGTAATGACCGATACCGGCGACAGCGAAGGTAAAATCGTCGCCGAAATGCCGGTGCCGGCTCTGGATGGCGAGCGCTTACAAGCATGTTTGCAACACTTCACCGGGCCGATCGAGCAGGTGCCGCCGATGTATTCGGCGCTCAAGCATCAAGGCAAGAAGTTATACGAGTTGGCTAGGGAAGGCAAAACCGTAGACCGGCAGGCTCGGGCAATCACCATTTATGAATTGCACTTATTAAGTGTCGATGCCGAAGCGGGGCAATTGACGCTGGATGTATTTTGCTCCAAAGGTACTTATATCCGTTCGCTGGCCGAAGATATTGGTCACTGGTTGGGGACCTGCGGCACGGTAACCGCGCTACGCAGAACTAAGGCCGGTATGTTCGATCTGGATCAGGCCTATACCTTGCAGCAGTTGCAGGCTATGGACTTCGCGCAATTGCAGAATACCTTGATTGCGCTGGATGTGCCGCTGCAAAGCATACCGGACGTATCGTTGTCTTTGGAGCAAGCCGAAAAAATTAAGCTGGGGCAGCGCATTGCCTTTAGCGGCGGTATGGCGGGCCAGGTCAGAATATACTCGCCGCAAGCCTTTTTGGGGTTGGGGGAAATCCTATTGGATGGTAAACTAGCGCCGAAAAAACTATTTCATTTGGATAGTCAATCAACTTGATTATTCAAGAAAAAACCGCAAAGTTTCTACACCCTATTGTGGAAACGCGGCTACATGGTCATCACGCGATGGCCTTTATTCAATCAAAATTAATCGATAGGGATTAAGAATGTCATTAAACGCAGAACAAAAGAAAGCCATCGTTGAAGAATATCGTTTGTCAGATACCGATACCGGTTCAACCGAAGTCCAAGTTGCCTTGTTGACCGCCAATATTAACCAACTGACTCCGCATTTTGCTACACATAAAAAAGACAATCACTCGCGCCGCGGCTTGCTGCGCATGGTAAACCAACGCCGTAAATTGTTGGATTACCTGAAAAACACCGAAGTTGCACGTTACCGTTCGTTGATCGAGCGTTTGGGCATCCGTAAGTAGCACCAAAACTGGAAACGGCGCATTGGGCGCCGTTTCTGCTTTAAGGCACATTTCAGCATAACCTTTAAACAAAGGAACCTTATAGTGAATCCTATCAGGAAAGAATTTCAGTACGGCGATCGTCTCGTCACCTTATCCACCGGTGAAATTGCCCGCCAAGCCAATGGCGCGGTGATGATCGATGTCGAAGGCACCTCGCTGCTGGTGACAGTGGTGGGTAAAAAAGAAGCTAGCGGTGGCGATTTTTTCCCGCTTACCGTTAACTACCAGGAAAAAGCATTTGCGGCCGGTAAAATCCCCGGCGGATTTTTCAAACGTGAAGGCCGTCCTAGCGAAACAGAAACCCTGATTTCCCGCCTGATCGACAGACCGATTCGTCCACTGTTTCCAGAAGGCTTCACTAACGAAGTGCAGATTATTGCTACTGTCGTGTCACTGAACCCTGAAGTGGATACCGAAATTCCAGCGCTATTGGGTGCTTCCGCCGCTTTGGCCGTATCCGGTTTGCCTTTCAACGGCCCCTTGGGTGCTGCTTGCGTCGGTTATAAAGATGGTGCCTATTTATTAAATCCAGACAAACCAGCACTCAAAGAATCGCAACTGCAATTGGTGGTTGCCGGTACTCAGCATGCGGTACTAATGGTCGAATCCGAAGCGGACTTGCTGTCGGAAGAAGTAATGTTGGGTGCGGTCTTGTTCGGTCACGAACAAATGCAGGTAGCGATCAACGCGATTAACGAGTTTGCTGCTGCCGTCGGTACACCGGCTGTGGCCTGGACACCAGCAGAAACCAACACTGCATTAAAAGCAGCAGTGCTCGCCGAAGCCGAGCAAAGCATCAAAGCGGCTTACCAAGTCGCGGAAAAACTGGTTAGACAAGACACGCTGAGCGCTATCAGAAGCGCGGTAGTTGAAAAACTGACTGCCGATGGCCTGTATAACGAAAAAGACATCCGTAACGTCATCGAGAATCTGGAATACGACGTGGTGCGCGGTGCGATTCTGAATGATCGCAAACGTATCGACGGCCGCGACTTGACCACGGTTAGACCGATTACCGTCAGAACTGGTGTATTGCCTAGAACCCATGGTTCTGCTTTGTTCACTCGCGGTGAGACCCAAGCCTTGGTTGTTGCGACTCTGGGTACCGAGCGCGATGCGCAAATCATCGATGCACTGTCCGGCGAGTACAAAGACCCGTTCATGCTGCATTACAATTTTCCTCCGTACAGCGTTGGTGAAACCGGTTTTGTCGGCTCGCCAAAGCGTCGCGAAATCGGTCACGGCCGACTAGCGAAACGCGGTGTGGCGGCAGTATTGCCGAACATGGCGGAATTTCCTTACGTCATCCGCGTGGTTTCGGAAATCACCGAATCCAACGGCTCCAGCTCTATGGCGTCTGTCTGTGGTAGCAGCTTGGCGCTGATGGATGCCGGCGTGCCTATCAAAGCCCCGGTTGCCGGTATCGCGATGGGTCTGATCAAGGAAGGCGATAAATTCGCGGTATTGTCCGACATCCTGGGTGACGAAGATCACTTGGGCGACATGGACTTTAAAGTGGCCGGCTCCGAAAACGGCGTCACTGCGCTGCAAATGGACATCAAGATCGACGGTATCACCGCCGAAATCATGAAAGTCGCACTAGAACAAGCCAAACAAGGTCGTCTGCACATTTTGGGCGAGATGAACAAAGCCTTGTCCAGCACCCGTTCCGAAATGTCCGACTTTGCGCCGCGCATTATCACCTTCAAAATCGATCCGGCTAAAATCCGCGAAGTGATCGGCAAAGGCGGTGTGACCATCCGCGCTATCACCGAACAAACCGGCGCCAGCATCGATTTGACCGATGACGGCGTGGTTAACGTCGCCTCTGTCGACAGAGCGGCCGGTGAAGAAGCCAGACGCATGATCGAAGAAATCACCGCCGAAGTCGAAGTGGGTAAAACCTACGAAGGCAAAGTGGTGCGTCTGATGGACTTCGGTGCGTTTGTGACCATTCTGCCGGGCAAAGACGGCTTGGTGCATATTTCGCAAATCTCCGATGAGCGCGTTGAAAAAGTCAGCGACAAACTGTCGGAAGGCGATGTGGTAAAAGTCAAAGTACTGGAAATCGACCGTCAAGGCCGCGTGCGTTTGAGCATGAAAGAAGTCGATAGCGAATAAGTTTAAATTCGTTCGACTCCGCAATGAAAGGGCCGTAAGGCCCTTTTTTTGTAGCTGAAATTTCGTTGAGCTATGAATGTCTGTTGACTTTTTAGATGTGGCTTAGCAGTATTGACTCCTAATCGTCCTGTTAAAACGGTTGAGCGGCATTGATCATTTACTCGTCAGTGCTCACGGTTTAATTCTATTCGGAGGTTCCAAAGCGCTATGAGCACTGCCAAATTCGACACGATTGGACAATACCTCCTCAAACGCCTGTATCAGGCCGGTGTAAAAGACATCTTTGGCGTGCCTGGCGACTATGTGTTGGGATTTTACGATCTGATGATAAAAAGTCAGGTTCGGCATATCGGTACTACCAGGGAAGATTCGGCAGCCTTCGCGGCCGATGGCTATGCGCGTTGCGTCGGCATGGGGGCGCTGGCGGTAACATACGGTGTCGGCGCATTGAACACGGTCAATGCGATTGCCGGTGCTTACGCGGAATCTTCACCCGTGGTGCTTATCAGCGGCGCACCCGGCGTCAGCGAGCAAAAAGACGATCCGTTAATTCACCATCGTTTTGGGCCTTTTACGTTCCAGCGGGAAATTTTCGAACGCATTAGCTGTGCGTCGGTGGTACTAAACGATCCGGTGATCGCCTTCCGGCAAATAGATCATGCCATCGAGGCCGCTCGCCGCTGTTGTAAGCCGGTTTACATCGAACTGCCCCGCGATCTGGTGATGGCGGAAGGCTATCCGATGCCGACCGAGACCGTCGAAAAATTTACCAGTGACCAAGCGGCTTTATCCGAAGCGATTGCCGAAACCATGACGCTGTTATCCAAGGCCGTGTCGCCAATGATCGTGGCGGGTGTCGAATTACATCGACGCGGGCTGCAAGGCGCTTTGGCCAATTTTGTTGAACGTACCGGCTTGCCCGTGGTTGCCACGCTAACCGGTAAGTCGGTGATGTCCGAGCGGCATCCAGCTTACCTGGGGATTTACGAAGGTGCGATGAGTTCTGAGGCAGTGCGCGACAGAGTCGAAAAGTCCGATTTGCTGTTGATGTTGGGCGTGACCTTGAATGAAATTGATACCGGCATCTACACGGCAAAACTAAATTCCCACTCGACCATCCGCGCCGCGTTGAACGAGGTGGTGATCAGCGCGCATCGTTATCCTGGCATCGCCTTGGAAGATTTTCTCGGTGCCTTGGCCGGCTCGGTTGGTACATCCAGCGGAGAAGGAGTGGTTCCCAGCCTGGAGCCGCCAGTAAGCATTGCGTTTCCCGAGCCCGACCGGCCAATTACTACAGCTCGATTGGTTGAGAGGCTAAATAGTGCGCTGAGCAACGACATGATCGTGGTGTGCGATGTCGGCGATTGCCTGTTTGCCGCTATCGATCTACGTGTCCACGAGCAAAGCGAGTTTCTGGCTTCGGCTTTTTACACCACGATGGGCTTTGCCGTACCGGCCGCGCTCGGTGCGCAAATCGCTCGTCCGGATCGGCGGGCATTGATTTTGGTTGGCGACGGTGCTTTTCAAATGACCGGGACCGAACTGTCCACCCACGCGCGCCTTGGTTTAAATCCCATCGTGGTGGTGTTTAACAACGGCGGCTACAGCACGGAACGCTGTATTCTCGAAGGTCCGTTCAACGATATTAATCCGTGGCGCTTCGATCGTTTGGGAGAACTCTTCGGTCCGTTGGCGGGCTACGAGGCAGCTACGGAAGCTGAATTCGAAGAGGCTCTGCTTAATGCTCTGGATAACCACGGTATGCCCAGTATTATTAATGTCCACCTGGCGGCCGACGACTCGTCCGAAGCGATGAAACGTCTTGCCGAGCATTTACAGTCGAAGATCAAAAGGGATGCGTGAGCGGCGAGTCTTTATCCCGGCAATCCGGTTTATCGGGTAGGCAATCATAATCGGCTTGCCGAGTCGAATTTTCGGCAGAGTGTATCTAAACTAAGCACTCCCCTTAATCATCCTCTATAACGCTATGCAAATCGCCAACTGTTATCTCGAACCAGCCAGCTACGCCGTTGATTTTGAGGATATAAGGTATGTGCGAAATTTGGTGTTTGTCGTCGAACAGCAAATACCGTTAGAGGTGGAATTTGACGAACTCGACCCGGATTGCCATCATTTTTTGGTGCGGGATCTTGATTACCGGCCCATCGCTACTTGTCGGCTCTCTCCGGAAGGCAAAGTGGGGAGGATGGCGGTTCTGTGCGAATGGCGGGGTCAAGGTGTCGGGGAGTCTTTGTTGCGTGCAACAATCGACAAAGCCCGCAACCTGGGGCTGACCAGTGTTACCGCCAACGCGCAACTGTCTGCGTTGGGGTTCTACCAAAGATTCGGCTTTGCCGCTGAAGGCGAAGTGTTTGGAGAAGCCGGTATTCCGCATCAGGCTATCCGGCTTATGTTGCAGCCGCGTGAGCAATCGGTGCGATCGATGCCACCGGCCCGTGAGGTTTCCGTCGAGGCCGTCCGGCTGGAAACAGTCGAGTCGACCTCGGCCGCCACCCAGCAATTGATAATGGCCGCCCGGCGGCAGATTTATATCTACAGTCGGGATCTGGATTTTGCCTTGTATGGACAAAAAGACCTGGTCGAGGCGCTAAAACAGTTTGCCCTCGGCAATCGTAACGCTAGTGTGCAGATCATCGTTCAGGACCCGACTAGCCTGCGCAATCAGGTTCATCCTGTCGTGGAATTGGCTCAGCGTTTGCCGTCGTATTTTTTGATTCGGGTACCCGATGAAACCGAGGACTTGCAATACGCCTCTGCTTTTGTGACTAATGATAGCGACGGTTATTTATTTCGTTTACTCGGTAATCGCTTCGAGGGGCATTGGAGTCCAAACTTGCCGGCACGTAATCGGCCATTGCGCGAGGAGTTTGAGCGGGTCTGGCAGCGCTCAAGTGCTAGCGCGGAATTTAGAGCATTGAGTTTGTGATTGATTTTTTCTGTGAAATTTAACCTTCGTGGCGCGCAGAGGCCATAAAAAACCCGCCTTTCGGCGGGTTTTGTGGTTCTGAATCAATCAGATTGATCAGGTCTTCTTATTTTTTCAAAGGTTGTTGCGCTTTGCCGTCAACTTCCAATTGCACGCGACGGTTATTAGCGCGGCCTTCCTCGGTTTCGTTGGTGTCAACCGGTTTGTCCCAGCTATAACCATGAGACGAGATATTGGGGTTGTGAGTACCTTTGGTCAGGTATTTCTTAACCGCCAGCGCCCGGCGCTCCGACAAGTCTAGATTGTGTTTATACGAGCCGGTATTGCTGGTATGGCCTTGCACTTCAAACGCCATATCAGGGTACTGTTTAATACGGTCAACGACTTTATCCAGTTTTGGGAAATACTGTGGTTTGATCACGTCTTTGTCGTTATCGAACTTAACGTCAACGATCCAGCAGCCGTAAATGCTGACTTCAACGCCCGGTAATGTAGTCGGGCATTTATCCACACAGTTATTTACACCGTCTTTGTCGTCATCCATTTTCGAGCAATCGAGTTTAGCCGGCATGGGTGCTGGAGGTGGAGGAGTCGGCTCGGCTTTAGCAATCACAGCTTTAGGTTTCTCGCCGAATGGAATCACGAAACCCAGATTGACCGTCATGTCATGAAACTCTTCGGTGCCAGGTTGCAGTTTGGCGTTGAAATTGTTGTTATAGCGGTAGCGTACGTCGCTGCGGATCAAGAAATTATCGTGCAGTTCATAGGTAAAACCCGCACCCGCTTCGCCGATGAAACCCGCGCCGCTGTCGCCATTGTGCGTAGAATTTATGCCGCCCACGCCGATTACTGCATAAGGTGAAAATTTATCTCTAAACAGGTAGTACTGTGCATCTACCGTGCCGCCGGTCAAATCCCAGTTGCCGTTAGCTTTGGCGCCTTCCAGATTTTGGTATAAACCTCTGACCTCGATGTTCAAATGTTCGTTGATGATCTTTCCCAAGCCCAGGCCTCCACCCCAACCGCTATGTGCACTGCGATCGCCGCCCGGCTGCACGAAAGTGCCGAATGGTGCTGCATACCATCTGTCGTCAAGGAACTCATCGGCTCGTGCTGCCGAGATAGCGCCGAGCGTCGTTATCGTGGCTATTGCCAGTAAACTTTTCTTAAACATAAAGACTCCTTCATTACTTGTGAGAAATTGATGATTCGTTGCTTTTTGGGAACGAACTGATAAGGTCGGAAATTAAAAATAGGCTTTAAAAAACAAAGATAATTGCAAATATTTTTAAGTATGTTGTGAAAATACCACAATTCCTTCAAACAGCAAACATTTAGGTTCATCCGGCGTTGGTGTTTGTGGTATTCCAACCCAGCTATTTCTGAAATTTGTCTATTTAGAATTGGAAAATCGGGGCTAAGAGTGCTTGTTGCTAACCGGGCCCTTAAATTCCTAGCGGCGGTCATTCCGCCGAGCGCAGGAGCAGCGATAGCGATGGGCGGGAACAATAACCAAGCTGAGCGACGCAAGAAATCTTGAGCTCAGGTAAAATTCCGATAATTTCAGCCTCTATCGTTATATGTCTTATTCATCATATTTCAAACAAGACTGCAAGGCATGCCCGCGGTTAAGTGGATTTCTTTGCGAAGTGAAGGCGAAATATCCCGCTTATCACGCCTTACCGGTATCACCGTTCGGTGATCCGGAAGCGCGCTTGCTGGTTGTTGGCTTGGCACCGGGTATGCACGGCGCAAACGCCACCGGCAGACCTTTTACCGGCGACTATGCCGGCTTGTTGCTGTATCAGGCTTTGTACGATTTCGGTTACAGCAATCAATTGGAGTCAGTAAATTTAGCCGACGGTTTGCAACTTAGCAATTGCCGGATTACCAATGCAGTGAAATGTTTGCCGCCGCAAAACAAGCCGACCGGCGAAGAAATTAAACAATGCAATCCTTATCTGGCCGCAGAAATTAAAACCCTGCCGAAACATTCGGTCATATTGGCCTTGGGCAATATAGCCCATCAGGCCGTGTTGCGCGCTTACGGCCTGAAAAGCAATGCGGCAAAATTTGCTCATCATGTTAGCTTTGCATTGCCGGACGGCAAGACCTTAGTCAGTTCTTACCATTGCAGCCGCTATAACGTGCAGACCAAGCGCCTGAGCATGGAAATGCTGGCGGCGGTGTTTGTAACCATTCAAAACTTGCTGTCTGCCCGTGACTGAAACTCAGCCTGTCGACTTTGACGCCAAAACCTTTCTGAAGACGCTAACCCAGCGTCCCGGCATTTATAAGATGTTGGATGAGAAAGGCGAGATCATTTACATCGGCAAAGCCAAGAATCTGAAGAACCGGGTTTCCAGCTACTTCAGAAGTCAGAACGCCTCGCCCAAACAGCAGGCCATGGTGGCAAAGGTCGCCGGGATTGAAGTAACGGTTACTCACACGGAGGGTGAAGCCTTACTGCTGGAAAGCCAGCAGATCAAACGCCACAAGCCACGCTACAACATCAGCTTGCGGGACGATAAATCCTATCCCCATGTGTTCATTTCCAGCTTTCACGATTTTCCGCAACTGACTTTTCATCGCGGGGCCAAGAAGCGCCGTGGCAAATATTTCGGGCCATATCCCAGCGCCAGCGCGGTGAAGGAAACCTTGAAGTTATTGCAAAAAATTTTCCCGGTGCGGCAATGCGAAGATTCATATTACAGCGCCCGCTCTCGGCCTTGTCTTCAGCATCAGATTGAACGTTGCACGGCGCCTTGCGTGGGACTAGTTAGTAAAGAGCAATATGCTGCCGATGTGGAAAATACTATTTTGTTTCTTGAGGGGCAGGGCGGCCTACTGATTGATCGTTTGGTGGGCAAAATGGAAACTGCCGCCGCTCAGTTGGAGTTCGAGCAGGCTGCCGCTTATCGCGATCAAATCGCCCGTTTGCGTGCGGTGTTGGAAAAACATTGCGTGGAAGGTGAAAAAGGCGATGTGGACATTGTCGCGTGTGCGGCGAAAAACGGCGCGGCTTGTGTACAGGTGTTTTTTATCCGCAACGGTCAGCATTTGGGTAACCGGCAGTTTTTTCCAAAAATCGGCGATGAAAATCAGCCCGAGGAAATATTGCAGGCTTTCATCGCCCAATATTATTTGGACAAAACAGTACCTCATGAATTGATCGTCAGTCATGCCTTGCCGGAATCGGCTTTGGTGGCCGAGGTTTTGGGCGAGCAGGCTAAGCATGCGGTAGCAATTGCCAATAATGTCCGCGGCGAGCGGATGAAATGGCTGCAAATGGCGATGACCAATGCCGACAGTGCGCTTAACGCCAGGTTGGCAGATCGGCAGGGCTTGCAAGGGCGCTTTATCAGTTTGCAGCAAGAACTGGGCTGCGAAACTACGCCAAGTCGCTTGGAGTGTTTTGATATTAGTCATACCCAAGGCGAACAGACTGTGGCGTCTTGCGTGGTGTTCGATAGAGAAGGGCCGGTGAAATCGGATTATAGGCGCTTTAATATCGAAGGCATTACCGCCGGCGATGACTATGCGGCGATTCATCAGGCGGTTTTTAGACGCTTTAGCCGCTTGAAGAATGGCGAGCATCCAGCGCCGGACATCCTTTTAATAGACGGCGGCAAAGGCCAAGTCGCTGAGGCGGAAAAGGCTTTGGCTGAATTGGAGATAAACGATGTTATGATAGTCGGCGTCGCCAAGGGCCCTGATCGCAAAGCCGGAATGGAGAAAATTATTCTGGTCGGTAATCGGCAACCCCTGGACGTGACACCGGGTGCTGCGGCCCTGTTATTGATTCAACAGATACGCGATGAAGCGCATCGTTTTGCGATAACCGGACACAGACAGCGGCGCGGCAAGGTTAACAAACAATCGGTACTGGAAGATATTGCCGGACTGGGGCCGAAAAGAAGACAGGTTTTGCTGAAACAGTTTGGCGGGTTACAGGGTGTGTCCAGCGCGGGTGTGGATGCTTTAGCCAGTATAGATGGCATTAGCCGACAATTAGCGCAGCGAATTTACGATACATTTCACCATCAAGATGGCCATTAGATTCACCATTCCGACCTATTTAACCCTGTTACGGATCGCCCTCATTCCTTTGTTGGCCGTTGTGTTTTATTTGCCTTGGCAATATTCCAATCTGGCTTGCACTGCGATATTTTTGGTTGCCGGTTTCACCGATTGGCTGGACGGTTATCTGGCCAGAAAAATGAATATGCAAACTGCGTTCGGCGCCTTCCTGGATCCGGTAGCTGACAAATTGATGGTGGCGTTTGTGCTGGTATTGGTCGTGCAGGCGCAGGGCAATCCTTATCTTGCGGTACCGGCGGCTATCATTATCGGTAGGGAAATTGCGATTGCGTCGCTGCGAGAATGGATGGCCGAGATCGGCCAGCGAGCCAAAGTCAAGGTTTCGCAGTTGGGAAAATGGAAAACTACGGCGCAAATGACGGCAGTCAGTTTGTTGCTTTATCGGGATGATTTATTAGGCCTGCCTATCAATACCATGGGTTACTGGTTGTTATACTTGTCGGCGATTTTAACCTTATGGTCTATGGTTAATTATCTGGTCGCGGCGTTCTCCACCATCAACGAATAATAAAAGCAGTATCGATACTGCCACAACAGAGAGTAAACAGCAGGTAAAGCTGTATATAAGAGCATGGAACAAGAATTAGAACTAGAAAATAAACCGAATAAAACTATCAGTCAGGATGAAGTGTTGCAGGCCGCTTTAAAGCTGTTTGCCAAGAAGGGATATTTCAATACCTCATTAACCGATATCAAAGATGCGGCCGGTATAACAACCAGTACCGGCATTAGTCAGCATTTCAAAACCAAGCAAGCCATTGCGCAAGCCTTATACGAAAATATTCTGGATAGTCTGAGCATATCGATTGACGATATTCGCCGCCGGAATCGTAAAGCTGCCGAGCAATTGCGGGAAATAGTCGATTTACTATTCAAATTAACCGACGACGCCCCGGAAATTGTCGAGTTTTTGTTATTTGTAAAGAGCGAAGAGTTTTTGGCGGAACCTAAGCCCTTGCTGGAAACGCCTGCATTTACCAAAATAAAGCGGATTTTTCAGAACGGCGTCAAAGACGGCGAGATGAAGGCGCTGGACCCGTTATTAGCCTACACTTATTTCTTCGGCATTATCAATCATACCTTGGCGATGGTGTTGAGCGGCAACTTGCCGAAAACGGCGGAAAGTTATCAGGCGCAAGCCTGGTTGACGGCATGGGGCTGCATAGTTAAAAAGTAATTCAATGTCATTAAAACTCAGAGCGGGGCGGAGGAGGATTTACTAGATGTTAGATAACATTAAAATCGGCATGATTGGGCTTGGTTACGTGGGGTTGCCGCTAGCCGTCGAGTTTGGGCGAAAATACCAAACCGTAGGTTTCGATATTAATCAGCACCGTATTCAGGAATTACGCGCAGGTCGCGACCATACCCTGGAGGTTAGTGAAGAAGAGTTAGCCGACGCCAAATTGTTGACGTATAGCGCCGATTTACAAGATATAGCCGATTGTTCGGTTTATATAGTCACAGTCCCCACACCAATCAATGAACACAAACAACCGGATTTGACGCCGCTGCAAAAAGCCAGCGATTTGCTGGGTAAGGTTATCAAAGCCGGTGACATCGTCATTTATGAATCCACTGTTTACCCTGGCGCAACCGAAGAAGTTTGCGTGCCGATTCTGGAAAAAGTGTCGGGTTTGACGTTCAATCGGGACTTTTACGTCGGTTACAGCCCGGAACGTATCAATCCTGGCGACAAGCAACACCGCGTCACCAATATTCTGAAAGTTACCTCGGGTTCTACGCCTGAAATAGCCGAAAAAGTAGATGCTTTATATAAAAGTATCATTACTGCCGGTACGCATAAAGCCAGCAGTATCAAGGTCGCCGAGGCTGCCAAAGTTATTGAAAACACCCAGCGCGACGTCAACATTGCCTTGATCAATGAACTGGCCTTGATTTTCAACAAACTGGGAATAGATACCGAGGAAGTTCTGCTGGCTGCGGGCACTAAATGGAATTTTCTGCCGTTTCGGCCCGGTTTAGTCGGTGGACACTGTATCGGTGTGGATCCTTACTATTTAACCCATAAAGCCCAAGCTATCGGTTACAACCCGGAAGTCATCCTCTCCGGCCGTCGTATCAACGACGGTATGGGTGTATACGTAGTGTCGCAATTAGTAAAGTTGATGCTGAAGAAACGTGTACATGTCCAGGAAGCTAATGTGTTGATCATGGGCTTGACCTTCAAGGAAAACTGCCCGGACATTCGCAACACTCGGGTGGTGGACATCATTGCCGAGTTGAAGACTTATGGTGTCAATGTCGAGGTTTACGATCCTTGGGTTAATGCCGAGGAGGCTAAACACGAATACGGTATTACACCGGTGGTTAAGCCGGTAGCGGGAAAATACGATGCGATCATTCTTGCTGTGGCTCATGATCAATTCAAAAAGATGGCAATTTCGGACATTAGAGCCCTAGGCACGCCGCAGACCATTGTGTATGACCTCAAATACTTGTTTCCTACGGATCAAACAGACGCAAGGCTCTAAAAAATGAAGATTATGGTGACCGGCACCGCCGGTTTTATAGGCAATCATTTGGCGCTGAGATTATTGGAGCGTGGTGACGAAGTCATTGGTGTGGACAATCTCAACGACTATTACGATGTTAACCTGAAACTGAGTCGCTTAGATCGGATCAAGGATTTTGCCGGCTATACCGATGTACGGCTGGATATTGCCGATAGAGCCGGCATGGATGCGCTATTCAAAAAGCACCAGCCGCAAAAAGTAGTTAATCTGGCTGCTCAGGCTGGTGTACGTTATTCAATCGAGAATCCGCATGCCTACATCGATAGCAATATCGTTGGTTTTATCAATATATTGGAAGGCTGTCGGCATAATCAGGTGGAGCACT
Organism: Methylomonas methanica; assembly: GCF_001644035.1. GTDB lineage: Bacteria > Pseudomonadota > Gammaproteobacteria > Methylococcales > Methylomonadaceae > Methylomonas > Methylomonas methanica_A. Next base: position 121,584 of record NZ_LUUG01000117.1, read on the forward strand.
TAGTGTATGCCTCTAGCAGTTCGGTTTACGGCGCTAACGAATCGATGCCGTTTTCCGTGCATGACAATGTAGATCATCCCTTGAGCTTGTATGCGGCGTCAAAAAAAGCCAATGAGCTGATGGCGCACACCTACAGCAATTTATATCAATTGCCCACTACGGGGTTGCGCTTTTTTACTGTGTATGGTCCGTGGGGTCGTCCCGACATGGCATTGTTTTTGTTCACCAAAGCCATTTTAAATGGCGAGAAAATCAATGTATTTAATTACGGTAAGCATCGGCGCGACTTCACTTATATAGACGATATTGTCGAAGGTGTGATTCGTACTATGGATCATAACGCCTCGCCGAATCCAGACTGGAGTGGGGCGAAGCCTGATCCTGGTACCAGTAAAGCACCTTGGCGGGTCTACAATATTGGCAATCAGAATCCAGTGGAATTGTTATCTTATATCGAAACCTTGGAACGCTTTCTCGGCAAAACTGCCGAGAAAAATCTATTGCCGTTGCAGCCTGGCGACGTCCCCGATACGTTCGCAGATGTAGAAGCGCTGGTAGCCGATGTAGGGTATAAACCCAATACTTCTATAGAGCAGGGTATCGAACGGTTTGTTGCTTGGTATCTTGAGTACTATCAGTGAATAATTTTTGATAGTCGGAATGTACAGTTTTAAACTGTGCAACAGCTTTTTATTTTAATGACTAGATTTAAACAATGGGTCACTTTCAATGTGGCTATCCAATAGCTTTTTAAGCGCGGCAAATATATCGGGATGAGACTCTATGACATCCAGATATGGGTCGTTTTCCAAATCATAAAGCTGATAAACAGGCTTTGTATAAGTCGCTATATATATTAGTTTCCACTTTTCGTTTTGTATGGAGCGGCTCTTCGCTCGGATTACCGTAGGATAATGTTTTTCATTGACTACCAGGGTCCCGGATTTTTTGTCCGGAATATCGAGTAATTCAACAATATTGGGATATAAAATTTGGTCGGGATGTAAACCGGGTATTTTTCCCAGCCAAATGCCTGTTTCTTGAAAGGCAAAAAGCTCCGGCGATTTCTGCGCTTTCACATAGGGGATCAAATTAACGCCGTCCAGATTTGTTGGAATAGGTATATTCAACAAATCTAACAAAGTTGGCATTACGTCTATGGAGCGGGTAGTCGGCTTAAAGTTTACACCAATAGGTACGCCAGGGCCTTTTATCACCAATGGAATTCTGCCGCTAGGGTCGTCCCCCACCAATGTGTTGCCTTGTCCCCAGCATCCAGTTTCAAAAAAATCCGCACCATGATCGCTATATATGATTACGATGGTATTATCGGATAGATTGGACTTTTCAATATAATCAATTATTTTTCCAACTTCATCATCGAACTGTTTGACGCAGCTGTCATATAAATTAATGATTTGCGGGATGTCGAAAAAATCCGAGCTTTTTTCCTGTTTTTTGATAATTTCTTCCGCCGAGGCGAGTCTGGTCATAATAAACCGCGATTCACCTTTATAGTCTTTTGGGGTAAATAGGTTGTAATAGGGATACTCCGAATTAAACGGAACGTGAGTAGCCGAAGTGAACAAATTAATAAAAAAGGGCTGCGAGTTTTTCGCCGAACGGGCAATTAGTTGGCGGCATTCGCGGCCCAAGCTCCCGGTCAAGGGTACGCCAGCCAGATAATAGAACTCGGGTAAGAAGCGTTTTCCTAATGCATTATTGGTGAATAAGGACAATACGTTTCTTATTAAAGACGGGCCTTGCCTTAGTAGCAGTTTTATATTCCATTGATCTTCAGCGACGGAGATTTCCTTAAAGTTAAAACTTAATTTTGCAAAATCTGCTCCGCACCAATCGGAGATGGATGCCGTCAAGTAACCGTGCTCGTTCAATATGTCGATTAAAGAGGGTTGCGGCAATTTACAGTCGGCCAGCGATGGATAATTATCCCGAATTTTATGGTTATGAGGCCATAGTCCGGTAAATAGAGATGCAATACTTGGCGCGGTTCTAGCGACAGGGGTAATGCATTTATAGAGTCGTAAGCCGTCCGCGCTTAATTTATCAATGTTGGGGGTAAGGTTTCTGTGATAGTTACTGCCGCCCAGTCTGTCATGGCGCAATGTATCGGAACCTATCATAATTACGTTGGGTTTTGTTTGGGTCACGGCTTTAGCGATAGCCGGTTCGTTACTAATCGTCGCGTAATAGATGTAAGCATATAAAACAGCCAAGGCTAATACATAGATCACTAGTGGCGTATCATTTTCTTCGATAGCGAAAAACAGGGCAATTGCGGATGTTATAGCCAGCAATAAAATTAATGAAAATTTTATGCCGGTTATTAGTGCGGGGGATAATATCTTCCATATAATAAACAATCTGGAAAATCTATACTGGAAAGATAGTTGAATGGTGCCCGGCGTATATAGGAGTTGATGTAAAAAAAAGTAAGTTGTAACTAAGGTGGTTGATATTAGGCAGCTGATTAAGTCTGTGACGAAGTCAAAATGTACCAATGCGGTAAACTTTGATAGCGAATAAGCTGTAACAGAGCCGGGTAAAGATGTTAGAAAAAATATGGCAAATAACCATAAAGCTAATCTGGAGAGAGCGAAAACCACATAGTATCCAAATTTTTTTTCAATTTCTTTTTGGATGCCGGGTCCGGTGCGGGAATAATTATGTAAGGTTAGAAAAATTAGCGTAATAGTGCAAAGTAATGCAGCAACAGAAGAGCCGTAGAGAGACACCTGTATTTTTTCCATCTCTATTTATTCGATTGGATTAATGCGATTGGTGATAAGGTTGTTATTTTTCGAGTTATTTTTGTACTGCTGTTCATTTATTCGTGCTTTTTCTGAAAACTCTTGCAATGCGAATTTTTTAATTAACATGGATATGAATACTAAATGATAAATCAAATCCCAGTAAGATAAACCGAGGAAAGCGGTCCCAACCATATAACAAATTATCGAGGTTCTGATCATCAGGCTGTAGTGGCGCACCCACTCCATGCCTTCTACTTGCTTAGCCTGTCTAGATAAACTGGTTAAGCCGAAAACACTACCCAGTATTAAAGAAATCCATAACCCGAATGCGATAAAGCCATGTTCCGCAAGCATTTCCACATAGGAACTATGCCAGTCCCGCATGGTGACATATATCCAGCCATCGAATCCTGCGCCAGTGAATGGGTGGCTAAGCGCATAGTTCCAGCCATCTGTCCATGCCTCAATTCGTGACATGGCGGATAAATCTTCCTCATACGTTTCCAGGGTGTGCATACGTCCGAACCATTCTTCAGGTAAATAGGGAATGACGAAAAACGTGCCGCCGATTACCAATGGGATCATCATGTGTTTACGCTTGCTGTTTGAGATCAGCGTAAACGTCAGGGCAATCATGGTGAGTAGCGCACCTCGAGACCATGATGACAAGGAGGCTGCATAGATAATAGGAATAGATAGTAATATTCCCTTTTTTAGCCAGTTCTTCTGTAATTCTTTTTCCCAAATCAATAGAAGGGGAACTGCAATAAGCATCGCGACGGCAAATAAATTGTTATCTTCGAATTGCGTGCTGGGTGGTCCGTAAACGCGATGACCGAAGCCGGTTAATATGGCGAATACACCGCCTTTAACCGCAACTACGCCGATGGAGGCGCCTATGGTGGAAATCAAATAATAAAGTTTTTCTCTGGTATTGATCAGAACCCATGTGAAATAGAACGGTACGAATATTTTAGAGACAAACAAAAATTTGCTCCAAGAAACGTCCTGCAACGGTGCTTGAGTTGTGGTAAATATGAAATAGAACCAAAGCGTTATAAAAGTAGAAATGCGCCAATCTTTAGGGATGGGCTGTTTATCTTTAGTGTTGAATGTGCTGACAACAACCACCAAGAATAACACGTAGTACACCGGTAGCGAACGTACTGCTCCCCAGGCATAGGCATGCGGATTCAAATAGCTGAATATTGCTAACGATAGCACCCCCCACCATGGCTTTTTTATCGCGGCAACTATGCAGCATAACAGGAAAATAAGAACAACTATGTCGCGCACGGAGTTTAATTTAGTAGGTTAGATTGCATTCAATTAAGCTTTTAAATATCGGCTTAATTTAATTATTTATTAATTTTTTATTTTTCCAACGTGAAAAACAGCCACATATTTGCCCGAGAGAATAACTGACATTCATTGCTTGGCGTAGGCTATGTTTTGCAGTGCATGCCAATGCAAGCCATTGCCAGTATTGGCGGATAATTTGCGCGATTAAGAATGGCGGTATGCCCAGATAGGTGCGGTGATAAACGGGAAAATCATTAACTGCGCCACGATAGCCGGCCAGAAAATGCACTTCTAGAAAATATTGCCGCCGGAGTCGCCATGGTTCGACGGCATGAAGTATTGCCATGTCAGGGCGGTAACGTATCCGGCGTCTTTGCTGGAGCAGGACATTAAACATCATCACGTCTTCGCCTCCTCCTATGGTTTTGCCTTTGCGGTCATACCGTCGATCAAAGCGTAATGCCGGATCGTTTCGGAATATCGCCACGTTATATGCAATGTTGCCGGCCCAAACCGGTGTGCTGCTGTCTTCTATCCAAAAAGCTTGTTTGCCGTGATCCAGCGCGCCTAGAAACCCCAATAATTCGTCGTCAAGCCATTCTGGACGCTTATGGTCTGTAAAGTCTATATCGATTCGTCCACCAACACATTCTGCGCCTTCGCTAAGGCATGCGTGTACAACTGTTTCCAAGAGTCCGCTTAATGGTAGTTCGTCGTCGTCAATAAACACCAGAATGTCTGAATCGATTGCCTCTTGTATAGCTCTGTTACGCGCTGCGACTATGCCTTGGTTGGGCTCATGCACCCAGCGAAGCGTTGGGCCGGGCAGTTGCTGAAGTTGCTTCAATACATCGCTTGTCGTGTCGCTACTATTGTTATCGACAGCAAGAATTTCAAATGGAATTGGGCAAGATTGTGCGCGCATCGCCGAGACTAGATTCTCCAGTCTTTTCGCGCGGTTGTAAGTGCAAAAAGCGAACGTGAGCTTTTTAGAGGCATTTTCCAGGCTCATTTTCGATGTCTAAACGCAGAGAGTGGTGAAGAGTTGCCGGGCAAAGTCATGTTCTTATGGTTCTAGGTGTTGGGGCTAGGCGCAAAAAATTTTGAATTCTAGGGGCTGTTGCCGTT